>JBAYTO010000001.1:0-172738 GCA_041675585.1 Desulfurivibrionaceae bacterium
AAAAAGAGTGGAGACCGAGGCGCAGCAGGCAGGCGCCGCCAAGGTAACGATGGCGCATGTCACGGCCTGCCGGCAACGCTACCTGCACCATCAGGAAGACGAGGTGCAAGGTTTTACCCTGGAAGCCTGCTTCGGGCAGAGCGGCTGCCCCAACCGCATCGACACCGGGGAGGATCTTACCAAGAGGCTTGACTCCCTGCTGCGCGCCCACAACCTGAAGGAATTCATGAAGAGCCGGGTGTCCGGCCCGCTCAAGCTGCACCACGAATTCCGGGTCACCATGGCCGATTGCCCCAACAGTTGCTCCCGGCCCCAGATTGTCGACATCGGCCTGATCAGCGCTTCTCTTCCTGTGCTGGGCACCTCTCCCTGCTCGGAGTGCGGGGCATGCCTTGCCGCCTGCCGGGAGGAGGCCATCGTCCTTGCCGGGGGGGAGGAAACTGCCCCACAGTTCGACTGGCAGCGCTGCCTGGCCTGCGGCCAATGCGCCAGAGCCTGCCCAACCGAGGCCATTGCCCAGGGACTCACCGGCTACCGCCTCCTCTTGGGCGGCAAACTGGGTCGCCACCCGCAGCTTGGCCGGGAACTTTCCGGGATTTTTTCCGCGGAAACCACCCTGACCATCATCGCAACCTGCCTCGCCCATTTCAAGGCGGAAAACAGAGAGGGGGAACGATTCGGCGATCTGCTCAACCGTACCGGCTTCGGCTTTCTCGCCCCCTATACCCTCAAGACCGGCTGAGTATCCGAAAAATTTTCAGCGGATTCTTCCTGATAAACTTGTTGCCGAACCGGACAATGTGCGTTATAAATCCCATCTCATTCATGCGCCCGTAGCTCAGCTGGATAGAGTGTCGGACTACGAATCCGCAGGTCGCACGTTCGAATCGTGCCGGGCGCACCAGTAAAATCAAGCCTTTAGCTCTTTTGAGTTAAAGGCTTTTTTTATTGCTAACAGTAGCATATCAGTACCCACCTCTTGCCAGCCTAACCAGGCGAAATAAAAAGTTAAAAATAGAAAACTCGGACTACAAAAATAAATGGCGGCGGGGACAGTTTGACGCTACATTTTCTGATCGAAATCATTAAAGCAAATGGGGCCCATGACACCTATCATAGATTTTCACACCCACGTCTTTCCAAATCAAGTTGCAGACCGCGCGATCCCCGCTTTGGAACAGGCAGGGAAGGTTACGGCCCATCTCGATGGTCGCCTTTCCTCGCTTATTGTCAGTATGGATACGGCCGGCATCGAAAAAAGTGTTATTTGCTCCATTGCCACCAGACCCACGCAGTTTGACTCCATCCTCTCCTGGTCGAAGGATATCCGTTCCGAAAGGATCATTCCTTTTCCTTCATTCCACCCAGAAGCGCCCGATGCCCTGGAGCAAATCAGTGCTATCAAAACGGCGGGTTTTGGGGGGATCAAAATGCATCCCTATTATCAGGCGTTCGTGTTGGATGAAACGCGGATGTGGCCGCTTTACGAAAGGATTACGGCAGAGGGATTGATTCTGGTAATGCACACCGGTTTTGATATCGGCTTTCCCCGAGAGCGGATCGCTGATCCCAAAAAGATTCTGACCGTCATCGAGCGCGTGCCGAAGCTGAAATTTATCGCCACTCATTTTGGGGCTTGGGATCTTTGGGATGAGGTGGAGGAGCTATTGCTTGGCCGGCCGATTTATTTGGATCTTTCATATGCCTTACATTTATTGCCCAAAGACAGGGCTAGGGCGATGATTCTAGCACATCCGGAGGAGTATTTGCTTTTCGGCTCCGATTCTCCCTGGGTCGGACAGCAGGAGGTGCTGGCTCAGCTTTCTGGCTTGGGACTGAACAGGGAACTTGAAAAAAAGATTCTTGGGAAAAATGCGGCTTGGCTGCTGTCCGGCGCGGAATAGCTATTTTGCCGGAGCCCGCAGGCTTAAGGCGAGGGCGACGCCGATGGCGGTAAAGCAGGCGGCCATAAAAAAGCTGCTGCCGAAGCTTAAGGTTTTTTCGGCAAGCAGTCCGGCCACGGATGGCCCGGCGATCTGCCCCAGAGCGAAGATAAAGGTGATGAGGCCAAAAATGCGGGCCGCCATGCGCGGACCGGCGTAATCCCCGGCCAGAGCCGCCATGATGGAGGGTATACTCCAGGCCACTACCCCGAAACAGCCGATGGAAAGATAAAGAAACGGGGTAGAGAGCGGACGGGACACCAGAAGATAGGCCATGGTCTGAATGGTAAAGACTATGGCCAGCGTGTATTTACGGCCGATTCGATCGGAAAGGGTTCCGAAAACCGGGCCGGAAAGCAGGCTCAAACCACCCACCAGGGACCAGAAGCTCCCCGCCTCCGCTTCTGAAAATCCGTGCTCCTGGATAAGGGCCGTGACAATGAAGGTCGCGTAAATCACGTAAGTGTAGCCGAATAGAAAGTATAGCCCGCCCAACTGGACAATGTCCCGCAACCGGATACTGATTTTGTTTTCCGTCAGCACCTCAGCTGCGTCCTTTCTGATTTCTCCCAAAGGCAGCAGATTTTTTTCCTGTGGGCTGTTTCTCAGCATTATCAAACAAAGCCCCGCCACCAGCAGAATGATCCCGCCAAGAACCTGCCAGCTCAGACGCCAGCCCTCCGCTCCGCCCAGATGATTCAGGAAAGGAACCAGCCAACCGGAAAGCAGGATAGCAAAGCCGCTGCCGATTACGACAAATCCCGCGGCCTGTCCCCGGTGGCTTTTGGCAAACCACTGGGAAACGAGGCCCATCATCGGCACGTTGGCCGCGCCGCTGCCCATACCGGTGATTGTATAACAAATGAGGATCACGGCAAAGGAACTGCTACGGCCGATGGAGATCATGGTGAGGCCGATGGCGGCAAGGGCCATGGCGATGAGGCGGCGGTAACCCAAGCGGTCTACCAACGCCCCGCAGAACAGGACCGCGATCAGATAGCCTGCGAAGTTAACGGTGCCGACCAGTCCCATCTGGCTGTAAGAAAGATGGAGCGACTTGCCCATGGCGGGCAGAATCATGCCCAGGGCAAAACGGCCCAAGCCGAGACAGGCGAAGATGCAGAAGGTGCCGGTCCAGACGATGTGCCAACCGTAATGGATGGCGGATTTTCGTTCCATTGTCAGGCCCTTATGACGCCTGTCCGGCGGCGAAGGCGTTTATTGCGGTCATGCTCGTGCACGCATCTGCAAAATCTCGGTTGCTGAATGGGTTATGCTAAATTTCTGGCCGCAACGAGAGCCTTCTTGAAGCCTTCGGCTGAACGGCTGATCACCACATCCTCCACGCAGAAGGCGAGGCGGAAATAGCCCGGCATTCCGAAGCCACGGCCCGGCACCCCCAGAATCTTCTGCTCGGCCAGCAACCCGACAAATTGTGCGTCGTCGGCAATGGGCGATTTCGGGAACATGTAGAAAGCTCCCTTGGGCGGGATAAACTCGTAGCCCGCCTCGCTCAACACCTTGCAGAACAGCTCGCGGCGGCGGGCATAGATGGAGCAATCCACCGTAATGCCTTGAAGCTCCGCCACCACCCGCTGCATCAAAGCCGGGGCATTGACAAAACCCAGGATCCGGTTGGCCAGGGTCATGCTTCCGAGAAGTTGCGCTTTGCCTTCGATCTCCGGATGCACGGCGATGTAGCCGATGCGTTCCCCCGGCAAGGAGAGATCCTTGGAATACGAAGAGACGATGAGGCTGTTGCGATATGCCTTAAAGATGCTTGGGACGGTGTGGCCGTCATAGACGATCTTGCGGTAAGGCTCGTCGCTGATGAGGTAGATGGTCTGCCCGGCTTTTGCCAGAATCGCGCCGAGATCGGCAAGCTCCGCGGCCGAATAGATCTGGCCGGTTGGGTTGTTAGGGCTGTTGATGATGATCGCCTTGGTCTTCCGGGTGATGGCCGCTTCGATGGCTGCCAGATCCAGGCTGAAGTCGGGGGCGGTATTGACGATCTTCGTTACCCCGCCGTGATTGTCCACATAAAAGTTATATTCGACAAAGAAGGGGGCGAGGATGATCACCTCATCGCCCGGATCGAGCAGCGATTTCATGGTCACGTTAATAGCGCCGGCCGCGCCCACGGTCATGAGGATATCGTCCTGGCCCACGGCCATACCCTGTTCGATGCCGATCTGTTTTGCCACCGCCTCCCGGACAAAGGGATAGCCGTTGTTGGCCATGTAGCCGTGCGCGCCCGTGGTTTCTGCGGCAGTAATCCTGCGCACCGCTTCCTGATACTGGGCGGGCGGCGGCAGGTCCGGATTGCCGAGACTGAAGTCGCAGACCTGATCGGCGCCGTACTGGGCCTTGAGCCGGGCTCCTTCTTCGAACATCTTGCGGATCCAGGAGGCGCGTTCCGCAAAGCTGATCATTTTTTGTGAGATAGCCATAATTTCACCTCAGAGATAATTTTGATGCCAGGTACAAAGACGGGAGAAAGGTGTCCGCGTTGAACGTGAATCTTCGCGGCCTCTCTGTGGTTGCGTGCCACTTTTTTACAGTGACCTTTTGTCAATAACCCGTTTCGCCTTGCCTTCGCTGCGTTCCATGGTTTTTTCCTCCACCAGCTTGACCTCCACGCTGATGCCCAATTCGGAAGCCAGCTGGCGTTTGATGGTTTCGATCATCTCCCGCTGTTTTTTCATCTCGTCGAAGAAGATAGACTCCACCACTTCCACGAGAACGGTGATCTTGTCAAGCCTTCCCTCCCGTTCCACCACGATCTGGTAATGAGGTTTGGTTCCTTCGATTTCAAAAAGGATATGCTCGATCTGCGAGGGATAGACGTTTACTCCCTTGATGATCAGCATGTCATCGGTGCGGCCCAGCACCCGTTCCATCCTGCGCAGAGTGCGGCCGCAGGGACACGGCTCCTCGACGATCCGAGTCAGATCGCGGGTGCGGTAGCGGATGACCGGGAAGGCCTCCTTGGTCAGGGTGGTGATCACCAGCTCGCCGATCTCTCCGGGTTTTACCGGATCCAGGGTTTCCGGGTTGATGACCTCGCAAAGGAAATGGTCCTCGTTGATATGCAGACCGTTGCATTCCTGGCACTCGCCTGCAACTCCGGGGCCCATGATCTCGCTTAATCCGTAGTTATCGGTGGCGATGATGCCCAACTTGTTCTGGATTTCGCGGCGCATAGCCTCGGACCAGGGCTCGCCGCCGAAGAGGCCATATTTTAAGCTGAGCGAACTGGTGTTGATCCCCATTTCTTGCATGGCATCGGCCAGGGCCAAGGCATAACTAGGGGTGCAGATCAGGGCCGTGGTGCGAAAATCCTGCATGATCTGGATCTGGCGCTTGGTGTTGCCGCTCGATATGGGAATTACCGAAGCACCAACCTGTTCGGCCCCGTAGTGCATACCAAAGCCGCCGGTGAACAGGCCGTAGCCAAAGGCGATTTGCACCACGTCATCGTTGGTGACCCCGGTGGCGGTGAGAATTCTGGCAATAAGGTTTGCCCAGGTCTTGAGGTCGTTCCTGGTGTAGCCCACCACCGTGGCCTGGCCGGTGGTGCCGGAGGAAGAGTGGACCCGGACCACCTCGCGCAGCGGCACGGCAAAGAGACCATATGGATAGTTGTCCCGCAGGTCCTGCTTGGTGGTGAAGGGCAGGCTGGTGAGTTCGGAAAGCGCCCGAAAGCCATCCGGATCGATCTTAAGCTCCTTGAACTTCCGGCGGTAGAAAGGCACATGGGTTGTAACCCGATAGATGGTGGATTGAAGCCGCTCGAGTTGGAGCTGTTCAAGATCCTCGCGGGAAATGCATTCCTTTTCCTGATCCCAGTACATAGCATTCTCCTGGCTGTTGATCTGACAGAGCTTATAACGCAAAAACGCTAAAAGGAAGCGGCGGTATGTCCATTGCCTTTCTGCGCCTTAGCGTCTTTTATTCCACATCCCGTCCCAGATAGGCCCGCTGCACGTCCCGATTGGCCAGCAGATCCTCGGACGATCCCTGGAGAATGATCTTGCCGGTTTCCAGTACATAGCCGCGATCCGCCACCCGGAGGGCGGCTTTAGCGTTTTGTTCGATGAGCAGCACGGTGTTGCCTTCCTCGCGCAGTCGGGTGATGATTTGAAAGATATTTTTGACAATGAGCGGCGCTAGCCCGGTGGAGGGCTCGTCCAGCATGATCAGGGCCGGCTTGGCCATGAGTGCTCTTCCCATAGCCAGCATCTGCTGTTCGCCGCCGGAAAGGGTGCCTGCCAGCTGATGGCGTCGTTCGCGCAGAACCGGAAACAAATCATAGATGTATTCAATCCCTTCCTGCAATTGGGCTTTGCCCTGCCGGATCTGGACATAGCCGCCGAGGATCAGATTTTCGCGCACGCTCATGGTCGCGAAAACCTGTCGGCCTTCCGGCACCAGGGAGCAGCTGCGGAAAACGATCTCTTCGGGTTTGAGGCGCTCCAGATTAGCCCCCTTGAGGAGAATCTCCCCGGCGGTGGGCCGGATCAGGCCAGTGATTGCGGAGAGGAGGGTGGTTTTGCCCGCGCCATTGGCGCCGATCAGGGTGACGATCTCGCCGGGATTGACATGCAAGGAGATGCGTTTCAAGACCCGGAGCTTGCCGTAGCCTGCCTCCAGATTTTTAACCTTCAGCATCGTCTTCCCCCAGGTAGATACGGATGACTTCTTTATTGCGCTGGATGCTGGCCGGGTCGCCTTCCGCAATCTTTTCGCCAAAGGAAAGCACCACGATTTCGTGGGAGATGTCCATGACCAAGGACATGTCGTGCTCGACCAGCAGGACGGTAATGCCTTGCCCGTTGATCTTGCTGATTAGTCGGGCGACCTCGGCGGTTTCATAAATGTTAAGGCCGGCCGCTGGTTCGTCGAGCAGCAGCAGCTCGGGCTCCATGGCCAATGCTCTGGCGAATTCCACCGCCCGCTGCTGACCGAATGCCAAGCTGGTCGCCTCGACCTCTGCCAGATCAGCAATATCGAGCAGAGCCAGCAGATCCAGACATTTTCCCCGGATGTTTTTTTCTTCCTTCTGAGTCCAGGGCAGAGAGAGCATGCCCGCGAGAAATCCTGCCCGGCTCCGGCAGTGACACCCGACCATCACGTTTTCCAGAGCGGTCATCCCGGGGTAGAGCTTGATGTTCTGATATGTCCGGGCCATGCCCAATCGGGCGATGCGGAAGGGCGGGAGGGTATGAATGGCCTGCCCCTTGAAATGAATGGTCCCGGAGCTTGGCGGCAGGGTGCCGGAGATCAGGTTGAAAAGCGTGGTCTTGCCCGCGCCGTTGGGGCCGATCACCGCTTTGATCATGCCCTGGCGAACGGAAAAGCTGACATCGCTCAGCGCCTGCAGGCCGCCGAACCGGCGGGATAGGTTGTTTACCTCAAGAAGCATCACTCACCCCGCCTGAATATGCGTTTAACGGTTGCTGACAGGGAAATGCCAAGCAACCCTTGCGGAGCAAAGAGCATGATGATGATGAGAATGGCACCGAACACTGCGTCGTCGTAGGTGCCGAACATGCCGCGCAGGGACATGATGTTCAGCAGCGCCCCCATAACCAGAGCACCCCAGAGGTTTGCCATGCCGCCGATGGCGACAATTGCCACGTAGCGCACCGACTTCATGATTCCAGCCTCGGAAGGACCGATCCCGCCATTGTAATGGGTGAGGAATATTCCGGCGATTGAGGCCAGCACCGCGCTGAGCACAAAGGTATTCAGCTTGTAACGGGCGGTATCGATGCCCATGGCGTTGGTAGCGGCCTCGGCCCCATGGATGGCGCGTAGCGCCCGGCCCACCCGGGAGTGGATCAGATTGCCGAGCAGCCACATGACAAAGGCCAGCATGCCCCAGGCAAGATAGTAGTTGCTGATTCGGGAACTGAAATCACCGCTCACTGCCAGCCCCGGCAAAAGGGGGAAACCGGGCACTCCGGAGATGCCGTCCGCCTCTCCGAACAACGGGGAGGCCAGGGCCAGGCGATAAACAATGATGCCAAAGCCCAAGGTGGCCATGGCTAGGTAATGCCCTTTGAGCTTGAGCACCGGAATGCCAATGGCATAGGCCACGGCAATGGTCACCAGGATGGCGCAGATGCAGGCAGCCCAGGGCTGCATCTGGAGTGAGGACACGCCAAGCATGTCTTGGCCATGCACCAGCAGCCCCAGCTTGTCGCAAAGGGCTATCAGCGCGTTTTCCTTGAACGCCATGAGGTCTTTTGTGGTGAGCATGGCGGAGAGATAGCCGCCGATGCCGAAGAACCCGGCATGGCCCAAGGATATCTGCCCGGCATAGCCCATGAGCAGACAGAGCCCGACGATCACCAGGGAATAATAGGCGGTCATGGTGAGCGGGGTCAGGTAATAGGCCGTCTCCGTCCAGCGGGTAAGGAGCTGGACCGCAATGACGGCAAGGATAAGCAGGCTCAGGGGCAGATGGCGCGTCATGGTCAGAATTCCTTCAGTCCTGCGGCATCTTTGTTGCCAAACAGGCCATGGGGCCGGAAAAAGAGAATGGCCAGCAGGAGACTGATGGAGATGGCGTCCTGAAAAGCCAGAGGTACCACACTGACGCTGAAGGATTCGATAATCCCGAGCAGGAGGCCTGCGGCAACCGCAGCCATGCTGCTGCCGAGCCCGCCGAGGATGGCCACGGTAAAGCCCTTGATCGCCAACCCCGTGCCGATGTCGTACTGGGTGTAAGTGATGGGGCTCATCACGCAGCCGGCCAGGGCGCCAATCCCTGCGGAAAGCATAAAGGAAAGGGTAACCATGTTTCTCGTGCTGATGCCGCACAGGGTGGCGGCCATCCGGTTTGAGGCGCAGGCCTGCATTTTTTTGCCCTGGAGGGTGTATTTAAAAAACAGGCTCAAACCGAGAACCATGACGGCGCAGACCCCGATCACCCAGAGAACCTGGGGGGAAACCCGTGCTCCCAGCACCTGGACCGTGGTGATCTCGTTGCCCACGAAATAGGGCAGGGAACGCACCCCCTCACCCCAGACGTGCAGGGCTGCCTCGCGGATCAGGATGGAGATGCCGATGGTGATGATGATCATCCGCAGAACAGACGGACGGTCCAGCCAGCGGATGAAAAGAATCTCCACCAGGGCGCCGATGAGCATCACCAGGATTACGGCCGCACCGATAGCCAGAGGCAGCGGCAACCATTGGTGAAGGGAGATGGCGGTCATTCCTCCCAGCATCACGAACTCGCCCTGGGCGAAATTGATGATGCCGGTGGTATTGTAGATGATATTGAAGCCGATACCCACGATGGCGTAGATGATGCCGTAGGTGATGCCGGCCAGAAGGTATTGGCTGAAGAGTTCCAGAGTCATTGAGTATATACATGTCAACGCCGTCTGCCTTGATGGCCGACGGCGTTGACAAAAGAGTTTTGGCAGCGAGGGTTACTTTTTGTACTCGACGAAGTTGCCGCCCTTGACGGTGAGCATGGTCACCGAATCAAAGCCCAGGCCATTGTGGTCGGCGGGCGAAAAGTTGAATATCCCGGCAGTGCCCACGAATCCCTTTATGTTCTCAATGGCGTCGCGAACCTTCTCCCGGTTGGCTCCGGCCAGTTCGATGCCGCGACAAAGGATCTTGAAGGCATCGTAGGCATGGCCGCCAAAGGTGCTAACCTCTTCCTTGAATTTTGTCTCGTAGTCTTTCGTGTATTTAACCAGCACTGCCTTCTGGGGATTCTTGTCCGCCAGCTTGTCGGCGATGAGCAAACGGCCGGCCGGGAAGATGACTCCCTCGGCTGCGGCCCCTGCCGCTTCAACATATTTGATGTTGCCGAACCCGTGGCTCTGGTAGATGGGCACTTTCCAGCCGGCCTGCCGGGCATTCTTTAAAACGATGGCCTGGGCCGGTTCGATGGACCAGTTGATGACCGCCTGAATCTCCTTGTCGGCGGCCAGCTTGGCCACGATGGCGGAAAGATCGGTGGCCTTGCTGTCGTATACCTCGGCGGCAACAACCTGGATGCCGGCCTCCGGGGCCTGCTTCTCGATCTGCCCCTTGCCTGCCTGGCCGAAACCGGTGTTGCTGGCCAGCACTGCAATCTTGGTGATCTTGTTGGCCTTCATGTTTTCAAAAATCGCATGGACGACCTGGCTGTCCTTCTGGGGGGTCTTGAACACATATTTGGCCACGGGATTGACGATCTGTTCCGCGGCTGCGCAGGACATCAGAATGGTTTTGCCATCCTCGCAGATCTTCTTGATCTTCATGGTTTCGCCGCTGGTGGAGGGGCCGATGATGGCGAAGACCTTATCCTCTTCAATGAGCTGTTTTGCAAAGGAGATGGCTTTTTCCGGGTTGCCGCCGGAATCCTTGATTACCAGTTCGATCTTGTTGCCGCCTACCCCGCCCTTGGCGTTTAGTTCCTCGGCCAGCATTTCAAGAGTGCGGGCCTCGGGAGCTCCCAAAAACGAGGCCGGGCCGCTTATGGCGAGGATGGCGCCAATCTTGATAGTCTCGGCACAGGCCATGGAGACCGACAGTGCCAGTGAGGCAGCGAACATGATGATGGTTGCGGTAAATGATCGTTTCACTCTTTTCTCCTCATAAAATTGGTTGTGGTTTTTCCAAACAGACGTTTTTTGCGCCTGACCTTATTTTACAGGGCATGAACCTCATCGTCGCTCAGCACCCGGAAGCCTGCCTTCAAAAAAACAGTCTCCGCCGTGTCCTGATCATCGAAGCGAAACAGCAGCATGCCGGACTGGCCGCTTTTTTTGGTAAAGGCGTACATGTATTCCACGTTGAGCCCGGCTTCATGCACCACCTGGAGGATGGAGTCAAGTGCCCCGGGTTTGTCCGGAACCTCCACGGCCAGGATATCGGTGATCCCCACGGTGAAGCCGTTTTCCTTCAGCACCTGCTGGGCCTTGATGCTATCGTTGACCACCAGGCGGAGTATGCCGAAATCAGCAGTGTCGGCAAGGGACAGCGCCCGGATGTTGATGGCGTTTTCAGCCAGGGTATGGCTGATATCGGCCAACCGCCCCGACTTGTTTTCCAGAAAGATCGCAATCTGTTTTACCTTCATGCCGTTCTCCTCTTAGATTTTGCGGTTGTCGATGACGCGTTTGGCCTTGCCCTCGCTGCGCTGGATAGTCTTAGGCTCAACCAGCTTGATGGTGCAGGAGATGCCGAGCAGATCCTTGATTTCTCGCTGCAGTTTTTTGCTTAAGGTTTCCAGGGTCTTGACCTCATCGGAGAAGATAGCCTCGCTCACCTCCACCTGGACCTCAATCTTGTCCAGGGAGCCTTCCCGCTCGACCACGATCTGGTAATGCGGTTCAACCCCTTCCACGCCCATGATCACCTCTTCGATCTGGGAGGGGAAGACGTTGACCCCGCGGATGATCAGCATGTCGTCGGTGCGCCCGGTGATCTTCGGGATCCGGTAAAAGGTGCGGCCGCAGGTGCAGACATCGGGGATCAGGCGGGAGATGTCCTTGGTGCGGTAGCGGATGACCGGGAAGGCCTCCTTGGTCAGGGTGGTGAAGACCAATTCGCCGCGATCGCCGACAGGCACAGGCTCGAAGGTATCGGGATCGACTATCTCGGGCAGGAAATGATCTTCCATGATGTGCAGGCCCTTTTGCTCTTCGATGCATTCGGCCGCAACCCCGGGGCCCATGACCTCGGAGAGTCCGTAGATGTCGACGGCCTTGATCTTCAACCGGGCCTCGATCTCCTCGCGCATCGCCTCGCTCCAGGGCTCTGCCCCGAAAACCCCCACCCGGAGCTTGAGGGTGGCCGGGTCGATGCCCTGATCGGCCATGGCATCGGCAATGTTCAATGCGTAGGAAGGCGTGGAAAGCAGCACGGTGGAGCCGAAATCCTGCATGATCTGGATCTGGCGTTTGGTGTTGCCGCCGGAAATGGGAATGACGGCGGCACCAAGATTCTCCGCGCCGTAATGGGCGCCCAAGCCGCCGGTGAACAGCCCGTAGCCGTAAGCGTTATGAACGATATCGCCTTTGTGCACCCCGGCAGCGGACAAGGTCCGAGTCATCAGTTCGGCCCACATCTCGATGTCGCGCTTGGTATAACCTACCACCGTGGGCTTGCCCGTGGTCCCGGAAGAAGCGTGGATGCGGACCACCTCTTCCATGGGCACGGTGAACAGCCCGAAGGGATAGTTCTTGCGCAGGTCTTCCTTGGTGGTGAAGGGCAAAAGCCGGATATCGGCCAGGGTCTGGATATCGCTTGGCGTGACGCCGGCATCTTCCATCTTTTTGCGATAATAAGGAACCGTGGCATGGACCCGCGCCACCTGGGCCTTGAGCCGCTTCAGTTGCAGGGCCTCCAGGGCTTCGCGCGGCAGGGTTTCGTATTCCTCGTTCCAGATCATGATCTTTCCTCGTTGCGGTTAAGCTTACTTTCCAGCCTTGCGGCCCTCCTGGAAAGCCTTCAGGTTGACCTCGACAATTTTGGCGGGCAACCGTTTCTTGATGACCTCAAGCCAGGTTTCTTCGTTCACGGGCAGATACCGGGAAAGCACCCCCACCAGGGCCACGTTCACCGCCTTGAGGTTGCCCACCTTACGGGCAATGGCAAAGGCGTCCACCCCCACCACGGCTATGCCGCGGCTGGTCAGCTCATTGAGGCACTGGTCCGGATAGGTCATCTTGCCGGTGGCCACCGCGGGCGGGGCGATCTTCTGGGTGTTGACGATCACCGTGGATTGCTGGTTGAGCAGGGGCAGGTAGCGCACCGCCTCCATCATTTCGAAGGCGAGCATGATGTCCACCGTGCCCGGCTCGATGAGCGGGGAATAGACCCTGTTTCTGCCGAACCGCAGATGCGCCTCCACCGAGCCGCCGCGCTGGGCCATGCCGTGCACTTCACTTTTTTTGGCGTCGAAGCCCGCAGCCAGCAGGGCATGGGCGGTAAGCTCGCTGGCCAGCAGGATGCCCTGGCCGCCAACCCCGCAGAAATGGATATTGCCGTAGTCGTTCATTATTTGCCCTCCCCGCAGGTGATCGCCTCGAACTTGCAGAGGGAGAGGCACTGGCCGCAGCCGATACAGGTGGTCTCGTTGATCAGGGCATAGCCTTTCTGTTTTTCCTTTTTGCCCATGGCCCTGGCCTCTTCCGGCGACAGAGCCACCCAGTTGATCGCCGGGCAGCCGAGGCGCAGGCACATGCCACAGCCGGTGCATTTTTCGGTGTCGCTGACAAAGGAAGTTTTAGGCCGTTTCTTTTCCGCCGGGGTCAGTACGCAAGGGAAGCGGGTAATGACCACCGAGGGTTCGGGCCGTTCGATCTCTTCCTTTAGCACCGCATAGGTTGCCTCGATATCATGGGGGTTGACGGTGCGGACATGCTTCACCCCGATGGCCCGGCAAAGCTCCGGGAAATCGATGGAGTTGGCCGGTTCGCCCATGATCGTCGAGCCGGAAGCCGGATTGGGCTGCTGGCCGGTCATGGCGGTGATCCGGTTGTCGAGGATGATCACCGTGGAGTAGCTCTTGTTGTAAACCGTGTTGATCAGGGAGTTTACGCCGGAGTGGATGAAAGTGGAATCCCCGATTACGGCCACCGCCTTGCCCAAACCCTCTTCGCCCAGAGCCTTGGCCATGCCGTGGGCCATGCCGATGCTGGCGCCCATGCAGACGCAGGCGTCCATGGCCGAAAGCGGCGGCAGGGCGCCCAGGGTGTAGCAGCCGATATCCCCGGAAACAAAGACCTTGAGCCGGTTCAGGTTGTAAAACAGCCCCCGGTGCGGGCAGCCGGCGCACATGTTGGGCGGCCGGGGCGGCAGCTCCACCGGCCCGAAGGTGGCGCTGCCGGTCTCGCCGGTGATCGCCTTTCGGACCACCGAGGGGGTAAGCTCGCCGATGGCCGGGATCTTTTCCTTACCGATGCAGGTGATGCCCATGGCCTTGACCCGCATTTCGATGAAGGGGTCTAGGTCTTCGACGATATAGAGGGTCTCCACCTGGGAGGCAAAATCGCGGATCAGCTTCTCCGGCAACGGGGTGACCATGCCCAGTTTCAGGAAGGAAGCGTTGGGAAAGGCCTCTTTGGCATAGAGGTAGCTGGTGCCGGCCGCGATGATGCCAATGGCGCGGTCCTCGCCCAGTTCGACCCGGTTTTCCGCCCAGGTCTCGGCAAAGGCGGCCATCTGCTTTTGGCGCTCCGCGATGGCGATTCTGCGGCCCCTGGCGTGGGCGGGCAGCATGACCATCTGGGCCGGATTGCGGATCAGTCCCGGGCTGACGCTGGAAGCCTGGATTTCCCCCCGGCTGACCACGCCTTTGACATGGGCGACCCGAGTGCAGCTGCGGAGCAGGACCGGGGTGTCGAACTGTTCGCTGATCCGGTAGGCGAGTTTCAAAAATTCCTTGGCCTCGCCGGGGTCGGCCGGCTCGAGCATGGGCAGCTTGGCGGCGTAAGCATAGTTGCGGCTGTCCTGCTCGTTCTGAGAGCTGTACATGGAGGGATCGTCCGCCACCACGACCACCAAGCCGCCGCGCACCCCGGTGTAGGAGGCGGTAAACAGGGGGTCGGCGGCAACGTTGAGCCCCACATGCTTCATGGTGGCCAGGGCCCGGACGCCGGCAAAGGAGGCGCCGATGGCGACCTCAAGGGCCACTTTTTCGTTGGGCGCCCATTCGCTATAAACGGCGGGATAGGTGGAAAGATTTTCCAGAATCTCGGTGGATGGGGTGCCGGGGTAGCCGGAAGCCACCTTTACCGAGGCCTCGAAAGCGCCGAGGGCCAGGGCTTCGTTGCCGGAAAACCAGAGCTTTTCTGCGGCAGGGTCTTTGGGGGTCACACGGTACTCCTCAAATCCATAAAAGGCGATTCATATGGCAGCCGAAGGCTGTCAGACGACAGCCTTCGGGACAACATGGGATATTTACCACGGATTCCCTCATCCTTCAACGATGTTGAAAAACCGCTGCCGACTGAGGGTTGGCCGTTATTTGTCTGAAAAAAAAGGGGCAGCAAAAAAACGCTGCCCCGAGATGATCTGTCCAGCACTGGCGGTTAGAACTTGAACTGGGTTTCCCAGTACAATTCGGAAGCCTTGTCATTCATGGCGCCGCTCGGGTTTTCGGTAAAGGCCTTACCCGGATCAAGCAGAGCTCCGTACAGGGAGAAACTCACGTACTTGTTGTATTGGTACTTGGCCGTGGCCTGGTAGTAGTCGCCGAAATCATCGTCAACAGGTCCAGCTGCATTGAAGGTTTCGTTGAAGTTCAGCTTGGAATAGGAAAGACCGACAGTCAGTTTGTCGACGGGCTTGGCGCTGGCGCCGAGGGTAATAATCTGGAGATTGGAGTAGACCGCCTCGCCGATTACATTGCTGCCGGCATTGTAATTGTACACCTTGCTCAGGTTGTTTGCCGCGTTGAGATTGAGGTATTTCCAGGCCAGCATATCGCCCCACTGCGGCCAGCCGCCGTAGAACACATCCCACTGCTCGCTTTTGTCGGTGGTGCCTTTCTCGTCCCCGCTGAGGAACGCGTACCCCAAGGAGAGCCGGGGCTTCCAGCCGAGATTTTTGAAGGTGTACCCGCCCTCAAGCTTGGTGCCCCAGGCGTCCTGGTCCTTGGTAAAGGTGGCGTGCCCGGTCTGAATGGCCCCCTCCAGGGAGTAGTCGATGCCGTTGGCCAGCTTGTCGGAAAGGCGGACCCCGTACATCCAGATGTCCTTGCCGAACCACTCGTCGGTACGGTTGAGGGCATAAAGCTCCTGCTGCATGCCGGTAAAGGCGCATTTCTTGTTGGTCAGGTAGAGACCGGAGAGGGTGATGTCGTCGCCATGGACCCCGGGGCTGGATGCGGCGTTGTTACCGGTACTGTTCTCCTGGTCCTTCATGTAGAAGCCGTCCAGCATGATCTGGTCGGTGACGTGCCAGCGGAGCTTGACCCCGTCAAAGTAAAGGGAGGTGGAGGCGAACTGGGACTGGCCGTCAAGGATCACGAAGCCCGAACCGTAGATCAGGTTCTGACGGCCGAAGGTGCCTTCCACCGGCAGGCCGAGGAGGTTCTTGACGTTGACATAGGCGTTGTCCAGGAAAACCTTGTTGTCGGTGTTATCGCCTACGCCGGTTCCCTCGCCCCAGGTCTGGTTGGTAAGCTGGACGCGGACGCTTACGTCGTCGGTGGGCTTGAAGTCGGCCCACAGGCTGCCCTTGGTCCGGAAGAGATCGCGATTGTCGCCATCGCTGATGTCATTGAAATCCCAGACGTTCTGGAGGTTGTAGCCACGGAAGACGACCTCGCCGCCCATGGCGACCTTCTTGGTCCAATCAGCAGCGTCGGCTGCGGCCGGGGCTTTTTTCAAGGCTTCGCTGGTGCTGGCGACTTCCTTGCCCATCTCGCTGTTCTTGGCCTTGAGGGCGGCGATTTCATCCTTCATCGCCTGCATCTGGGCACTGAACGCTTTGTTCATCTCGGACATCTGCTTTTCCAGGTCGGCCACCCGGTCAGGCGCGGCAGAGGCCAGGGTGGGCAGGCAGATCAGGGTTGCCAGTGCTACGGTTGAAATCTTCTTGATCATCTTCTCCTCCATTTTCTTCCTGATAAAGTGAACAATTGCCTGAAAACTGAATGAGCATTCATCAAAATGAAATTTTCATCTACCACGAAAAAAATATTTTGCAAAGACAAAATAAACCTAATTGAATACGGCGATTGTTTCGCGAATCAATTGCCTTAGGAGATGAGGCGTTTTTTGCCGGAGCCTGCCAACTAAAGCGGGTTCTCTGCGAACGCCAGGATTTTTTATGGCATTAATATGTTAACAATATATTTTCAAGTTACTTTTTTTTACAAAAAGTTCATATTGGCTTATGTATATCCAAGCAAACAACAGCAACGGCTTGCCGCGCTGTTGTTTGCTGAAACAAGCTGAAGATTGGACAAATCCCCTGGCAAAATATTGACTCGTCAAGCTGGCAACTTTTACAAAAAATTCGCAAGAAACAAGGAGAACACCATGAAAAAAAGAATCCTTCTCCCCGATGAAGAGCGGGTTACCCAATGGTACAACGTGATGCCGGATATGCCGGGCGGCATGCACCCTCCCCTGAATCCTGCGACCAAGCAACCGCTTACTCCTGACCTTATGGCGCCCATATTCCCCATGGGCTTGCTGGAGCAGGAGATGAGCGACAAACGCTGGATCGATATCCCCGAAGAGATTCAGGACATTTGGTCCATCTGGCGGCCATCTCCCCTGGTGCGCGCCAACTTTCTTGAAGAGAAACTCGGCACCAAGGCGAAGATCTATTTCAAGTACGAGGGGGTATCCCCTTCCGGCAGCCACAAAACAAACAGCGCCGTGGTGCAGGCTTATTACAACAAAAGGGAAGGGGTCAAGCGGTTGGCCACCGAAACCGGGGCCGGCCAATGGGGCAGCGCCCTGGCTTTTGCCACCCATAAATTCGGTCTGGAGTGCAAAGTGTACATGGTGCGGGTTTCCTATGACCAGAAACCGTATCGCAAATCGATGATGAACACCTATGGCGCCGAGATTGTGCCAAGTCCCAGCCCGGACACGCCAACCGGTCGGGCAATCCTGGCGAAAGACCCGACCAACCAGGGCTCTCTGGGAATCGCCATCAGCGAGGCTCTGGAAGATGCGGTTTCCCGCGAGGACACCAAATACGCCCTGGGTTCGGTACTGAACCATGTCTGCCTGCACCAGACCGTGATCGGCCTGGAGGCCAAAAAACAGCTGGCCATGATCGGCGAGACCCCGGATGTGGTGATCGGCTGCTGCGGCGGGGGCTCCAACTTTGCCGGCCTCGCCACGCCGTTTCTGCCCGATAAACTGGCAGGCAAGAATATCCGCCTGATCGGGGTGGAGCCCGCCTCCTGCCCCTCGCTCACCAAGGGCATCTATGCTTATGACTTCGGCGATGTTTCCGAGCGCACCCCCCTCCTGTACATGTACACCCTGGGCCATGACTTCATGCCCCCGGGCATCCATGCCGGAGGATTGCGGTACCACGGCATGTCCCCCATTGTCAGCGCCATGCTCCGGGAAAATTTGATGGAGGCCATGGCTCTCCAGCAAGTGGAATGCTTCGAGGCCGGAGTGCTGTTCGCCCAGACCGAGGGGATCATCCCGGCGCCCGAGTCGTGCCACGCGATCCAGGCCGCGATTATCGAGGCCATGCAAGACCCGAAAGAGCCCAAGACCATCCTGTTCAATCTTTCCGGTCATGGCCACCTTGATCTTGCCAGCTACGACAAGTTCTTCGCCGGAGAGCTGTACAACTTCGACTACCCCGCCGAAGCAGTGGCCGAGGCGAAAAAGCATCTGCCGAAGATATGATTTCTCAGTAACAGGCGCAAGTGCCTGACGCGCTGTATCCTTGCTGTCATATCAAGGCTGTGCCACTAAATATTATATGCTGGTCAATTTTGTCACCAGGTCACTGCCGGGCAAAATTGACCAGCATGTGCAAAACCTTGCGTCTTGATTTAATACAAATCATTGCGTAATGAGTATACGTTCGCGCCATGCGCGCAATTGGCCCCGAGCCGCCCACAGTCCACCAAGGTCAAAGTAAAATGAATCTGACCTTTTCCCAAAAAAACGTGGTTTTTCCCGATTGTCTCTACAGGCTGGGCCCTAAATCCAGGTAAAGAAGGAGAGATGAATGGATAACTTACATAAGTTACCTGAGTCCCAAAGGCTGGGCCTGGACAATCCACCGCCAGATCGACTGAAGCGAAAACACCCGGGCCGCAGGGCAAAACCCGCCATCCTCATCGTGGACGACCGGCAAGAGAACCTGCTGGCCCTGGAACGCCTCCTCGCCAGGACCGAAGCCGTGGTCGTCAAGGCCCAAAACGGCAACGACGCCCTCAAGGCCAGCCTTAATCACGATTTCGCCCTGGCGCTTCTCGATGTGAACATGCCGGAGATGAACGGCTACGAACTGGCCGCGCTGATGCGGGGGGAGAAAAGCCACTCGGCCGTGCCGATCATCTTTGTCACCGCCGCCTACCCGCAGGCAGAACAGATCTTCCAGGGCTACTCCGCCGGCGCCGTGGACTACCTGGTCAAGCCGCTCCGGGAGGAGATCCTCTTGAGCAAGGTCAAGGTCTTCCTGGATATCCATCGCCGCAAACAGGATCTCACCCATCTCAACGCCGCTCTGGAGGCAGCCAACGAAAAGCTGCAGGCACAGGACAAAACGTTGTTCGATTCCCTGGCAGAAAGTACTCTCAGCACGGAATTCCTGCAACTGGTCAACCGCAGCACCAGCAAGCCTGAGTTGCTCAAGGCGGTGCTGGCGTTTTTTCAGCAGCAATCCGGCTGCGAGGCCGTGGGACTGCGGTTGCATCTGGGCGAGGACTACCCATATTACGAAACCTGCGGGTTCCCTGAGGAATTCGTCCGCCTGGAAAACTCCCTGTGCGAGCGCGACGCCACCGGCACGATTAGCCGGGACGCGGTGGGCAACCCGCTGCTGGCCTGCATGTGCGGCAATGTCATCCGCGGACATTTCGATCCCGCCAAACCGTTCTTCACGGCCAAAGGCAGTTTCTGGACCAACAATACCACGCAACTGCTCGCCACCACCACCGACGCCGACCGGCAGGCGCGCACGCGCAACCGCTGCAACGGTGAAGGGTATCAATCGGTGGCGCTCTTACCGCTGCGCTTCGGGGAACAGCGGATAGGATTGCTCCAGTTGAATGACCGTCTCCCTGACCGGTTCACGCCGGAGCGTCTCGCGCTTTTTGAACGGCTGACGGATTATCTGGCGGTGGCGCTGGAGAAATTCTCCTCCGAGGAGTCGCTGCAGAAAAGTGAAGAACGCCTGCGACTGGCTGTCGGAGCCACCCATGCCATGGTCTACGATCTGGACATTCGCACCGGACAGGTTAATGCCTTGCAGGGGCTTGCCATTCTGTTGGGGTACGAACCGGCCGAGGTGGAGCTGACGATGGCGTGGTGGAAGGGCCGGATACATCCCGAAGATCTCCCTGCGTGCCAGGCCGCTTTTCGGCAAATATGCGTTGACCACGGCCAGCAGACGACCCAATACCGCCTGCGGCATAAGGACGGTCGCCTGCTGTTTGTCGAAGACCACGCCACCTTGGTGTGCGATGCGACCGGGCAACTCGTCCGGCTCGTCGGGACCGTGGTGGACATCAGCAACCGCAAGCGGGCCGAGGAGGCGTTAAAACAGAGCGAGGCACTTTACCGCAGCATAGGCGAGGCCATTGACTACGGCGTATGGGTCTGCACCCCCGATGGGCGGAACACCTACGCAAGCGAGAGTTTACTCAAAATGGTAGGCTCCACCCAGGACCAATTCTCAAACTTCGGCTGGGAAAATGTGCTGCATCCCGACGATGCGACACACACCGCCACCGCCTGGCGAGAATGCGTCCGCACGGGCGGCAAGTGGGACACTGAGCTGCGATTCCGCAGCATTGATGGGCAATGGCGTCATGTTCTGGCTCGTGGGGTGCCGGTAAAAAATGAGCGGGGCGAAATAACGGTTTGGGCGGGCATCAATCTTGACATCACCGAACGCAAGAAAGCCGAGGAGAAGCTGCGGGAAAAGGAAAAGCGCCTTGCCCTGGCTATCAGTGCCACCCATATCGGCATGTTTGACTGGAACCTCCCCAGCAACACCCTCCTGTGGACGCAGACCCAAGAGGAAATCTTCGGCTACGCCCCGGCTGCAACAGCTACAACAACTGATACCTCTACGACTACGGAACACGACTTTAGCCGTTGGGCTAATCGCGTGCATCCGGAGGACATGCCGCGCGTGGACGCGGAGTGGCGCCGTTGCCTGCGGGAGCACCAGCCGCTGGAGGTGCAGTACCGGATCATCTGGCCCGACGGCAGCTTGCATTGGATTGAGGCCAAGGGCGTTTTCCTCTATGAACAAGATGACACGGCCAACCGCATGCTCGGCGTGGAAATGGACATCACCGCACGCAAGCAAACAGAGGAGGCCCTGCGCCAAAGCCGGGCAGACCATGATCGGGCCCAACAGGTCGGGCAGCTTGGCAGTTGGCGGCTGGATGTGCGCCGCAACATCCTGACATGGTCCGACGAGAACCACCGCATCTTTGGGGTGGAGAAAGGCACACCGCTGACCTATGAGTCGTTTCTGAAAATTATTCACCCGGACGACCGCCAGTACGTGGACACCCGGTGGCAGGCGGCCCTGTACGGCGAACCATACGACATCGAACACCGTTTGCTGGTGGACGGCCAGGTGAAATGGGTGCGGGAGAAGGCTTACCTGGAGTTCGACCCAGCGGGCGGACTGCTTGGCGGCTTCGGCATCACCCAGGACATCACCGAGCGCAAACAAGCCGAGAAGGCGCTGTGGGAAAGCGAACAACGCTATAGCACCCTGTTCGAGAACATGTTGAGCGGGCTCGCATATCAGAAAATTTTATTTGATGACCAGGGGAGTCCGACGGATTACCTCTTTCTTGCAACAAACCGGGCTTTTGAAGATCATACCGGTTTGCAGGCCGTTACCGGGAAAAAAGTTACCGAAGTGATTCCTGAAATCAAAAAATCACATCCGGAATTGCTTGAAATCTACGGCCGGGTCGCGACGACAGGCAAGCCGGAAAAATTTGAACTCTATTTCGAACCGTTCCGGAAGTGGTATGTCGTTTCTGCGTACAGCCCAAAAAAAGATCACTTTGTAACTATATTTGATGACATTACCGAGCGCAAACGGGCCGAAGAAAATCTTCAAACCATGAACGCTACTCTGGAGCGCATGGTTGAAAAACGGACCCAGGAACTACAGGAAACGCAAAGGCAGCTTCTCCACCAGGAAAAGCTGTCGGCAATCGGGAAGTTATCGGCATCCATCGCCCATGAATTCAATAACCCCATGCAGGGTATCCTCTCCACCCTGAAAGGTTTGAGAAAAAGGGCGAAAATGGATGATGAGGATGCAGCATTGCTGGATGCGGCCATCGGCGAAGGAGACCGGATCAAGAACCTGATCCGCAGCCTGCAGGATTTTAACCGGCCATCCTCGGGCAAAAAAGTGATGATGGACCTGCACCACTCCCTCGACCACATCCTGCTTCTGTTAAAAAGCGATTTTAACGGCAAGCGGATTTCCGTGGTGCGCGACTATCTGGAGAGGCTGCCGCAGATTATGGCGGTTCCGGACCAGATCAAGCAGGTTATCCTGAATCTCCTGACCAATGCGGCGGATGCCTGCCGGCAGTCCGGCGGAGTGATCACGCTCCGCACCTGGCAAGAGGGCGACAGAGTGGCGGTGGCGATCAAGGATACCGGCGTCGGCATTAAATCCGCGGACCTGGCCCTGATTTTTCAGCCTTTCTATACGACCAAGGCCGAAGTCAAAGGAACGGGTCTGGGTCTCTCCGTCAGTTATGGTATTGTGCAGAACCACCATGGAGAAATCCGGGTCACGAGCCTGCCCGGGGAAGGCGCGACCTTCACCGTCCTGCTGCCGATTACGGGGAGTAAGGAAGAGGCTGCCTGAGATATCGAGAATTGGGGAGCAATGAATTCCCTCCCCTTGCGGGGGAGGGTTAGGGAGAGGGGGAAGTTGCCATTATCTCTACTGTTACAGCTATCCCCACCCCCAACCCCTCCCGCAAGAGGAGGGGAGTTTTTCAAAAAGGTGCGATCATGGCCGAGCTATCCATTTTATTTGTCGATGACGAAGAGCTGATTCGGAAATCATTTACCCGGGAACTCCGAGAGGAGCATTTCGCGGTCACCGCCGTCGGCAGCGGCGGTGAAGCCATCGCTCTCCTGAAAAACCATTGGTACGATCTAGTGATTACCGATCTGTTGATGCCCGGAATCGACGGGCTCGGCGTCCTGAAGGCGGCAAAGGAGTATGCTCCGCAAACCAGCGTCATCATCATTACCGGCTATGGCGATATGCAATCCGCCATTGAGGCCCTGCGTCTCGGCGCGGACGATTTCGCCATCAAACCCTGCGATGTTGAAGAAATTGTTTTCCGCATCCGGCGCTGCCAGGAAAAACAAAGCTTATTGCAAATGCTCTCGGCGCAGAATTTAAAACTGGAAAAGGAAATTGCCCACCGCCAGAAGATCGAGGCGGAGTTGCGCGAAAGCGACACTCGTTTTCGTCTGGCGCTGGATGCTTCCTCCAACGGTGTCTGGGACCGCAATCTGCGCACCGGTGAAGTCTATATCGGAGAGAATTGGTACCGCAGCCTGGGCTATGAGAACAAAGATGAAATCACCGGCGAACACTCCTTTGAAAACCTTTTTCATCCCGATGACCGGGAGAAAGTATTGGCCCTGCGCGAGGAGCATATTCAAGGAAAAACTCCTCTGTATGAAGTGGAGTACCGGATGCGCAATAAGGGAGGCAACTGGCAATGGTTCTTGTCAAGGGGCCGGGCGGTTACGAGGGATGAACACGGCATAGCTCTGCGGATTATCGGCACCCACACCGACATTACTCACATGAAAGAGGTGGAGGCCGAGTTAAAAGACGCTCATGCTGAGCTGGAAAATCGAGTCTTGGAAAGGACCCGCGAACTGTCCGATGCAAATGTCGCCCTTACGGTGTTGCTGGAGAAACGAGAGGCGGATCGGACGATTCTGGCCGAAGAGGTACTCGCGAATACCACCAAGCTGGTGGAGCCTCTCCTCGACCGGCTTAAAGAGAGTCGTTTGACCGAACATCAGGGAGCGCTGCTTGATGTCCTTAGGGCCAACATCAAAGAAGTAACCTCTCCTTTTGCCAATAATTTCTCCAGCAAACTGGCCCGGCTCACCTCGGTGGAGATTCAAGTCGCCAATATGGTCAAGATGGGCAAACAGACCAAGGAAATCGCCGAAATCATGCATCTCTCGCCGGGAACAGTCAACATCCACCGGAAAAACATCCGGAAAAAACTTGATATGACCCACCAGAAAGTCAATCTTCAGACCACGCTCTCGCAGAATTCCTAATACCTTGGAAGAGACCTAGGGGAACATCGGCAAGTTATCCGTCCTTGGTGATTGCCATCTTCACCTCACCACCGGCAGCTCATGCCAGGAGGTGGTGTAGGAAGGCGACTTTCTGGTCTGCTTATTCTTCCATGGCCGCTCTAAACCCGCGGAACCACTTTGCAGGGTATCCCTGCCCCAGCGGCGATTAATCTTGTCCAGGGCAGCCATGAGTTCCCCCTGTTCCTTATGGGGGACGCGAAAAAGATGCTGCTGCTCATGACTCGAGGCAACCAGGTCCACCAAGACCACCCCGACCTTCTGATAGGAGAAGCCGGGACGGTAAAGTTGCCTGAGCGCCTCGCTGGCATGGTGGATCAAGGCCAGGGTTGAGGCGGTCGGGTTTGCCAGAGTGACGGTAAGGCTGTTGGCGTACTGCGGCTCGCCCTCCCGGAACCGATTGGTGGTGAGGTACACCTGAAGGCAGCCTGCCTTTTTCTGCTCTGCCCTGAGTTTTTCGGCAGCAATCGAGACGTAGGCAGAGAGGGCCTCCCTGAGCCCGGAAAGATCGGTCACCGGCTGACCGAAGGAGCGGGAGCTGGTGATCGACTTCCTGGGTGCCGGGGCCTCCTCAAACGGAAGACAGGAAACGCCGCGCAGCTCCATGGCGGTGCGCAGGCCGGTGATGGTAAGGTGCTTGCGCAGCCAGGCATCGTTGGCGTTTTTGAGATCAAGGACCGTGCGCATGCCGTAAGCACACAGCTTTTGGCTTTGGCGCGGCCCGATCCCCCACACCTCCCCCACCTCGATGGTAGCGAGGATGGCCTCAAGATTCTGCTCCGGCAGCACGAAAACCCCGCCGTGTTCCGGCTGTTTCTTGGCGATCCGGTTGGCGATCTTGGCCAGGGTCTTGGTGGCACCGAAGCCGATGGAGACCGGAATACCGACCTGCTTCCCGACCGTGGTCCGGATATGGCGGCCATTCTCCAGCAGCGCTTGGCTTTTCCCCTTTGGCTGACGGAAGAAGGCCTCGTCGATGGAATAGACCTCCACCTCGGGTTCGAGCTGAGAGAGTATCCCCATGACCCGCTGGGAAAGATCGCCGTAAAGGGGGTAGTTGGAAGAAAAGACCTGGACTTGCTTGGCCTCGATGAACTTCCGGCACTTAAAAAACGGCTCCCCCATTCTGATCCCTAATGCCTTGGCCTCATTGGATCGGGCGATAATGCAACCATCGTTGTTGGAGAGCACCACCACTGGCTGGCCTGCGAGTTTCGGATTGAAAAGCCGTTCGCAGGAAACATAGAAATTATTACAGTCGAGGAGAGCGAATATCTGAGTCATGGCCGGTTACCCATTCCAAGTAACTTCACCGCAGGGAGTTCCCTGTCGGAGAATGTTTTCGCGGTTTCGGCTGCGCTGTCCCGCCCAAGGACGGGCGGGGCCGCAGACGCCTCGGAGGCGGACAGGATGTCCGCCGAGAATGAGCGAAAACATTCTTCGACAGGGAACGGCTACTTGCCGATAAATCCCCGCTGCAGCCGGGGTAAAGCCCTAAAGAGAATGGATGACGAAAACGACCACGCCCCAGATCTCGCACTCCATCTCCTCCGTGAGTACGATGGGAGGGTAAGCGGGATTCTCGGCCAGTAGCCGCACCGTGCCGTTTTGCCGAAAAAGTCTTTTCACCGTAAGTTCGCCGTTAAATACCGCGATCACCACCTTGCCGCTCACCGGTTCTAGTGAACGGTCCACCACCAGGATATCGTCGTGGTGAATACCCGCCCCGAGCATGGAGTCGCCTGCCACCCGCACGAAGAAGGTGGCTGCCGGATGCTGGATCATGAGTTCGTTGAGGTCGAGCTTGCCCTCGATGTAGTCATCCGCCGGCGACGGAAAGCCTGCCGAGACCCCGCACGCGAACAGCGGGCGCCTGAGGTCTGTCTTGCGATCAAAGCCGTAAACGGCGGAAATGGTGGGCTCGATTTTCATTGCGCCACCTTACCAGATTTATCGTAACTGATCACGGGGTATGCCCAAAAGGTCAAAAAACCACGGAATGAGCGGTCACAGGGTGCCGCAGGTTGCGGCAAGCGGGACGGTGATGCGTACTTTTGTCCGTGAGCCGGACCGATCGCCGCAAGATGTGGTGCCCTGTGATCGCTTACGATTTAGCGTCTTGCACCAAGAAGCAGCAAGAGCCTGGCGGAAATCTTTTTTTGCCTTCTGTCCCCACCCATCCCTGGTTCATTAAAAAAATGGCAAAGCCGGACAAATATGGCTATTATATGCAATCAGGTGATTGATGGCTTGCTGCTTCACCCCTCTGCAAACGCACACGTTCCTGCTTGGCCCCAAACCCCAGGAGGATTTTTTTATGCACCATCCCACCAGTAGACGCTCTTTCCTCAAGGTCTCGCTGCTGACCACCCTGGCCTTTCTCGCCCCCAAAAAAGCTCTGGCCACTTTTTCCACGGAACAGCCGTCAGGCCGGCTGAATCTGTACAACATCCACACCGGCGAAAAAATCACCGCCATCTATCGCGACCCGGAAGGCCAGTACAACCCCCAAGCCATTGCGGAGCTGAACTGGCTGCTGCGCTGCCATTTTACCGACCAGCAGCATCCCATTGATCTCCAGACCCTGGATTTTCTCGACCTGATAAACTCCCGGCTGGGTCGCAACAACGAAATCCATATCATCTCCGGCTTTCGCTCACCGGAATACAACAACCGGCTGCTCAGCCTCGGCCACAAGGTGGCGAAACACAGCCTGCATCTGGAAGGACGCGCCCTGGACATCCGCATCCCGGGCACCCCCCTGGCCACACTCCAGCGCACCGCCCTCTCGGTCCGTCTTGGCGGGGTCGGCTATTACCCGAGCAGCGATTTCGTCCATATTGATTCAGGAGCCTTCCGCACTTGGTAGCCAAACCGGGAAAACCAGCCGCCCCCATCTCCCTGGCCCTGAACCTCTTCCGCTTGTTCTGCTGCGCCATGGTCATTGCCCTGCTTCCTGCCTCAACTCGGGCGGCAACTGATCCCCCCCAGGTACTGGGAGAGCTCTGCCTGCTGCCCGGGCTGGAAAAGGCCCTTGCCCAGTACCGGCAGCTTGCCGCGCGGGGCGGCTGGCCCCAGATTCCGGGCGGCCCCACCCTGCGCGAAGGCGACAAGGATGAACGCATCCATTTCCTGAAGGAACGTCTTGCCGCAAGCGGAGACCTGACTGCGCCACCGGAGCAGGGAGCTCTTTTCGATGGACTTCTCAAGGAGGCGGTGCAGAGATTCCAGGCCCGCCATGGCCTTGCCGCCGATGGGGTGGTCGGGGCCAAAACCATGTCCGAGCTCAATGTTCCCATCAGCCAACGCATCCAACAACTCACCGCCAGCCTCGAACGCTGCCAGCCACTGCCCTCTCTTTTGGAGCCGCGCCATATTCTGGTGAACATCGCCGACTTCACCCTCAAGCTGTACGAGGATGGCAAACTCGTCCTTGCCATGCCGGTGATTGTCGGCCGAACCTACCGGCAAACCCCGGTGTTCACCGGCCGCCTCTCTGCCCTGGTTCTCAATCCGAGCTGGGAGGTGCCGCACAGCATCGCCACCAAGGATCTTCTCCCGAAGATCAAAAAAAATCCGGGGTATCTCAGCCAGTCGCATTTCCGGATATTCCGGGGCTGGAAGCTCAGCGAGGAGATCAACCCGGCCGCCATTGACTGGGCTAACCTTTCTCAATCCCGCTTTCCTTACCGGCTGCGCCAGGAACCAGGCCCCGCCAATGCCCTCGGCCAGGTTAAATTCCCCTTTCCCAACCCCTACAATGTCTACCTGCACGACACCCCGGCCCGGGCGCTGTTCCAGCAAAACTCCCGCACCTTCAGCTCTGGATGCATCCGTCTGGCAAGGCCCCTGGATCTGGCCGTTTACCTTCTTCAGGGCACTTCCCTGGGCTCCATGGAGGCCCTGACCGCGGCGATCTCCCGCGATAAGACGCAAACCGTGGCCATTCCCTCGCCCATCCCCATCCATATCGCCTACATGACCGCCTGGGTCGATCCGGACGGCATCATCCAGTTCCGGCCCGATATCTACAACCGCGATCCGGCTCTGCAACAGGGTTTAGAAAAATGATGGCAGGGGTACTGGCGCCGGGAATCAGCCCCGGCTGGAGATAACGATCCCCAACACGATGAGGGTCAGGCCAACCACCTTGTACAGGGTGACCTGTTCGCTAAGCAGGATGGCGGAGGCCAGAAAGACCAGGACAAAGTTGAGGCCCATGAAGGGGTAGGCGTAGCTGAGCTCAAAGGCGGTCATCGCCGCCATCCAGCAAAGGGAGGCGAGAAAGGCCGCGACAAAGCCGCTCATGATGAAGGGGTCGAAAAAGAGCTTGAGAAGAAAGATCAGCTTGGGGGTCATTTCCTCGGGCAGACTGCCGTGAAACGGCACCCGCCACTTGATGATCAGCTGGCCGTAAACGGTGAAAAGGATCGTCCCGAAGATATATAGATGCGCCATCAGCCTCTCCCGCTCCAGGCCGCGATCTTTGCGCAGACCGTGTCGATCTCTTCCCCGGTAATGCCGTAATAGAGGGGCAGCCTGATGAGCCGTTCGCTCTGACTGGTGGTCTGGATATCCCGACCGGAAAAACGCCCGTATTTCAGACCGGCCGGGGCGCTGTGCAGCGGCACATAGTGAAACACCGCCCCGATCTCTTCCTGCCGGCATTGCGCCAGCAGCGCGGTGCGCTCCTTCAGATCCCTGACCTTGAGATAAAACATGTGCGCGTTGTGGAGGCAGGTTTCCGGGATCACCGGCAACTCGATTCCCCCGGCCGCGGCCAAGGGAGTAAGTTTGTCGCGGTAAGCGAGCCAGCTGGCGAGCCGGTCGGTGTTGATCGCCTCGGCCATCTCCAGCTGGCCCCAGAGATAGGCCGCTTGCAGCTCGGAGGGCAGGTAGCTGCTGCCGATGTCCACCCAGCTGTACTTGTCCACCATGCCGCGGAAGAACTGACTGCGGTTGGTTCCTTTTTCGCGGATGATCTCGGCCCGCTCTGTAAAGCGGCCATCGTTGATGATCAGCAACCCGCCCTCGCCGCCGCTGGTGTAGTTCTTGGTTTCATGGAAGCTGTACGCGCCGAGATGGCCGATGGTCCCCAGCGGCCTGCCCTTGTAGCGGCTCATCATCCCCTGGGCCGCGTCCTCGATGACAAAAAGGGAGTATTTCTCGGCCAGGCTCATGATCTCGTCCATCTCGCAGCCCACCCCGGCATAATGCACCGGCACGATGGCCTTGGTCTGCGGGGTGATCGCCGCTTCGATCCGGGTCTCGTCGATATTCATCGTGTCCGGGCGGATATCCACGAAAACGATCCGGGCTCCGCGCAGGGCAAAGGCGTTAGCGGTGCTGACAAAGGTAAAGCTGGGCATGATCACCTCATCGCCGGGCTCGATGCCGATGAGGATCGCGGCCATCTCCAGGGCATGGGTGCAGGAGGGGGTGAGCAGGGCCTTGCGGCAGACGAGCTGCTCTTCAAACCAGCGCTGGCAGCGCTTGCCGAACGCACCGTCCCCGGAGATCTGCGGGCTCTTCATCGCCGCCAGGACGTACTGCTCTTCGTTGCCGGTGTGCGGGGGCTTGTTGAAGTTAATCATCGTTGGGCGCCTTTCATAAATTTCGGGGCATTAGCGCCCTCGTTAAACAGCAAATCCACTATGCTCACCCCATGCGCAAAGGGCGGGAAGAGCTGGGGGTATTCGGGATAACCGCTGTAGTCCATCCACTCCACGCTTATCCCGGCTGAGGCGAAAAGGGCGGTGTCGAGATAGTCCCTGGCGGCGGGCCCGCTCAGGTAGCTGGTTGCGCCCAGCTCCCGGCACAGGGCCAGCAGCCGCTCGCTTTTCCCCGGCGCCAGGACAAATTCGCTGGAGCAGCGGATGGTGGTGGTAATCCCCAGCAACCCGTTGATGGCCAGGAGGAATTTGCGGTTGATCTCGCTGAGATAGACCTCGGTGGCGCCCAGGTACAGCTCCGCGAAAAAATCCTTGTACTCCTTGAAATGGGCGGCCTTGGCGTAGTTTTGCGAGATGGTCTTCCAGTGCTGCTTGTGCCAGAGGGGGTTGGCGATTCTGGTCTCCCGGATGGTCTGGGAAAGCGTCTCCTGGCGCACCGGGATGGTGAGCCAGGCCGGGCCATTCGGGGTCTTGATCAGGTTGCGGTTTCGCCAGTCGTTCTTGGTGTACTGCATGTCGTCGTAGAGCACGAACTCATCCACGCTGCCGATGAGGTCGAAATACCCCTTCCAGGGGATATAGTTGGACTGAAGAATGGCGATCTTTTTCATGGCTGTGATGCTTGCGGGAGGGGGCCGAGATTGACGGTTTCCTGGACGATGTAGAGCGGCCGCCTCTTGACCTCGTCGAAGATCTTGCCGATATAGAGGCCCAATATCCCCAGGATGCCGAAGAGCAGGCCGAACATGAAAAACATCGAGACCATCAGGCTGGTCCAGCCCTCGGCGATGTCGCCGTAGAAAAAATAGCTTAACACCAGCCACAAGGCGTAGAGCATGCTGCCCAGGGCGATGAAGAAACCGAACTGGATGAAGAGCCGCAGCGGCTTGTTGGAGTGGGCCACGATGGAGTCGATGGCCAGATTGACCAGCTTGCTGAAGTTGTAGGAGGATTTGCCGTACAAGCGGTCATCGTGCTCCACCGGGATCTGGGTTCTTTTGAAGCCGGCGATCTTGACGAAGAGCGGAAAGGAGCGGTTCTGCTCCCGGTAGCGGTTGACGGTTTCGATCACCTGCCGGGAAAAGATGCCGAAATTGGCGATGGTCTTGTCATGCTCGGTGTCGGTGAAATACTCCAAAACCCAGTAAAACATCCGGGAGGAGAGCTTTTTGAAAAAGCTGTCCTGCCGCTCCACCCGCTGGCCGAAAACAATGTCGTAGCCTTCCCTCGCCCTGGCATAGAGCTTGGCGATCTCCTCCGGCTTGTCCTGCAGGTCGCAGTCCATCACCACCACCCAGTCGCCGGTGGCATGGTCGAGCCCGGCGGTGATCGCGTAGTGCTGGCCGAAATTGCGGGAGAGGTTGATCCCCTTGATCCGGTTGTCCTGGCGGGCCAGTCCCTGGATCGTTTCCCAGGAGCCTTGGGGACAGGCGTCATTGACCAGAATGATCTCAAAATCATCACAGAGGGGCGCAAGGGTCGCCGCCAACCTGGCGCAGAGATCGGCCAGACACTCCCGACAGCCGTAAACCGGAGAAACCACGCTTATTTTTACTGGAGTGGACACGGTAACTTTCCTTTATCGTAAATATAAGGCAAAATGAATTCCCCCCTCCCTTGACGGGAGGGGGCCAGGGGGTGGGTGAAGTCGCAGCCTGCCGCTCTAACCATTCCCCCCCACCCTGACCCTCCCCCGCAAGGGGGGAGGGAAATGTTTTGCAGGGACTCGGAATTCAACCAATCAGTCACAGGTCTCGTTTCTCCCGGCCAGTCCGGGCAGCGGGTTTTCGGCAAAGACCAGCACCTGGTAATTGGCCAGGGTAAACTCCTCCACCGGTGGGGCGAGGGAGAAATTCCGCATCCCCTTGGCCCAGTCGGCAAGCCTTTCCTTGGGCACCAGCACAAAAACCCTGCCGGTGGTATAGCCCGGTTCGTGCCAGCTGTCGCTGGTCAGCCACAGACAGCGATCCACCCCGCGGCAGTCTATGTCAAGGGGGCGGATGCGCACCTTCCCCTTGCTGAACACCGTGTAAACATGCGATTCCCAGTAGGGAGCATAACCATTGCTCAGCCCGCGCTCCTGAAGAGTGTTGACCACCATCCTCCTCTCCCCGGCCTTGTCCCGCCAGTCAGGGGGCGAGATATTCCGCCAAGAGCCGAGGGCGGCGATCAGCATGGCCAGGAGCAGGACCGCCTTGACCGGCTTGGGGAAAAACCGCCAGAGCAGCACCGGGCAGAGCAGCAGCATCATCAGATAGGGAATGATATAGCGGATGTTGTTGCGGGCGGCGTAGGCGTTGTCATGCAGGCTGCTGATGGAGTAAATGAAAAAAATCAGGGCAAAACCGAGATAGGAAAGCAACAGAAAGAATCTCTGCCCCCGGTCCAAAAGATAAAGGTTTTTCCAGGCATAAAAGGCGGGCAGCACCAGGGCCAGGGGATAAAGCCCCAGCTTCAGCAGGGCGGTCACCCCGGCCAGGGAGGCCATCTCCACCTCTGCCCCCCATTCGGCGCCGATGAAATTCATCAGCCCCAGAAAGGAATGGGCCACATGCTCCGGTAGTTTCTGCATGGCAATAAGAATGGCATGGTTGGCGCCGGCGGCGTTGTGCAGCCCGGCAAAGACCAGCTTGTGGGAAAACGCCCCCAGCAGAATAACCCCGCAACCGGCGGCAGCCAGAGGCAACCGGGGCATAAGCAGCTCCCGCCAGGTACTCTGTTCGGCCTCCGCCGGAGCCTCCTGCTCCAGAAAGAAAAAGGCCGCCAGGGCCAGGGCGAAGGGCACCACATAGTAGACCAGAAAACGCACCGGGTTCTCCATGGTCACCAGATAAAGCAGGCCCAGGAAAACAGCGGTCAGCGCCGCTCCGGCAAACTTGCCGGCCGCCGGGGGGCCGGTTTTTTTAACGAGGAGAAAAAAGGCCAGGAGAAAAGCGAAATACCAGGTGTAGGCGGCCTCGCCGTAAACCTCGCGCAGATACAGGGGGGAAAAGCCAAGGCCGATGACCACGCAGCCCATGGCCGCCGCAGTTTTAGAAAGCCCCAGCGACCTCAACAGCCCGGCCAGCAGCAGCATGGTGGTCACGATCACCAGGGAGACGGAAACCGCGTGGGCGAAAAAGCCGTTTTCTCCGGCCATGACCCAGGGAATCAGGAGAAGATGCTTGTAAAACACCCAGAGATCATCGTTGACGTACCACCAGTCTTTGGGAAAAAGCGTGCCGGTGCGGACGATCTCTTCCGCCAGGATATTGGCAATGGCGGCGTCGGAATTGAAGAACGCCTGGTAAGAGCAGAAGATGTAAAATCCCAGTCCGCCGAGGGTTGCAGCGAGCAGCAACAGCGCGGCGGGAAAAGACCATTTCCGCATGGGGGTGGTTGGCAAGATAGTCACTGCGTTCTCTGGGTCCGTCGTCGGCAGGAGGGGAACAAGGGCACAAGCCCGTCGGGAGATTCCGGGGAAACAGCCACCGACCGTCACCTGCTTTGGCGGCGGCGCCGCGCCCCTTGAAAAAATAGCTGTCCCAGGCTGGATCGTGGCGAAATAATACAAAAAATTCTCCAGCGCTGTCAAGGGGAATCAACGAACGCCCGGAGGCCTGCCGCCCCGAGAGTTCGCCGGGGTGTGCCAGGCACGGGGCAAGCACCAGCCAAATCCGAATAATGGCGGTTTCCCCGCAAAAACGCCCAGATTCGTATCGTTATCGTGCAACGGCCATTGTCATTTTCCGCCATCTGCTGTATATAGAGCGGCTTACCCCCAAAGGGCATAAGTTTCGTTTGCGCAGACAAGCTGCTCAACTCAGCTATACCAGAGCCGACGCCCCTCATCCCCACGATGACCGCCGGAAAACGCACTCTGCATTCTTCATTGCAGCCAAGGAAAAATCATGATCACCGCAGTCAATATCGCCCTCTCCTACGGGAAGAGAATTATCTTCAAGGACGTCAACATCAAGTTCGCCCCCGGCAACTGCTACGGCCTCATCGGCGCCAACGGCTCCGGCAAATCCACTTTTTTGAAGATCCTGGCCGGGGAAAAGGAAGCGGACAAGGGCGAGATCGTGGTCGGCCCCAGGGAGCGGATCGCCATGCTCCGCCAGGACCATTTCGCCTTTGACGAGGAAACCGTCTTCAATACCGTGGTCATGGGGCACAAGCGACTCTACGAGCTGATGCACGAGCGCGAGGCGCTCTACGCCAAGCCGGAGCTTACCGAGGCCGACGGCATCCGGGCCGGGGACATTGAGGCGGAGTTTGCCGAGATGAACGGCTACGAGGTGGAATCCGAGGCCGCCGTCCTGCTCAAGGGGCTCGGCATCCCCGAGGAGTTCCGCGAGAAGAAGATGAAGGAGCTGGAAGGCGGCGACAAGGTACGGGTGCTGCTCGCCCAGGCCCTGTTCGGCAACCCGGACGTCCTGCTGCTGGACGAGCCTACCAACCATCTGGACCTCAAGTCCATCGCCTGGCTGGAGGATTTTCTCTTCCGCTTCCAGAACACGGTGATCATCGTCTCCCATGACCGCCATTTCTTAAACCAGGCCTGCACCCACATCGCCGACATCGACTTCGGCGAGATCCGGGTTTACGTGGGCAACTACGATTTCTGGTACCAGGCCAGCCAGCTTTTCGTCAAACAGAAGCAGGACGAAAACAAGAAGACCGCGGCCAAGGCCAAGGAGCTGACCGACTTCATCCAGCGCTTCTCCTCCAACGCCTCCAAGGCCAAGCAGGCCACCTCGCGCAAAAAGCTGCTCGACAAGCTGACCATCGAGGACATGCCCGCCTCCTCCCGCAAATACCCTTTCGTGGTCTTCAAACCCGAACGGCCTTGCGGTGACATCATCCTGGAGGTTACCGGGCTGGGCAAGGAACTCGACGGGACCACGGTCCTGAACGACTTCAATCTCACGGTCCACAAGGGCGACAAAATCGCCTTCATCGGCGCCAACTCCGTGCCCAAGACCACCCTTTTTGAAATCCTCACCGAGGGAATGGTCCCGGATCGCGGCAGCTTCCGCTGGGGGATCACCATGTCCACCTCATACTTTCCCAAGGAAAACAGCGGTTTTTTCGACAAGGAGATGACTCTGGTGGAGTGGCTGAGCCAGTTCACCCCCCCCAGCGAGGGGGAAAACTTTGCCCGCGGCTTTTTGGGCAAGATGCTGTTCTCCGGCGAAGAAGCCCTGAAAAAAACCAGCGTACTCTCAGGGGGCGAGCGGGTGCGCTGCATGCTCTCCCGGATGATGCTCACCGGGGCCAACGCCCTGATCCTGGACGAGCCCACCAACCATCTGGACCTGGAATCGATCACCGCCCTGAATAACGGGCTGATCGCCTTTCCGGAGGTGATCCTCTTCGCCTCCCACGACCACCAGATGGTGGCCTCCACCGCCAACCGGATCATCGAGATCCTCCCCAACGGGATTATTGATAAGAGATTGCCTTTTGACGAATATCTGGAGAGTGCGGAGGTGATGGAACTGCGGGAATCGCTGAGCAATGGCGAGGTGGCGTTGAGTCTGTAGTTGTAGTAGCAGTTAAAATCCCATTGGCCCGCCGCCGAGCACCGGAGAGGCTGCCGAAAAGGGGATTTGCACTGTTTGAGGCGCAGCCGAGTTTGCAAAGTCCCGGCAGCATCGAGGAGTACCCCATGCGGGGCATAAACTCCGGGACTCCCGCCAACGGCGGGACAAGGGACACAGGGTGCCCTTTCTTTGGTTCGTTTCTTTGGGCAAACAAAGAAATGAACAGAAGAGAATGCGAGGGAGAAACGCTATTTCCCAGCGCCCTCAACAGCCTCCCGAGCCAGTTGGCTGATTCTCTCCCAATCCCCCTGCGCCACCGCCTCAGGCGGCGCCACCCAGGAACCTCCCACGCAAGCCACATTCCCCAAGGCCAGATAGTCGCGGTAATTCTCCAGGCTAATCCCCCCGGTCGGACAGAAAGTCACCTTGGGAAACGGCCCGGCAATGGCCTTGAGCATGGGGACGCCGCCCGCCGCCTCGGCGGGAAAAAACTTGAAATGGTCATAGCCCCGCTGCAACCCGGTCATCAATTCGGAAACCGTGGCAATGCCGGGGATCAGGGCAATATCCCCCTGGTTGGCCGCGTCCAGCAACTCCGGGGTAAGCCCCGGGCTGATGGCAAAAACCGCCCCGGCCTCGCTCACCGCCGCAAGATCCTCAGCCGTGGTCACCGTCCCGGCCCCCACCACCGCCTCCGGCACCGCCTGGGCGATCTCCCGAATAGCCGCAACCGCGACCGGGGTCCGCAGGGTAATCTCCAGCACCCTTATCCCGCCCGCCACCAGCGCGCGAGCCAAGGGTACGGCGTGGGCGAGGTCCTTGATCACCATAACCGGCACCACCACCCCCTGGGCAAAAACCTCGACAGGGGCCATCTTCCATTTTCTGGTTTGTGTCATCTTTGATTTCCTCGCAACATGTCTTCTTGCCTCAAGCCATCGGCAGCAGGAAAATTAGGCGTGAGCGGCTTTGCTCAGCGTTTCGGCGGCCCATTGGTTCAAGCTTTTCCCGGCTGCTTCCGCGGAGGCGGCAACAGCCGCGTGGATTTCGGCGCTGACGCGAATAAGGAGCTTGCCGGAATACGGTTTGTTTGGCTTCTGCCCAAGCGCTTCACAGGCGGACAGGTAGCCGTCAACCGCTTCCCGGAAAGAGTTTTCCAATTCGCTGACCGTCTCTCCGTGGAAGCCGACAATATCTCGAATCCCGATGATATGGCCGACAAAAATGTGGTCTTCGGCGTCAAACTCAACACGAGCGGCGTAGCCTTTGTATGTCATTCCGTTCATGGTTTCACCTTCAATTCCGAGAGAAAGTTACGGGCATCCTTTACCCGATACCGGAGCGCGGCCTTGTCCGGGCGTGGACGATTCTCTCGCAACGACGAAATCAGCGGCGGCTGTAAGACGTCCGCTGGATTGCCCTTGTTGGGCTCTATTTTTCTGTGAGTGCAAGCTCTGCCCCAAGGCTGGCAAACGCAGCTGCAAAACCGCGACGAAGCCGAGTTTGCACTCGCGGAGATTCTATAACAGCCTTGCGAAATGCATGTGCGAGAAAACCATAGACTACGAAAATGATGAACGTCATGGCCATGAAAGTAGCGCTCAGCAGGAGAAGCTGGAAAAGCGGTTCAGCCGTACCTGGCCGAATAAATTGCGGTAGAAATGCCAAAAAGAAGATGGTCAGTTTTGGATTGAGAATATTGAGCAGGAACGCCTTTACGACCAAGCCAGTGGCTGTGCTTGTGGAAGGATTTCCATCAATGGTGAAAGCTGAATTGTCATGCCAAGTGGCGTAGGCGACGTAGAATAAGTAGGCAACGCCCGCGTACTTTAATGTCTGGAAAGCGAGCGCGCTTGTGTGCATGATAGCAGCCAGACCCAGAACAGTAGCCATGAGGTGAGGGAGTATCCCTGCCGTGCATCCGAGCGCAGCGAACACGCTCGCCTTTCGACCTTGGGCAAGACCAGTGGAAACTGTGAAGATGACTCCAGTGCCAGGAACAATTACTACGATGAGCGAAGTTATTAGGAACTCAATGCTGATCATTTATTAAATCTCCTCTGCAATGTGATTATGAAGCCAAACGTAGAGAGGCTAAGGCAATAAGCTCCAAAATCATTCGTATTTGTAGAGCCATAATCTCAATCTGAGTGGCCGGATAAACAAGAGTTATTTTTTGACTTAAGAGTGAATGCACTACATTAGTTCTGCGTTTTATTTCCTCCATTATCGAAACGTAGGCATCAATATCTGGGGTATGTGTCATTGTGCTTCCCAACCAGTAAGTATACGGTTTTCCCGATAACTCCGGGGACGAAAAAATATTGTCACAGATTTCCGTTCAGGTACGCTGATTTCTAACGTGATAACCCTACAAAATTCGTGTTATCGAGTTTTCCCGATAACTCCAAGAGCAAAAGCGGGACGCCCATGATTTATGCCTTTCCTGCTCAGCAATATATTCCAGGATATCCTTCAGCCATTGTTCGGCTTCCCTGGTCCATCTCAACTCTGCCATGTGCGAATCCGGCGCGACATCTCTTCATCTGAAATAACCCTTCCAGATCGAGCGTCATTCATGCCCCGTTCCACCATTCTTTCGAATGCCAATTCTCGCACAATTTCTTCGTACGTAGCATCTTCCGGCTGAGCCAAAACTACTTCTACAATTTTCTCTCTCGCTGGCTGCATAAAAAAATCTTCTCCACTTTCTGTCTGGGTAAATTCACGCTGCGGCGACCCTTTTTCCCGGCTGAATGGTCATTTTCAGCCCATGCCGTGCAGGATGGCCAGGAGATTAGACAAGGCAGGGTTGCCCCGCCCGGTATAGGCTTTCCCGCGGCACCTTGGCTTTTTCCGCGACCAGGGCCATCCCTCCCTGGGCTTGGGCTATCCGCCGCAAAGCCAGCAGCATGGCGTCTTTGTAGCCCTCTTCGCTGGAGGCCGTAAGGTATTCGGCGGCATTGTCAGGGTCTTTCAACCTTTCACTCAAGTCTTTTTCGTCATGGGTCATTAAGGAAAAACCTACGTGCCAAGCAATGATTCATAGGGGACATTCAGTTGCGCGTGCAGATTGCGGATCATCGCGATGGATAGTTTTCGTTTATGGTTAAGCACCTCGGAAACCTTTGAGCGTGAGCCGATAATCGGGGTTAAATCCTTGGCATTAAGACCAAGTTGCTCCATCCGGAACCGGATTGCCTCAACAGGATCACAAGTCGGGATCGGGAAGTGCCTGGCTTCATAATTTTCCACAAGCGTTGTCAGAATATCGAGTTCATCGCCTTCGGGCGTGTTGAGCTTTGCGTCCATCAACATCCCGATGCGTGTTAACGCTGCTTCGTGATCGGCTTCTGTGCGAATTGGAAAAATATTCATCAATATATCTCTTCGGCTTTGATTTTGTCGTACTCAGCATGGGTGCCGATAAAACGTAGATAAACCGTGGCATAGGGGTAATTGATCTTGACGATCAACCGGTATTTATTGCCGCCCAGATTGAAGACTACACGGTTATCTGCCAAAAAACTCGCTGTCTTATAATGGGTTTTTATATTCTGCGGGGTGGCCCACTGCGCTTTGATCGCTTCGGCATACCATGCTGTCAACGGGCTGGTGGAATCTGGATGCCTCTCCCAAAACTCCAGTAGCATCCGTTTGCTGATTACTCTCATAACTTTAGCGTAGCATGTTTTCCCGAAATGGGAAATAAGTTTGTGCGGAAAAAAGTGAAGCCAACTTTACGCTGCGGCAACCCTTTTTCCCGACTGGATGGTCATTTTCAGCCATTCACTCAAATCTTTTTCGTAATGCGTCATTTCCCTCATGAAGTTCTCCCTGTGGCTGGCCCAGTATGACTTTGCCGTCTCAATCTCCTTGCCTGGATTGCCTTGTCTCCACCAAAGAGCAGCAGGACAACGGTCTTGCCGTTGATTGAAGTTGCGAACCCGCGCCTTTTCATGGTTATTATAAACCATCACGATTCGGGGTATTGGAGGAAAAGCCATGGTCATTCTTCGCCCAAAAACCTGCGAAGGTCTTTGCTCCGATGATGCCGCAGCCAACGCCGAGGTCATTTTACATGCCGAACCGGATTGAGCAAAAAATTCGCCGGGCCTGGGCTATCCTCTCCCTTGCCGGGGAAAAATTTCTCCAGATCGAAGGGCTGCTGTGGGCGGGCTCCTTCGCCTTCAACGCCTTCTTCTCGTTGTTTCCCGTGATTATTCTGACCGTGACGATCGCCTCGTTCTTTGTTGAGCGGACCTGGGCGACAACGGAGATTATCGGCTACGTGGAAGAATACATCCCCATCAGCAGGGCCATGCAGCGCAGCATTTTTGACACCATTTCCGGGGTGATCACCGCGCGCGGCAAGGCGAGCCTGGCCGCCTTTCTCCTTCTGGTCTGGGTGGCCATCCAATGCTTCACCACCCTGGTCTGCGTGACCAACCGGGCTTGGGGCGCCACCCCGTACAGCTGGTGGCGGCTGCCGGTGAAAAGCATGGCGATCTTCGCCGTAATGGCGGTGGTCTCCCTTCTTGGCATTGGGATTACGGTGTTGGCGACCACGGCTAAGGATTGGCTTTCTCCCGTGCATGAGTTCCAATCCTGGGTCTATGCTCTGGGGGGATTTTTCATCCCGCTGCTGGCGGTATTTTTCAGTCTGATTCTGCTGTACAGGTTTGCCCCGCGCCGGATCACAAGCTTTGCCGAAGTATGGATCGGAGCCTTGTGCGCCACGGTTCTTTTTCGGGTCTCCGCAAGCATTTTTTTTATTTACCTGAAGAATTTCGCGACGTTAAATGTGGTCTATGGGGCCTTCGGCGGGATCATGGCCTTGCTGCTGTGGATCTACCTGTTCGGTTGTATTTTCATCTTCGGCGTCTGTCTATGTGTTGCTCAGGCAGAAACGCCCGGCAAAGATTCTTTGACGGAGCACTAAGGAAAAACCTCCACCCCCTACCTATCCACCGGGAAGTTCACCTTACATTTCTCCTTCACATAGGTAAACAGCGAGCTCGCTCCTTCCTCGGCCCCCAGCATATCGCTGCGCAGGGCCGCGAATATCTGCCGGCCCACCCCGTACCGTTGTTCACCAAGTTCTGCCTCGGCATACTCCCGCCTGGCAAGTTCGGCCGTATCCACCAGCAACTCAAGAATCCCGGCCTCCACATCGACCCGGATCAAATCCCCGTCTTGCACCTTGGCCAGCAACCCGCCGCACAGCGCCTCCGGGGTGACATGGATAGCGGCCGGCACCTTGCCGGAAGCGCCGGAAAGCCGGCCATCGGTGACCATGGCCACCCGGTAGCCCCGGCTCATTACCACGGCCAGCGGGGTGATCAGCTTGTGCAGCTCGGGCATGCCGGTGGCCTGCGGGCCCTGAAAACGGATAACCGCCACGACATCCCGGTCCAGCCTGCCTGCCCGAAAAGCCTCTTCCAGGCCGGCCTGGGTGTGAAAAACCTGGGCCGGGGCCTCGACTCTGGTAGCCGCCCCCTCTGCCAGAGCCGAAACCTTGATCACCGCCCGGCCAAGATTGCCGGACAGTACCTTGAGCCCGCCGCTGGGGGAAAAGGGCTGGGCCACCGAGGCAATGACCTCTTTCTCCCGCGATTCCCTGGGCTCCTCGGACCAGCAGATCTTGCCCGCCACCAAAGTTGGCGTCCGGGTGTAGCGTTCAAGCCCCGGCCCAGCCACGGTCAGCACGTCGTTGTGCAGGAAGCCGCCCTCCAGCAGCTCACGGATCAGCACGGCCATGCCGCCCGCACCCTGAAAGCTGTTGATGTCACCGGGCCCGTTGGGGTAGATCCGGACCAGCAGGGGCACCGCATCGGAAAGCTCGGAGAAATCGTCCCAGTTGACCCTGATCCCCGCAGCCCTGGCAATGGCCACCAGGTGCATGGTCTGGTTGGTGGAGCCGCCGGTGGCCACCAGCCCGACGATGCCGTTGACCACGGCCCGTTCGCTGATTACCCGGCCAAGTGGCGTATAGTTTTCCCCCAGATGGGTCAGCTCGCACACCCTTGCCGCAGCAGCATTGGTCAACGCCTCACGCAGGGGATCGCCCGGATTGACAAAAGAGGCGCCGGGCAGGTGCAACCCCATGATCTCGGCGATCAGCTGGTTGCTGTTGGCCGTGCCGTAAAAGGTGCAGGTGCCGGTCTCGTGGTAGGAGGCGCACTCCACCGCCAGCATCTCCTCCTTGCTGAGCTTGCCCTGGGCGAATTGCTCCCTGGCTTGGGCCTTTTCCCGGTTGGCAAGGCCCGAGCGCATCGGCCCGCCCGGCACCAGGAGCATGGGCAGATGGCCGAACTGCAAGGCCCCCATCAGGAGACCCGGCATGATCTTGTCGCAAATTCCCAGGAGCAGACCGCCGTCAAAGACGTTGTGGGCCAGGCCGATCACCGTGGACATGGCGATGACGTCCCGGCTGAGCAGGCTGATATCCATGCCCGCCTCCCCCTGAATGACGCCGTCGCACATGGCGGGCACCCCGGCGGCCACCTGGGCCGTGCCGCCCGCCGCGGCCACCGCTTTCTTGAGCATGGCTGGATAGTGCTCGTAGGTGTGGTGGGCCGAAAGCATGTCGTTGTACGAGGTGATGATCCCGATATTGGGCGCCTGGCCGCCGCGCAGGGCCTGGCATTCATCGCCCTGACAGACCGCCAGATCATGGGCCAGATTGCTACAGGGCAGCCGATGGCGGAACACCCCTGCCACCCTGGCCGCCTCCATGTTGCGCAGATAATCTTGCCGATGGGCCAGGCTGCGGTTGATGATCCGGTCCGTAATTTTCTCGACGATGCTGTTCATGGCTGCTCCTTGTTCATGGCGCCCAGAAAACCGTAACCGGCGCGGCCGTCTGGCGCAGCACCGCCCGGATGGGCATTTCCGTAACCGGCCCGTCGGCCAGCGCCTTTTCGTACACCGCCCGCTTGCCTGGTCCGGCAAGGTGCAGGATGATCCGGCGGCTTTGCAGCAGGGCGGGCAGGGTGAGGGTCATCCGCTCATGGGGCGCCGCCGGGGGGGTAATCGCCAGGCACAGCCGGCGGGAATCCATAGCCAACGCCTCGCCGAGCCGCGTTGCCTGCGGAAACAGCGAGGCAGTATGGCCGTCATTGCCCATGCCAAGAATCAACACCTCAAAAGGCCTCGGCAGCAAAGCAAGACGATCCCCGCATTCCTTCTCCCCTTGCCTGGCCGTGGCCGCCCCGGTCTTGAGACCCACGAAGCCGGCCGAGGCCGCCCGGTTTTGCAAAAGATACCGCCGGACCAGCTGTTCGTTGCTGTCCGGGTCGGCCGGGTCTACCCAGCGTTCATCCGCCAGGGTAATTGCCACCTGTTGCCAGGCAAGCGCCTGCGCCGAAAGAGCCGCAAAAAACGGCACCGGCGTTACGCCGCCGGACACCACCAGACTGGCCCTGCCCCGCGCCTTGATTCCGTTTCGCAACAACTCGGCAACCTGTCCGGCCAGCGCCGTCACCAGGGCGGGAGAATCCTGGAACTCCTTGAATTCAGGCATAATTCACTCCCTTACTCAATCGTCACCCTTCACCATGAAAGGAAAAAAAAGGCTCAATCTCGAAGAATAAACGTTCAGCAGTGCTGCAGATGCGTACCCCTGCGGGGCATAAACTTCGAGGCCGGCGAAGTGTGCTGTGCGCACACGAGCCGGCCGATGACAAAGCAGCTGCGGTGCTGCTGGGCGTTTATTCGTCCCAGGCCCGGCCATCGCGTGCCATGAGGGCCACCGAGGCCACCGGCCCCCAGGTCCCGGCCGGATAGGGCATGGGCGCATCGTTGCTGGTGCGCCAGGCGTCCTGAATGGAATCGACCCAGGTCCAGGCCTGCTCCACCTCATCCCGCCGGATAAAAAGGGACTGGCTCCCCTCCAGGGCCGCCAGCAGCAACCGCTCATAGGCATCGGCAACATGCACTGACTCGAACGCCTCGGAGAAACTCAAATCCAGGGTAGTCCGCTGCAGCTTGACCCCCGAACCGATGCCCGGCACCTTGTTCAGCATCTCGATTTCCACCCCCTCGTCGGGCTGGAGGCGGATGATCAGCTTGTTGGAAGGCAGGTTCTTGTAGCTTTCCCGGAAGATGTTGTGGGGCAGCCTTTTAAAATAGATCACCACCTCGGAGAGCTTTTTGCTCATGCGCTTGCCGGTGCGGAGATAAAAAGGCACCCCGGCCCAGCGCCAGTTATCGATATCCACCCGCAGGGCGACAAAGGTTTCCGTGAAACTTCGAGGGTTACCCGCCTCTTCCTCGTGATAGCCCGGCACCGGCGCGCCCTTGAGAAATCCGCCGCTGTACTGGCCCCGCACCGTTTTTTCCTCGACATTGTCCCGGGTGATGGGCCGCAACGCCTTGAGGACTTTAAGCTTTTCATTGCGGATGCTCTCGCTGCCCAAAGTGACCGGCGGCTCCATGGCTACCAGGGAGAGGATCTGCAAAAGGTGATTCTGCACCATGTCGCGAAGCTGGCCGGACTTGTCGAAATATCCCCAGCGGCCCTCGATCCCCACCTCTTCGGCCACGGTGATCTGCACATGGTCGATGGTGGTGTTGTCCCAGTTGGTGGTGAAAATGGAGTTGGCAAAGCGCAGGGCCACCAGGTTGAGTACCGTTTCCTTGCCCAGGTAATGATCGATGCGGTAAACTTGTCCTTCCTTGAAGAATTCCGCCACCGCATCGTTAATGACCTTTGAGGAGGCCAGATCGGTACCCAGGGGCTTTTCAAGAACCACCCTGGTCTGCTCCGTGATGAGCCCGGCCTGGGCCAACCCCCGACAGATATCGCCATAAATGGTGGGTGGCACCGCGCAGTAGTTGACCATGACCCGTTCCGGATCGATAATCTTGCAGAGCTTGCTATATTGAGCATGATTGGCAAGATCGAGCTGCACATAGCGCAGCCGCCCGGCAAACCGCTCCCAGACCGCGCCGTCCACCGCCTCCTTCATGAAAGAGGCAAGGCTTTCCCTGGCCAGAGCGAGATATTCCTCGTCGCTTATCTCCCGGCGCGCCACCCCGACAATCCTCAGCCCCGGTTCAAGCAGTCCAGCCTTGTCCAGCTGGTAGAGCGAAGGTAGCAGCTTGCGGGTGGCCAGATCGCCATGGGCGCCAAACAAGACAAAATCACATGGTTGCATTTTTTCTCCCTGATGTACTCCACTTTTTCAAAGGAATAAGCAAAAGCTCACCACCTCCACCTCTTTCATGAGCCTACGGCTGTTTCAAAAATGAAGTCAAGGGAAATATGGGGTATGCCCGAACAACCCGGCGTGGGTCCATGGCGCAAAAGCTAAGACGGCCAACAAAGCGGCCAAAGAAAAATTCTTCCAAACCAGCGCTGCTTCCCGTATATAGACTCCATGCACACCATCGACCCTCGCCCTGGCTTTGCCCAGCGGATGACCAAGGAAGAAATCAATGCCTGCCCCGTGCGGAGATGGGAGGGGATGGTCCATGTGGTCCGCACCCCGGCGGAGTTAAGCGTGGCTGTCCGCGCCCTGGCGGAGGAGACCATCCTCGGCTTTGACACGGAAACCCGGCCCGCCTACCACAAAGGGGAAAGTTACCTGCCCTCGCTCCTGCAGCTGGCCGGGGAAAACGAGGTCTTTCTCTTTCAGTTGAAACATCTCGGCCTGCCCGAGCCCCTGCGGAAAATCCTGGCCAACCCCAAGGTGGTCAAGGCCGGGGTAGCCCTGGCCTATGATCTGCAGGAGCTGCATAAGCTGGCCCCATTCAGGCCGGCGGGCTTTGTGGATCTTGGCAACCTTGCCAAGGCGGCCGAGATAAAAAACCACGGCCTGCGAGGGCTGGCCGCAGTGCTGCTGGGTTTTCGCATCGCCAAGGGGGCGCAAACTTCCAACTGGGCCAGGGAGGTGCTGGACCCCGCCCAGATCCGCTATGCCGCTACCGACGCCTGGGTGGGGAGGGAGTTGTATCTGCAATTAGGAACAGACAGGAAATCCTAGCCGGTGACTACCTCAACCCCTTCAAGCTTCCAATTGAGGGTGCCGACCGGGCGGGCCCAAGTCCACTTCTCGGCGAATTTCACCGGCTCCGTCATGCTGCCGCTCACGACTTCGTTGCTCAGCTCATCAATTGTGTAGTCGAGCAGGTTCGCAGTAATGAGCAGGGTCACGAAATCCTCATTGGCGTCAGTGCCGGCGTCAACCAGTTCGACCTTCCGGACCGCAATGCTCTCCAGCTTGTTGATCTGCCCCTTCTGCCGCAATTCGACAAAATGTCCCTCATATTCCCTGGCCAACTGTTCCCCCAGCAGATGCCGGTAGGTCTTGAGATCGCGGCGTATCCAGCCGGCCTGCACCTTAAAGAAGACATCCTGGGCCACTTCTTTGAAGTGTTCCGGGTCAAAAGACGGATCGCTGCGCCGGATTTGCTCAAGACCTTCGGCCACCGTTCCAGCGCCCATTGAGGAAGAGGGCTGCGGATCGGACATATCCCCGGCAACTCTCGCCTGGTTACCGGTAAAATATCCTTCCGATCCGGACGCGGGCTGGTAATAATGCGCTGAAGCAGGAGCCGGACGTTTTTTGAAAAAGCGGCTGTAGATGAAATAACCCGCCCCGGCAAATAAGAGAATCTGCAACAGCCCGATCCCACTGCCGCCGATCCCAGCACCCGCACCGGCATTGGCCAGGCTGCCAAACAGCATGCCCCCGACCACCCCGCCCAACACGCCGCCGGCAAGACCGCGCATGAATCCGCCCCCGCTGTTATTATTATTTTGATTTGTTGCATACCTGTTCGGCGCCGGGGCCTGGGTCGGCGGCTTTGCCAAACGGGGGCTGCTGAAGGAACGTCCGCCGGACCGAGAGCGGGCCTCGGCATCATCGACGGTCAGCCCCATGCCGATCAAAGAAAAGAAGAAGAAAGAAAGAAAAACCGCGATAAACTTCCGACAATGCATTGACATAAACAAAGATCCTCTGAGGGGAAAGAGCATTAAGCCACGCGGTGTGCCGACGGTCAGCAGGTGCAACTAGAAATCAAAGAGCTCCCCCAGCAGGCTCTTGTGCTTATGTTTTTTGTGGTATCCATGGCCATGCTGGTCGTAGCCGCCCTGATGCTGTGGCATAGCCTGGGGCTGTTGCATGGCCGGGGCCGCGGTGCGCTCGATGATCTTGTCCAACTCCCCCCGATCCAGCCAGATGCCACGGCACTGCGGGCAATAATCGATCTCCACCCCCTGCCGATCCGTCATCATCAGGTCTATCTGTGTACATACCGGGCATTTCATTGCTTCTCTCCTTGGTTATTTTTCTTCGTTTTTTTCTGTATCCGAATCCTTGCTCGACCCGGCATCTTCCTTTTTATTTTGATCCCCGCCGCCGTTGACCGCCTTGCCGATCTCGGAAACCACGTCCTGCTTCGCTTTTCCACCGCCTCGGTGGCCAGATCCTTAACCTGATCGCAACCGCTGAGCCCCATGGCAGAGAGAAGCAGCAGCGCACTGATTGTTCGGACACGCTTCACTGTAGAACTCCTTTTGTGTTGTTGCGTAATGATCCATCAGACACGGACCGTGTTCTTTTTGTTCCACCAACTCTTTTCGATCTCGACCAGCACAAAAACCACCACCCCAGCCAGGGTAGCCCGTCCCCAGACGGTCAGGTCAACCGGCGCGCTCTGAAAGAGCCGGTTCATCACCGGCAGATAGGTGTAGGCAACCTGGAGCAGGAACATGGCGACCACGCCGCCGAGCACCCAGAGGTTTGAGAAAAAGCCGAGCTGAAAAACGGATTTTTCCAGGGAGCGGCAGTTGAACAGGTAGAACAGCTCGACCATGACAAAGGCATTGACCGCTGCGGTGCGCGCCTCGGCCAGGGTGGCGCCATCGGAGAGCTCCCAGGCAAAGAGCCAGAACGCGGCCCCCAGCATCAGGAAACTCACCAAGGTAATCCGGAAGATCACGCTGTGACTCAGAATCGGCGCATTGGGCTGCCTGGGGGGCCGGAGCATGATGCCCGCCTCCTTGGGTTCAAAGGCGAGGGCCAGGCCGAGAATACCGGCGGTGGTCATGTTGATCCAGAGGATCTGCACCGGCAGGATGGGCAGGGTGACCCCTAGAAAAACAGCGGTCATGATGACCAGCCCTTCGCCAAGGTTGGTGGGCAGGGCCCAGGCAATGAACTTGACCAGGTTGTCGAACACCCCTCGCCCCTCTTCCACAGCCGCCTCGATGGAGCTGAAGTTGTCATCGGTGAGGACCATGTCCGCCGCCTCCTTGGCCACCTCGGTGCCGGTGATGCCCATGGCCACGCCGATATCCGCCCGCTTCAAGGCCGGGGCGTCGTTGACCCCGTCGCCGGTCATGGCCACCACCTGGCCCCTGGCCTGAAGTGCTTCCACCAGCCGGAGCTTCTGCTCCGGGGTCGCCCTGGCAAAGACCACGGTATCTTCGGCCCGGTCGATGAATTCACTGTCTGACAATTTTTCCAGCTCCGCACCGGTAAGGACCGGCACCCCATCCCCCTTTGGCGAACCCAGGTTGTAGAGCCCGACCTGCCCGGCAATGGCCGCGGCGGTAAGGGGATGATCGCCGGTGATCATCTTGACCCTGATTCCGGCGGCCTGGCAGATCTTCACCGCCGCAACCGCTTCCGGCCGAGGCGGGTCAATCATCCCCTGCAACCCGAGAAAAACCAAGCCGCCGGTCAGATCTCCATGCTGGATCTCCGAGGTTGCCGGGGCCATTTCCTTGCTTGCCATGGCCAACACCCGCAGCCCCTTGGCAGCCATAGCCTCCACTGCCCCCTGGATCTCGTCACCACGCAGGGGAACCGGATTGCCCAGCCCGTCCAGCTGACTGGCGCATCTGGAGATAAGAGCCTCCACCCCGCCTTTTACATAGACCAACCTGGGTACGTCGGAGCCGACCTCGTGCAGGGTGGCCATGTACTGATGTTCCGACTCAAAGGGCACCGTATCCAAGCGTGGGCTGGCGGCCACGGTTTCCGGGCCGAAGCCGCCTTTGCGGGCCGAGGTCAGCAACGCCCCCTCGGTGGGATCGCCATGCACCTGCCAGACTCCCTCAGCTTCTTCCACCAGCTGGCTGTCGTTGCAGAGAAGCCCGGCCCGCAGGCATTCCAGCAAGGCCGGCGAGGTGCCGGCAGAAGCCGCTTCCGGGCCGGCAATCCTGCCCTGCCTTGGGTTATAACCGGCCCCGTCCACCGTGTACGCCAGGCCACCGGCCACGATCTCCTGCACGGTCATCTGATTTTCCGTAAGGGTGCCGGTTTTATCAGTACAGATCACCGTGGTGGAGCCAAGGGTTTCCACTGCGGGCAGCTTGCGGATGATGGCGCGCTTTTGGGCCATGCGCGAGACACCGATGGCCAGGGTGATGGTGACTGCCGCAGGCAATCCTTCGGGTATGGCGCCCACGGCCAGGGCAACCGCCGCCATGAACATATCGACAAAGGTCTGGCCCCGGAGAAGCCCAACCACAATAGTCAAGCCGGCCAGACCCAGGATGACGTAGAGCAAAACGTTGCTGAACTCGCTGATCTTGCGGGTGAGCGGGGTGGCCAGCGCCTCGGCCGCCGAAATCAGCTGCGAGATGCGGCCCACCTCGGTTGCATCGCCGGTAGCCACCACAATGCCGCCCCCCTGCCCGTAGGTGACCAAGGTAGAGGCATAGGCCATGTTCCGCCGGTCGGCCAGAACGGTGTCCCGGCCATGCAGCCCATGGTCCTTGGCCACTGGTGCCGACTCGCCGGTGAGAGCTGCTTCGGCGATCTGTAGGTCGCGCACCTGAAAAAGCCGCAGGTCGGCGGGAACCTTGTCGCCGCTTTGCAGGAAAACGATGTCGCCCGGCACCAATTCCGTGGCCGGGATTCGCCGCTTCTCCCCCTGCCGCAAGACCGTGGCCTCGGTGGTCATGGTCCGGGCCAGGGCGGCCAGGGCGTTTACCGCCTTGGCCTCCTGCAGGTAGCCGACGATGGCGTTGACCAGCACCACCCCGAAAATAACCCCGGAATCCACCCACTCCTGCAAGAAGGCGGTGATAAAACCCGAAACAATAAGGATATAGATCAGGGGCTGATGGAACTGGAGCAGAAACCGGAGCAGCGGCCCCTGCCCTTTCTGGGCGGTGATGGTATTGGGACCGAACTCCGCCAGACGGTGCTCCACCGCAAATCGATCAAGCCCCTGCTCCCGGTCCGCTTCCAGCAGCTCCGCCACCTCGGCGATCGGCAGGTGGTGCCAGTGGCGGGCGATCAAATTCACATCTTCCATGGCTTTCTCCTCTGTATTGCCGCGGCTCAGCTGATGCGCCGACCGATCTGCTTCACTTTCCTGCCCAAAACGATACCGCAGGAAAACAGTTTGAACAATTAGAAAATACGCTTAAAATAGTTCGAAATAAACGAAATGGAGGCTGGACATGGAATGGCTCAACTACCACCATCTTTTCTACTTCTGGACGGTGATGCGCGAAGGCAGCCTGACTGCGGCCAGTGTCCGCCTCAGCCTGGCCCCGTCCACGGTGAGCGCCCAATTGGGGAGGCTGGAAGAATCCCTGGGCGGCAAGCTCTTTCAGCGGGCGGGCCGCACCCTGGAACCCACCGACCTCGGGCGGATGGTCTTCCGCTATGCCGACGAGATCTTCTCGCTGGGCCGGGAGATGATGGATACCATCCGGGGCAGGCCGGTGGCAGGCCCCTTGTCCCTCAAGGCCGGGGTGGTGGACGTGCTGCCGAAACTCATTGTCCGCCGGTTGCTGGAGCCGGCTCTGCAGCTGCCGGAGCGGATAAAGCTGGTCTGTCTTGAAGACAAGGAGGATGCCCTGCTCGCCGAACTGGCCATGCACAGCCTGGATGTGGTACTAAGCGACGCGCCCCTGCGGGCGGGGTTGAGCGTCAAGGCCTACAGCCATCTGCTCGGCGAGTGCGGCATCACCTTTTTTGCGGTCGAACAGCTGGCCTGCGCGCTGCGGGAAAAATTTCCCCACTCGCTCCACGAGGCGCCCATGCTCCTGCCCATGGAGATGACCGCGCTCAGGGGCGGACTGGAACGGTGGTTTACCGACCTCTCCATCCGCCCGGCCATTGCCGGGGAATTTGACGACAGCGCCCTGCTCAATGTCTTCGGCCAGGAAGGCGATGGGGTCTTTGCGGCGCCCACGGTTATCGAAACCGAAGTGCTGCGCCAGCACAAGGTACAGGTCGTCGGCCGAACCCAGGCGGTGAAGGAACGCTACTACGCCATCTCGGTGGAACGGATCATCAAGCATCCGGCCGTGGCCGCCATTTTGGCGGCGGCCCGCCACAATCTCTTCATGATCAAATAAGCAGCTCCCCGAACTGGGCCAGACTTTTGCTGCGCTTGAGCTGCCGGGCCAGGGGCGCCACCTCGGGGTCGTGGACATGGCAGAGCACTTCCTTCATCTTGCAGAGGATCTGGTGCTCGCCGCAGAAAAGGGCCTGGTAGCGGGGCAGCAGCTCTTGCAGATAGTCACGCAGTTCGGCAACCTTGCCGGCCGGGGAGGAATCCGCCGGATACCTGCCCCGCAAGCGGGCAAAGAGCAGGGGGTCGGCGATGGCCCCGCGGCCCAGCATCAGCCCGGCTGCCCCGGTCTCGGCCAGAACCCGCTGGCCAATGGCCGCGCTGAAGATATCTCCGTTGGCAATGACCGGCAAGGCGGTCTTCCGCACCACCTCAGCGGTGACGCCGTGCTCCGCCGGGCCGGTGTAAAGCTGCGTCACGGTGCGCGGGTGGACCACGAGAAAATCGATGCCGCTCTCGGCAAACAGGGGGAGCAGGGAAAAGATCTGGGCCGGGTCGTCAAAGCCGGAGCGCACCTTGACGGAAAAACTGCCGCCGATCTCCCGGCGCAAAGCCGCAAGCATCCGGGCCAGGGGTACCGGCTCGCGCAGCAGGGCGCCGCCCGCGGTCTGGCTGGTCATCCGGCCATAGGGACAGCCGAGATTGATGTTGAGATGTTCTGCCCCCAGCTCCTGCACGGTGTTGGCCGCCGCCAGCAGGGCCTCGGTGTCGGTACCGATCAGCTGCACCACCAGCGGCACCCCGCCGGTGGTGCTGACCACCTCCTGCCGGTCATTGGCGGTGATGTTCTTTCTGGCGCTCGCCTTGACCCGGACAAATTCGGTAAAGACCACATCCGGGCGGACCCGTTCGATGAACAGACCGCGCAGAGCCCGGTTGGTGAGGCCCTGCATCGGGGCCAGCATCAGGGGCAGGCTCCCCTCCGTCCAGGGCAGTTTGGCGTTATGGTATTTTTCAGACATCAACGACTCCACAGGGTGAAAATCAAGGAATGAATGTCGATGCATACCCTGGCCAAGGCCTGACCGTCAAGGATTGCCTTGCCTTAACCCCCTTGTTTGCTTATAGATTATAGTGATGGATTGAAGACGGCACGACGCTTGGCTTTACGTCCTCATTTCCCCATAAACATTAATAAATCATAAGGACGCCATGTACATCAATCTCGCCCATGATCCGCCGACCGATGTTTTAGAAATCAAGAAAAAATATCTGCGCATCATCCCCTATCTCCTGGCCCTGGTATTCTGCGGCATCCTCCTGGCTCTAGCCCAGATTTTTTTCGGCTTGACCCAGGGCGAGCTCGTGGAAAACATCGCCCTGGTTCTTTTCGTGGGGCCGGGCCTGGCGTTTTTCTATTTCGCCGAAAAGCTCCATGACCATAAACAGCTTACCGCGAAACAGGAAAAAGAGATTGAAGAGTTCCGCCAAAAAGATCATCTTATTGCCGCCTATTGCGCCAAGGTCGCACTGCTGGGCCGAGGGCTTATCAAGGCGGAATATGATGCCTGCAAAGCGCGGCTTGAAGATTTATAGGCGGAGATAATCTGGCCCAAGACAGGCGATAACCGGAGTGACTTTTCTCGCCTTTTTTGTGCATATTTCCGGATAAGATGATTTTCGGCATGACAGCCATAAACTACAGAATTACTTGTTAGAAATCTCAACACGCCTGCGCCATGAACGAATTCTTCTTCTCCGCACTTTCCTTTGGTTTGGCAGCCGGCTTGAAGCCTGGCCCGCTAGGAATTGTGGTGATACAGCAAACCCTATCGCGTGGTTTGCCAAGCGGTCTTCGAGCCAGCATGGCTCCGTTGATAACTGACGGCCCAATTATCATCGCTGCGTTGTGGCTCCTTTCACAGTTCAAGAGCATTGATCTCTTCGCTGCTGCTCTCAGTCTTTTTGGTGGCCTGTACCTGCTCTGGCTGTCACAGAAGATGTTGCGTGTTCAAAACATCTCTATCTCATCCAAGTTGGGTTCTGAGGCATCGCTAGGGACAGCGGTCAAAGTGAACCTACTGAACCCCAGCCCCTACCTGTTTTGGTTTACGGTCGGAGGTAGTTACATCGTTCGCGGTACAACCACCGAAAGCATTGTGTTTGTGGTCACGGCTATTGGAACCCTCATCGCTTCAAAGATCGCAGTTGCGTTACTTGCCGCCAACTTCCTGCCTTCCCTTGAAAGTCGCGGCTATCTGATAACAATGAAGGTACTGGCCTCCCTTCTTGCTGTCTTTGGCCTGCTTTCCCTTGCCACCTCATATCAGCTGCTGGTGGCCAATGCATGAGATTTCTAACCCTGCGGTCAACCGGACCTGCGCGAAAAGCCGCGCAGGCCGATTACCTCCACGTTCCCGCCTACTCCGTCGCCGGGAACTGCGCTAATCAAGGAAACCAAGAGTGGCCAAATCAATAAATATAAGAGGCCGCCATACCCTGCCGGTTGGCCGATTCGCCACAGGAAATGCAGGGTCTATCATCGGCGCGCAGATTTCCGATTTTGTGTGGGCGCGGAGAAAGAAAAACCGCATAACAATCTGACGATAGCGACTTTACCCCCTTGACAAGGCGTACGCATTATCGTACGATGAATAAAACTAATCAAGGAAAACACCATGCACACTCTCACGGCAAGCCAAGCGCGCTCAAATTTCTACCGCATTATTGACGAAGCGGCCATAAACCATGAGCCAGTAATCATCACCGGCAAACGAAATAATGCCGTACTCGTCTCAGCTGAAGATTGGGCATCAATGCAAGAAACCATATACTTGCTGTCCGTTCCAGGCATGCGCGAGTCCATTATGGAAGGGTTGCAGACGCCTGTTGACGAATGTGCCAAGGAACTGGCCTGGTGACTTGGGAACTCGTTTACACAAAACACGCCCAAAAAGATGCTCTGAAAATAGCTTCGGCAGGCCTGAAAGCAAAAACACAGGCACTGTTGATGATTCTGCGTGAAAATCCATTGCAAAATCCACCGCCTTATGAAAAATTGGTTGGCGATTTATCAGGCGCCTATTCACGGCGGATCAACATTCAGCACCGCTTGGTTTATCAAATTTTAGAAGAGCATAATGTAGTTAAAGTGCTGAGATTGTGGTCACATTACGAATAGTGCCGCTAACAAACGGGTCTATCTGAAAACCAGCAGACCTGCGCTTTCAAGTTACTTCACCGCAGGAAGTTCCCTGTCGGAGAATGTTTTCGCGGTTTCGGCTGCGTTGTCCCGCCCAAGGACGGGCGGAGACAGCAGACGCCTCGGAGGTGGACAGGATGTCCGCCGAGAATGAGCGAAAACATTCTTCGATAGGGAACGGTTACTTGCCGATAAATCCCCGCTGAAGCCGGGGTAAAGCGCTAATCAAGGAAACCAAGCGTGAACAAATCAATAAATAAAAGAGGCCGCCGTGCCCTGCGGGTTGGCCGATTCGGTGGCTTTATTGCCCTGACTGGCTGGGGGCTGGCCGCCCTGCTGGTCGCCTGCGCCCCGGTCGGGCCCACCTATCAGCCGCCCAGGCCTGAGCTACCGACCGCCTGGGGTAGAACGACCGCCGGAAGCGTTAACCAGGCAGAAGCAAAGGAACTTGGCCACTGGTGGACCCTGTTTAACGATGCCCGGCTTGACTCCCTGATCCAGCGGGCCGAGGCCGCCAACCCGGACCTCCGCATTGCCGAGGCGCGCATCCTGCAGGCCAGAGCCCAGTACCGGTTGACCACGGCGGCCGCCGCTCCGAAGGTGGGGGTCGCCGGCAATTATGCCAACAGCCGGCCCAGCGAGAATGCCGGGAGCAGCGATGGTGGGACCACCCAGGATCTCTTCCAGGCCGGTTTCGACGCCGGCTGGGAGCTCGATATCTTCGGCGGCGCCCGCCGGGCCAACGAAGCGGCCGAAGCCCGCCTGGCCGCCGCCGGGGAAAACAGCACGGCTGTCCGGGTTTCCCTGGCGGCGGAGGTGGCCCGCAACTACCTGGAGCTGCGCGGCAGTCAGCAGCGGCTGGCCACGGCCCGGCTGAATCTCGCCGGCCAGGAAAAGACCCTGGAACTGGCCCGGGGCCGGCGGCAATTCGGGATCGGCAACGAGCTGGAGGTGGCGCAGGCCGAAACCCAGCTGGCCGTAACCCGCGCCCAGCTGCCGCCCCTGGCCAACAGCGCCGGCCAGGCGATCTACCGCCTCACCCTGCTGTTGGCCTTGCCGCCCCAGGCCCTTACCGAAGAACTCTCCGCTAGGGCGCCGTTGCCCGCCCTGCCCGCCCGCCTGCCGGAAACCCTGCCCTCCGAGCTCCTGCGGCGGCGGCCCGACATCCGAAGGGCCGAACGGCAACTGGCCGCAGCCACCGCCGATATCGGGGTGGCCACCGCCGAACTCTTTCCCCGCTTTTCCCTCACCGGCCTGACGGGTCTGCAAAGCACCAATCTCAGCGACTTGCTCAGCAGCGGCAGCCGTTACTGGACCGTCGGCCCCACGGTGCGCTGGCCCCTGTTCGACGGCGGCCGGGTGCGGGCCAACATCGCCCTCAACCAGGGACTCAAGGAAGAGGCCCAGGTCGCCTACGAAAAGACGGTACTCACCGCCTTGAGCGAGGTGGAAGCCGCTCTCCTGGCCCAGGCCCGGGAAGCAGAGACCCGCCGAACCCTGGCCGCCTCGGTGGCCGCGGGAGAACGGGCGGTGGAACTCGCCAAGGGTCGTTATCGCGCCGGGCTGACCCCTTTTCTGGATGTCCTGCTGGGCGAGCGTCTTCTTTATGAGTCCCAGGACCGATTGGTCCAAAGCGAGCAGCAACTGGCGATAAATCTGGTCGCTCTCTTCAAGGCCTTGGGTGGCGGCTGGGATCTCGACGCAGACCGGCAGGAAACCTCGGGGACTCCAGCGGCGCAGGGTGCCGTTGCCCCACAAACAACTCCAGCGGGAGAATTGAACAAATGAGCTTGTCCCTTACCTCTGCCGGGAAGACCCGGATTTCTCTCTCGCCGGGCCTTTGGGCCGGGCTGTGGCCGGTCCTGGCGCTGTGCCTGCTCCTTCTGCTCTCTGGCTGTTCCGGCGGCAAGGAGGCCAAAAATAAGGACGGCAAGGACAAAAGCAAGCCGGTCCCGGTGACCGTGGCGGCCAGCAGCCGCAAGGATATGCCGGTGGAGGTCGAGGCCATCGGCACGGTTGAACCCTTCGCCTCGGTGGGGGTAAAATCCCTGGTGGCGGGAATCCTTAACAAAGTCAACTTCCGGGAAGGCGACCCGGTCAAAGCCGGCGACCTCCTTTTTGCTATCGACCCGCGCCCCTTTGTCGCCCGGCTCAGTCAGGCCCAGGCCGCCCTGGCCAGGGACCGGGCCGCCCTCGATAATGCCCGCAGGCAGGCGGAGCGCTATACCCCGGCCGCCGCCAAGGGCTACGTCTCCGAGGAACAGGCCGACCAGGCGCAAACCAGCGTCGCCACCCTGACGGCCCTGGTGCAGGCCGATGAGGCTGCGGTGGAGAACGCCCGTCTCGATCTCAACAACTGCACGATCCGCTCGCCCATCTCCGGTTACGCCGGCGGTCTCCTGGTGGATCAGGGCAATCTGGTCAAGGAATCGGCCGATCAGCCCCTGGTGACCATCAACCAGGTCACCCCGATCAAGGTGACTTTCTCCCTACCCGAACAGAGCCTGCCGGAATTAAAAAAACATCTCTCCGCCCACCCCCTGGAGGTCCTGGCCACCCCGCCGGGCAACGGCGCCAAACCCTTGCGCGGCAAGCTTTCCTTCCTAGACAATACCGTGGATCCGAGCACCGGCACCATCCGGCTCAAGGCAACCTTCGCCAATCCGGAGCGCAGCCTCTGGCCGGGCCAGTTCGTCAATGTCCGGTTGCTGCTGGCCATCCGCAAGGATGCCACGGTGGTCCCGCTCCAGGCCGTGCAGACCGGCCAGGACGGCGCCTATCTCTATGTGGTCAAAAAGGATCAGACCGTGGAGCAGCGGCCGGTAACGGTTGCTTTCAGCGTCGGCAATGATTCGGTCATTGCTTCCGGCCTGGAAGCCGGGGAGACGGTGGTGATCGACGGTCAGCTCCGCCTGATTCCGGGGGCGACGATCAAAGCGGTCAAACCGGAGGCCAAGGCAGGCAAAACCGGGGTAGCGCCGTGAATATTCCCGGTCTTTTCATCCGCCGGCCGGTCACCACCGTTCTGGTCATGCTGGGGATCCTGATCTTCGGCCTGATGAGTTATGGGCTTTTACCGGTCAGCGAGCTGCCCAGCGTCGATTTCCCGACCATCCAGGTAACGGCCAACCTGCCGGGGGCCAGCCCCGAGACCATGGCCTCGGCCGTGGCCACCCCGCTGGAGAAACAATTCTCCACCATTGCCGGCCTGGATTCCATGACCTCCACCAGCGGCCAGGGCAGCACCAGCATCACCCTGCAGTTTTCCCTGGACCGGGATCTGGACGGCGCCGCCCTGGACGTCCAGACCGCCATCTCCAAGGCGCAACGGCTCCTGCCAAACGAGCTGCCAAGCCCGCCCACTTATTCCAAGGTCAACCCGGCCGACCAGGCCGTCCTCTATCTGGCCTTGAGTTCCGCGGTCCTGCCCCTCTCCCAGGTGGACGAATACGCCCAGACCATGATGGCCCAGCGGATCTCCATGATCAGCGGGGTAGCCCAGGTCCAGGTGAACGGCGCCCAAAAATACGCGGTCCGGGTGCAGGTAAACCCCGAGGCCCTGGCCGCCACCGGCATCGCGGTCAGCGAAGTGGCCGAGGCCATCGGCCAGGGCAATGTCAATCTGCCCACCGGCACCCTGCAGGGCAAGTACCAGGCCCTCACCATCCAGGCCAGCGGCCAGCTGAAAGACGCCGCCGCCTACCGGCCCTTGATCGTCGCCTACCGCAACGGAGCGCCGGTCCGTCTGGACCAGCTTGGCCGGGTCATCGACAGCGTCGAGAGTGACAAGACCCCGGGCTGGCTGAACGACACCCGGGCCATCGTCCTGGCCATCCAGCGGCAGCCCGGCACCAATACCGTTGAGGTGGTGGACAATATCCGCAAGCTGCTCCCCGCTTTCCGGGAGCAGATCCCCGCCTCGGTAAACCTCACCGTGCTTTACGACCGCTCCGAATCGATCCGCGAATCGGTGGCCGATGTCAAGTTCACCCTCTACCTCGCGGTCGTCCTGGTGGTGCTGGTGATCTTCCTTTTTCTGCGCAACCTTTCGGCCACAATCATCTCCAGCCTGGCCCTGCCCCTGTCGATTATCGGCACCTTTGCGGTCATGGAACGGCTGGGTTATTCCCTCAACAACATCTCGCTGATGGCCATCACCCTGTCGGTGGGCTTTGTGGTGGACGACGCCATCGTCATGCTGGAGAATATCGTCCGCCACATGGAGATGGGCAAAAGCAGGCTTCAGGCCGCTCTGGACGGCGCCAAAGAAATCGGCTTCACCATCCTCTCCATGACCCTTTCCCTAACGGCGGTTTTCATCCCCCTGCTCTTCATGGGCGGGATCATGGGTCGGCTGCTCCACGAGTTCGCGGTGACCATCAGCGTGGCCGTGCTGATCTCGGGTTTTGTCGCCCTGACCCTGACTCCCATGCTCTGCAGCCGCTTTCTCAAGCCGCCGGCCGCAGCCGAGCATGGCCGCCTCTACGCCCTCTCCGAGCGCTTTTTTGCCGCGATGCTGGCCGCCTACGAGTGGAGCCTCAAGGAGGCGCTGCGTTTCCGCCGCGGGATGCTGATCCTCTCCATTCTGCTGATCGGGGTTACCGTCTGGATGTACCGGGCCGCGCCCAAGGAGTTCATCCCCAGCCAGGATACCGGCCGGATCTCCATCGTCACCGAGGGTGCCCAGGGGATCTCCTTCGACGCCATGGTCGAACACCAGCAAGAAGTGGCGGCCATCATCGCCCAAGAGCCGGCAGTGGGCCAGTTCATGTCCTCGGTGGGGGCACGCAGTTCCAATCCGACCAACAACTCCGGCCGGCTCTTTCTGGCCCTGAAGCCTCGCGCCGAGCGCGAGCAGGGGGTGGAGGAGATCATCCAGTCGCTGCGCAAAAAACTGGCCATGGTGCCGGGGATCAAGGTCTTCCTGCAAAATCCGCCGGTGATCCGGATCGGCGGCCAGGTCACCAAGAGCCTCTATCAGTTCACCATCCAGGGCACCGACCGCGACGAGCTGCAGGAGTGGGCGCCGATGATCGAGGACAGGCTGAAGAGCCTGCCGATCCTGCAGGATGTCAGCAGCGACCTGCAAATCACCAATCCCCAGGTGGTGGTGGAGATCGACCGCGACAAGGCCCGCAGTCTGGGGATCACTGCGGAACAGATCGAGTCCACCCTTTACGACGCCTACGGCTCCCGCCAGGTTTCCACCATCTACACCGCCGCCAACCAGTACCAGGTCATCCTGGAGGTTGAACCGCAATACCAGACCTCACCCGAGGCTCTGGGCAAACTCTATCTCCGTTCCGCCTCCGGCCGTTTGCTGCCGCTATCCGGGGTCGCCACCCTGCGCCGCAACCTCGGCCCCTTAACCGTCAACCATACCGGCCAGCTGCCCTCGGTCACCATCTCTTTTAACCTTGAACCTGGAGTAGCGCTGGGAGAGGCGGTCAAGCAGATCAACGGGGCCATGGCCGGGCTGCGGCCGCCCGCCTCGCTGACCACCGCCTTCAAGGGCTCAGCCCAGGAGTTTCAATCCTCCAGCAAGGGCATGCTCTTTCTGCTGGTCATGGCCATCCTGGTCATCTATATCGTCCTGGGCATCCTGTATGAGAGCTTCATCCATCCGCTGACCATTCTTTCCGGGCTGCCCTCGGCCGGGGTGGGAGCGCTGCTGACCCTGCTCATCTTCCGCACCAGCCTGAGCCTCTACGCCTTTGTCGGGATCATTATGCTGGTCGGCATCGTTAAGAAAAACGCGATCATGATGATCGACTTCGCCTTAAACGCCCAGCGGCTGGAAGGCAAAAGCCCGGCCGAGGCCATTTACGAGGGCTGCGTCCTGCGTTTCCGGCCGATCATGATGACCACCATGGCGGCACTGATGGGCACCCTGCCCATCGCTCTGGGCTTCGGGGCCGGGGCCGAGGCCCGTCGCCCCCTGGGGATGGCGGTGGTGGGCGGCCTGATCCTCTCCCAGTTTTTAACCCTTTATATCACCCCGGTGGTCTATCTTTATCTGGACCAGATGCAGACCTGGCTCCGCCGCCGCTTTGCCGGGCAGCGGCACAACCAGGGGGCTGCGGATGAATTGGACACGAATTAAGGCCCGCCTCCGTATCTTTTTGGAAACAGGGATAGTTGCCCCAGAGTTTTCGCCCGGTTACCACTTTGTAATACTGAACACTTGACAAGAAAAAACAGCTTGGGCATATTCCGGCTTCATTATTTACTGTCCATCCAAAGACCAGCGAACCCAAGGAACAACCATGCGCAAGACCGCCCGCCGCCCGCCGATGCCCGCACCCATCACCTACGGGGATTGCCGGAAAAATTACACCTACGACCAGGACAAGGTCTGCACCCCCGAGGAGACCATCGCCAGGCTCAAGCAGCGCCTGGCCGAGGTCAAGCTCGATATCTTAAGCGATGTGCAGCGGGTGGACACCGGCCGGTTGGATATTCCGGTTTACTTCAGCGTTTGCGGCCGGGAGGCCTTCGAGGTCATCCGCAACAAAAAGCAGCTGGGCAAGGGCTGCACTCCGGCCCAATCCCAGGCCAGCGCCTGCATGGAGCTGGTCGAGCGCTTCAGCTTTTACAGCTTTCGGCAAAACCCGAAAAATTTCCTCCTGGCCACCTACGGCGAGCTCAAGGACGAGGGGCTGCCCCTGCTGCCGCTTTCCTACCTGCTTAAGTCGGTCCACGATGAAACCACCTCGGAGGAAACCCTGGCCGAGCTGATCGATGATATCCCCATCCGCTGGGCCTGGGCCACCAGCCTCAACCGAGGGGAAATGGTCCTGGTGCCCTATTCCTGGTTCTATGCGATCAATGAATTCAACGGCCCTTCCGCGGGCAACTCTTACGAAGAGGCGATTTTGCAAGGGCTGGCCGAGATCGTTGAGCGCCATGTCTGCGCCCTGATCACCCGCGAGCGGATCAAGGCCCCGCGGATCGATCCCGCGTCCCTCACCGATCCGGTGGCGATCGAGCTGCTGGACAAATTCACCCGCCACGGGATTGAGGTTTATCTCAACGATTTTTCCCTGAATACCGGCATTCCCACGGTGGGCGCCCTGGCCATCGACCCCTCCACCTTTCCCGAGACCAGCGAGATCGTCTATACCGCCGGCACCACCCCGGAACCAAACAAGGCCCTGATCCGGGCGCTCACCGAGGTGGCCCAGCTCTCCGGCGATTTTCACAGCAAATCCAACTACCTGGCCAGCGGCCTGCCCAAGCCGCTCTCCCTCGACGAGGTGGACTACATCATCCATCCCGGCCAAACCGTGAACCTAAACGACCTGCCCGATCTCTCCGACAACAACATGCGGGTGGAGATCGACCGCTGCCTGGCGGCCTTGGCCAAGCTGGACATGGAGGTGCTGCTGATCGACACCATGCACCCGCAGCTGCGGATTCCGGCGATCTACACCATCGTGCCGGGGGCCCATTTTAGGGAGCGCTCGATGAGCAAGAACGCCGGGCTGTTCGCCGCCAAGCTGGCCCACGAGCAGATCAGCGATCCGGCCGCCCAGATCGAGCAGCTGGAAAAGATGGGGGCGCTGCTGCCCCAGGCCTATTTTATCGAGTTTTTCCTGGGCAAGAAGAAGGCGGCCATGGCCAGCTTCGACGAGGCCATCCGCCATTTCCACCGCTCCCTGGAACTTGCGCCCGAAGCCGAGGATCTTCCCTACATCTACTCCTTCCTGGGGGAATGCCTGAAGGACATGGGGTTGTACCCCGAAGCGATCAGGGAGTTGCGGCAGGGGATCGAGCATGACGAAGAGCGGGCGGATATCCACAACCTGCTGGGCTTTTGCCACTTTAAGCTGGCTGAATACGAAACCGCGGTCATTCACTTTACCCGGGCCATCGAGATCGAGCCCGGTTCGGCCATCGATTTCGCCAACCTCGGGGTCAACCTGCGCAAGCTTAAGCGTTACGACGAGGCGGCCCACAACTTCAAGATTGCCCTGACCATGGACCCTTACCTGGAGATGGCCTCCATCCACCTCGACGAGATGTTTATCGAGCGCGGCCAAACGGAAGAAAAACCCTCCGGCAAACCCAAATCGTAAGGATAGATGGCGATGACCTTGCAGATTGAACAAAAGATCCTGACCGCCTTGCTGGCGCACGGCCGGCGGGAAGAGCCCAACGAGGCCTGCGGCTATCTGGCCGCCAGGGATGGGGTGGTTTGCCGGCATTTCGAGTTGCGCAACATCGATGCCGCGCCCGATCACTACAGCATGGACCCGGCGGACCAATTCGCCGTCATCCGCCAAATGCGGGAGGAGGGGTTGCAGGTGGCGGCGGTGTACCACTCCCACCCGGAAACCCCGGCCCGGCCTTCGGTGGAGGATATCCGCCTGGCCCATGACCCCGGCATGACTTATGTTATCGTCAGCCTGATGGCGGGAGTGGAGCCGGTAAGGGGTTTTAAGATCAGGCAGGGCGAAGTGATCGATGTGGTGTTGCAGGTAATCTGACAATCAGCAATTCTCCCGGGATTAAGCCATACCGGTCAGGACTTTAAAGCCCAACGGTTCCCCCTCTTTTCCGCCACAGGATCAGACAGCCATGACCCCACCGACCAAATCCGACATGCTCTCCGAGGCCCAGCGGGCGCAGGAAAAACGAGCGCAGACCTACCGGGAGAAAGCGCTCAAGATGTATCCCTGGGTCTGCGGCAGGTGCGGCCGGGAATTCAGCGGCAAGAAGTTGAGCGACCTCACGGTCCACCACAAGGACCACAACCACGAAAATAACCCGCCCGACGGCAGCAACTGGGAGTTGCTGTGCCTCTACTGCCATGACAACGAGCACGATCGCCAGAGCGTTGCCGACGCCTATGGCGCCTTGAAACCTGGGGGAAAACCGGAAGCGATCGCCACCTCTAATCCCTTTGCCGCGCTCGGGGCTTTACTCAAGGATAAAAAATGACAAACAACGACGTGTTGCGCGGGGTGCGGTATGCCCTGGCCCTCTCTCCGGCGGCCATGACGGAGATCTTCAGCCTCTCCGGGCAGACGGTTGCCGAGGACAAGATTAGTAATCTCCTGAAAAAAGAAGAGGAAAAAGGCTTTGCCCCCTGCCCGGATACGCTGATGGAAGATTTTTTGAGCGGCCTCATTGTTTCCCGGCGCGGCAGGCAGGAAGGCAAGCCGGCACCACAGCCACAAGCAGCCGGGGTACTCAGCAACAACGCCATCCTGAAAAAACTCCGCATCGCCCTGGAACTTAAAGAAGAGGACATGCTCGCCATTTTGCAACAGAGCGGCAATCCGGTTTCGAAACCCGAACTCTCCGCCTTGTTCCGCAAGGCCGGGCACAAAAACTACAAGGAATGCGGCGACCAGTTTCTCCGCAATTTCCTCAAAGGGTTGGCGCTGCGGTATAGAAAGACCAACTAGCCTTCCGCCAGCAACAACCCCGTGTTGCCGCCTTCTGCCCCGACCCCCTTGTGGATGATCAGCTGTTTGCCCTCCTGCTGGCCGGCCTGATAGGTATCGGCATACACCCGCGGCCCGTGATGCTGCACGGTGCGGAGGCGGGGATAGCGGGCCCGGTAGTAGCGGATCAGCCCCGGATCGGCGGCGCAGATCAGGCTGCTTTCGCTCTGGCCGCCAGTGGCGCGCCTGGCCCCCTGCTCCTGCCGGTCCTGAAGCAGTAGCTTTTCCCGAAAACCGTTGAGTACCCCGAGCCAATAGGAATTCTTCTCCCGACCCGTCGCCCCGGTGCTTTTCCGAAATTCCCGCCAGAGATATGCCAGCCGGTGGCTGAGAAAATGATAGACATGCTCGGCCACGGCCAGGTTCTCCCTGGCCCCGGTCAGCTCGATCACCCGCAGGGTTTCGCCGCTTTGCGCCTCAAACTGCTGGGCGATAACCACGTTGACATAGAAGAAATCCTTGAGGAGCGCGGCCATGGCCCGCTGGTGCGCAGCGATCCGCTTGGTGCCCGGGTGGATGATCAGGTAGTCGTAATCGGTGGCCGTCTGCCGGTCGAGCCGTTCCAGATTGCAGCGGCGGAGGATGGCGTTGGCCTTGGCCATGGCCAGGGCAGCCTCATGCTCGTTGGCGCTCTGGGCCAGGGCGAACAGCTTTTCCACCCTGGCCAGCATACCCCCGGATTGCCCCCCTGCCACGCGGAGCAGGCGCGGGATTGCCCCCTGGGCGGCGCGGAACTCGGGATGCACCCCCAGCCGGTCGCAGGCCTCCTGAAAGGCCGGGCCGTGCGGCAGCTCGCCCCCCCGGCCCAGGATCTGCTGGACATACTGGTGGCTCATCTCGTGCTTCAGCACCTCCAGCACCACATCCCAGGCATGATCCCGGATCAGCCAGGAGGCGAGGCTGAGGGTGTCCAGCCCCGGCGACCAGGCGCCGGCCCGGCTCTGGCCCTCGCGGATCTCAAAGAGCGGCAGCCGCAACCGCAACCGGTACAGCCAGCAGAGATGGCGGTATTCCCGGGCCAGCTGCCTGCGCCAGGATTCCATGAGGCGATTCTCTTTTTCGTTCACCCCTTGTACCCTTCATCCACCGGCAGATCCGGCTGGCGGGCCGAGGCCACGGCCAGTTCATCGCAGCGCTCGTTAAAGGGATGGCCATTGTGGCCCTTGACCCAGTTGAAGGTGATGTCCAGCCCCTCGATGAGCTCCAGCAACTGGCCCCAGAGATCGGGATTGACCGCGGGCTGCCGGTCCGCCTTGATCCAGCCCCGTTTCCGCCAGCTCTTGGCCCAGCCCTTGCTGATCCCGTTCACCACATAGCTGGAATCGGAGTAGAGGAGCACCGGCCGGTCGCGGCACTCCAGGGCGCGCAGGGCCACGATGCAGCCCATCAGCTCCATCCGGTTATTGGTGGTCAGACGGAAGCCGCCGCACAGCTCCTTAAGCTGGCCATTGTAGACCTGAACGATGCCGTAGCCGCCGGGCCCGGGATTATAGCGGGCCCCGCCGTCGGTGTAGATGCAGACCACGCCCTCCCTGGGGGAGGTGTCGGAGTCTGCCGCAGGCCCGGATTTACTCGCACCCTTGGCACTGCCCACCCTGCCCTGGCCGGAGGTGGGGTTCTGCAGCCAGGCCTCGGCCTCAGCCCGGGTGGCAAAGCCCTTGAATCTGGCGCCCTGGAAACCGCTGACCTGGGCCTGGGCCTGGGGCCAGTTATCGTAGATGCCGGGCACTCGCCCGGCCAAGATTGCGTAGAATTTTTTTGCCGCCATGTCTGGATTATCCTTTTCTGATTCATCCGAAAATTACGGAGAAAGTGGCGCTAGCCTTCCTGGTGTTTTCTTTCTTCTTTTGCGTGCCCAAAAGAAGAAACAAGAAAAAGGCACCCCAACCAGTCTTGGCCCTGCGGGCTTCCCTTACTTCTCGCCGAGGGCGGGACGCGGAAAAACTCGGGCTTTGCCCTCAGACAGTTCCCGCGTCTTTTCCGCCCCCGTCTGCGAGGCGCGGCAGGACAAATGGGGGGGAGAACAGACTGACTTCTTGCCGCATTCCCCGATTTCAACTATGTTGCCGGAGCAATAATACCCCATCGCCGCCAAGCCGCAACCGGCGATGCTCCTATCCCCTTCGCCTCAAGGTGAAAAGAATGAAACTTTTTGTTACCCCCCAGGGCGACCGCTGGCTCTGCTCCGAATGTGAAAAAAATCTCGCCGAAATCATCCGCGAACAGGGCTGGCGGATTGCCTTTGCAAAAATCGACCCCATGCTCCGCTGTGCCGAATGCAAACATGGCGACATAGAAATTTTTGATTGATCCCGCAGTCCTTGAAAAAATTCAAGAAGATATACCTCGAGATCACCAACCGCTGCAATCTTTCCTGCAGCTTCTGCCCCCAAAGCAGCCGGGCCAAAGCCTGCATGCCCCCGGAGGAGTTCCGCGCCATCCTTGGCAAGATCGAAGGACACACCGACCATCTTGCCCTGCATGTGCTGGGCGAGCCGTTGCTGCACCCGGAGCTTGGCGAAATCCTCGTCCTCTGCCAGAAGCACTCCCTCAAGATCAATCTGACCACCAACGGCACCCTGCTGCCCCAGCGCCAGGGACTTTTACTGGCCAGCCCGGCCCTGCGCCAGGTCAACATCTCCCTGCACAGCTTCAGCGAGCAGGATACCGGACCAGCCCGTTCCGGCTACCTGGCCGGGATTTTCGCCTTTCTCCGGAAAGCCGAGACCACCGGGTTACTGGTCAGCCTGCGGTTCTGGAATCTGCCAGCCACGGATACCGGCCTCCCCTCCCCCAACGCCCCCATCCTCAAGGCGCTGGAAGAGTTTTTCGCCCTGCCCGGGCCGCTGGCCGACAGGCTCACCCCCGGCCACGGCCTCACCCTGGCCCCCGGAGTTTTCTTAAGCCAGAACGGTCGCTTCACCTGGCCCCATTCCCCTGCCCCCGATCTGGGCGACCAGGGCACCTGCCGGGGATTGCGGGATCATGTCGCCATCCTGGTGGACGGCACCGTGGTCCCCTGCTGTCTCGATGCCGAAGCGGATATCCCCCTGGGCAACATCCACGAACAATCCCTGGCCGAAATTATTGATAGCCCCCGCGCCGTTACCATCCGCACCGGCTTTTTCCAGCGGCGCCTCAGCGAGCCCCTCTGCCGCCGCTGCACCTTCCGGCAATCGTTTTAGCCCTTACTTGGTAATCACGCCCCTGTGCCGGAGATGCTAGGAAGAAGCCTGCGAAGTGTGCTTGCGCACATGAGCAGGCTGATGACAACGCAGATCCGGTGCTGGGGCGTGATTACCCGCCAGCTGGCCGCAGGCTGCGGAGATATCCGCGCCCCGGCTCTGGCGGATAAAGGTGTTGAAACCCGCCTCGCGCAGCACCTTCTGAAAGGCCAGGGTCTGCGCCGTCTCGGGGCAGGCATACTCCGACTCCCCGGAACCGTTGTAGGGCAGCAGGTTGATCCGGCTGGGGATGCCTTGCAGCTTTTCCGCCAGCAGATGCGCATCCGCCAATGAATCATTTATCCCCTTGAGCATGATATACTCAAAAAGAATCACCTTCTTTTTCCCCAGCGGATAGCGGCGGCAGGCGGCGAGCAGCTCTGCCAGCCCGTAAGTCATATTCACCGGCATCAGGCGGCTGCGGACCGCGTCATCGGCGGCATGCAGCGAGACGGCCAGATTGACCCGGATGTCCCGGCCCAGATCGTCCATGCGCGGCACGATCCCGCAGGTGGAGACGGTGATCCGCCGCTGGGAAAAGCCGAGGCCCTGGTCATCCATGAGGATCCTCAGCGCGGTCAGCAAATTGTCGTAATTGGCCAGGGGCTCGCCCATGCCCATGAAAACCAGATTGTTGAGCAGCTCCCGCGGCGTGGCCCGCTTGATCCCGCCCACAACCATGTGGTTCATCACCGCCAGCACCTGACCCACGATCTCGGCGGGGTGCAGGTTGCGGGTGAAACCCTGCCCCCCGGTAAGGCAAAAACGACAGCCCATGGCGCAGCCCGCCTGGGAGGAGATACACAGGGTGTGGCGGCCATCCTCGGGGATGAGCACACTCTCGATCATTGCGCCGTCCGCAAGCCGGAAGGCGAATTTCTCGGTGCTGTCCGTTGACCTTTCCACCGCGGCAGGGACAAGGCTGCTCATGGTGGCATGGCCCGCCAGCAGGGCGGTCACCTCCCGGCCGATCCCGAGCTGGGAAAAATCGTGGACTCCTGGCCTGTGCAGCCGGGCAAAGATCTGCCCACCCCGCCTGGCGGGCAGCCCCAGGGAGACGACAAAGGCGCGCAGCTCATCCGGGGCAAGATCGCGCAGATCGGGTTGCCCGCCCTGCGACACCTGTTCTTTCAGCTCTCTATCCATGCAGACTCTGTAACACATTTCCCCCCTGTTTCATAGGATAGCCGGAGGAAAGCCAACCCCAAAAACCGCTTGACGAGGCAGAGCAAATAAATCAAATATATATTTAACTTAATTATCCGTAACTAAATGCCGAAAATGAATCGAACCACCAAAGGAATCAATCCGTGCGCAAACAACGAAGCGACGGCCAGGAAACCAGGCAAAACCTGTTGACCGCCGCCGGGGAAATCTTTGCCCGCAAAGGCTTCCGGGCAGCGACCATAGCCGAAATCTGCCGGCAGGCCAAGGCCAACACCGCCTCGATCAGCTATCATTTCGGCAGCAAGGAAGCGCTGTATGTGGAGAGCTGGCGCTACGCCTTTAGCCAGTCGTTAACAGCCTACCCCCTGGATGGCGGAATTCCGCCGGAAGCCCCGGCTGAAGAGCGGCTGCGCGGACGGATCCTGGCGATCATGCGGCGAATCATCGACCCCAAAAGCCATGAGTTTGACATCTTCCACAAAGAGCTGGCAAACCCGACCGGTCTTCTGGTCAATGCCATGCAGGAATCGGTGGAGCCGATCTTCAAGGGGCTTACTCTCCTGATCGGAGAGTTGCTGGCGCAAAAACCAGAGGAGCACGAGGTACGGCTTTGCGCCATGAGTATCCGGGCCCAGTGTTTCGGCCCGCTTTTGCACGCCCGCCGCCGCAAAACCGCGCAGGGCATCCCTATCTGCGACCTTGAACCCCTGCTTGAGGATGTGGAGCAGCTGGCGGACCATGTCACCCGCTTCAGTCTGGCCGGGATCCAAGCGCTCCGCCCGCAACATTCACAACAATCAGACAATAAGGTTTACCCATGAAACGCCCAGGCAAAAAATCCCTTATCATCCTGACCGTTGTCCTGCTTTTCGGTAGCCTGGCGGCCTGGCAGCTTATCCGCCGCCAGGGGAACGACCTTTCCTACCGGACCGCCAAGCTCAAGCGTGGGAATCTCTCGGTTGCCATCAACGCCACCGGCACCGTGGAGCCGGAAGAAGTAATCAACGTCGGCGCCCAGGTGGCCGGGCGGATCCTCTCCTTCGGCAGGGACGCCAAGGGCAAGACCGTGGACTACGGCTCGCTGGTTGAGGCGGGCACGGTCCTGGCCCGGATCGACGACTCGCTCTATGCGGCGGACGTGGCCCAGGCCGAGGCCCAGCTCCTGGCGAACAAGGCCGGCTTGCAGCGAGCCCAGGCGGACCTGACCCAGGCACAGCAGAACTGGCAGCGGGCCCAGCTGCTCGGCCCCTCCCAGGCCCTTGCCCAATCGAGCTACGAGGGTTACGAATCGGCGTATAAAACCGCGCTGGCCCAGGTCGCGGTCAGCCAGGCCGCAATCCGCCAGGCCGAAGCGGCGCTGGCCCGCAGCCGACGCAACCTCGGCTACTGCACCATCACCTCGCCGGTCAAGGGCATCATTATCGACCGGCGGGTCAACATCGGCCAGACCGTGGTGGCGAGCCTTAACGCCCCGAGCCTCTTTCTGCTGGCCAAGGATCTCACCCGCATCCAGGTCTGGGTGGCGGTGAACGAGGCGGATATCGGCAGAATCCGCCCCGGCCTGCCAGTGAGCTTCACGGTGGACGCCTTCCCCGGTGAAACCTTCCGGGGCGAGGTAGGCAAGATCCGGCTCAACGCCTCCATGACCCAGAACGTGGTGACTTACACGGTGGAGATCACCACCGACAACGCGGACGGCCGCCTTTTGCCCTATCTCACCGCCAATGTCGAGTTTCAGCTGCAAAAGTTCAACGATGTTTTACAGGCGCCCAACGCAGCCCTGCGCTGGAGCCCGCCCGCCAAGAATGGTGAAGACCGGCGCGGAATGGGCAGAAACAAGGAACCAGCCTCGACTCAGGTCCCGGCCGACCCAAAAAGCACCGGCTCCCTCTGGATGCTGGACGAAAAGCAAAAGCCCCGTAAAATTGAAGTCCGGACCGGCGCCGGCGACGGAGCCAATACCGTTGTGGAGGGCGCGGAGCTGCGGGAGGGGATGGAAGTGATCACCGGGATACGGACCCCGAGCGCCGGCAACGGCAGGAATGAAGGCGCCAACCCGTTCCTGCCGAACATCCGCCGGGGCAGAAACAGCTCCACCTCCAGCACCAGGTAGCAGCCCATGGAACTTATTACCCTTCGCGATATCGAAAAGACCTACCAGATGGGCGACATCGCCGTGCCCGTGCTGAAAGGCATCTCTTTAGCGATCAGCCAGGGGGAGATGATCGCGCTCACCGGCTCGTCCGGCTCCGGCAAATCAACGCTGATGAACATCCTGGGCTGCCTGGACCGCCCCACCGCGGGCGAATACTGGCTGGAGAGCCAGGAGACCTCCAAGCTCTCCGCCGACGAGCGGGCTCTGCTCCGCAACCGCAAGCTGGGCTTCGTTTTCCAGAGCTTCAACCTGCTGGCCAGAACCAGCGCCCTTGAAAACGTGGCCATGCCGCTCACCTACTCCGCCGAGGATCTGAGCGACAGCGAGGCTCGGGAGCGGGCCGCCGAGATGCTGGGCCGGGTGGGGCTGGCAGACCGGCTGGACCACCACCCGACCCAGCTTTCCGGCGGCCAGCAGCAGCGGGTGGCCATTGCCCGGGCCCTGATCAACCGCCCGCCGGTGCTCTTTGCCGACGAGCCCACCGGCAACCTGGATTCCAGAACCAGCGAAGAGGTACTCCAGATGTTCGAGCGGCTCAATGCCGAGGACGGCATCACCATCATCATGGTGACCCACGATCCCAAGGTGGCCGGCCATGCCAAACGGGTAATCCGCATCGAAGACGGGCTGCTCCTTGACGACGCGCCCGCTGCCGCCCCATCCCCCGAGTCCCCGAGAGGCGCGAGATGAGAATCTACGCCACCGCCCGCACCGCCTTCAAGGCCCTGCGCCGCAATCCGATGCAGGCCATGCTCACTACCCTGGGCATCATCATCGGAGTGGGCGCGGTCATCGCCATGATGGAGATCGGCGCGGGCGCCTCGGCGGCCCTCAAGAAAACCATCGCCAGCATGGGGGCCAACGTCCTGGTGATCCGGCCCGGCACTGCGTCGAGCGGCGGCATCTCCTACGGGGCGGGCACCACCACCACCCTGACCCCGGCAGACTGCCAGGCCATCCTGCGGGAATGCCCGGCGGTGCGTAACGCCACGCCCATGGTCCGAGCCCGGTCCCAGGTGGTTTACGGCAACCGCAACTGGATTCCAAACTCCATTTACGGCACCACCCCGGCCTACCTTGACGTGCAGGACTGGAGCAACCTGGCCGAAGGCGAGCCCTTCAGCGACCGGGACGTCTTAAACGGCAACCGGGTCTGCCTCCTGGGCCACACCCTGGTCCGGGAACTCTTCGACGGCGAGTCGCCGGTGGGCAAGGAGATCCGGATCAAAAACATCTCCTTCAGGGTGGTCGGGGTACTCGCCGCCAAGGGGGCCAACATGATGGGCTTCGATCAGGACGATGTCATCCTGGCGCCCTGGACCACCATCAAATACCGGGTCACCGGCGCCAGCCTGGCCACCGCCAACCAGAGTCCCGCCGCCGTAACCGACTCGGTGAATACCCTGGCCAATCTGTACCCCACGGAGCAGCTTGCCCTTTACCCCGAACAATCCAGTGTCCAGCAGGCCGATAATCCCATGCCGGTGCGCTTTGCCAATATCGACCAGATAATGGCCTCCGCCAACAATTCGGCGGAGATCACCCTGGCCATCGACCAGATCTCCGAGGTGCTTCGGGAACGGCACCGCCTCCGGGCCGAGGAGCCGGACGATTTCAACATCCGAGACATGGCCGAGCTCACCAACACCCTCTCCACCACCACCAAACTGATGACCAACCTGCTCCTGGCCGTGGCCATGATCTCCCTGCTGGTGGGCGGGGTGGGAATCATGAACATCATGCTGGTTTCGGTTACCGAACGCACCCGGGAGATAGGGCTGCGCATGGCGGTGGGCGCCCGGGGAAGAGACATCCTCCGCCAGTTTCTCGTAGAGGCGGTGGTCCTCTGCCTCACCGGCGGGGCCATGGGCATTGTCTTGGGCCACGGCGGCTCCCTGCTGGTGCAGCTTCTGCTCAAGTGGCCGGTGGAGACCTCGCCTGCCGCCATTGCCGCGGCGGTGCTGGTTTCAGCCGGGGTGGGGATCATCTTCGGATTTTACCCGGCCTGGAAGGCCTCGCGGCTTGATCCCATCGAGGCCCTGCGTTATGAGTAAGGTAATTGTGCAGCACCGCCACATCTGCGTTGTCATCGGCCGGCTCATGTGCACCAGCACACATCGCCGACCTCTTCCTAGCATCTGCGGCACTGCTGCACAATTACAGTTCGGAGGTTATCTTTATCTCCCTGCTCCGAGCTGGATAGTTATTAAATAAAACAATGTCCTTCATCTTGGCTCATCTTTTGTTGAAATCGCAAAAAACCGCGATTACAACGGTTGTCGCTGCGTAACCATTTGATTTTGAGTCGCTGACCTGTGACCTTTTTCCCTTTTTACGAGACCATCATATTTTCAAGGAGTAACCCCATGATCCCGACACCGTACCGGACCAGCCTGGCCCTTTGCCTCTGCCTGCCCCTTCTGACCAGCTGCATGCTGGGCCCTGATTTCCAGCGCCCGGAGGCAAAGGTTTCCGCTCAATGGCTGGGACAAACCGCTGCCGCGCCCGTAACCGCGACGGCGGAACAGAACCTGGCCCAGTGGTGGACGGCCTTCAACGATCCCCGGCTCACCTCTTTGGTGGAGCGGAGCATCCAGGCCAATCTGGACCTGCGTCTGGCCCAAAGCCGCATCCGCCAGGCCCGCGCCGCCCTGGGTATCGCCGGGGCGGACCTCGGCCCGACCGTGGATACCGCTGCCTCCTATAGGCGCAGCCGGACCCCGTCGACCGGGACCGGCGGCGAAAATGTAACCGGAAGTCTCTACAGGATGGGGTTTGATGCCGGCTGGGAGATTGATCTCTTCGGCGGAATACGGCGCGAAATCGAAGCGGCAAGCGCCGATCTTGACGCGGCCCTGGAAACCCGGAGCGATCTGCTGGTAAGCCTGAGTGCAGAGGTGGCCAACAACTACCTCAATCTTCGCTCCCTCCAGCAGCGGCTCGCCCTTGCCCACGAAAACCTCAGAGCCCAGGAACACACCGCCGCACTGACCCGCCAGCGTTTCAAGGTAGGGTTTGTCAGCAAACTCGATGTGGTGCGGGCGGAAGCGCTGGCCGCCACCACGGCCGGGCAGATCCCGCTCCTTGAGGCGCAGATCCGGCAAACGATCTACAGCCTGGGTCTGCTGCTGGGCGGAGAACCAGCTACCCTGCTGGCCGAGCTGACCCCGGACGCCCCCCTGCCAGCGGCCCTGGCCGAAGTGCCGCCTGGTCTGCCTTCGGAACTGCTCCTGCGGCGGCCGGACATCCGCCGGGCGGAAGCGCAGATCCATGCCGCCACCGCCCGGATCGGGGTGGCCAAGGCCGATCTCTTTCCCAGATTCACCATCGCAGGCGGTTTGGGCCTCCAGAATGCCACCTTGTCTTCCACCCTCAACCGGGCCAGCACCGCCTGGTCCATCGGCCCCTCGCTAAACTGGCCGCTTTTTGATATGGGCCGTAGCCGCGCCAATCTCGAACTGAAAAAGGCCGTCCAGGAGGAGGAGCTTCTGGCCTACGAGCAGACAGTGCTCAATGCCCTGCGGGAGGTGGAAAACGCCCTGATCGCCTCGACCAAGGAGGAGGAGCATCGCCAGGCCATGGTTTTGGCCGTGGCGGCCAATCGCACTGCGGTGGAGCTGGCCACCTCCCTTTATACCGCGGGGGAAAGTGATTTTCTCGCCGTGCTCGATGCCCAGCGCTCCCTCTATGCCTCCGAGGATGCCCTGGCCCAGTCCAGCCGCACCGTTGCCACCAATCTGGTCGCCCTGTTCAAGGCGTTGGGCGGGGGCTGGCCGGCGGAAAAAGACGCACCCCGCAATGGCTCGGGCTCGTAACGCCTCCATGCAAAAATTTCCCTGGCATTCTCAATTCCCATGTCATTCCGGCGCAGGCCGGAATCCAGCACTTATGGATTTATGGACCCCGGCTTGCGCTGGGGTAACGATTTCGTGATTCCCGCAAATGGCCGGGCAATGATGGAGAGAAAAAACTCGGTGCGCATCGGGCCCCAACAGGCCGGACAGCAGCTCCTCGATTTTGTCAGCCACCGCTTCACCTACCGGAGCAGGGAGCAATGGCGGGCGGAGCTGACGGCGGACCGTTTCCTGTTGAACGATGGCGCCGCCCGGGGTGAGGAACTCCTGGCCCAGGGCGACCTGCTCGTCTACCTGATGCCCGCTCTGACGGAACCAGAAGTCGACCGCAACTACACCGTCATTCACGAGGATGACGACCTGCTGGTGATCGACAAACCAGCGCCTCTGCCCTGCCATCCCGGCGGCCGCTTCTTTGCCCACACCCTCTGGGCCCTGCTCAAACACAATCATGGTCTTGCCGAGCCGCGGCTCATCAACCGCTTGGACCGGGAGACCTCCGGCCTCGTGCTGGTGGCCAAGAACAAGGCGGCTGCCCGCCTGGGTCAGGAGCAGTTTGCCCAGCGTCTGGTGGAGAAGGTCTATCTGGTGGTGGAAGGGGATTTCCCGGAGACGAGCTTTCTTCCCGTGGAGGCCTCGGGCTGGCTGGGGCTGGACCCGGACAGCGCGATCCGCAAGAAGATGCGGTTCTATCCCGAACAGCAGGATGCGCCGCCCGGGGCCGTGGAGGCCAGCACCACCTTCCGGCGCCTCGCTTTCGTCGGCGACGACCACGGCCTGAGCCTGCTGGAAGCAATGCCGCACACCGGCCGCTGCCATCAGATCAGGGCCACCCTGTTGCACCTGGGCTTTCCCGTGGTGGGCGACAAGCTCTACGGGGTGGACGAACAGCTTTTCCTCCGTTTTCAGGAAAACCGGTTGAGCAGTGCCGATCACGCCCTCCTCCGCATCCCCCGCCAGGCTCTGCACGCAGCGAACCTGCGCCTCAGCCACCCGGTAAGCGGCAGGGAGCTTACCTTTTCCGCCCCGTTGCCATCGGCGCTTCAGGGTTTGCTGGAATAGCAATCGGTTTACTTTTCCTTTGATATTCCCTATCCTATCAGCAAGTATCGCGGGATCCGGAAGCCAGCCACAAAAAGCTGGATGCTTCCCTGAGTTTCTTGTCATTCCCATCAGGTTTTTGCTTTTCCAAGAGAAATGGCCATGACTTCCCAAGAATTTGTCAAGTTCGCGCTTCAGATTTCGGTGATGCTTGGCTTTGCCCTGCTGTTCGGACAATTCATGCGGCGGCTCAAGCAGCCGGCCGTGCTGGGCGAGATGATCGGCGGGATCATCTTGGGCCCCACCGTTTTCGGCCTGCTGGCGCCCGGCCTGTTCGCGTGGCTGTTCACCTCCTCGGCCAGTGTGGCGATAGCGCGCGATGCCTCCATCAAGCTGGGCATGTTGTTTTTCCTCTTCATTGCCGGCTTGGAGACGAACATTTCCGACCTCCGAAAATTGGGGCGGAAAGCCGCGCTGATCGGCTTGGTCGGCACCTTGGTCCCGATTGCCGCGGGGCTGGCCCTGGTTTATGCCTTGCCCAACGATTTCTGGGGAGAGGCGGTGCAGGCCCACTTCTTCGCCTTTGCCCTGTTCGTCGGCATGAACCTGGCGAATTCTGCCAACCCGGTGCTCGCCCGGATTCTGATGGATCTGGGGTTGCTCAACGGCGGGATCGGAACCATGTGCATGACCGCCACCATCGTGGATGACCTGATCAACTGGACGTTATTCGCCATCATCCTGAGCGACATCGCCCCGTCCGGCTCGGCGAACGCAACCAGCCTGCCCATGAGCATCGCTCTGGTGGCCCTCGTGTTCGTCCTGATCCTCGGAGTGGGCCGCTGGCTGGGCCCGCGAGCCTTGCGCTGGCTCAAACAGCACCTCGCCTGGCCGAGCGGCTTCATCGCGGTGACCGCCCTGGTTATTCTGGTAGCGGCCAGCATTACGGAGGCCCTGGGTATCCACGCCTTTCTGGGGGCTTTTCTGGTCGGCGCCGCGTTAGGCGGGCAGGGCGATGAACACCAGAAGGCCCACGACGTGATCATGCGTTTTGCGGTCAGTTTCTTCGCGCCCATCTACTTCATCTCCATGGGGATGAGTACGAACTACCTGACCAACTTCGATTGGCAACCGGTGCTGGTCATTCTGGCGGTTGCCCTGGCCAGCAAACTTTTCGGAGTGTTGTTGGGCGTCAAGATGGCCCGGATGCCCATAGACCGGGAGGCTTGGGCCATTGCCTTCGGACTGAATGCCCGTGGGGCGACGGGCATCATTTTGGCCGGGGTGGGTCGGGCCGCCGGGGTGATTGACGACCGCATCTTTGTGGCCATCGTTGTCATGGCCTTGATAACCTCGATACTGGCCGGCCCAATGATGAACTGGTTGCTGTCGGATCGGATCACGGAGGCGCACGGTCAGACGGGCTAGTAGCGGATGCGGCATGGACTGCTTCTCCATCGGCATGGCCAGACCATAGCCCCATGGCCGTAGCAGCCAACCGCCCCGGCGGGGAGGCTTGGCCATTTCCGTTTTCACCAGTCTGGTCGCCCTGTTCAAGGCGTTGGGCAGAGGCTGGCCGGCGGGAAAAAATGCGGCCCGCAATGGCTCGGACTCGTAATTACATTAAACCGGAAGCCGCCCAAGGGGGGATTTAAAACCGCCAGGATTTGCAAAGGAATTTAGATTTACTTTTCTTTTGATATTCCATATCTTGTCAAACAGGATCGCAACAGGTGGAATCAGCCACGAGAAAACCGCGGGTGATGCTCTCATTTTCCAGGGAAAAGTTCCATAAATCCAGAAGGAGTTAGAGGATGGCGAGAAATATCATCATCATGGACAGTTCTGCCAGTATGCGACGGATCATCCGGACCAGAATCCAGGTCACGGTTAGCGATGCCGTGATCTCCGAGGCCGTTGACGCCACGGAGGCCATGGAGCTGATTGAAGATGCCCGCTACCACCTGGTTCTCTTCTCAAAGGAATCTTCCAGCGAAAAATGGCTCGAATTCGCGCAACAACGCCTTTCCCTTCCCGAAGAGCAGAGAACCAACTTCATTCTCTTTACCTCGCGCCAGAACGAGGCTTTTTTTGAAGAGATCAAAAGATACGGGATCGAGGAGCATATCGTCATCCCTTGCCCGCCGAACGAATTGGGCGCCTTGATCGCCAAGGTTTGCGCCCCCTTTGCCATGCGGGTGGCCAAGCGCTACAGTGCCCCGGGCTCCACCGCTCTTCTCGCCCAGGGGGCGGGCAGTTATCCGGCCGAGATTCTCAATTTCAGCGAAGGGGGCATGCTCTGCGAGCTGGCGGCGCCGGCCCAGCTTAACTGGGCCATGCCGATGATGGTCAGTCTGGAACTGGAAATTCCCAAGGCGCCGAAGAAGGTGGTTGGCCTGTATTCGGTGATCAGGCGCCTGCAGGTGGTCGAGACAAACCCTGACTACAGCCCGAAAACCATCCGGCTGGCTTGCCGGTATATCACGGTTCCCGAGGAGGGAAAGAAACAGCTGAGCGCCGCGTTTCGTCTGCTCGACAAGGAGGAAAAAGGGTAACCGGACATGCCCAGATTCGGCGCCCACATGTCGGTCAGCGGCGGGATCGCCCTGGCCTTCGATCGCTTGGCCGAGATAGACGGCGAGGCGTTGCAGATCTTCACCGCCAACCAGCGTCAATGGCAGGCCAAGACGCCAACGCCCGCGGAGATCGAGGCCTTCAAGGCCCGGCGGCGACAAGCACCGGGGATTCCGGTCGCCTCCCACGATTCCTACCTGATCAACCTCGCCTCCCCAAACCCGGAGACGGCGGACAAATCGCTCGCCGCCTTGGTTGGGGAGTTGCGCCGCTGCGCGGCCCTGGGCATCGAGTACCTGATCATGCATCCCGGCTCCCACCTCGGCGAGGGAATAGAGGCCGGGCTACGGCTTTTCACCGCCAACCTCGACCGGGCCATCACCGAGGCCGACGTCGGCAAGCAGGTCATGGTGCTTCTGGAAACCACCGCCGGGCAGGGCACCAACCTGGGAGCAAGCTTCGAAGAGCTGGCCGCGATCATCGCCGCCTCCGCTTACGCTAAGCAGCTGGGCGTCTGTTACGACACCTGCCACACCTTTGCCGCCGGCTACGATATCCGCACCCCGAAGGCCTATGCCGAAACCATGGCCAGCTTCGACCGGCTGCTCGGCCTGGAACGGCTCAGATTTTTTCACCTCAATGACGCCAGCAAAGGGTTGGGCAGCCGGATCGATCGCCACGCCCATATAGGCCGGGGCGAGATCACCGTCGAAGGGTTTCGCAATCTGGTCAACGACCCCCGCTTCGCCGATCACCCCATGGTCCTGGAAACCCCCAAGTCGGATGATCTCCACGAAGACCGGGAAAATCTGGCCCTGCTGCGGAGTCTGCGCCGCTAAAAGCCCCGAAAATTCCGCCGCCTCAGCGGGCATGATAACGATCTTCTTGACCCCCCACCCATCGACCGCGTATTGTCTAGCGGGAGACGACGATATGCGCCGCCTTCAGACGCAAGTCAGCCGCCCCCTTAAAACAGCCAGGACCGGATCATGAATAAAATCAGCCAGTATTTTTTGCAGGGCCTTCTCTTTCTCGTGCCGGTGGTTGCCACGATCTATGTGGTTTATGTAGTTTTTGCCAAAATCGACAGCATCTTCTCTTTTGACATCCCAGGGCTCGGTTTTCTCCTCACCGTCGCGCTCATCATCGCCGTAGGGTTCGTAAGTTCCACTTTGCTCGCCAACAACATCATGCTCCACGTGGATCGGCTTTTTGCCAAGACGCCGATGGTTACCATGATCTATACCTCCATCAAGGATCTGATTGATGGTTTTGTCGGAGACAAAAAAAGATTCAACAAGCCGGTTCAGGTTGCCCTGGATGCGGACAACCTGATCAGCGTCCTGGGCTTTATTACCAGGGAAGATCTCCATAACCTTGGCATGGACGACCGGGTCGCCGTTTACATTCCGCAGTCATACAATTTTGCCGCCAACCTCATCATCGTTGACCGGAGCCGGGTTTCCCCTTTGGCCGCCGACCCGAAAGAGGTCATGAAATTTATCGTTTCCGGCGGGGTTTCCGGCTAAAAATCCGGCCTTCTTCCTGGGCGGCAAAGGCCTGGGATCTACAGGGGAGCGCGCATGTGCCAGTTCTGCACCCAGCATGGCGAAGGAAAAAAGTGGTACGAGAACATGGCCAACTACACGGCCGAGATGTTCCAGCAGGTCAATTCCGCGCATAACCTCCGCCGCTTTCTGCATGGCTTTGCCAAGTCGCTCCGGGATGACGTCGCCGCCGCCTCCCGCTGGCAGCGCCGCTTCCCGCGGATCTACCGTCTCCTCGCCTACCCGCTGATCTCCCGCAAGATGCAGAAGAGCCACTTCGGCCAGATTGTCCCCCTGGAAGATATCGAGGCGATCCTCGCGCAGGTGGCGCACATCGTCCGCTTGCCCTGCGTCTGCCGCCGGGTCTCGCTGGGCACGGAGAAGCGCTACTGCTTCGGGGTGGGGTTGGACTTGACCCCGATCCTTTCCCAGGTGCCGGAGTTCGCCGCCTTCGAATACTGGACCAGAGAGCAGGCCATCACCTTCATCCGCCAACTCGACCAGGAGGGCAAGACCCACAGCGTCTGGACCTTCAACACCCCCTTCATCGGGGCGATCTGCAACTGCGACCAGGACTGCATGGCCTACCGGGCCCAGATAACCCTGGGAGTGACCCGCACCATGTGGAAGGCGGAGTACGTGGCGAACATCAACCCGCTTGCCTGCACCGGCTGCAATCTCTGCCGCAAGCGCTGTTACTTCGATGCCATAGGCTTTGACCGAGACAAGCAAAAGTGCGCGGTCGAGGCCGCCGTCTGCTATGGCTGCGGCGTCTGCCGCCCCGCCTGCCCGCACGGGGCGATCCGCCTCATCGACCGCGCCGCGGTGCCGGCGGCCGCAGCAAACTGGTAGAGAGCAGCCAAATCGGCGGTACTCTTCGGCCTAAGGCTGATGGCCTCGCAATAACTCAGCTTTAACGCAAAGTCGCAAGATTTTTATCATTTTATTTCAGCATGTTGTCTTTGCGCCTCTGCATCTAGGCGTTACGTTTTTCAGCTGTTATACGATCATCAAGGTTCCCCTCAAAAAAAAGTGGAAATGCCATCGCCGTTATGTCCACAATATTCAAGTAACCGTATTATTATTTTCTTGGGGAATTTTTCCCCGAACTTAACTTAAACGGAGGTGTTTCCATGCTGCGAAAAATGATCAGGCCCATGAGTTTCTTCCTGGTTTTCTCCTTTCTTCTGCTCGATTTTTCCGTGCGGGCGGCAAAGGCGGAAATGATCGAGACCAATACCGTGATCGCGGTGCAGAAGGAGGAAGCCAGCCGGGGGCGGGTGGCCGCTTTCCTGGCCCGTGAAGATGTCCGGCAGGTCATGGTGCGGCACGGCGTCGATGCGGTCGAGGCGCAAAAAAGGGTGGCCAGCCTTTCCGATGCGGAGCTGGCAAAAATTTCCCAGGCCATGGATCAGCTGCCGGCCGGCGGCGACGGGGTTGGCGTAGTTATCGGCGCAGTGGTTCTCATCTTTTTGGTGTTGTTGATTACCGACCTCGTCGGTCTCACCAGTGTTTTTCCCTTTGTTAACGCCCACCGTTAAAGCTGAGTTGTAAGGGATCACTGGGCACCACATCTTGCGGCGATCGGCCCGGCACGTACTGAAGTACGCATCGCCGCCCCGCTTATAGCTGAGCTGGGCAGCTTGTCTGCGCAGACGAAACTTATACCGGGTGCAAACACTTGGCACACACACGCTTCCTCCAGGACGGCAGTCGCTTTACTGTCGGCCTGTTGCTGTTTTTAGCGCTGGCCGTTTTCCTCTCCGGCTGCGGTCTCCTGCCGTCCGCCCGGCTGACCCCGCCGCCGGGGGTGCCAGACAAGGCCATGGTTGCCGGGGTACCGTTTTTCGCCCAGGCGGAATTGCAGTGCGGGCCGGCAGCCCTGGCCATGGTCCTCAACTGGAGCGGCCTTGAGGTGCAGCCCTCCGACCTCGCCACCGAGGTCTACAGCCCCGGCCTCAAGGGCAGCCTGCAGAGTGCCCTGCTCGGCGCGGCCCGTCGGCATGGCCGGGTCGCCTACCCGATTACCGGCAGCGAGGCTCTGCTGGCCGAGGTCTCCGCCGGCCATCCGGTTATCGTTCTGGTCAATCTCGGCTTCTTCTGGTACCCGAAATGGCATTATGCCGTGGTGCTGGGCTACGACCAGGAGCAGAACGAGGTCATCCTCCACTCTGGACTAAATGCCAAGCAAAACCAGGGGTTCCGGGTTTTCCTAAATACCTGGCAACGCAGCGAATCCTGGGGGCTCCTGGTCCTGCCGCCCGAGCGCTTGCCGACCACCGCGGAAGAAAGCGCCTGGCTGACAGCTGTTGCCGGCCTGGAAAGAACCGGCCAGTGGCAGGGTGCCGCAACCGGCTATGCTGCGGCGCTTAAACGCTGGCCGGAGAGCTCTGCCGCCTGGATCGGGCTGGGCAACAGCCGCTACAGCCTGCACGATCTTGCTGGCGCCGCCGAGGCCTTTCGCCGGGCCGCCCAGCTTCAGCCGAAAAACGGCATCCCCCTGAACAACCTCGCCCAGGTCCTGGCCGAACAGGAAAAGCACCAGGAGGCGCGGGCCGCAGCGCAGCGGGCCGTGGAGCTTGGCGGACCGCTCCTTGACTCCTTCCGGCAGACTCTGGAGGAGATCAAGGCAGGGTATGCGCCCTGAAACTACGGTTGGGCTGGAGAGAACAGCAGGGCAACAGCTTCTGATCCCCTTGCGGATTCAAGGGGAGGCGCTAAAAAAAGAAGGAGAAGATGAGAGACCCGAAGCTGTGATTATCGGGTTGACCGTCGAACACCTTGGTCCGGAGCACCTGAGTCCAGGTCAGCTTGAACTGTTTGAGGTAGAGGGCCGCCCCGCCTGCGAGGTCGGCAACCAGTGGTTTCTTGTCGACGCTGTGGCTGTGGGCAAAGGTATTGCCGTCCAGGAAGATATCCTGCAAAACCGCGCGGCCGTTCACCGCGGCAAAGAGGTAGCCGCCCGGCTGCTGCCTGGCGGAGAAACCGGTGTTGCCGGCCGGCCGAATTAAGCTTACCCCGAAGTCATCCGGCAGGTTCCAGCCGAGCCGGGTTTCAAAGCCGGTGTTGGCATACGTGGCGACATTACCCAGGGCACAGCCAAGGTGGGTGATAGCATCGATGGCAAAGGTGCCCCGACTGAAAAAAGGGTCAAGTTGCCACTTGCGTTCGTAAATAACGGCCAGGCCAGGCTCGTTTTTCAGCTGATGCTCCCAGCCGTTTGGCTGTTGCAGGTCGCGAAGATCATGCACCGCCTTTTGCGTCTCCTCGGCATAGGAACTCGGCCCGACCAGGCCCAGCTGCAGCTCGATGGTGTCCATCCACTCGCGGCTTCTGGTATGAAATGCCGCAGCCAGGTAAGTCCAGCCGGCATAGGGGCGGTCGTCAGCAATCAGATCGCTGCGGGAGATGTCGGCCGGAGTGTACATGTTCTGGCCTAGGGAGAATTCGACCTTGCGTTTCAGAGCCGGGTCCGGATCGTTGATAAAGGGTAGCCGGAGGATGTATTCAAGGCTCCATTCCGGCAGCTTGCCGCTCTCGACAAAGTTGACCAGATCCGGAGAGATGAGGGTGACCTTTACCCCGTTGGTATAGTTGCGATCCGTGCCGGTAAAAAGATCGTTTTCAAAGTAGATATTCACGGTCCAAGGCAGTTTCGGTTCTTCCGCGGCCAGGGAGGCCGTGGCCGGGAGCAGCCAGAAAAGAGCCGGGAGCAGTCCGGCAAGCCTCAAAGCCTGTTCCCCTGTGGCTCGATCGCGGTCCTGATCCGCTCCAATTGCTCTGCCAGATCGCGCAGCTCCCGCTGCCAGTACTCGCGGCTGCCGAAATCCGGGGCCACCCGGCTCAACCCCTCCTCGGCCACCTGATACGCGCACCAGGCCATGTAGTGGATGAAGCGCATGGCTCGGAGCGGCTCGATCAGCCGCAGGCTCCGCCGATCGAAATCCCGGAAGGTCTCGTAGCCTTCGAGGAAGAGGTCGATCTCGACAAAGGTCTCTTCCCGAAAGCCTGGCAGCAGCATCCAGAAATCCTGCACCGGCGGCCCCAGGGCCATATCGTCGAAATCGATGAGATAAAAGGATTCGCCGGGCCGGTAAATGAGATTGGAAAAATGGCAGTCGCCGTGGATGCGGATCATCTCGGTACCCTTAAACAGCGGGCTGATCTCACTGATCATGGTCTTGGTCAGCTCGGCGAATTGCGGGGCCAGGTCCGCGGGCAGGAACTTGCCGGCCAAAAGATAGTCCGCCTGCTGCCGGGTTGAGCTTTTCGGGGTCATGGTGATCCGCCCCTCCGGAATCCGGCCCGCGCCCACGGCATGGGTGCGGCCGAGCAACCGACCGATTTCCAGCCACTGCTCATCGCTGAATTCATCCGAACTGCGGCCGCCGCATTTGGGAAACACGGCAAAATACATCCCTTCATGTTCGCCCAGGCTGCCGTTGCCCGGCAAGACCAGAGGGGCGATGACCGGGATCTCCCGGCTGGCGAGCTCAAGGAGAAACTCATGCTCGTCTTCGAGCGCACCCCTGGTCCAGCGTCCGGGCCGATAGAACTTGACCACCAGCCCTTCGCCGTCCTCGCCTTCCAGCTCGTAAACCCGGTTGATATAGCTGGCCAGGGGCCGGCAGAGGTTGGTGCAGCGGATATCCATGGCTTTTTCCACCAGGCCGAGAACGATCTCCGGGGTCAGATGGTGGAAAGCGGAATGCGAAGAACAGTGCGAAGTGCTAAGCGCTAAGTGCTGAGGAAAGGAAGAAGCACCCTGATGATTATTCTGCCTTTTCATTTCTCTCTCCATCGCCTTAACTCAGAACTTAGCACTCTGCACTGCCCTTATCCTAAAGCCACATCGAGAACCATCATCACCGCGAAACCAACCATGGTCGCAATGGTGACGAGATCAATATGCTTCGGGTTCTGCTGCGACTCGGGAATCAGCTCTTCCACCACAACAAAGATCATGGCCCCGGCGGCAAAGCACAGGGCATAGGGGAGGACGGACTGCATGCTGAGGACAAAACAGGCGCCCAGCACTCCGGCCACCGGCTCCACCAGCCCGGAACCCTGACCCAGCAGGAAACTCTTCGTCCGGCTCATGCCCTCGCGGCGCAAGGGCATGGACACTGCGGCGCCCTCGGGGAAATTCTGCAAGCCGATGCCGATGGCCAGGGCAATGGCGCCGCCCATGGTGGCCGAAGGAATCCCGGCGGCCACCGCGCCAAAGGCCACCCCCACCGCCAGCCCTTCCGGGATGTTGTGCAGGGTGATAGCCAGCACCAGCAGGGTGCTGCGCTGCCAGGAGGTTTTGATCCCTTCGCTCTTGCTGATATCCAGACCGGGATGGAGATGGGGGAGAAAACGATCGATGAGCCGCATGAACAAGCCGCCGGCCAGGAAACCCAGGGCGGCGGTGCGCCAGGGCACGAAGCCCATCTGAGAGGCCATGGCAATGCCGGGGGCGAGCAGCGACCAGAAACTCGCGGCGATCATCACCCCGGCGGCAAAGCCAAGCATGGAATCCATGACCTTCCGGTTCACCTCCCTGCTCACAAAAACCAGGGCCGCGCCCAATGCGGTGACGCCCCAGGTAAACAGGGTGGCCAGCAGGGCCTGGAGAACCGGATTCAATTGCATAAAAAAAGTAGCCATTGCTGGGGCCTGCCGTCTTTGCTCAGGTACTTGATCCGTAACCGCCTCGCCTGGCATTGTATTCCAGAAGCGGCAAAAAGTATAGGCGGGAAATGGGAGGTCAAGTTTCAGCCTTGCATTCATCCGCATATGCGGATATAATCAAATCACTGTTGGATTCTTCCCAGCATAAACTCCCAACTTCAACGCTCCCAGGATGCCCATGCAAACAACCGCCCAATTCTTTAAAGCCCTTTCCGAAGAGCCCCGTTTGCGGATTCTGGCCCTGCTGCTGGGCGGCGAACTCTGTGTCTGTGACCTGATGGCCGTACTCCAGTTGCCGCAATCCACGATCTCCCGGCACCTTGCCTATCTTCGCAACTCTGGCTGGGTCGAAGGCAGACGTGGCGGGGTCTGGATGTATTACCGGCTGGCCGAGATGCCGACCCCGCTGGCCATGGAACTGGTCGAGCTGCTCGGCAGGAGATTGACCGAACTGCCGGACACGCAAAAGGACTACGCAACCCTGGAAGATTTTCGGCGCACCAAGAAAAATTGCGCCTGATTTTTTGCCGCGATCATCCACAGGAGTGGCCACCATGCCAACCACCGAAAAAAAATTAAGCTTCCTCGACCAGTACCTCACCCTCTGGATCTTCCTGGCCATGTTCCTCGGGGTAATGGCTGGTTATCTCTACCCGCCGGTCACCGAGATCATCAACTCCTTCCAGGTAGGCACCACCAATATCCCCATCGCCATCGGCCTGATCCTCATGATGTACCCACCCCTGGCCAAGGTGCGCTACGAAAAGCTGCATGAGGTTTTCCGCAATTTCAGGGTGCTGGCCCTTTCCCTGGTGCAGAACTGGCTGATCGGCCCGCTCCTCATGTTTCTTCTGGCTATCACCTTTCTCTCCGGCCACCACGAATACATGGTGGGGCTCATCCTCATCGGCCTGGCCCGCTGCATCGCCATGGTCATTGTCTGGAACGATCTGGCCAGCGGCGATACCGAGTACTGCGCCGGGCTGGTGGCCTTTAACTCCATCTTCCAGGTGCTCTTTTTCTCGCTCTACGCCTGGTTCTTCATCTCCGTGCTGCCCGGCTGGCTGGGGCTGGATGGTGCGGTGGTGGCCATCTCCATGGTCCAGATCGCCGAGTCGGTCTTCATCTATCTCGGCATCCCCTTTCTTGCCGGGATGCTGACCCGCTTTCTCGGGCTTAAGCTCAAGGGCGAAAGATGGTACCAGGAAAGGCTGATCCCCAGGATCAGCCCCTTCACCCTGGTCTTTCTGCTTTTCACCATCCTGGTGATGTTTTCCCTCAAGGGCGAATACATCGTGCAATTGCCCTTTGACGTGATCCGCATCGCCATCCCGCTCACCATCTACTTTCTGGTCATGTTCCTGGTCTCCTTTTTCATGTCCCTCAAGGTGGGGGCCACGTACGAGCAGTCCGCCACCCTCTCCTTCACCGCCGCCTCCAACAACTTCGAACTGGCCATCGCCGTGGCCATCGCCGTATTCGGGATCAACTCCGGCGAGGCCTTTGCCGCGGTAATCGGGCCGCTGGTCGAGGTGCCGGTCTTGATCGGCCTGGTCAGCGTGGCCCTCTGGTTCAAGAAAAAATACTTCCCCTTTACCAGGGAAACTCCGGCCGGAATCTGCCATGTTTCCTGCAAACCTTGAGACCATTTCGACCCAGGACGCAATAATTGCTGCTTGAGATGGAAAATCTCACGGCACTTTCAGCAGTTGTCTGAAAAACAAGGAGGAAATCATGGAAATGGACATTGACATAAAAATCCTGGGGCCAGGCTGCAAAAAATGTGGCCAGGTCGCGGAGATGGTCCGGCAGGTAATTGAAGAACACGGCTTCCCTGCGCAGATTGAAGAAATTGCCGGCCTGGACAAGATCGCGGAATACGGGGTGTTGTCCACCCCGGCCGTGGTTATCGGCGGGGACGTGAAATGTTCCGGTCGCGTGCCGGAACGCCATGAAATTCTCCAATGGCTGCGAAAATATCAGGGGACACCGGAGTAAGCTTCCGGCAAGGGACCACACCATGCAACCCGGCAACATACACAATCAACCCGCAACCCCGCAGCCCGCGCCGCCGCTTGCGGTCTCGCGGAAAATCAAATACACCCTGGCCGCTCTTGCCGGGATTGGCCTCTGGTTTGCCCTGTACCGGCAGCTGCACAGTATCGCCGAATACCTTACCTTTTCCCTGCTCACCCTGGAACCGGGCAGCCGCCTGGGCGAGGCGGTGCTCTTCTTTTTCTACGACACCCCCAAGGTGCTGATGCTGCTAACCTTGATTGTTTACGGGGTCGGGGTGCTGCGTTCCTTCTTCACCCCGGAACGCACCCGGAAGATCCTCGCCGGCAAGCGCGAATCCGTGGGCAATGTGCTCGCCGCCGGGCTCGGCATCGTCACCCCTTTCTGCTCCTGCTCGGCGGTGCCGCTGTTTATCGGCTTCGTCACCGCCGGCGTCCCCCTGGGCGTGACTTTCTCCTTTCTAATCTCGGCCCCCATGGTCAACGAGGTCGCCCTGGTGCTTCTTTACGGCTTGCTGGGCTGGAAGGTTGCCGCCCTCTACCTGGGGACCGGCCTCGTGATCGCCATTCTCGCCGGTTGGACCATTGGCCGCCTGCGAATGGAGCGCCATATCGAAGACTGGGTGCGGGAGATGCACGTCAATGCCTCTGACATCCCGGACCAAAGGCTGAGCTGGACGGAACGGTTCGATCACGGCAAGACGGCGGTGCGGGACATCGTCGGCAAGGTCTGGATCTATGTGGTACTCGGCATCGCGGTGGGCGCCGGAATCCACGGCTACGTGCCCGAGGGCTTAATGGCCTCGATCATGGGCAAGGAGTGGTGGGCGGTGCCGGTGGCGGTGCTGGTCGGCATCCCCATGTACGCCAACGCCGCCGGCATCGTGCCGGTGGTGGAGGCCCTGCTCGGCAAAGGCGCGGCGCTGGGCACGGTGCTCGCCTTCATGATGGCCGTCATCGCCCTGTCGCTTCCGGAAACAATCATTCTCCGGAAGGTGCTCAAGCCGCGCCTCATCGCGGTCTTCCTCGGCGTGGTAGGCATCGGCATCATGCTGGTGGGCTATCTCTTCAACATCATCATCTGATACGGAGGTCAATTGTGGAAATCAAGATACTGGGACCGGGCTGCGCCAAGTGCGGCGAGGCGGAAAAAATAATGCGGGCGGCGGTCGAAGAGGCCGGGGTTGCCGCCAGCATCGAAAAGATCAGCGATTTTCAACAGATTGCCAAGTTCGGGGTTTTTTCCACCCCGGCGGTGGTAATCGATGGCCAGATCAAATGCATCGGCAAGGTGCCCTCCAAGACCGAGGCCCTGGGTTGGCTTGCCGGGTAAAAAAGGAGGAAGTCCATCATGTCCGATTGTTCCTTGGATCGCATCACCCTGGCGATGGTGTCGCTTGCCGCCAATATAGCCGCCAATCATCCCAAGAAAGGCCTTTGCCAGCTCGAGCGCTTGCGCGGCTACGGGGTAGCGGAGGAACAGCTTGCTTTAGTGATCGATATCGCCCGCCATCTGCGCAACGAGGCTGGCGAGATGCTCGACCAGGAATTCGAAACAGCCTCTGCCTCGGCGCCGGTCTCCGCACCAGCCCCGCTTACCCTAGACAATGCTCTCCCCGACGGCGCCGCTTGCGGCTGCTCCACCACCGCCAAGGGCAATGCCTGCTGCTAGGCGGCGGCGTTGAACTTGGGTTTTTTTACCCTGTGATCAGTTACGAAGGAAGAAGGGGTCCACATGGAAAAACCAGGGGATATCCGGATCATGCCTGTCGGCGTGGTTCGTTGTGGGCTGCGCGCCCCGGCGGATGCGCCGAAAAACTATACCGAATCGGGCGAAACCGGCAGGCTGGAAATATTCCCGCACTATCTGGAAGCCATGGACGGCATCGTGATCGGCAGCACTCTGGTGGTCCTTTGCTGGTTGCACCAGGCCCGGCGCGATCTTCTCAAAGTTTATCCCCGCGGAGACCGCAGCCGCGGCCCACGCGGGGTCTTCGCCACTAGAAGCCCGGCCAGGCCCAACCCCATCGCCATTTCCGAGCTTACGGTGCTTGGGGTGCAAGGCAACCACATCGAGGTTTCCGGCCTCGATGTGATCGACGGCACCCCGATTCTGGATGTCAAACCCGTGATTGCTCCGGATAAGGAGAAATAAAATGTTCAAAAAAATTCTGGTTTGCGTCGATCCTTACCCCCCGAACCACAACCTCATCTCTTGCGCTGTTTCCCTGAAAAAACTGGGGGCGGAGGAGGTTGTCCTGGCCCACGTTATCGTGGATGCCCCCCTGGGGCTTGACAAAATGCTGATCGCCCAGGCAAGGCCGGAGATGGAACGGCAGAAACAACTTCTTGCAGAAGCCGGGCTCAAGGCCTCCATTGCGATGGCGGCTGGGATTCCGGCCCATGTCCTCAACGACCTTGCCGAAAAAGAGGACGTCTCCGTCATCATCATCGGTGCGCAAGGCAGGGGGCTTCTCGAATCCATTACCCTGGCGGGAAATCCGCTGGGCAACGTGTCCGCCAAACTGCTGCATATCACCCGTCGCCCGCTGCTCCTCATCCCCGGCACGTTGCCCGCCCTGGAATCCGGCCGGGAAATGTCGGACCTTTTTTCCCATCTCCTCTATCCCACCGATTTTTCCGACACGGCGGAGATTGCTTTTGCCTATCTTGAAACCATGGTTCGCGCCACGCAATGCCCCATAACCCTGCTCCATGTTCAGGATAGCTCCCGACCGGCGCCGCATCTCGGCCATCGCTTCAAGGAACTACAAACCCTTGACGACCGCCGCCTGCAGCGGTTGCAAGGTTGGCTAACAGGACTCGGCGCAACGGATGTGCGCATCGACCTTGCCCAAGGAAGCCCGGGGGAGGAAATTGTGGCAAGGGCCAAGGCCGGAGGCTGCTCCCTGATCCTCATGGGAACCCAGGGCAAAAGCATCACCCGAGAAATCCTGCTGGGCAGCGTGGCGCACCATGTCGCCCGGCATGCCACGCAACCGGTTCTCTTTATTCCGGCTCTGCAGTGAGCAGCGGTAACTATCCAGCTCAGTGCCGAAAATGAACAAAAACCACCGAACAGTAACTGTCCAGCAGTGCCGTAGCTGCTAGGCAGAAGCCTGCGAAGTGTGCTGGTGCCCATGAGCAGGCTGATAACAACGCAGATGCGGTGCTGCTGGATAGTTACGAACAGCGTAAAATTTGACTGACTGCGATGAGTGGGAGGAGACCATGCTGCTAAAGGAATGGACAAAGGAAATAACCAGGGCAGCATGCCGGCCCGAGGCTAAGACCTTACATTGCATTGCAAGGCTTAAGCAAGACATCGGCGAGGTCATCCCATATCTCAATGCCGTGCTGGGCGGCTACACCTATGTCTTGGAGCCGCCTTCGGCAACATTCCGCTCCCAGGGCAAGCTGATCTCGGTACATGCCGACCACATCGCCATCAATGCCCTGCGGGATGCCGAGGAGGCCGAAAAAATCCTCCAGTGGCTGCAAGGGGAAATCAATGCAGCTTGGGAGAAAAGGGCTGAAATCACCCCCAGTTTCCAGGCCGCCCCTCGACCGCAGGTGATGCAGATCGTCAAACTCCTGCCCAAAACCAATTGCAGAAAATGCGGCCAGCCCTCCTGTCTGGTCTTTGCCGCCCTGGCGGCCGAGGGCGGCAAGGGCGCGGAGCATTGCCAGGAACTTGCAGCGGACAACCGGCAAAAATTAGAAGAGTATCTCGGACAATTCCGTTTCGACGTATAAAGCTGAGTTGAGCAGCTTGCCTGCTCAAACGAAACTTATACCCTCCGGGTGCAAAGCTGAGTTGAGCAGCTTGCCTGCTCAAACGAAACTTATACCCTCCGGGGACAAGCTCTCTGTTCGGCTCCCGGCAACAAACCAGAACAACAGGAGGTTTTGCCATGACGTGGGCTCATCATTGGTGCCATCCTGACCTGATCTATATCCCGATGTTCGCCTATTCCATGGAGGGGAAAGATGGCGCATAGTCACGATCACAACTACGAGGGCCACAGTCACACCCCCGCCGATTTCAGCCGCGCCTTTGCCATCGGTACCGCCCTGAACCTTGCCTTTGTTTTGGTGGAGGGAGGCTACGGCATCGTGGCCAATTCCTTGGCATTGGTGGCCGACGCGGGGCACAACCTGAGCGACGTCATAACTCTGCTTCTGGCCTGGGGCGGCATGGTTCTGGCCCGGCGCGGGGCCACACCCCGGCACACCTTTGGTTTCAAAAAGGGCACCATTCTGGTCTCCCTGGGAAGCGCCCTGTTTCTTTACGCCGCCGTCGGGGTGATCATCTGGGAGGCCTTCGCCCGCCTGCGCGCCCCCGCCGAGGTGAACGGCACGGCCATTACCGTGGTGGCCGCCATCGGAGTGCTGATCAACACCGCCACCGCCCTGCTCTTCATGGCAGGCCGGAAGAGCGACCTCAACATCAAGGGCGCCTTCCTGCACATGGCCGCCGACGCCGCGGTCTCAGCCGGGGTGGTGGCGGCCGGATTCGCCATCATGGCCACCGGCTGGAACTGGCTCGATCCGCTGATCTCCATGGCCATCGCCATCGTGGTTCTCATTGCCGGCTGGGGATTATTGAAGGATTCACTCCATCTCACCATGGCAGGCGTCCCGGCCCATATCGAGGCCGAGACGGTGCTTGACTCTCTCACCGGACTGCCGGGGGTGGCCTGCGTCCACGACCTGCATATCTGGGCGGCCAGCACCACGGAAACCGTACTCACTGCCCATCTGGTCATGCCGGAGGGCGGCAATGACGCCTTTCTTCACGACACCGCCGAACGGTTGCGCCACGACTTCGCAATCCATCACACCACCATTCAGGTGGAGCGTGAGGGCCTGAACGGCGTCTGCCATATCAATACCAAGGCGCACGGTTGCTGCTGGCCGAAGCAGGCCGCTGCCGCACCAGACTCGCCCCCACCAATATCCCCCGCTACCGGGGCAGGAGATTTACCATGAAAAAAGCCCTTCTGCCGGCCGCGTTTGTGGCCATGGCCCTCATGCTGCCCGCCCCTTGCCATGCCGACAAAACACTTGATGAGTATCTTGCCGGTTTCACTTACCAGGAGCGCAAGGATATGAAGATCGACAGCAAGGAACTGGTGGAGTTGCTCAAGAAAGGCGAGGCCCAGCTCATCGATATCCGTTTTCCCGAGGAGTTTGCCGCCTGGAGCATGGGATTCGCCAAAAACATCCCGCTCAACGAGCTGCCGGGACGGCTTAACGAGCTGGACAAAAACAAGCTGATCGTCACCGCCTGCCCCCACTATGACCGCTCCAGCATGGCTCGGCTCTACCTTACCACCAAGGGGTATCGGTCCAGATACCTCAACGACGGGCTGCTCGGGCTGGCGGAGCTGCTCAGGGGTGACAAGGCGCGGGATTTTATCAATGCCACCCAAAAAACCATAACCCCCAAGGAGAATAGATGAAAATTTTGATCCGCTTCGCAGTGTTTCTGGCCGCCCTTATGGTTCTGCAGGTTTCCGAAGGCCGCGCCGGCAACGCCCCTCTGACCATCCCGGTTCCAGGCATGGTGACCATGGTTGATCTGGGCGCCAACTCCTGCATCCCCTGCAAGATGATGGCCCCCATCCTGGAGGAACTAAAAACTGAGTACAAGGACAGGGCCGCCATTGTTTTTATCGATGTCTGGAAGAATCCTGAGGAGGGCAAGAAATTCAAGGTGAGCCTGATACCCACCCAGATATTTTTCGACAAAAACGGCAAGGAGGTCTACCGCCACAGCGGCTTCATGGACAAGAAGAGCATCATGGCCCAGCTGACCAAAATGGGCATTGCCCAGCCCGCTGCCGGAGGCGGCAAGTGATGGAATCGCTTTTTCTCCAGGTCAATGCCTGGATGAGCGCGGGCCTGGCCCTGGCCGCCCTGGGCTGTTTTCTCTGGGGCATGATCAGCGTCCTGCTCAGCCCGTGCCACTTGGCTTCCATCCCTCTGGTGGTGGCCTATGTGGGCGGCCAGCAAAAACTGGTCGAAGGCAGGCAGGCGATCAAGTATGCGGTGCTGTTCAGCACCGGCCTTTTTCTGACCATTTTCCTGGTGGGGGTGATCTGCGCCCTGCTCGGCCGGATGCTGGGCGATGTGGGGCCTTACTGGAGCATGGCCGTGGGGATGATTCTGATCTGGGTGGCCGTCGACATGCTGGGGCTGGCCAAATGCGCCATACCCGGCGGGCTCCTGGGGAAATTACAGGTACAGGGGGCGTGGGGAGCCTTTGTGCTGGGGCTGGCCTACGGGGTGCTTTCCGGCTCCTGCACCTTTGGTTTTATTGCCCCGATCCTGGCGATCATCACCGTGCAGCAGCAGGTGCTGACCGGGGTGCTGCTGATCCTTCTTTTTGCCCTGGGTCACTGCCTGCCCATCGCCGTGGCCGGCAGCTCCACCGCCATGGTGAAAAGGCTGCTGGCCAACTCTTCCTTCGACCGGGCCAGCCTCTGGTTTCGTAAGGGGGCCGGGCTGCTGATCGCCGGGCTGGGGGTTTATTTCCTGACGAGGCCGTTCTGGAATTACTTCTGATTTAACAAAAGAGAAATGAGCGGCGGGAGGAAATCCCTTACTCCACCTGCATTTCCCGCAGCACCTCAAGCTCGACGCTAAGCGCATCGATGCCCCGTACGGCGGTCAGGGCCAGCGCTTTTTTTCGGCAGAATTCCAGACAAAGCCCGCAGCCGCTGCATTTGGCCCAATCGAACTGAAGCCGCTTCCTTTCGTCCTCCCGGGTGTTTTTCAATGCCCCGGTGGGGCACATCCCGGCGCAAGCGCCGCAGAAATTGCAATCTTCGCTGACTGTCAGGGTAAAGAAGAGCCTAAGCAGGCTTTGCCGGGTGCTTTGCTCGCCGCTGCAGGTAATCGCCTGCCGGAGTTGGACCAGCCGGGCCGGTTGGTGCTTGTGGGCATGCTGTTCCTTTGCCGCGAGATCCGCCTGCAAGTTGGCCATGGTCTCGGTGGCGGCGTGGAAGGAAATTTCGCGGAAGGCCTTGAAAAAGGCCCGGCGGCTTGCGGACTCGGCCAGTTCGTCTCCTTCTTCCTCCTCAAGCAGCAGCCTCAGCCCGCCGGTAATCCCGCCGCTGCCCAGCCTGCTTTCAAGGTTAGCGAGCCGCCGGGCCAGAATTTCCCGAACCGATTCGGCACGGCAATCTCCGCATTTAATCAGACTCAGGCGCACCCCTTTGCCAGCCCCCGCGGCCAGGGCGGCAAGCTGCTCCTCAGCCAGGGCGCCCAGGCAGGGAAGAATAATCTCCTCGCCGCTGACAATCGCCTTTTCACAGCAAAGGCGCAAAGCCTCCCGGCCAGCGGCCTTGGCCGGCCAGGTGCTCAGGCGCTGATCCTTGCCCACCAGGGCCTCGGACGGGCAGACCGCGGTGCAGGCCAGACAGCCCACACAGCGTTTCGAGTCGATCCGCACCCCGCTGCCCTGTTCCGTACTGATGGCCTGGACCGGGCACTCGTCGAGGCAGCGGCTGCATTCATTACCTTGCAGCCGGTTGCGCAAACAGCGGCGGGAGATAAAATCAAGGGGGGGCGGTTCGCTGTTCTTGAACCGCGCGGCTAAGCGGTCGGCAAGGCTCATGGAGCTGGTAAAGGCTCGGTTGCAGCGAGGCGCTGTTTCTCAGAGGCAATGAATTCGTTCAGGCATTCACCCAAGCCAAAGTAGAAAGGAAGCGAGGCGTGGCCTACGATCGCCTTGCCCAGCTGTGGCGCCCAGGGGGCAAGCAACCTGGTGAAAAAGCGGTTCCGGATCGTGGTGAAATCGTCAAGATCGGCCTGGTTCGCCTCACTGATCGCCTGGGCGATCTTCTGCTCCAAAAAGCTCATGAACTCAAGCTCGATGGCGATGTGATCCGGAAATTCCTCCCCTTCATGCTTTACCCCAGCCTCGGCGTAAACCTTTTTCACCTCCATGGTCGAGTCGCCCATGAGCCGCCGCCCTTCTTCCAAATAGACGGATCCGTATGGATGAGCTGGAATATTGAAAGGCCCCAGGAAAAGCGCGGCGTATTCCTGGAGGAGTTCTTCCTGACTGTTTCTCTGAAGCCCTTCCCCCATCCACCGACAGGAAGCAGCCGAGGCAGGAAGCGCCAGCTTATCCATCAGAGCGGCCAGATTGGCGCAAAGATTCTCTTCCAAAAACATTTCCTTTTCCGGCTCATAAAAACAGGCGGCGAGCAGCCGGTATGCATCACTTATGGTCAAGCTGGCCTGGGTACGTTGATCGGTGGTCATGAAAACTCCTTGAAAAAGTAACAATTAACTCCGGGGCCACATTGGTACAATTTACACCCTTCGGGCATAAGCTTCGTTTGAGGAGGCAAGCTACCCAACTCAGCTTTGCACCCAGAGGGGATAAGTTTCGTTTGGACAGAAAAGCTGCCCAACTCAACTTTACCAAAAAAAGGGGCGGGACGCACACGCATCCCGCCCCGGCACAAAATATTATCCCCTGCTCAGGCTATTTTGCCGCGCTGAAGCTACGGATGTAATAGACATTGGGCTTGGTGCCCTTCTCGGGTTTGAGAACCGTGCCCTTGTACTTCTTGACCAACTGGGCGACTTCGCTGTTCTTGTCGCTGATATCGCCAAAAGTCCGGGCCTTGGCCGGACAGGCAACCACGCAGTTGGGCAGCTCGCCCTTGGAAACCCGGTGCTCGCAAAAAATGCACTTCTCGGTGATGTTGCTCCTCCGCACATCCTGATAGTCAGGATGGTCGTACTTGGTCCGATGAGGCGGGTTGTCGATCTTGGCCGCAATCTCCGCCGGCGCCGTGGTGCAGCCGGCGATCATTTCGGTCTTGTCGGCATAGAAAGGCTCATAGGGCGTGCCCTCATCACCAGTGTAGCTGATAACGCTGGTCTCGCCGCCCTTGACATCCACCTTGGAATAGGGGCAGGCGTCCTGACAGGCGCGGCAGCCGATGCAACGCGCATCGTCATGCATGGTGATGCCTTCCTTGGTCTTGTACATCGCCTTGGGAGTCACCGGGCACGCCTTGACACAGGCAGCCTTGGCGCAGTGGTTGCAGAGCACCGGCCGGGAGGTGTATCTGGTTTTGGGAAACTTGCCGGTGGTCTCATTTTGGAAGTCGGCCCAATTGTGGGTCTGGCCACCGCTTCTGCCGGCGGTGTTATTCTCGGTTTTACAGGCCAGGGCGCAGGCCCCGCACCCGACACATTTCTGAAGATCTATTACCATCGCATATTGCGTCATTTGTCATTTCCTCCTGTAAAAAAATGCATTAGGCCTTCTGAATTTTTACGCCGGTAAATCCGCCGTTTCTGGCAGTGGCGCCGCTGAGCCGGTCGTAATCATCAACAAGCAGCTCGTTGTTGTTGCCGCCTCTGGCAATCGCCTTGGCATAGTCCTTGGCGGCGGTCCGGCCGTAGGCCCAGTGGCCCTGACCATAGCATTTGGCGATGGTGCCGGGGCGCACCCCTTCCCAGAGTTTCGCCTTGACCGTGATGCTGCCGGTGGTCGAGCTCAGCTTGACCATGTCGCCGGTCTTGATGCCAAGCTTCTTGCCGTCCGCCGGATTGATCTTGACGACATCGTCCCAACTCTCGTCACCCACATCCACCTTTTTAAACTCATGGTACCAGACGGCGTTCTGGCTCCGGCCCTCGCGGTTGAGCCGCGACTTGTGGTCGATGAAGGTGAAGGGGTATTCCTCTTGGCTGCCGTGGCGCTTCGGCGACTCATAGTGCGGCATGAAGGCCAGTTCGCCTTGGGCCTCGTAGCCGCTGGACTTGAGGATGTCGTCCACCGTGGTCTTGTGCTTTGCGGCAAACAGGCCCAAGGTCTTCTTCAGGGTCTCGCCGTAGAACTCGAACTTCTTGGTTTCGGTCTTGAACTTGCCCCAGTTCTTCTTGTAGGCATAGGTCTCGGTGTTGTAGATGCCCTTCGCCTTGAAATCCTCCCAACCGGAGATCTGGTCGCCCTTCATCTTTTCCTTGCCATTCCATACCTTCTGGCTGGCGATTTTCGCAGCAATTTCGGCGAACTCGCCAGAGTTGGTAGGTTTTTTCTTGGTTTCCGGATCTTCAAATGAGGCGTAGTAGTCGAAGAGGTTAGCAAAGCCCTTGGCCTTCAGCTTTTCGGCCAGCAGCCACATAACTTCGGTTTCCTCGGGTTTGGCCTGGCCCAGCGGTTTGACCACCGGTTGCTGAATGGACATGTGGCCGTGCAGGTTCGCCATGTTAGTGATGATGGAAAGCTTCTCCCCAGGCGCAAAGGTGGCTGGCAGGACGATGTCGGCATACTGAGTCATCTCCGCAGCGTTGGTAACCATGTGGACAAAGAACGGAATCTGGGGCAGCGCCTTTTCCCAGCGATGGGCGCCGGTGCCGGAGAAGACAAAGTTGCTCCAGGTGCTGAGGAATATCTTGCAGGCGCCCGGATCTTTCAATAGGCCGTTGGCCACGTTATTGGTGACCACGTTCGCCTTGGGGCTCTCGGTGACCTTGCCGTCTTTTTCCTTCTTGTCATAGCCTCCCAAGATGGCGGGCATGTCCTTGGCGCCGCGGCCATCTAGCTTCTTGCCGTGGCCGTGATGTTGGGCGACCTCGTCAATGAACTTGTCGGGTTTGGGAAAACTCTGAACCGGCGCGCTGGAACCCTGCATGACGCCGCCCTCGGTCTCGATCGAGCCGAGCAGACCGTTTAAGGCGTAAACCGCCATGGCCGCATAGGTGCCGCGCGGGGTCATGGCCACGCCCGGGCCCATGTATACGGCGCAGGAAGTACCGGCCTTGCCCATGGTGCGGGCCATCGCAACAATCTCTTTTTCCGGGATCAGAGTGACCTTGGCGGCCCAAGCTGGGTTCTTGTCTTTGAGCTCGATGTTCCACCATTTGACCACGCCGTGGGTCTGCTTCTCCTCAAAGGCGGCCTCGTCCACCGTGGCGCCGGTCTTGAAGAGGTTCTTGCCATCCTTGAAGTCGCCGACAAACTCCTTGCTCCACATGCCTTCGGTCAGGAGCACATGGGCAACCGCTGCGGCCAGAGCGCCGTCTTCACCCGGTTTGATGGGAACCCACTGATTGGCTTTGGCGCCCGAGGCGGAGAGGCGGGGATCAACGACGATGACCGAGCCCCGGTCAAAGATGTCGCCGAATTTATTGATGCTATTGGGGACCTGCCGGTTGGAGCTCAAGGGATCCGTTCCCCAGATCACCAGGCAGGTGGTCTTGGCCATGTCGTAATCGCGGTAGCCGAAGAAACCCTGGGTGTACCCGGGACCCATCTTTTCCGCCTCGGCGCAGATGGCGCTGTGGGAGAAGTAGTTGGGGGTGCCGTAGATCTTGGGCAGGGTGCCGTAAAGCAGGTTAGTGGAGATGGGGGAATAACGGCCGCGCATGTACATCAGCTTCTCGGGCTCACCGGCCTTGCGCAGTTCGATCATCTTGTCGGCAACGGTGTTCAAAGCCTCGTCCCAAGTGATCGGCACGAACTTGGGATCAACGCCCCGGCCCTTGACCGGGTTTGTCCGCTTCATCGGCACCTTGACCCGGTCGGGATCGTATAACTGCTGGAGCATTATGTGGCCTCTGGGGCAGCAGTACCCGTTGTTTGCCTTGCACAGCTGGTTGCCACGCACCTTCACGGCGCGACCGTCCTGAACAAAAAACTCGACTGGGCACCAGGCAGTGCAACCCTGGCAGGTGGAGGGCATCCACTTGCCGGGTTTTGTCCCGCCGATGACGCCACGGGGCGCCGCAGCCAGGGCGTTCAGGGTGGAACCCTTGAAGGCGGCAACCGCCAAACCGGTCGCTGCGCTCAGCTTGAGAAAATCTCTTCTTTTGATCTTCATGCGTTTCTTCTCCTTTGTTTGCTTCAGGCTATACTACCCTTTGTCACATCCGCATTTCGCTCTATCTTGATCGGGAGATCAGCCTTGACAACTCCCCCCCGGATAACCTTGGTAAAAATTCCTTCCTTGGGCATGATGCAGTCGCCGGTGGCCTTCTTGATGGCGCAGCCGTCGTTGTGGCATTTCTTGCCGATCTGGGTAACTTCGAGTTCCACCTGCTCGTTGATGATCAGCCGGTCGCCGACGGCAAGCGTCATCAGGTCAAGACCCCGGGTGACGATGTTCTCGGCAAACACCCCGTGCTTCAGGTGGGGCAGCTTCTTCTTTACCGTATCGATGCTTTCCCCGGCCAACAGGGAAACCTGCCGATGCCAGATCCCGGCATGGGCGTCCCCGGTGATCCCCCAGTTTTCCTCCAGAAAAATCTCGGGCACCTGTTTTTTGACCATGCCTTTTTTTTCGCTGATGCAGACCGCTTCGACCACACTCATAAGTCACTCTCCTGATTGTTGTCCCCGCCGCTATACCATTTGCCAGAAGGCCGGGGGCACAAACCAGCCCGAAACACTTCTAAATGTGAATGAGGATAAGAGAAGCGCAAATAGAAAACAAGCGGGGTTTTTTTGATTTCTTTGTAGGGATTTTCCCGACAAGCGGTAAAGGACTCACCGGCCGGTTTTTTTCTGTCTGGCCACCAACTCGACCAGCTCAGATCTGGTCTCCAGGCCAAGCTTGGCCATGGACCTGGAGCGATAGGTAGCCACGGTTTTTTCACTGAGAAACAGCTGCTCGGCAATCTCCCTGCTGGTAAAGCCCATGACCACCGCGAGCATGACCTGCTGCTCCCGTTTGCTGAGCGAAAGCCAGAGCATCTCCTCCGGGGAGGCGACGCTCTTGTCCTGTCCGGCCAGAAGATCCGGCATCATGGCCGGATGGATATAAATCTGCCCCCGCATCACCGAACGGATGGCGTAGAGCAGATCGACATCCAGGCATTTCTTGAGCATAAAGCCCTTGGCCCCCTTGGCCACCGCCTCCTTGAGATACTGGTGGTCCTCGTGCATGGTCAGCATCAGAACGCGGCTCGCGGGCGCCTGCCGCAAGATATCCGGCAAGAGCAATAGCCCGCTGGTTTCCGGCAGAGAGATATCAAGGAGAACGATGTCCGGCTGCAACTCCCTGGCCTGGGCCAGGGCCTTCGGCCCCGAATCCGCCGTTCCCGCCACCACCATGTCCGGTTCGGCATTAAGGAGCAGGCTCAGGCCGGAGAGGAGTACCGGATGATCATCGACCACCAGGATGCGGATCATTTCACCCCCGGAGGGTACAACTTTCGTATGAGCAGACAAGCTGCTCGACTCAGCTATATTCATGGCAAATCCCCGCTCTGGCAGCCATTTCAAAAACCAGCATGGCGCCCTCGTCCGGACTGCTCTCAATCCGGAAAGTTCCTTGTAACAACTGGATTCGTTCCTGCATGCCCAGCACCCCGAGACTCGTCTTGGCATCGACCAGATCAGGGTCGAAACCGATGCCGTTGTCCTCGATTACGCCCCTGATTTTATCCCCGCGCCATTCCAGGAGCACGCTCACCTCGGTGGCTTGGGCATGCCGCGCCACATTGGCAAGGGCTTCCTGAACAACCCGATAGATGCAGGTTTCCGTGCAAGCATCCGGTCTTTTCTCGGCAAAACCGATGATGGTAAGCTCCACCATGATTCCCTGCCGGCCAATAAAACTCCGGACCAGCATCTCCACCGCCGGAACCAGCCCAAGATCGTCCAGTACACTTGGCCGCAATGCCACCGCCAGATCATGAATCGCCGCCATCTCCTCGGTTATGGCCTTTCTCAGCCGGCCGATACTCTGGCTGGTCTCGCTTTCGTTTTTCGCATTCTCCAGCATTTTGAGATCTACCATGACCGAGGCCAGGGCCTGCCCGGTCTGGTCGTGAAGCTCGCGGGCGATACGTTTTCTTTCGCTTTCCTGCCCTGCCATGACCCGGTGCAGGAAATCCCTCTGAAGATACTCCTTTTCCAGCCGGGCATTATCGGCGCTGGCAAGAGAAAGTACCATGGCGTTGAAGCCTTCCATGAGCTTCCCCAGTTCGTCTTTGGTTTCAGCAGGGATCAGGCGCACCGAATAATCCCCGCCCTGCACCGCCCTGGTTGCCTTAAGGAGTCTGCCCACCGGTCTGGTGATAAGCCAGGTCAGACCCAGAGAGAGCAGCATCCCGAATGTCGCGACCAGCAAAGTGGTTCGGGCAAGGGCGCCGGTGATCCCCTCGATCTGGCGTTGCAGCCGGTCGCCCCTCACGGCGACCAGCACCTCGCCTTCGCTGCCGTTACTGATACCGGCGCTGGCCTCCCAGATCTTTCCCTCGTTGGTGTGGAGCAGACGCAGCTCGGACGATGCCGAGGGGATACGGGCAGGACTCGTCAGCAAATCCACCGGAAACCCGCCTTCAAAGGTATGGGCGATTACCTGACCTGTGGAATTGCGGACAAAAATGTAGCGCAGATCAGGACGGCTCTGAACCATGTCCCTGAGCATCTGAGTAAGACCGTAAAGGTCGTTGATCAGTAGATAGTCGTAGACCTGATAGGAGAGTCCTGCGGCGATAAAACGACTTTCTTCCTTGAGAAAATCATCCATGTTCTCCTTGAGCGCTTTCTGAACATTATAAATGGTCACCGCGCCGAAGAACAGGATCAAACCAAGGGCCAGCCCGAGAATCTTCAGTTTCAAGGGGACACTGAGCAGGAAGGATTTCCCCTTGTCGATGGTCTGCTGAAAAAGCGCTTTTATAAAGGAGGCCGCAGGTGCCACAATAGTTCCCCCCTACAATCCGTACATACCTGGTTCTGGTTCAACAAAACGCTCCACTCCGATAACTTCCAGGGCTTTTATCCCCTCCGGGTCCTGATGGAGGCCGAGAAGCAGCGCCTTAAGCTGGGTTTTAATCTCCGGGGAAAGTGTGCGCGGCACCACCACCGGCGGAATCCCGAACTTAGCTGATTTCCAGATTACTTTAGTCTTTCGGCCTATTTCCTCATTGCGTTTTCCGATAAATTCGTAGACCAGATTGTCCACCGAAGCGCCGTCCGCGATGCCCTCCATTACCGCAGCCACGGAACGGTCGTGGCCATGAGTGAAAATTGTTCGGGCAAAAAAGGTTTCCGGTTGCTGCCCCATGCTCCGCAACAAGGCGATAGGGGCAAGATAGCCGGTGTTGGAAAGAGGATCGGTGAAGGCGAAGACCTTGCCGCGAAGGCCGGAAAATTCCTGAACCGGCGAGGACGCTGGAACTATAATGAAGGACTGGTAGGTAGTTTTGCCGTTGATCTGCGGGACAACCAGCAGAGACATCGTCTCCTTCCTGTAGGCCCCGGTGCAGATGATTCCAACATCCACCACGTTTCTGGCCAACAGATCATTCAGTTCCTGATAGGTTTTACGCTGAACCAGGACTGCCGGTTTGCCCATCCTGCGGCTCAAATAGTTGATGAGCGGCTGATAGGAGAGCGCTGTTCCCTGGGGTGAGAGGACGGCGCCCACCCCGACCCGGAGCGCTTGCGAGTCAGGCTCAATTTGCTCGACCGGCAGCTGCTTAAGCCGGTCGAGACGAATCTGCTGTTTCTGCCCCTGCTTTTCTTGCTGACCGGCCTCGCAGCCTGCCAGGAGAAGCAAAATAAATCCCAGACAGATGAACTTGATCCAACCGGAGTCGAGCCGTTTTTTTGTCCGCATAGTCATCTCGGCACATCTCCTCTTGATTTTTCGGGATTTGTCTTCCCCAAAAAGCATCCTGACCCAAGACCTGCCCGGTGGGCTGGTCACTCCATGATAAATCCGGCCACCGGCAACCCCTTGCCCCAGGCCTGCCAGGCACCGCCGTAGATATCCAGGGTCTGGGCAGCGCTGTCGTAAGTGGCCTCGATGCCGGTCTCCAGGCTGCACCTCCGGTCATAGTTGGTGTGGCTGAAAACCAGCCGGTAGGTTGTCCCGCTCTGGGGAACCGCCTCCTCGACATAGGCGACATGGCCGGTGGGCATGCCCCGCCTCCCATTGGCACCAAGGATCAGAATGCTGCCGGGCCGGGGGACAACAGAGGTGTTGCCCCGCTCTTTTTCGCAGGCAAACCAGGTGAGCGGCCCGTTTTCATGGCCAAGACGGCAAGTGGCGATCCCGCTCCGGCAGCGGGCAAAAGGAAGGCTCTGGGGCTCGCAGCGGCCGCCTTTTTTCTTTTTACTCCCCGCGCTCCCCGGGCGCAGCTGAAAACACTCCGCCGTGGCGCGGCCGCGCCCGGCCAGAACGACGGCAAAATCCTCCGGCAAAGGTGCCTGTTCGGCCAGGGATTCGTGACTGATGCTTACGAAAACCAGCAGAACAAGGAGAAAAATTTTCCAGGTCTGCCGGGCCGTGCTTCGCTGCATATAAATGTTGTGCGCCCTGAGCAGCAGGCACGGGGTAGCCATTATTGCACATCTTCAATAATTTGGCGGGTTGTAGCTCGCATGGTCCCAACATGTGTTGTGCAGATGTGAAAAATCTCTTCAGCATCGACATCAAAGTATTGATGGCTGATAATATCCCGTAACCCTTTGGCTTTTTTCCAGTCAACCTGGGGATATTGCGACAGCAAAGCCCCGGCTGTGATTTTGTCCAGATTTTTCAAGCTCTCCCCGATAGCAATCAGCAACATGCAAATACTGTCGAGCTTTTCCATTCCAGCTGGTGATTGCGTAAAATCTTGCACGGATTTCACCGGTGCAAATCTCTGCAAAATGGTCGCGGTCGCCGTATGCAGGCGTTGCAGAATTTCCAGAACAAGGGCTTTATCATACATAGAGCGCCTCCTGATCGATTCTGCTCTTCAGAAAAGCATTCATGGTCTCCCGATATCTGACAATATCCACCGGGCAGTGCAGTTGTTCTTCCAGCTCTTGCTTGATCCCGATAAGCGTGAACAAATCAGGCGTTGTCAGTTCCACCACCACATCGATATCGCTGCTTTCAATCATGCTGTCTCTGGCTGCCGAGCCGAAAAAGCCAAGCCTGATAATTTGGTATTTATCCTTGTTCATTTCCTTGAACCGGCGCAAATAGTTTATGACTTCATCTCTTTGCATTATTCCCCCTCACTGTAATCTCAATAATCGTCATGGCGTCGTGGCCGAAGAAATCAATCCCCTTGACCGCGATCCTGATCTGAAGCGACCGCTTACGATTATAGCATCGCTCCATTCGAGCATACAAGCGGCATGCCGGAGAGGCAAGAGAATAGAGTTGCGCCGCTTGGGCAGTCATGCTATAAGTGCCGCCTTTTCATGGAGATACCATCTGGACATCTGTCCTTTTCCTTTTCTTGCGAGCGCATCATGATCCACCTCAGCAACCTCAGCAAACAGCACGGCTCCCAGATCCTTTTCGCCAATGCCGGCCTGCAGATCCTCCCCGGCCTGCGCACCGGCCTGGTCGGCCCCAACGGGGCAGGCAAATCCACCATCTTCCGCTTGATCACCGGCGAGGAAGAAGCGGACAAGGGTGAGATCTCCTGCGCCAAGAAAACGGTGATCGGCTATTTTTCCCAGGAGGTGGGCGAGATGTCCGGCCGCTCGGCCCTGGCGGAGACCATGGCCGCGGTGGGCGAGGTGATCCGGTTGGGCGAGGAGCTTAAGGAGATGGAAGCGGCCATGGCCCAGCCCATGACCGAGGAGCAGATGGCCACGCTCCTTGAGAAATACGGCGACGCCATGGAGGAATTCGAGCACCGCGGCGGCTACGACCTGGAATCGCGAGCCCAGGCGGTGCTGACCGGGCTGGGCATCGGGCCGGAGGATTTTAACCGGCCGGTGGAATCATTCAGCGGCGGCTGGAAGATGCGCATCGCCCTGGCCCGGATCCTGACCATGAACCCCGATGTCCTGCTGCTCGACGAGCCCACCAACCATCTGGACGTGGAATCCATCGTCTGGCTGGAGGAATGGCTGGCCAAGGAATTCAAGGGCGCGGTGCTCATGACCTGCCATGACCGAGATTTCATGAACCGGTTGGTTTCCCGGATCATCGAGGTGGCCAACGGGACGATCACCACCTACAGCGGCAATTACGATTTTTATCTCCGCGAACGGGAGATCCGGCGGGAACAGCTTGTCGCCAGCTTCCGCCGCCAGCAGGAGATGCTGGCCAAGGAGGAGGATTTTATCGCCCGCTTCGCGGCCCGCGCCTCACATGCCTCCCAGGTCCAATCCCGGGTCAAGAAGCTGGAGAAGATCGAGCGCATCGAGCTGCCCGTGGAACAGCGGCTGATCAGCTTCGAGTTTACCGAGCCGCCCCGAAGCGGCGACGACGTGGTGCGCCTCGACGGGCTGGCCAAGGCCTGGCCCCTGGACGGGGGCGGGGAAAAGCCGGTATTTTCCGGGATCTCCGGAGTAATCCGCCGGGGAGAAAAGGTGGCGGTGGTCGGGGTCAACGGCGCCGGCAAGTCCACCTTCTTGAAGGTTTTGGCTGGCCGAACTGAACCCACTTCCGGCTCCGCCACCATCGGAGCCAACGTCGGCCTCGGTTATTTCAGCCAGCATGCCATGGATGTTCTAGCCCCGGAGCGGACTGTCTTCGAAACCGTACAGGACGCCCTGCCCCAGGCCAACATCGGCGCCATCCGCAACCTCTGCGCCGCCTTTCTCTTCATGGGCGACACGGTGGACAAGCAGATCAAGCTGCTTTCCGGCGGGGAAAAAAGCCGAGTGGTGCTGGCCACCCTCCTGGCCCGGCCGCTCAACTTCCTGATCCTGGACGAGCCCACCAACCATCTGGACATCCAGTCCCGGGAGATATTGCTGGGAGCGCTGCAAAAATTCACCGGTACCGTGGTGCTGGTAAGCCATGACCGGCATTTTCTCCGTTCGCTGGTGAACCGGGTCATGGAGGTTGATCACGGGGAACTGCGATCCTACGGGGGCGATTACGAATACTACCTGCGCAAGGCCGGCTATCAGGCATAGGAGGAGCCCATGCGCAGCGATTATTCCGCCCTGTTTTTTTGTATTGCTTGTTGCCCCAGTTTTGACAGACAATGGGAACGGAAGAGGATGGATAACAGGAGAAGAGGATGGGCCGCAACGTTATAATATTTTGCCTGTTGGCGCTTCTTTTCGGGACCTCCCTCGGCTGCGAGGGGAGCAACCCCGAAATCAAGGGGCCGCGCATGGGAATACGGCCCCAATCCGCCGGGGTGCCCGTCTATCACTTTGCCGTCCACCCCCTTCATAATCCGGGCAAACTCACTCAGGCGTATCAACCGCTCATGGCCTACCTGAATGACCGGTTGCAGGGAGCGCGCCTGGTTCTGGAGGCATCGCGGGACTACGCCAGCTTCGAGGAAAAGTACCAGGCGCGCAAGCCCGAATTTCTGCTACCCAATCCCTGGCAGACCCTGCAGGCCATGCAGGCCGGTTACCGCGTCATCGCCATGGCCGGAGAGCCGCGGGATTTCAAAGGGCTATTTATAGGGCGGCGGGACAGCACCCTGATCCGCCCCGCCGATCTGAAAGGAAAACCGGTGAGTTACCCATCCCCCACGGCCCTGGCGGCCTGCATCATGCCCCAATACTTTCTCCACCGGCACGGCCTCAACGTCAATTCCGACCTCGAAAACCGTTATGTCGGTTCCCAAGAGTCTTCGATCATGAATGTCTATATGAGCCAGACTGCGGCGGGCGCGACCTGGCCGCCGCCCTGGCGGGCATTCCAAAAGGAGCATCCGCGGGAAGCGGCGGAGCTGAAAATCCTCTGGGAAACGGAGTCGCTGGTCAACAACTCCGTCATGGTGCGCAGCGACATCCCCGTCCCGGTGCAGGAACAGGTGCGCGCCCTCCTGCTCGGGCTTAAGGAAACCGCGGAAGGGAAATCGATCCTCGCTGGCATGGAAACGGCGCGTTTCCTTCCCGCAACGGATGAGGACTACGACGTGGTGCGCCGATACGTTTCCCGCTTCGAAAGCGAGGTCCGGCCGGTGGAGGAGCGATGATGAAGAGCTTGTCTCATTTCCTGTTCAGCACGCTCCGCGGCCGTCTCATTATCGGCGTGGCCGTGGTGCATGCCGTTATGATGGCACTTTTCATCACCGATCTGACCACGCGGCAGCGCACCATGCTTCTGGACCGCCAGATCGAGGAGGCGACCGCGTTGTCCCAGGCCCTCGCCACCTCCGCGGCGGGCTGGATCGCCGCCAACGACATCGCCGGCCTGCAGGAACTGGTGGAGGCCCAGCGCCGCTATCCGGAGCTTCTCTTCGCCATTCTCGCGGACCAGGAGGGGCGGGTCCTGGCCGACACCGATAAATCCAGACAGGAACTCTACATGCTCGACCTGCCCGGCGAAGCGCGCCAGACGGTACTGGCCAGCACTCCTGCGCTGGTTGATGTCGTAGCCCCGGCCATGATCGGCGGACACCAGGCAGGCTGGGTCCGTGTCGGCATAGGGCAGAAGAAGGCCGGAGAGAAGCTGGCGGCAATCACCAGGGATGGAGTCGCCTATGCCCTGGCGGCGATTATTATCGGCTCGCTCATCGCCTGGTTCATGGGACACGGGATCACCCGGAGGCTCTATGCCGTGCAGAAAACCATTGCCGCGGTCCGCTCCGGGAACCGCCTGGCCCGCGCTTCGCTGAGCGGCACCGACGAGGCCGCCGTAATAGCGCAAGATTTCAACCAGATGCTGGATGTGATCGTGGCCAGGGATGCCGAGTTGCGAGAGAAGACCGAGGAACTTGATCACTACTTCACCGAGGCCCTTGATCTTTTATGCATCGCCGACACCGACGGCTACTTTCGCCGGTTGAACCCGGCCTGGGAGGCAACGCTCGGCTTTCCCGTTTCGGAACTCGTTGGGCAACGCATTTTTGATTTTATCCATCCCGAGGATCTGGAGGCGACCCGGCAAGTGGTTGCCACGCTTGCCGACCAGAAAAAAGTGACAAATTTTGTCAACCGTTACCGGCACATAAACGGCGAATACCGCTGGATCGAGTGGCGCGCCATGCCAACCGGCCAACAGATTTATGCCGTGGCCCGGGACATCACCCAGCGCAAACTGATGGAGGACGCCCTCCGCCAGAGTGAAGAAAACCTCAATCGCGCTCAGGCAGTGGCCCAGACCGGCAGCTGGTATCTTGACATTCGCCACAACAAGTTGACCTGGTCGGCGGAGACACACCGCATGTTCAAAATCCCGCCAGGACAGCCGCTCAGCCTGGAAACTTTTGCCGCCTGCATTCTTCCGGAGGATCGCGCCAGGGTACTCAAGGCCTGGGACGAAGCCTTGCGGGGCGCCCCGTACGACATTGAGCACCGCATTCTCGCGGGCAACGAAACCCGCTGGATACGGGAGCGCGCCGAGATCCTCTTCGATGCGGCGGGGAACGCCCTCACCGGACTCGGCACCGCACAGGACACCACCGAGCGCAAGCAGGCGGAACAAAACATCGCCCTCCTGAGCTTCGCCTTGAACAGCGTGAACGAGGCCGCCTTTCTGATCGACGAGAAGGCGCGCTTCCAGTACGTCAACGAAGAGTCCTGCCGCATTCTCGGATACAGCCAGGATGAACTCCTCGGTTTGGGCGTGTCGGATGTTGACCCGGACTTCCCGATGGATCTCTGGCCAGACCACTGGCAGGAGCTTAAAACAAAGCATTCTCTCACCTTCGAGGGCCGCCACAAGAACAGGGCGGGGGACATCTTCCCGGTCGAGATCAATGCCAACTATTTTGTGTATGCCGGACAGGGCTATAATCTGGCTATGGTGCGCGACATCACCGAACGCAAACGGGCGGAGGAAGCGCTGAGGAAAAGCGAGGATTTCAATCGGAATATCCTGGCAACCGTCGATGAAGGATTCATCGTCGTGGGCCGTGATTACCGGATCCTCTCCGCCAACAAGGCTTTCTGCGACATGGTGCAGTCATCCGCAGACCAGGTGGTGGGCCGGTTCTGTTATAAGGTTTCCCACCGCATTGATCACCCATGCTTCGATTTCGGCGAGGAGTGCGCCGTCAGACGCACCTTCGAAACCGGAAGGCTCCATTTTGCCAACCATACGCACAAAAATGCAGCCGGGGAAAACCAGTACGTGGAATTAAAATCCTTCCCGGTCGTTGATGCCTCCGGCACAGTGGTTTCCGCAATCGAGACCATCACCGATGTGACGGAAAAAAGAAAATTGGAAGAACAGCTGCGCCAGGCCCAAAAGATGGAGGCGGTCGGCACCCTGGCCGGTGGCGTTGCCCATGACTTCAACAATATGTTGATGGTGATCATCGGCCACACAGATATGGTCTTACGGCAGATGGCCCCTGATCAGCCGTTTATTGCCGATCTGCAGGAAATCCGGAAAGCCGCCGGGCGTTCTGCCGACCTGACCCGGCAACTGCTTACCTTTGCCCGCAAGCAGACCGTCACCCCCCAGGTGATCGACATAAACAAAACCGTGGAAATGATGCTCAAGATGATCCGGCGCTTGATCGGCGAAGACATCGATCTCGCCTGGCTGCCGGGGAAAAAAATATGGCCGATCAAGGCGGACCCCTGCCAGATTGATCAAATCATGGCCAACCTCTGCGTCAATGCCCGCGATGCCATCACCGGGGTGGGCAAGATCACCATCGAAACGCGCAATACGATCATTGATGAGGCTTATTGTGCCGGCCATCCAGAGGCGGTCCCCGGAGAATACCTCCTGCTGGCCGTGAGCGATGACGGATGCGGCATGGACAAGCAGACCCTCAACAAAATATTCGAGCCGTTTTTCACCACCAAGGAGCTGGGCAAGGGTACCGGTCTCGGACTGGCCACGGTCTACGGCATTGCCAAACAGAACCAGGGCTTCATCAACGTCTACAGTGAGCCAGGCCAGGGATCGACCTTCAAGATCTACCTGCCGCGACACGCAGGCAAGAGCGGGGATATGGCAAAAGAAAGCCCGGCGACTCCAGCGGTTGGGGGGCACGAAACCATTCTTCTGGCGGAAGACGAGGTTGCGATCCTGGACATGGTGAAACAGATACTTGAGGACTTCGGGTATCGGGTACTGGCCGCTCCGACCCCGGGAGAAGCCATCCGGATGGCAGAAAAACACTCCGGCGAGATCCACCTGCTCATAACCGACGTGGTCATGCCGGAGATGAATGGCCAGGAACTCGCACATAACCTGAGCGCTCTGCATCCGAAACTCAAAAGTTTGTACATGTCCGGCTATAGCGGCAACGTCATTGCGCACCACGGCGCACTTGACGAGGGAGTCAATTTCATTCAAAAACCGTTCTCTATGCAGGCCTTTGCCGCCAAGGTACGCGAAGTACTGGACAGCAAATAGAAAACCAGCCTGATTAAAAACCGGCTCGTTACGAGCTTATGAATTCGAAAAAAGGGGAAGCCGGCTAGCCTAAAAAGTGAGTCCTTTCTGACGGGCGGCCCGTTCATAGCTGAGAATGATTTTGGACAATTTGCGTTCCTCGGCAACGGATGGCGTGAAGTGAATGCCATAGGTCGCGAACTTGGTGGTTCCGTTGTCCGCCTTTCTGACAATGGTCATGGTCGCGGTTTTAATTGTGACCACAAAACTCTCCACTTTCTCCTGACGCTTGATTTCATTTGTCGGCGCCGCATAGTTGAGATAAAGGCAAAGCGCCTGAATATCGCAGGGTACGGCAACCGGTGTTGCCTGGGGAAGCCGGACAAGTATTCCACTGATACTCAAGTCTTCGATCCGGCCGGAAAGAATCTTTTTCGTAACGGTCTGAAAGATGGCGACACTGTCGGCGGTTGGCACCACCCGGTAGGCCTGTCTCCGCTGGATAATCGTAACCTCCGTCGGGAGCGCAAGCTCGAGAAAGTCATCATTGAGCCGGACAATCCGGCTCTTGCCCACGATATTGCGGCCCAACACGCAGCGAAACTGAAACTCCACCGCCTCGGTGGTGAATTTCAAGGCTTTATCCCTTTTGGCCAGGAGCAGCTGTGAAGGCGTGACCTTGACCACCCAAGCATCACTGCGATGCCCGTGCTGGACAATGCCCAAAGGCTTGCGCTGTTCCCGCATCAGCTCGAAGATCCTGCTGACCACCTCCGAATTCCGAACAATCTCGACGTCAGACTCTTCCATCTTGCCAAAGCTCCATGATGCATGGGGGAAACAATCAGGATGCAGCTTCAAGAATATCAATCTTAATGGACTTGTAACAACCTGAAAAGTTCACAGGCCCACCACACAAAATCAAACAGTTACACATTAATACCCGTTGCAATCGTGGCTTTTTACGATTTCAACAACCTTGACGGTCGCAGACAAAGAAGCATAAGAAACCTACGGGGTCGCGCCAAGTTGCACAAGTTGTTTTTGCTCGAGGCTCAACTTTTTTTACTTGCTTTTCCCTGCCGCTTCACTGACAATACAAGCACGCCCCGATGGCCGCTTTCCACCCCACGGAAGTTCCCCCTCAACTTTTCAGCGGCGAAGCCTCATCGGGGCTTTCTTATACCCGCCGCTTGTTCTTGACTTTCCCTTGTTTTGTGGCTAACCCGTGATCGGTTACCGCCGCTCAGCTGTGCTCGCGGGTCTTGCGAAAGACAATCTCCGGGAACAACTCCTGCACCCGGCCCAGCCGCCACTCACTTTCCGCCAGATAAGCCAGATGCCCCTCGGCATCCAGGGCCAGGTGGGCCTGGTTCTTGCTCTTGAACTCGTCGAGCTTTTTCCGGTCCTCGCAGTCGATCCAGGGGGCGGTGGCATAGTTTACCGGCTCGTACACCGCATCCACCCCATATTCCGCCTTAAGCCGCGACATGGTCACCTCAAACTGCAACACCCCAACCGCACCCAGAATGTAATCGCTGCCCATGGTCGGCCGAAAAAGCTGCACCGCACCCTCCTCGGCCAGCTGGACCAGCCCCTTGTTCAGCTGCTTGATCTTGAGCGGGTTCTTGATCAGCACCCGCCGGAAATGCTCGGGCGCGAAATTGGGGATGCCGGTGAACTTGAGGGGCTCCTTGTCGGAAAAGGTATCGCCGATCTTGATCGTCCCGTGATTGTGAATGCCGATGATATCGCCGGGCCAGGCCTCCTCCACATTGGTGCGGTCCTGGGCCATAAAAATGGTGGCATTGGCCAGGGAAACCTCCTTGCCCAGCCGGTGGTGCATGACCTTCATCCCCCGGGTAAACTTGCCGGAGCAGATACGGAAGAAGGCGATCCGGTCGCGGTGGGCCGGGTTCATGTTGGCCTGAATCTTGAAAGTGAAGCCGGAAAAAGCCTCCTCCTCCGGCTTCACCATGCGGGTCGTGGTGGCGCGTGGTCCAGGGGGCGGAGCCAGCTCGACAAAAGCGTCCAGCAGTTCGCGGACCCCGAAGTTGTTGACGGCGCTGCCGAAGAATACCGGGCTCTGGCTGGCCTTGAGATACTCTTTATGATCAAAGGGGCTGGCGGCCCCGGCCAGGAGTTCGAGATCCTCGCGGAGCCGGTCTGCCTGACTGCCCAGAATCTGATCCAAAAGAGGATCGTTCAGATTCTTGACCACGATGGAGTCCTGGGGCCGCCTGTCCTTGCTGGGTGTAAAGAGGTTCAGCTCCTGGCGCAGAATATTGTAGACCCCCTTGAAGCGCTTGCCCATGCCGATGGGCCAGGAAAGGGGGGTACATTCGATCTGCAGCTTCTCCTCGATCTCGCTCAAGATATCCAGGGGCTCAAGGCCCTCGCGGTCCAGCTTGTTGATGAAGGTGATCACCGGGGTATTGCGCATCCGGCAGATCTCCATGAGCTTCTCGGTCTGGGACTCGACCCCCTTGGCGCTGTCGATGACCATCAGGGCGCTGTCCACTGCGGTGAGTACCCGGTAGGTGTCCTCGGAAAAATCCTTGTGCCCCGGAGTATCAAGCAGATTGACCTCAAAATCCCGGTAGTTGAACTGCATCACCGAGGTGGTCACCGAGATGCCGCGCTCCTTCTCGATGGCCATCCAGTCGCTTACCGCGTGGTTGTCGGTCTTGCGCGACTTGACCGCCCCAGCCATCTGGATCGCCCCGCCGAAGAGCAGAAGCTTTTCGGTAAGGGTGGTCTTGCCCGCGTCGGGATGGCTGATGATGCCGAAAGTGCGGCGACGGTTTACTTCTTTTTCCAATATACTGCTCATCTGATCATTTCCTCTTTGCTTGCCGGGCCGGAATCCGCACTCATTCGCCAGAAACAGAAATACGAGGCTAACCCCCCTGGAGTGTAAACGTTCAGCAGTGCCCCACGGATAGATGCGCGGAAGAGGCCTGCGAAGTGTGCTTATGCACATGCGCAGGCCGCTGACAAAGCAGATGCGGTGCTGCTGGACGTTTACCGGAATCCGGCCCACGGAACAGCGTATATACCGCAAAAAACGCAGTTTGTCAGCAAGTTCCCCACAACCGGGCCACCACCCTCCGTGGCCCATGGGACGAATTTGCTTTATGCATCACCGGCTGCCGTGTATAATTTTTCTGATTAGCGCTAATCAGGATACTTTTTTATTTCTTTCCCTTCTTTCCTCTCGGTGATCCCTTGTCCGTAAGCAAAAAAAAGCCAACCCGCACCCCGTCCGGTACCCCGGCCATTGCCGCAAAAAACCGTCGCCCTTCGCAGGGCAAGAGTAAACCCTCGCCGGAAAACCCTTCGAGCAGAAAGGCCCGCCAGCCTGCCACGCCTGCCGCTCCCGAGCATGAATTTACCGGCAACCGAAGATCACGCCCCAAGCAAACCGCCGAGGGAATTCTCCGCACCTCAGCCACACCCGGCGAGCGGCCGCCCAGAGCCAAAAAAAAATCCCCGCCGGAAAAACCGTCGCCGAGAAAATCCCGCAATCGCGGGGCTGTTTCCGCTCCCGAGCATGATTTTACCCGTAGCAGAACCCCGCAGCCGGAACGATCCGAGGAAGAAATCTTCTGGACGGTTGCCTCACCCTCTGATCGCTCCTTTGCCAGCTTTCTCAAGCCGCTGATTCCCTCAACGATCGGTCCGGAAGGCCAGGCCATCCTCTACAGCTCTCCTTTGGCCCATCTTGATTATTCCCTGGAGCTGCAAATAAAAGACCAGGGGTTGCTGACCTTCTGGAAACAGCACCGGCTGCCCGGTACGCCGGAACAGGTGCTCCGCTCCCCCAAGGCCCGGGGCTACCGCACCACCTCAAAACGCAAAGCCTTCCTCCATGGCTCCACCCTCTATCTGCTCCTGGGAGACAAAGCGGCCCTGCCCAAGAACCGGCAGTATTTTACCGCCTCGCCGCTGGAGCCCAAGGAACACGAGGTTATCTATCGCTTTCTTCAGCAGAAGCTGAGTGAGCCGGCCTTCCGGCTGATCGCCGGGCATCTGAACTATCTCATCATCCGTGGCGGCTATACCGAGCAGGCGGTGATCTTCAATGTGGACCTGCTGAACGGGCCGCTGGTCCGCAAGATGAAACTGCTGAGCAATCATCTCCAGAAGCTTCCTGCTGCGGTCACCGCCGCCTTTGTCTACCTCGACCCCAGCCAGTCCGACTACTATCTGGAGGCCAAACGCCCGGCGGAAACCCTCCATTTCAAGAAGCTCTTCGGCCCTGACCAGCTGGGGGCAACCTACGGCGGCTGCCGCTACCAGTTCCATCCGACCTCGTTTTCCCAGATCAACGAATCCATGGTGGAGACCATGCTGGAGCGGGCGCGGGAGTTGCTGGCCCCGGCCCCAGACCAGTCCCTCCTCGACCTCTACTGCGGCTATGGCCTGTTCAGCCATTACCTCGCCCCTGCTTACCGGCAGGTCCTGGCCGTTGACGGCGAGGGCCCTTCCATCCGGGCCGCCGAGGCAAACAGCCGGCTGAATCAGAAGCGGGGCGGCCAGGCCAAGCCGTCCATCCCAAATAATTTGAACAGTTGTGATCCCGCAAACGGCATAAGGAGCCGTAACGAAGGGCAGAAAGGTACAGATTATCTTGCAACGGCTCCTAAATTTCTCGCCCACCGGATCACCGTCGGCTATCTGGAAAAAACCCTGCCCCCCCCCATGAGCAACGAGGTAATCCTGCTTGATCCGCCCCGCCAGGGTACACTGCCTGGGGTGATCGCGGCCCTGGCCCGGAGGAAACCTAAAAAGGCGCTCCACATCTTTTGCGGGGTGGACCAGATCCCCTCTTCCCTCAAAGAGTGGCAGGCCGGCGGCTACCAAGTGCGGCGCATCGCCCCCCTGGACATGTTTCCCGGGTCGGCCAATCTCGAAATTCTGGTTCTGTTGGAGCCAAAAACGTGATCCCCAAGGCGGCGTCTAATTGCATAACAAACCGATACATCCCCGATCGTCACCCCGGCGCTTGTCATCGCTTGACGGAGAAAAGCCGGGGTCCAGAAACGATGCCCACTGGATTCCGGCTTTCCCCGGAATGACGGAATAACCTCACCATAGATGCGGCCTATTACAGATCGGCCGCAACATATGAGGAACAGCCCATGGCTAAGAGCGTGTATATCGTGGCAATCGGTCCCCAAAGCGGCAAATCGGTGGTCGCTTTAGGCATTATGGAGCTATTGTCCCGCCGGCTGCGCAGAGTCGGCTATTTTCGTCCCATCATTCCCTCCCATCATGTGGCGGACAACAACCTGCAGCTGATCAAAACCCGCTACCGGCTGCATTTCGCTTACGACGAGATGTTTGCCCTCTCCCATGACGAAGCCCAGCATCTTTCCGCCGAAGGGCGCACCGACCAGATCCTCAAAACCATTCTCGACAAGTACAAGCATCTGGAAAGCAAATGCGATTTCATCCTCTGCGAGGGCACCGATTTCAGCGGCCTCTCCCTGCCTTTTGAGTTCGAGTTCAACGCCGAGGTGGTCAACAACCTGGGCAGCCCCATCATGCTGCTGTTAAATTGCCACAACAAATCCCCGGCGGATGTCCTCGACGCCCTGCACGTGGCCCAGGAATCCTTTCTCAAGAAGGGCTGCACCATCCTGGCCAGCATGGTCAACCGGGTTGACCCCTTTCTCATGGAGACGGTGCGGGAAAAACTTGCGGAATGTAATACGGAATGCGGGCCGGTCTATATCCTGCCGGAGGAACCGTTTCTCGGCAAGCCCACGGTGGGGGAGATCGCCCGGGCCTTGGAGGCCAGAGTCATCATGGGAGACCCGGAGGAGATGAACCGGGGCGTAGCGGATTTCAAGGTGGCGGCCATGAATCTGCCGCATTTTCTCGACCATCTGGTGGAGGGCGACCTGATCATCGCGCCGGGCGACCGCTCGGATATCATCCTCGGCAGCCTGGCCGCCAACTTCTCCTCCACCTACCCGAGCATTGCCGGCCTGCTCCTTTCGGGAGGTTTTGTGCCGGACGCCCAGATCACCTTACTCCTTGAGGGCTTGAGTTACAAAGTTACCGTGCCCATCGTCAGCGTGCGGACCGATACCTTTACCACCGCCATGCACGCCAGTGCAGTGCCCCCCATGCTCACCCCGGAGAATGACCGCAAAATCGCCACCGCCCTGGGCCTTTTTGAGACGCACGTCAATCTGCCCGAACTGGAAAGCCGCATCTCCCTTGTGAGATCGACACGGGTCACCCCGATCATGTTCGAATACAATCTGGTGGAGATGGCCCAGAGACACCGGCAGCACATCGTCCTGCCCGAGGGGGCGGAAGAGCGAGTCCTGCGGGCCAGTGAAATCCTAATCCGGCGCGGCGTCGCGGAGATCACCCTGCTGGGCAACCCTGCGGAGATCAAAGGCACGGCCAGCAATCTCGGCCTTGACCTTAACAGCGTCGAGATTATCGATCCTGTCACCTCTCCCTTGCGCAAGGAATTTGCCGAAATTTACTTCCAGCTCCGCAAACACAAGGGAATTACGGAAAAAGCCGCCTTTGACACGGTGGCCGACGTCAACTATTTCGGCACCATGATGATCCACAAGGGGTTGGCCGACGGCATGGTTTCCGGGGCGGTGCACACCACCGGGGACACCATCCGCCCGGCCCTGCAGATCATCCGTACCCAGCCGGGGGTTTCCATTGTCTCCAGCGTCTTTCTGATGTGCCTCGCCGACCGGGTTCTGGTCTACGGCGACTGCGCGGTGAACCCCGATCCCAACGCGCAACAGCTGGCGGAGATAGCCATCAGCTCGGCGCAAACCGCCAAGCTTTACGGCATTGACCCCCTGGTCGCCATGTGCTCCTATGCCACCGGCACCTCAGGCAAGGGCGCTGACGTGGACAAGGTACGCGAGGCGACCCGGATCGCCAGGGAACTCCGGCCCGACCTCAAGATCGAGGGGCCGATCCAGTACGACGCGGCGGTGGACGTCGGGGTGGCGAAAACCAAGCTGCCGGACAGCCAGGTGGCGGGCAAGGCCACGGTGTTCATCTTCCCGGACCTGAACACCGGCAACAACCTGTACAAGGCGGTGCAGCGCTCGGCCAACGCCGTGGCCATCGGCCCGGTGCTTCAGGGTCTGAACAAGCCGGTCAACGACCTGAGCCGTGGCTGCACCGTGGCCGACATCGTCAATACCGTGGCCATCACCGCTATCCAGGCCCAGTAGCTTGGCAGCAGAAAACGGTTACTTGCCGATGAATCCCTGGCACAGTCCAGAATGGCGCTAATTTAAGGACGGAGGTCAGCAAAACCGGGACTGTCCCCGGCCCCATCGGGGGCTGTCCCAGGCTTTTGCGCGTTGAACCACAGCAGTGGCAAAAAACCTAAAACTCAGAATTTTGCAGTGCTGGCCATCATGGTTGTATCAAGCCGTAAACTTCCGGGACAGCCCCCGATGGGGCCGGGGACAGTCCCAAGTTTACTCCCTGCGGTTGCAAAAAACGCTTAAACTAGCGCCATTCGGATCAGACGCTGAATAAGGAAAAACCATGAAGATTCTGGTGCTCAACTCCGGCAGCTCCTCCATCAAGTACCAGCTGTTCGACATGCGGGAGCAAACGGTGCTGGCCGCCGGCAGCGTCGAACAGCTCGGCGAAGAGGGCAGCCACCTCAGCCACTCCCACCGAACACCTCTGGCCGGGATGGCAAAAACGGTGCGAACCCTGCCTATTGCCGATCACCGGCAGGGCTTTCATCTGATCACCTCTATTCTCCAGGAAACCGGAGCGCTGACCGACCCTGGGGAACTCAGGGGCATCGGCCACCGGGTGGTGCACGGCGGCGAAAAATTCAAGGAACCCGCCCGGGTTACCCCCGAGATCCTGGCCGCGATCCGTAAGTTGATCCCCCTGGCGCCATTGCACAATCCGGCCAATCTCCTCGGCATGGAAGTGGCCATGGAAAGCGCCCCCGCCGTGCCCCAGGTCGCGGTGTTCGACACCGCCTTCCATCAATCCCTCCCCCCCCATGCCTACCGCTACGCCATTCCAAAAAGGCTCTACGAGGCGCACCAGATTCGACGTTACGGCTTCCATGGCACCTCGCATCGCTATGTAACGAAAAAGGCTGCCGAGTTTTTAAAAAAACCGCTGGCCTCCCTCCGCCTGATCAGCCTGCACCTGGGCAACGGGGCCAGCGTCGCCGCAGTCCGGCAAGGGAGATGCATCGACACCTCCATGGGCCTTACCCCGCTGGAGGGGTTGATCATGGGCACCCGTTGCGGCGACCTCGACCCGGCGATCATCTTTTACCTTGAACGGGAAACCGGCCTTGCTTCGGGGGAGATCGAGGCGATCCTCAACAAGGAAAGCGGCCTCAAGGGGATCTGCGGGGTAAACGACATGCGCGCCGTGGGGGAGCTGGCCGCAGGCGGCGACCCGGAAGCGCAGCTGGCCATCAGCATGTACTGTTACCGGATCAGAAAATACCTCGGCGCCTACCATGCAGTGCTGGGAGGGCTGGACGGGCTGATCTTCACCGGCGGCATCGGGGAAAACGCCGCGTTCATCCGGGCGGGGTGCTGCGAAGGCCTTGCCCATCTGGGGTTGGAACTGGACAGGGGGAAAAACTTTGGCCCCCGGGAGGGTGAGGCCGCCTTGGAGAGCAAAGCCGGCCGGGTAAGTATTTTGGTCATTCCCACCAACGAAGAACTGGAGATTGCCGAGCAGACCGTCGCCTGTCTGGGGGCTGAATAGCCCAAGCCGGAGTGGCTTAGAACCTTCTCGGCAGAGGGGAAGAATCCTTGCGGCCATCAATAATCTTCTGGAGTTGCCGGCGTTCAGCCCGCGCCTCCTGCAATTCCTCCTGGATCGCCATCTCCTCCGCCGGGGTTGCGACAAGCAGCCGCTTTTCCAGCCGATCCACCTGCTGCTGCGCCCGATAGAGTTCCCGTGCCAGGTCCCGTAAGCCGTTGCTCATAAATAACCTTTACTTGTAAATTACCTGAGCGGCATAAAGGGCTGTAAATGAATAAACTGAAGTAACTATCCAGCAGCACCGCATCTGCGTTGTTATCAACCTGCTCATGGGCACCAGCACACTTCGCAGGCTTCTGCCTAGCAGCTACGGCACTTCTGGATAGTTACGGTTTGGGTTGTTTTTGTTCGTTTCCGGCCTTGAGCTGGATAGTTACAAACTGAAAAGCATAATTTATTCATTAACAGCCCCTAAAGCCTAAAGACATGCGCCTACCTTGTCTGATGTTTCTCTAAGGCCCGAAAGGCGGTTAGGGCCGCACCATTAAGAGCCACCCTGTCTGTGGTTATGATTTTTACCGGGATAACAGACAAGATTCCGGCCATGCGACCTTTAGCGGTAAATCGTTCCATGAATCTTTTGGAATCAAAGACGGAAAGAAGGCGAGGCAGCATACCGCCGCCCAAATAGAGCCCTCCGGCGGAGAGAAACTTAAGCGCCATGTTGCCGGCCTCGGCCGCCAGGACAGAGAAAAAGATCTCCAGGGTAAGGCGGGCTACTTCGCCTTCTTTCGCCAGGGCCTGGCCCAGGAGAACCGGGTTAAAATCCGGAGCCGCAGCCAACGCCTCCTGAAAAGCCGGCGGAACCTGCATCCCTGCCCCTTGGGTCAGGTAGCGATAGATATTCGGGATGCCTTTGCCCGAGCAGACCAGCTCGTAACTGACATGGTCGTGTGCCGCCCGCAAGAAAGAAAGCAGCCCTAGCTCCAGCTCCGAGGTCGGGGCAAAATCGGCATGCCCCCCCTCCGACGGGAACGCGGTGTAGTCCTTGCCATTCCAGCAGAGATAGGCCTCACCCAGCCCTGTCCCCGGCGCAAGAACCGCCATGCTCCCCCGGGGCGCCACCGTGCCGGCATTGACCACCAGCAGATCTTCCGGCGATAAAATCGACACTGCCTTAGCCACCGCCACCAGGTCGTTCAACAAGATTACCTCGGCAAGCTGAAACTGTTCCCGCAAGACATCCTGGTCGAGGAGCAAGTCCAGGTTGGTCATTCTGGCCCTCCCGCCCGCAACCGGCCCGGCCACGCCAAAGGCGGCCGTCTGGGGATGCAGCTCAGAGCCACGCAGAAAATCCGCAATTATTCCGGAAAAATCGTCATAATCGCCGCTGGCAAAGCGCTGCTCCCTGACCAGGGCATACCCCTGCCCGGTTGTGACATACAAGGCCAGGAGTGCTTTTGTCCCCCCCAGATCTCCCGCCAGAAAACAGCCCATTGCACTCTCCCGAGCATGGAATAAAAATCAGTTCTAGCCCCAAACAGCTCTGTTCTAACAGAAGAGGCCGCACCTTGCCGGGAGCGGCCTCTTCATAAACTTGCAATCCAAGGTTCTTCAGGCAAGGCAAACGCCGGCCAAGTCTCCGGGGTTACGCTTTTCCCCCCTCAACCAGCCTGGTAAGATGCCCGATATTATCTCGGAGCATCATAGCCTGGGAGGTTACCGCCTCGGAGGTCGCGGCCAGTTCCTCGGCGTTGGCCGCCATATGCTGGGTTACGGAGTCCATCTCAGTCATGGCCTGATTGATATGAATAACTCCCAGGGTCTGCTCCCGGGAAGCGGTGGCAATCTCGGTCACCAGAACAGCCACCTTGCGTGAGCCAGACACCACATCCATGGATTCCGCCACAACCTCATTCACCTTGTTCAGGCCATCATTGACATTGCCGATGGCCCGCTCAATCAAATCGCTGGAGTTTCTTGCCGATTGGGCAGTGCGCTGGGCAAGATTGCGCACCTCATCGGCAACCACAGCGAAACCCGCTCCCTGTACGCCTGCTCTGGCCGCCTCCACCGCCGCATTCAAGGCGAGAAGATTGGTCTGAAAAGCGATCGCCTCAATCTCCCGAATGATTGAAGCGATGGCGTCACTGTCTTTTTTGATATTCTGCATGGAGGCCTGCATGGCAGCCACATTGGCGTTTGCCCTGGAGCCAATCGCATCATTCTGCTTCATCCCGGAATCAGCCGTGGCGGCGTTGCTGTCATTCTGCTGAACCATGGCGGTGATCTCTTCCAGAGAAGCACTGGTCTCCTCCAGCGATCCCGCCATCTCGGCAGCCATTTCCGCCACCATCTGGGAAGCACTGGCCGTGGCGCGAGCCTCTTCGGAAATACGGTCGGCGCTCTCGTCAAGCTCGCCGACAATGGAATTGATGGAGCGGACAACCAGATGCACGATAATAATGGCAAACAGAGTCACAAACACGAGAGATATAATGCCGCCAATGATGAAAAACAGGCCGAATTTCTTCACCTCGTCCATGGCCTCTGCCTTGGCCGCCTCCTGCCCTCCGCGCAACTCGTCAACCGCAGCCTTGGTGCTTTTCATCAGACTGGAATACCTGTCGAAAAATTCCCCGTCAAAGGCCTCATGGGCAGCGGCCTTGTCCCCTTTTTCCAGTAAGGGCAGAATCGTTTTGTTGACGAGCTCGGCCATCTTCGGCCCGGAGGCGGACAGTTCGTCATAGGAAGCCACCACCGCCGAGGCCAGTTCCACCGCATGGCATGAACCGCAATACAGTTTGTTGTCTCCGGGATTGACAAGATTTCCCTGCATTTCGGCAATGGCCTCATCGAGCCTCTTGCTGGTGTTTTTAAGGCCGTCCAAGGAGGCAGGGTCATATTCCCCAATCTGTTCCCTGACCATGCTGTTAAAGTGGAGGAGATTAAGGCGGGTCCGGGCAAGATTGTCGGTATAGGCCATCTTGCGCTCGATGCCGGCGTACATTGCGCCGCCGATCTGCACCCGCTGGATGATGAACTGGGCGATCACGACGCTTGACACCATGGACAAGCCGACAAAACCAATGAGCAGAAAAAGCTTTGCCCGCAGACTCAGACTCTCAAACCATTCTTTCATAGCTGTTCCTCATGCATGTGCATCATTAAGCCATCGTTAACAACGAAAATTGGTTTCATGCTGAATATCTAAAATCCAGATCAAAAGGATTTTTATTATATCGTCTACTCCTGCTTTTTTTACCACATATTTTCTCGCCTGACCGCTGGGCACCCTCAATGTTGACGGCAAATAACTATCCAGCAGCACCCCATCTTGCGGCGATCGATCCGGCTCACGTACCAGATGTACGCTTCGCCGTCCCGCTTCCCGCAACCTGGGGCACTGCTGAATAGTTACGGTTTGGTGGCTTGAAGTCATTCCGGCATTAAACCGGATAGTTACGACGGCAAATACTAAACCCCAAGCCCATCGCCGAAAAAAATAACGACCCAGGCCGGCTTTCGCCACTGATATTTTTCATGAGCCTATACAATTTTTTGTACCCACTTTGCAAAATCTCCCTCCAACTTGCCGGATTCAAGACATTTTTAAATTCTCTCTGCAAAATATCCCTCCTTCGCAGGTACAAAATAAATTCGGCTGCCAAGCAACACCCGGAAATAACAAGATAAAAAATAGAATCCCAGCTTGATCCCAGGTATATCTGTTCAAAATTTTGTATCTGCCATACTTTTCATATCGATAGCCACTGCACGTAACAACCCATGATCACTGCAAAAAACAAAATTATCTTAAAAAGACAATCATTGGCACACTTGTTGCTAAGTTAATAAGACAGTAAAACAATTCTTATCTCCTTTCTCCTTAAAAGAAGATCGACTTCCCGCAAAGTCGATCTTCTTTTTTTTTGCCCCACCAGAAAAATCCCAACCCAACACCTTCCCCGGCCAAAATTCTTTTGCTGTTTGCACTTTGCGCCCAAGCCAGATATATTGCGAGCCCTGTGGCCGTCGGCGCCTTGCCCACCTTATAAGACTCCGCAGCCAACCTCCCCGAACCCGGCAAGGGGGTTCGGTTTATGGTAATCCCCATGAGCACTCCCTTTATTCTGGCACCCATGGCCGGTTGCACCGACCTGCCCTTCCGCCTGCTTTGCAAAGAATATGGGGCTGATCTCTGCTATTCCGAAATGATTGACTGTCAGGGTCTGGTAGCACGACAACAAGACTGCCTGGAACTGCTCTTGACCACCGCCGCAGAACAACCAGTAATCATGCAGCTTTACGGCAACAATCCTGAGACAATGGGAGAGGCTGCGGCAATCCTTTCCGAACATCCTATTGCCGGTATCGATATCAACATGGGCTGCCCCATGGAAAAAATTATCCAGAACGGCGCGGGAGCCGCCTTGATGAAAAACCCGCGTCTTGCTGAAAAGATCATCCTCTCTGTCTGCAAAAACTCCACCAAGCCGGTAACGGTCAAAATCCGCTCGGGCTGGAACCAGCACACTATTACCGCGCCGGAGATTGCCAAAATTGCGGAAGATGCCGGCGCCCAGGCTATTGCCATCCATGCCCGCACCTGGAGCGACGGATTCACCGGCCCTGTTGACTACGGCGTAATACGAAAAACCATGGCCGGAGTTTCCATCCCGGTATTTGCCAACGGCGACATCACCTCCCATGAAGATGGGCTGGCGCTACTTAAAAAAATCGGCTGCGCCGGGATAATGATCGGCCGGGCTGCCTTGGGAGCCCCCTGGATCTTTTCAGGAAAGGTGAACCAGCATCCTTCCATGTCCTACAGAATCAAAGCTCTGCTCCGCCATCTTGCCCTGGCCGAGATACACCTTGGGCCGGAACCAAACCTTTCAAAAATCAGGAACCATGCATGGAAATACTTTCGCGGCACCACCAGTGGCCCAACCATCCGCAAACAGATCGATGCCACCACCACTTACCCTGAGCTAAGGATTTTGATCCACCTTCTTGCCGAGAGGATCCTTGGGCAGTGACCTGCCTGAACGACTGCGAGGATGGGATGGTTTTAAGCAAAAAAACTCGCCAAGCAATCTAGCTTGTCGAGTTCATCCGTTATTTATTGGTGCGCCCGGAGGGATTCGAACCCCCGACTCCCGGCTTCGAAGGCCGATGCTCTATCCAGCTGAGCTACAGGCGCATTGTAAGCGATCACAGGAGCCTACCAGCCCGCAATATTACGCGGATCGGCAAGCACCTGCCAAGCCCGTTCCGTGATCTCGTCTATCTCGGTCAGGGTTACGGAAAGCGGCAACCAGAGATAAATAACATTGCCTAGAGGCCGCAGCAAAAGGCCCTGCTCAAGCCCGGCCAGATAGATCGGCCAGCCGACCCGTTCGTTAAGTCCGTAGGCACCCTTGGTATCCCTGTCCTTCACCAGCTCCATGGCGCTGATCATCCCGAGCTGCCTGAGATCCCCGACCCAGGGCAGGTCGGCAAAGCGGCGCATCCGGGCCTGGAGATAACTGATTTTGGCCGACAGCCCGATCATGGTTCGCTCTGAGGAAAAAACCTGCAACGAGCCAAGGGCCGCCGCCGCGGCCAGCGGGTTGCCGCTGAAGGTATGGCCGTGAAAAAAGGTTTTTCCCGCCCCATAGTCTCCATAAAAACCCTGAAAAACCTCCTCGCTGGTCAGCGTTGCCGCCATGGGCAACATACCACCGGTCAATCCTTTTGACAAACAGAGAAAATCAGGCGCCACCCCGGCCTGCTCCAGGGCAAACATGGTTCCGGTTCGGCCAAAGCCGGTGGCCACCTCGTCGAAAATCAGATGCACCCCGTATTCCCTGGTCAAGGCAGCGAGCTTTTGCAGATACCTGGCGGGATAGATGATCATCCCTCCAGCTGCCTGGATCAGCGGCTCGATGATCAGGGCGGCAATCCGCACGCCTTGTTCGCCAAGAAGTTCCGCCAATGGTTGCAGGCACTGGCAGTCGCAGCTCTCTTGCTGCAGACCGACCGGGCACCGGTAACAGTAAGGGGAGGGAAGCCGATGGGAGGGAAAAAGCAGCGGGGCAAAGGGACCGTGAAATTCCGGCACCCCGCCCAGACTCATGGTGCCGATGGTATCGCCATGGTAGCCGCGCTCTAATCCCACCAGCTGGCAGCGGTCCGGCTGGCCGACCTGCCGCCAGTACTGGAGCGACATCTTGATCGCGACCTCGCAGGCGGTGGAGCCATTATCCGAGTAAAACACCCGGGAAAGCTTTTCTGGGGCAAGGCGCACCAGTTGTTCCGCCAGGAGAATCGCTCCCTCATGACTGGTGCCGGCCAGCAGCACCTGATCGAGCCGCGCCAGCTGAGAGCGAATTTTTTCGGTTATCGTCGGATGACCATGACCATGGACAATACACCACCAGGAAGAAATGGTATCGAAATAGCTTTTCCCCTGCTGATCGAAAAGGAGAACTCCCTTTGCCCTGTCGATAAGGAGCAGATCGCGGCGGGCATAATCCTGCATCTGGGTGTAGGGATGCCAGAGGAACCGCCTGTCTTTTTCCTGGAGAGTCGGCACGGAACTCACCCGCCGCTGACAAGCTTGTAGATGGCAGGGTATTGGCGATGCTGCTGGGCATGGTCAAGACCATAACCGACCAGAAAGCCCTCGGCGACCTCAAAACCAGCATAATCAACCGCCACCGCCACCTCCCGCCTTTCCTTTTTGTCGATCAGGGAGCAGACCCTGACGGATTCGGCCTTTCTGCGCATCAGGAGCTCTCGGAGGCAGGCAATGGTTCTGCCGGTATCGACAATATCCTCCACCAGCAGGATATCCTTGCCTGCCAATTCAAGTTCGGTGTCCTTGCTGCACTGGATAGCGCCGGAGGAGCAGGTGGAGGAGCCATAGCTCGACACCCGGATAAAATCTATCTCCATGGGCAGCTCTATTTCCCGGACCAGATCGGCGAGAAAGATGAAGGCCCCATTTAAAATGCCGATCACCACCAGCCGTCGCCCGGCATAATCACGGGTAATGGCCTGGCCAAGCTCTTTGACCCGCCTGGCGATAGCGACCCTGGAAACGAGCTCTTCCTTCTCAATCATCTGTCCCTCAAAAAATCCATAATGAACCGCAAAATTGTTGAAATCGCAAAAAGCCGCGATTACAACGGTTGTCGCTGCGTAATCATTTTATTTTGTATCTCGGACCTGTGAACTTTTTCCCCTTTTCACGAGACCATCAAAATTCATGGCCGATAATAATCGTTGACCATGACCAGGGGAACCACCTATAAATAATAGATATAGCCTCTTGCCTGAAAGATCTTGCCAGGCAATCTTTACCTGACAAAACCAAAAAGGAGCCTGCCATGAAACGCTATGAATGTTCGGTCTGTGGTTATATCTATGATCCGGCGGACGGAGACCCGGACTCCGGCGTCGCCCCAGGCACCCCTTTTGAGGCTCTGCCGGACAGCTGGGTCTGCCCCATCTGCGGAGCCAGCAAGGATCAGTTCACCCCCATCGACTGAGTGTTTAGGAGCCGTCATGCAATAACCGGTACTCTCCTGCCCGTTCGTTACGGCTCTTTATGCCGTTTTGGTCATTCAGAGGACGGAATTATTTGCACCCAGAGGGTATAAGTTTCGTATGAGCAGGCAAGTTGCTCAACTCAGCTTTGCACCCAGGGGGTATAAGTTCCGTTTGAGCAGACAAGCTGCTCAACTCAGCTTTATTACGACGGCTAGAGCAGAATATCCCCGGTGATCTTCGCCCAGGTTTTGTCAAGCTCCGCAGAAAACGCATTGGCAAACTGCTGCACATTGACCTCATGAAACGGTTGGTGGTATTCTTCGATCAACGTCCAGGAAAAAGAGCGCTCGACATCCTGCATTGTCACCTTGGATTGCCCCAGACAAATGCCCTTCATGGCGGCAAAGATATTCGCCAGATTAACCAGAGCCACCGGCACCTGGTTGTTCGTAGCCTTGTCCGGCACATGATGAAAGCGCATTACGTCCAAATATGGTTGCGGCAGGCCAATGCCCTCGGCAAACCAGACACCCGCCTGGCCATGATCCACGCCAATATATTCCCGCTCTGCCCTGACCATATCCCGCATCTCTTCTGGAGGTCGAACAAACTGCGGGTAAAAATTCGGCGAGACCCCATCAAGCACCAGCATGCCCAGATCATGAAGAAGACCACAAAGATAAAGATCCGCCGAGGTATTGATCCGAATTACCTCCCGCAGCATCTCGGTGATTCTGCCAACCACCACTGCATGTTGCCAGAAATCCCTGGAAACCGAGGGAAACCCGCCGAAGGCCTGCAATGCGCTGGCCGCCATGATATTAGCGGCCATAACCTCCTGGACCTGGTTGACTCCGACAATAACCATGGCGAGGGGAACTGTACTCACCATGCTGGCCCTTCTGTAAAATGGCGAATTGGCTGTCTGAATCAACCGGCAACTCAGCACCGGATCAAGGGAGATTAAATCGGCCAGCCGCCTGGTATTGTCAACCCCCCCGCTGCCCTTCATCATTACGACGCTCAGCTCGGCGGCAACAGCGGGGTTCACCGGTAAAACGACCTCTTGATGCATCCGCTGAGAAAGCTTGGCGGGGGTCTGCCGATGCTCCTTGTCTGGCATAGGAGGGAGAGCGATGGCTGATCTGGCCTTTTCTGGCCGGACCAGGTCCTTGCCTGGAGGATTTTCAGCTTCAGACAGAACGCCCTCTCTTACCCGCCTCTGCGAAGTGGGAGGATTCGCCTCTTCTCCGGCGCAACCGGCAACAACTTTATTGGCCAGATCAAGTCTGCTGACCAGCCGTTCACAAAATCGTTTATAAAATTTCAGCTGCAGAAAAACATTTGAGGTACTGACAATCTCTGGTTCCACCCGCAGAAGAAAGGATTCCTTGCTTGACACCACATCGGCAGTCCGCTTTATTTCCGTGACCAGGGCCATTTCCCCGAAGCAATCCCCGCTGGCAAGGGTGGTGAGCTGAATCGGTTTTGCTTTACCAGACAACCTTTTTTCCACCCGAACCTCACCTTTGACCAGAATATAAAAGGCCCGCTCGGTTGTATTTTCTTTGATGATCACCGTGTTGGGGCCAACCCGGAGCCATTTGCTCACCTGGAGGAACTGCCTGAGTTCTTGATCATCAAAACCATGGAAAAAACTTACTTTTTTCAGAAATTCAATCTGTTCGTCAGACTCGATCTCTTTATGTTTCTTGCCTGAATCCATGACTGTTCCTTCACCCATGCACCGCTCTTTGCACTGCCGGCTATTTCCCGAGACAAAATTCCGCAAAAATCATATCCAGGACATCGTCCGTGGTGGTTTCCCCGATGATGTCCCCAAGAAAAGCCAGGGCAGCCTGGAGATCAATGGCCAGGAGATCAGGCGGCAGATCCGCGGCCAGCCCCTCGCCAATCTGCTGCACCGCCACAATGGCGCGCTGCAAGGCGGCGACATGCCGCACATTCGGCGCGGCTACGCCAGGCTCCTGAAGACCCTGCCCTCCGGTGGCCGCCTCGTACACCGCCTCCTCCAGGTTGCGAATGCCCTCACCGGTGGTGGCGGAGATAGCGACGACCGGCCCCCCGCCTAAGGCCTCTGCATACGGTGCCAGATCCAAGGCTGGCACCCGGTCAACCTTGTTGACCACCACCACTACCTTCTTGCACCCAGAGGGCATAAGTTTCGTAGGAGCAGGCAAGCTGCTCAACTCAGCTTTGCACCCAGAGGGCATAAGTTTCGTAGGAGCAGGCAAGCTGCTCAACTCAGCTTTATCAGCAGCCAACTCAAACAGGTTGCAGTCTTCAGCCTGCAACCCTTCCACCGCGTCAAGGACCAGTAAAACCAGATCCGCCTCTGCCAGTTTTTGCCGAGCCCGGAGGATGCCGATTTCTTCCACCGCTTCGGCGGTTTCCCGGATGCCAGCCGTGTCAACAATGCGCACCGGCACCCCTTTGATGTCCAACCACTCCTCAATGGTATCCCTGGTTGTCCCGGGAAGTTCCGTGACGATAGCCCGCTCTTCCCGGAGAAGGCAATTAAGCAGACTGGATTTGCCGACATTGGGCCTGCCGAGGATGACCACGGAGACCCCTTCCCTAAGGACTTTCCCCCCGTCTGCCCTGGCCAGCAATCGAGCCAGGGGCTCCTGCACCTCCCTGGCCAACCGGGCCTTGAGTACTTGACCGTCGAGAATTTCCACCTCCTCATCGGGGAAATCGATGGCCACCTCAATGATAGCACGAACCGCGACCAGCGCATCACGAATTTTCCAGATCTCTCCCTGCAATCCCCCGCGGAGCTGGCTCACCGCCAGACTGGCGCCCTCTTTGGTTTTGGCGCCCAACAGCTCGGCAACCGCCTCCGCCTGGGTCAGATCAATCCGGCCGTTGAGAAAGGCCCGTTTGGTGAATTCTCCTGGCTCCGCCAAGCGGGTGTCGGGGAAGGCCACGATCTGGGCCAGAATTTCCTGCAAAAGAAGATAACTGCCGTGGCCGTGGATTTCTGCCACATCCTCCCTGGTGTAGGTCCGCGGCGCCCGCATGTAAACGGCAAGAACCTCGTCGATAACCTGTCTGGTTTTCGGATGGACGATGGCGCCGAAATAAAGCCTGTGGCTGATGAACTTTGGGGGGGAATTTTTGGCTTGGAAAAGCTGCTGGAGAATTGCCTGGGACTGGGGGCCGCTTACCCGGATGATCCCGATGCCACCGGTACCGGGCGGCGTCGCAATGGCGGCGATGGTCGCCTCGTTGAAATCCGGAAAATCACGCATGCCAGACTCCGGGGTGAATAATCTGCTGGTGAGCAGCAGGTTAGCGCATCATCCCAGCCGTAGCGGGGATTTATCGGCAAGTAACCGTTCCCTGTCAGCACAGCCGAAACCGCGAAAACATTCTCCGACAGGAAACTCCCAGCGGTGACGTTACTTGGAAGGAGGCGGCATTTAACTTGGTTTTTTTGTAACTGTCCCGCTCAATGCCGGGAATAAACAAAAACCACCGACGAGTAACTATCCAGCAGTGCCGCAAGATGCGGTGCTGCTGGATAGTTACTCGTCGCCCTTCTTTTTTCGGGGCGAACGCCGCCGCCCTTTCCCTGGCAAATAGATAAGTACCTTTTTGAACAGGCCCTCTCCGACGCTGCGGCTTCTGATCCCGGTGTCATCCTGCAAGGCCATGTGTACCATCCGTCTTTCCGCAGGATTGATGGCGGGAATGGTTCTGGTCTTGCCGGTCTCCTTGACTTCCTTAGCAAGGCTCAGGGCCCGCGCCTGAAGCTCCGCCATCCGGTTCTCCCGAAATCCTCCGGCATCGAGGGAAAAAAGAACTTTCTGCGGGAATTTTCTGGTGATTATCTTGCGCAACACATATTGCAGGCCATCAAGAGTCTGCCCCTCAGTCCCGACAACGATCTCGACAAATTCTCCGCTGATCTTGGCATGAACCTTGTTGTTCTGATCCTGCTCGATGCTGATTATCGACGGACAGCCCATGAGTTCCAGAATCTTGGCAATATCCGCCCGGATTAATTCCATCTCCTCAGGGGTGACAGGATCTCCCGCCACCTCCTCCGCCAGCTCATCGCTGTCAACAGACTGTTCCGTACTTGGCCTTGTCGCACTTGGCCTTCGCTCCGCGACAGGCTTTTCAGGTCTGCGCCTTGGCGTACTAACTTTTTTCTCCACCGCCGGTCGTTCCAGCTCGTGGCCACCCTCTTTTTTAAGAGACACCTGCACCGCCGCCTTTTTCCGACCCAAACCGAAAATACCGGTGGAACCGGTGGAGATTATCCGGATATCAAGCGCTTCCCTTGCCACATTAAGGGCCGCACAAGCATTACCGATCGCCTCTTCAACATCAGTTCCCTTATATTCCATCTTGGCAGACATCGTATGCTTCCTCCATCTCAGACCATTCCTTGTTGTAATCGCACCACGACGCGATTACAACGGCTCTTCTTTGGCAACACCTTGATAACGTCGCTGACCTGTGACGATTTATTTTCTACGAGACCATCATTCCTTGACAGCTCCGCGTCTTCTCTTGGCGACTGTGACCAAGTGGCTGCCTCTTCCAGGCTACTTATATTTCCGCACTTCTTACACGGCCTCATGCCGGTTAACGATGTACTGCTGGCCAATGGACAGCAGGTTGTTGACAAACCAGTACAAAACCAGACCTGAAGCAAAATTCAGGAACATGAAGGTGAAAATAACCGGCATGAACATCATGACTTTCTGCTGGGTGGGATCGCCGGTAGCCGGGGTCATTCTTTGCTGGAGGAACATGGTTGCCCCCATCAGCAGGGTCAGCACCGGTATCCCACCGAGAAACGGGAGATCAAAGCCTACCGGCAACCGATCCGGCGCGGCCAGATCCGTAATCCAAAATAGAAAAGGCGCATGCCGCAACTCGATGGTCTGGAGAAGCACCTTGTACAGGGCAAAAAATACCGGGATCTGGATGACCATGGGCAGACAGCCGCCCACCGGATTTACCTTGTAAGTCTGGTACAGCTTAATCATTTCCTGCTGCTGCAGCTGCTTGTCATCCTTGTATTTCTCGCGCAGCTTGGCCATCTTGGGCTGCAGCTTCTGCATGGTCTTCATGGACTTCATGCCCTTCTGGCTCACCGGCCAGAAGAGAAGCTTGATCAGCACTGTCACCAGAATAATGGCCAGTCCGTAGTTGCCCACATAGCCATGGAGAAAATTGAGCAGGTAGAGGGTGGGCTTGGCCATCACATCAAACCAGCCGAAATTGATGCTGCGCTCAAGCTCGTGCCCGACGGACTTGAGCGCCCCCATGGTTTTGGGGCCGAAGTAAACCGAGTAGGTATACTGCTGACGCTGACCGGGCTGGATGACCTCGCTGGCTCCGGCCAGCACCGTGGTCACCCGGTTTTCGTCCTGCAGGGAAAAATGGGCCGTGTGCTGTTCGCCGGTGCGCGGGACAATGCCGCAGAGAAAATAATTGTCCTCGTAGGCCGCCCAGCCGATCTTGCCGGTAAAGCTTTTGCTCCCCTTTTTCAGGTCGCCGGCCTTGATCTCCTCCAGCACCCCGTCGTGCAACAGGGCAGGGCCTACGGAAACCATCGCGTTCTCTTTGGAAAACGGTCGGTTGTCAAGGGTCAGATACGGGGCGCCCTGGAGGGGGGCCGCGGTGTTGTTGACCACTTCGATACTCAGCTCCAGCAGATACTGCCGGTCAAAAAAACGCATGGTGCGGACAATCTCAAGACCGGAGGGCGCCTTGCCGCGCATGCTCAGGAGGGTGGTGCCGTCCTGCTCTTTTTTGCTCGAAGCAACTTCATACGCCACCTGCGGGATGGTGCCAGGCTCAATCCCCCAGGAAAAATTCAGGGGTAGATTGTCACCGCTTTTTGGCCGAAGGAGCTCCTTGTTACCGGAATCCGCGGCCAGGGCCTCCCGGTAATCCTTCAACCGGAAACTTTTCACCATGCCGCCCGATTCCGTCACCACCGCCGAATAAAGACTGGCCTCTACCGGGATATCGCGACCCAGCCTGATGGCGGCGCCAGCGGGCTGGGTGGACGACAGGCTTGTCGGGGCAAGGGGCTCGGGCGCTCCGGCAAGGCTTTTCTCCTCACCCTTGCCGTTTGAGGGAGAAGGGGCAACCGTGCTTTCCGTGACCGGAGGGGGAGTGGGGACAAAAAAATACTGATACCCCAGCAAGATGGCCAGGGAAAGAAAGATAGCCAAAAAAATTCTCTGTGTTTCCATGAAATCAATCCTTATCAGGCTCTATATAAGTTTGGCTGCAGGCCTGAAGCTCCCGGGCAACGCCGCCTGCCGTCGCTTCAGGAGGATCTGTCCACCGGATCAAACCCGCCGGGGTGAAAAGGATGGCAGCGAAGAAGACGACGCAGGGCGAGATACAGACCTCGGGCAGTCCCGTGGAGGGCAAGAGCCTCTATGGCATACTGTGAACAGGTGGGAGAAAAACGGCAGGCCGGCGCGAAAAGTGGCGAGATGCACAGCTGGTAGCACCGTATCAGAGCAATGAAAATTTTTTTCACGTCATTCCTTTTTCCAGGGGCAAGACGCCACCTCCAGAAAACATGGCGACCATAAAGGATATCACAAGACCGTCTTCGCCACTGCGCCCAAACCTGTTTCCTTCCCAGCCCCCTTCCGCCGGGCAAGAAGCGAGGAAACCGCTGCCTCGACCTCCTGAGGAGAATTGGGGACAAACCCGGGCCGCACGGCAAAAACCACATCAGAAAAAGGCTCGAAAAAATCTCGATGCTGACGGAAGAATTCCCGGATTATTCTCTTGATACTGTTTCGCCTGACAGCCTGCCGTACTCCGTGGATACTTATGCCCAGCTTGTTGCCGGCAGTGCTGTTCGGTAGATAGATCAGCGTGAAATTCTGACCTCGTACCCTTTTTCCCTGGTCGTAAACCTTTTTATACTGCCATGGCTTTACCAACAGGATTGTCTTGGGGAGTGCCAGGGTTTTCCTGCCAGGGGCCCGGAGCTTATCGCCCTGGCCGAAACTAAGCCGTTGTGCAAAAATAATCATAACATTGAAAGATCGTCACCGGCATAAGGTGCTGTTCCGAAATGACCTGCAATGCAAGGGCTGTTTTTATAGCTGAGTTGAGCAGCTTGCCTGCTCAAACGAAACTTATACCCTCTGGGTGTAAATAGCACCTAAACAGTCAGCCGTTTACGGCCTTTGGCCCGGCGACGGTTGATAACAGCCCTGCCGTTCTTTGTCTGCATTCTGGCCCGGAAGCCATGGGTACGGTGCCGTTTAAGGTTGCTGGGCTGAAAAGTTCTCTTGCTCATGATCGTCTTCCTTTTTCTCTTCTGTTACGGCCTCTCTTTGGCCTTCCTTCGTTTTTGCTGTCTTGCAGCAGCTGGAGCCTTGCCTCACGCACCATTAGGGAAACATCCCCGTATACGCAAAAAATTATTGCCCAGCAATAAAGCTCGCTATAGTACCCAGAGCCTGGGAACATGTCAAACACTTTCCCGATTCGGTTAAGGTTCCGATGATTCTTTGTCCAGGCCAAACAGCTGCCGGACAAAAGCCAGCTTGAGTTGGGGATTGTCGTGGGGCCCGCTGTTTTTCAAAAAAACCATGGGCTCATGAAGCAATTTATTGACAATGGCGTTGGCCAGCATCTCCACCGACCGCCGCTCGCCTTCGGAAAGAGATTTAAGGCTGCTCAAGGTTTTCGCCACCTCAGCTTCACGGATGGCGTTGGCCTTTTGCCTTATGGCCGTTATGGTGGGCGCCAGCTCCATTCCTTCCAGCCACTGCCCGAATTTGATCACCTCCTCGGCAACAATGCCCTCCGCCCGCAATGCTTCCTTTTCCCGTTCTGCCTTGTTCACGTCGACCACGTTTTTCAAGTCGTCGATATCATAGAGATAAACATTGTCCAGCTCATTAAGCCCCGGATCAAGATCACGCGGCACCGCGATATCAATAAGAAAGAGCGGCCTGTTTTTTCGTTGCCGCATGAGCGGCTTGACCTGATCTCTGGTGAGAATCAGGTCGGTGGCCCCGGTGGAGCTGACTAAAATATCAACCTCCGCCAGCTGAGTGGTCAACTCAGCCAGCCCAACGGCGGTGCCGTTAAATCGACGGGCCAGCTTGGCTGCCCGCTCCAAAGTCCGATTGGCTACGATTACCCGGCCGATCCCCTGCCGAACCAGATGTTCGGCCGCCAGCTCGGCCATTTCCCCGGCCCCTACCAGGAGAACGGCCTTGTCCCTCAGGCTGCCGAAGATCTTCTTTGCCAGCTCTACCGCCGCGTAACTGATGGAAACCGCGCTGCCGCCGATATTTGTTTCGGTACGTACCCTTTTGGCCACGGAAAATGATTTGTGCAGCAGCCGGTTGAGGATGACACCTGTGGTTTTCTGTTCCAGCGCTTCGCGGTAGGCCTGCTTCAGTTGCCCCAGGATCTGGGGCTCCCCCACCACCATGGAATCGAGACTGGCCGCCACATGATACAGATGGTCAACCGCCTCCCTGCCCTGATAGAGATAGCTGTACTGCTGAGCTTCGGCGTCGTCCAGACCGCTCTTGGCAAAAAGGAAACCCCGCACCGCCACCGCTGCCGCAGTCGGGTTGCCGGCCACAAAGATAACCTCCACCCGATTACAGGTAGAAAGAAAGCAGCACTCCCGGCAACCCTCAATATTCATCAAAGTCAATAGCGGCGTGGCGCAATCCCCGGAAAAAGCCAGCTTCTCCCGCACCGCTACCGGGGCGGTCTTATGATTAACGCCGATGATGACGATACTCTCAGCCAACATAGGAATGCACTCCCCCCAACAGATAGGTAACACCCCAGAGGGTGAAAAGAACCGCGCCAAACCCGACAATGGCCATGATTGCCGCCCTTCTGCGCCGCCAGCCCATGGTGAGCCGCTGATGCAGAATAGCCGCGTAGATGAGCCAGGTGATCAAGGACCAGGTTTCCTTGGGATCCCATTGCCAGTATGTCCCCCAGGCCTGTTTAGCCCAGACGGAACCGGTGATGATCCCCAGGGTCATCAGTAAAAAACCAAGGGCCAGGCAATGCTGATTAAGGTTGTCAAGCGCCTCCAGGGAAGGCAAACGGCTGTAAAATATCCCGAATTTTTTCTTCTTGATCTCATGTTCCATAAGAAGATACATAACCCCGCCACAAAAAGCCAAAGCCATGAAGCCGTTGGCCATAATGGCGATGCTGGCATGCACCGGCAGCCAGTTGCTTTTGAGGGCCGGGGCCAGCGGCGCCATCTCCCGGGAGGAAAAAGCGGCGATCAGCATCAGCAGGGAAATAAGCGGCGCCACAAAAACGCCGAAATTTTTCACCCGGTACCGCCACCAGAAAGACAAAAAGGCCCAGGTCATGGACCAGGCAAAAAAAGAAACAGCTTCATGGTTGCTGGTCAGAGGGGTATGCCCCGCCGCGACATACCGGACAACAAAATACACGGTGTGCAAGAGACCGCCGGCAAGAAGAATCCCCCGGGCAACGGCTCGCACCTGTTTTTTCTGGGAAAGAAAATGGACCACATATACGGCGGTGGCCAGAAGATACAAAGAGAAAGTAAGTTGAAACAACAAGGTCATCGCGTCGCTCCCAAAGATTTCTGGTATGCCTGTCTGGCCGTCTCCAGGCAGGCGAGGGGAACATCCGGGCCCAGAACCTCCTGGATGTGGTGGGCAAGCTTCTGCCAGAGGCCATCTTTAATCCACCCCGCCATCTCGGGATCGGCCAGCCTGGCAAAAAGCACCTTGTTCTCCGCATGCGGCCTGCCGGTGGCCAGCACGGTGTCCCGCAGGGAGCCGAGGATGTCCACCAACACCCCGTATTCCTGGCCAAACTGGGCCTCCAGACCCTGGCGCAGGGTGCTGGCCAAAGCCGGGCTTTTCCCCGCGGTGGAAACGGAAATTGCCAGGTCCCCCCGCCGGGCCGTGGCCGGAAGAATGAAATTACACCATTTAGGCACATCCGCCACGTTGAGCAAGAGGTTTTGCGCCTCAGCCTCCGCATGAATCCGCTCCTGCACCGCCGGATCATCGGTGGCGGCAATTACCAGAAAGGCTCCGGCCAGATCCCCCTCCTGATACAAACGATCCAGCCAGTCAATCGCGCCATCCCGCAGCAGGCCGGAAAGCACTTCGCTCAACTCGGGACTGATCACCTTGACCTTGGCGCCATGGGCCAGCAGCCCTTGCACCTTGCGCTCACCGACCCGGCCGCCGCCGATGACCAGGCATTGCCGCCCGGCGATCTTGAGGCATACCGGGAAATATTGAAAATTATCCGCGGGCAAGGATTTCCACCCGCACTCTTCCGGCAAGCGCCGCGGCAAACCTGACCGCATCATCCCTTGTTCCGACAACCTCGCCATAATGCATGGGCACCGCAATCCTGGGCCCAATGGCCAGGGCCGCCTGCGCCGCCTCCTCGGCGGTCATCACATAGGTGCCGGAAACAGGCAACAAGACGATATCCGCCCTGAGCCCCTTCATCTCCGGGATATAATCGGTATCCCCGGCATGATAAATCCTTACTCCGTCAACGGTTATAATAAACCCCAGCCAGCGATTGGCCTGGGGATGAAACTTCTTGTTGGTGTTATAGGCAGCAACCGCCTCGATGGTTATCCCTTCCACTTCGCGGTGTTCGCCAGGAGCAAGGGCCAGGATCTTCCCGGTAAGTTTTGCCGCAGCCTTTGCCTCGGCAACAATGAGCGTGGAGGGCTGCTGGATCATGAGCACATCGGCCGGCGAGCAATGGTCGTAATGCTCATGGGAAATACAGATGATATCGGCAGGCGGCAATCCCGGCCCAAGCTTAAAGGGATCGATGTAGATAACCTTGCCCCCGCCCCGCAGCAGAAAAGCGTCATGACCGAGCCAGCGAAGGTTTTTGAAAATCTTATCTACCATAACCACTCCACTATTTTTCCCCAAGCAAATCTATAATCAATTTGACACGTTCCGCAATCTATTATAGGAGATAACCATACAATCTTCTTGCATAACTTAAGATCTGTCACGGAACAGCCTCTGTCCGCCAGCCCCTTTGCTTAGAACTCATTAAGCAGTTCGCTGTAGCGCAAGCGGCGGCCTGGCCATTTGCCCCATCATCTTGACCGAGGAGATCTCCCATGCCGGCAGGCACCTTTGCCGTTTCCACCTCCAGGACCAGGCAATTTATAGACATCACCTCTATGGTGCAAGAGAAAGTTACGGCAAGCAACATTGACGCTGGCCTCTGCCATCTCTACAATCCGCATACCACTGCCGGGCTGACCATCAACGAAGGCGCCGACCCCGCCGTGCAAAGCGACATCCTTGCCGCTCTGCAAAGAATCGTGCCGCTGGATCGCTACCAGCATCTGGAGGGTAATTCTCCGGCCCATGTCATGGCTTCGCTGGTCGGCAGCTCACTGACTGTTTTTATTGAAAACGGCCGCCTCCAGCTTGGCACCTGGCAGAAAATCTTCTTCTGCGAATTTGACGGACCCCGCTCCCGCAAACTCCTTTGGCGCATCACCTAGCCATCATTTTTCAAGACTTCTTTCTCGGGAAACGCCATGAAAAACAAAGAAAAACTCCCCACTTCCCAAAAAACAGAAACCATCTGCTTCGGCCTGAACCGGGAAACCGATGAGCGTTCCCTGGCAGCATTTCTGCAACGCTTCGCCGATCCCGCCTTTTTGCAGACCCTTGTTCCCCGTCTGGAAGAAGAAGAAATCGCCTCGCTCCTTGATTTTCTATCCCGCCTGATGCATAAGCATTGTAGCGAAAAAGAGTACCACCGTCTGTTCCTCAAAGATTAATTTTTCATTTATACCCGAGAAACAGCAGATCAACAAGGAGAGCGCAAAGGTGAGCCAGACTATTATCAAAGATCTCCGGGCCTTTCTCGAAATACTGCGCCGGGAGGATTCCCTGCTTGAGATTTCCGCCCCGGTTGACCCGCATCTGGAGATTGCCGAGATCCATCGCCGGGTGATCGCCCATGGCGGCCCGGCCCTGCTGTTTACCAATGTCAAGGGCAGCACTTTTCCGGTGGTCACCAACCTCTTCGGCACACCCCGCCGGCTTGAGCTGGCCTTTGGCAAACGCCCTCAACAGTTCGTGGCCGATCTGGTCAGGACGGCGGAGACCCTGATGCCGCCAAACTTAAGCAAAATCTGGGAAATGCGCTCCCTGCTCGGACAAGCCGTCAAGGTGGGCTTGAAAAAGATCCCGGCAAACAAGGCTCCGATTATGGAGGTCTGCCAGACTCCAGCCCGGCTAAGTGAATTGCCTCTGCTCACCTCCTGGGCCACGGACGGCGGCGCCTTTGTCACCCTGCCCCTGGTTTACACCGAACACCCGGACGGCAAAGGCCACAATCTGGGCATGTACCGCATCCAGCGCTACGACGACCAGACCACCGGCATCCATTGGCAGATCCACAAGGGCGGCGGCTACCATTACCATGCCGCGGAAAAACGCAACGAATCCCTGCCCCTTACCCTGTTCATCGGGGGACCGCCGGCCTTGATGCTCGCCGCCATCGCTCCTCTGCCGGAAAACATCCCCGAGCTGATGCTGGCCTCCCTGCTGCTTGGCGAAAAACTGCCCATAACTCGCGATCCGGCCGGCGGTCACCCCCTGATTGCCCACGCTGAATTCGCAGCCAAAGGCTTTGTCCCCCCCCACATACGCCGACCGGAAGGCCCCTTTGGCGACCACTACGGCTATAACTCCCTCACTCACGACTACCCGGTCTTTCATGTCGAGCGCCTCTACCATCGCCGCGACGCCATTTATCCGGCCACGGTGGTGGGCCGCCCCCGGCAGGAGGATTTTTACATCGGCGACTATCTCCAAGATCTGCTCTCCCCGCTCTTCCCTCTGGTGATGAACGGGGTGCGCCAGCTCAAAACCTTCGGCGAGACCGGCTTCCACTGTCTGGCCGCAGCCAGGGTCAGCAACCGTTACCCCCGCGAGGCCTTTGCCGCCGGCCTGCGCATCCTGGGCGAGGGCCAGCTCTCCCTCACCAAATTCCTGATCCTCACCGACGGCGAGATCGAAGTGACGGACTTCAAAAAATTGTGGGTCCATGTGCTGGAGCGGATCAACTGGCAGACCGATCTTTTCGTCTTTGCCAATGTCTCCCAGGACACCCTGGATTACACCGGCCCCTCGGTAAACAACGGCTCCAAGGCCATGATGCTGGGGCTGGGCAAGGAACCCCGCCGCATCCTGCCCGAGACCTTTCACGGCGAGTTGCCCCAGGGCTGCGCCAGGGCAGAGGTCTTTCTCCCCGGCACCCTGGTGGTGCAGGGGGAGAGCTTTGCTGCGCAGCAGGAGCTGCCCGTCCGCCTGGCCCGCTGCCCGGCGCTGGCCGACTGGCAGGTGGTGGTGCTGGTTGACGACGCCCGTGCTGCCACGGAGAATCTGCAAGAATTTCTCTGGACCGTTTTTACCCGCTTTGAGCCGGCGGCGGATATCCATGCGGCCGCAACCGATCTGCGCCGCTTTCACCCAACCCTTACCGCGCCCATCATCTTTGACTGCCGCCTGAAGCCTTGGTACCCGGAAGTTCTTGCCGTGGACAAAAAAACCAAATGCCTGGTGGACGAAAAAATTAGCGATATCCTGCCGCTCCGCTTTCGCTGAACATGAAAATTTTTGTTTCATCTTTCTCTTAAAGATTGACGACTGTTCTGCCGAATAGCTATGGTATAGAGAAGGCAGACGTAACTATCCAGCTCAAGGCCGGAAACGAACAAAAACAATCCAAACCGTAACTATCCAGCAGTGCCGCAGCTGCTAGGCAGAAGCCTGCGAAGTGTGCTGGGCCCATGAGCAGGCTGATAACAACGCAGATGTGGTGCTGCTGGATAGTTACAGGCAGGCAATAAATAGCATGGAGCGTCCATCATGAAAATCACCGCGATTACTCCTGGCCAGCAGGATGTTTCAACCATCGGCAAGAGCTTCGCCTCGACCACGGGACCATCTTTCCAGGATGTCCTCGCCAATGAAATGGCCGCAGCCAAGAATCCGTCCGCCACATCAATAGCCGCCCCTGCCGCCATTGCGTCGATCCCAGCCGAGCTCAGGCTGGACGGCCTTAGCCTGGCGGAAAACACCATCAGCACTCTGGAAAAATTCGGCGACGCTCTGGGCAATCCCTCTTTTTCTGCCCAGGACCTTGAGCCCTTTGCCGAAGCCCTTGAAGATAAAACCGCTGCCCTGGTCAGCCTGAAAAATCAGCTTCCGGAAGGCAACTCTCTCTCCTCCCTGCTGGAGCGGGTAGCCACCGCCTCATATGTCGAGGCCACCAAGCTGAGACGCGGCGACTACCATGCCTGAGCCGCTGTTGCCCCACCCGGAACATCCCGCCCTTAAGCGCCTGTTTTCTTGTCGCCCCGTTACCGCGCCCTGCCGCACCTGATCCCTGAAAGCACACACCCATGCCCGAAGAACGGCTGCAAAAAATTCTGGCCAAGGCCGGTATCGCCTCCCGTCGCAATGCCGAGGAGCTGATCCGCCAGGGAAAAGTGACGGTGGACGGCAAGATCGTCAGCGAAATGGGCTGCCGGGTTGACCCGGACAGGCAGGTGATCGCCTTTGAAGGACGCCCGTTGCGGTTGGAGGAAGAAAAGATCTATCTCCTGCTCAACAAACCCCGGGGTTATGTCACCACCCTTCACGACCCGCAGGGCAGACCCATTGTCTCCTCCCTGCTCACCGGCATCACCAGCCGGGTTTTTCCCGTGGGCCGCCTTGATTTTGACACCGAAGGAGCCCTCATTCTGACCAATGATGGTGATTTTGCCGAACACATTCTCCACCCCCGTTTTGAAATAAAGCGCACCTACCAGGCCATGGTACGCGGCCTGCCAACCCAGGAAAAAATCCTGGCCCTTGAAGAGGGGATCGAGCTAGAGGGGAAAAAAACCTGGCCGGCCAAGATCACGGTCATTGCCCGGGAACCGGCGACAACCACCCTGGAGATCACCATCCATGAAGGAAGAAAACGGCAGGTCCGCATGATGTTCCAGGCCATCGGCCACCGGGTTCTCGCGCTCAAGCGCATTGCCTACGGAAGTTTGCGACTTGGCGCTTTGCCAACCGGCAAATACCGGCGGCTCACCCCTGCTGATCTTGCCCTTATTTCATCTTGAAAAAATACTCTTTACAATTGAATAGTTAGCTGTTTAAGATGTTTTATCTTACTGTATTCAGGAGCCGCCAAAAAGGTTGCCCGATCAGGAACTTTCCTTTTTGGCCAGGCGAAATACGCAACGTTTTCAATAACGGCTTAATCTTCTTTTTTTAACGGCAGCACATCGGAGAAGGACGATGAACAAATCGGAGTTGATCGAAGCACTTGCGGAAGAGATGCATGTTCCCTTGCGGGACGCTAGTTCCGCCGTGACCACTATCCTTGATGCCATGGGCGATGCCCTGGCCAAGGGCGAGAGCATAGAAATCCGGGGCTTTGGCAGTTTTGTGGTCAAGGAATACGACTCCTATTTCGGCCGCAACCCGAAAACCGGAGAAAAAATCAAGGTCAAGCCCAAAAAACTGCCCTTCTTCAAGGTCGGCAAGGAATTGAAGGAACGAGTCAACGAATCGGATGAATGAGTTTCGTATGAGCAGGCAAGCTGCTCAACTCAGCTTCAACCGCCGCCTTACTCCTGCCCAGGCTCGACAATCTCGCCAACGAGATCATAGGGATGAGCCTCGGTGATCAGGACATCCACAATCTCCCCCGGATTGCCAACCCCAGCATTGATATAAACACAGCCATCTATCTCCGGAGCCTGAAAACTGGTTCTCCCCTCCAGCAGGAGATCGGTTTCCCGGCTCCATCCTTCGACCAGCACCTTTTCCACCCTGCCAACCATGGCCTGATTTTCGGCAAGGGAGATCCCGCTCTGCAGCTCCATGAGCCGTTGCCGCCGCTCACTCTTTTCCTCTTCGCTACAGTGGCCGAGCAGATTGTAGGCGGCGCACCCCTCTTCGTTGGAGTAGGCAAAGATCCCCACATGTGTCAGTTTATGCGCCTGCATGAACTCGGCGAGCTGCCGCACATCATCCTCGGTCTCCCCTGGGAAGCCCACCATGAAGGTGGTCCGGATGGCGGCCTGGGGGAGGATGGAGCGGATCAGCGCCAGAAGCGCCTCGATCTGCGCACGGCCGTAGGGGCGGTTCATCGCTTTCAACACGGAATCCGACACATGCTGGAGAGGGATATCCAAATAGGGGACGATCCGGGGATTGGCCGCCATAAACTCCAGGAGCTGGGCATTGACCCGAGTGGGATAAAGATAGAGCAACCGGAACCAGGGGATATCGCTGGCGGTCAGCAGGGCGTCCAGCAACTCAACCAGATGCGGGGCGTCAGGACCAAGGTCATGGCCATAGGCGGTAAGATCCTGGGCCACCAAAGTCAGCTCCCGCACCCCATTTTCCGCCAGAATTCCCACCTCGTTGACCAGATCAGCGAGGTGGCGGCTGCGCAGACCACCGCGCAGGGAGGGAATAAGGCAATAGGCACACCGGTTGGAGCACCCCTCGGTCACCTTCATATAGGCCCGGTGCGCCGGCGAAGAAAGCTTCCGCGGCAAGGTGGAATCCAGCAGAAAAGTGGGCTTGCCCAGATGCACCTGCTGCTTATCCCCCTGGCCAAGCCCCTGTAATCTGCTGACGATATCCTGGGTTCCCTCGGTGCCGATAAAAAGATCGACCTCGGGAATTTCCTTGGCAAGATCAGCGCCGTAGCGCTGCACCATGCAGCCTACCACCACCAGTTTCTTTTCCGGCCAACGCGCCTTGACCTCGGCCATGGTAAGAATCTCCTCGATCCCCTCCTCCACAGCGGACTGGATAAAGCCACAGGTATTAACCAGCAGCAGATCAGCCTCTTCCGCCTCCTCACAGGGCACATAACCGGCTTCGACCAGCAGGCCGAGCATGAGCTCCGTATCCACCAGATTTTTGGGACAGCCAAGACTGACAGTAAAAAAGGTACGCATTATCGCCTCACTATTTTTTGCACCCTTCGGATATAAGTTTCGTTTGAGCAGACAAGCTGCTCAACTCAGCTTTTCGCCCAAAGGGCATAAGTTTCGTTTGAGCAGGCAAGCTGCTCAACTCAGCTTTATGCCGCAGCCATTCCGCCGACAAAACGGAAAAGTTCGCCTATCAATTCCTGCGACCGGTTGCGGAATTCCCTGCCTTGAAACGCAGGCTGCCAATACTCCTGCCATAAGAGGTCAGAAACCATCAACACGGCGGCCAGCTCAACCCCGCGAAAAGCCGCGACTTGCATGAGGGCGGAATATTCCATGTCCACGGCAATAATCCCCTCGGTGCCGTAGCGGACAACCTTTTCCCGTGTTTCGCGATATAAGGCATCGGTGGTCCAGATTGGCCCCTCCCTTAGCACTTTGCCCTGGTCGGCAAAAAAATCCTTCAAATCCTTGCGCAACCGGAGAGAGGCTTCACTTCTTCCTACCACGGGATAATGCGCGGAGGTCCCCTCCTCGCTGATGGCCCAAGTGGGCAGCACCAGTTCGCCCACGCCAAGATCCGGACATAGTGAACCGCACCAGCCGCAGACGATGATCCGGCTGGCGCCGAGGGCGATGAGCTTTTCCAGACAGATCACCGCCATGGGCGCGCCAATCGCAGGTCCGGCCCAAAACATGGGGGGCGATTGAGTACAATGGAGGTTGCTGTGGAAAAGGAAGTGACGGGCCCAGCCTCCCTGGCCGGAGATCTGCGCCGCCTGACGGGCCTCGGCGGGGTTGACCAGGATAATTCCGCACGAAGGGAGCTGCGGCTCGTTTTTACCGCGGCAAGGCTCGACAACGACTTCATTCATGACCGACAAGGCCCCAGAAAACGGAAAAGGCCGCAGGGAATCCCCTGCGGCCTTACAACCAATGAATATCGCGAAAAAACTAGCCGAGCAGCGGATTGGCGAACAGCAGGATCAGGGAGATAACCAGACCATAAATGGTCAATGACTCGATCAGAGCCAGACCGATGATCATCGTTACGGTGATCTTGCCGGAAGCCTCGGGGTTACGGGCGATACCGGAGCAAGCGCCACCGATACCGGCGCCCATGCCGATCCCGCAACCGAGGGCGGCAACGCCAACGGACAGAGCGGCGGCCAGACAAACCAGGGCCAGATTTACAGCGGGAGCGGCGGTGGTGGCAGCCATCTCTGCGCCATGCTCGGCAGCCATAGCTCCGGTAGCCATAGCCAGAACCATCAATACTGACAAAATTCCTGCTTTCTTCATCGTACTTCCTCCTGATAATTTTTTATAATTGGCCTTCTTCATTAGTTCACAAGGAACCGGATACACATAATTTAGGAACCGTTACGAAATAATATCTGCTTTCTAGAACCTTCCGTTACGACTCCTTATGCCGCTTGCGTTCATCAATAGAAGCTTTACTACGACAACGGCTAATGGGCATGCTCCATGGCGGCGGAAAAATAAAGAATCGAGAGCAGCAGAAAAACCAGCGCCTGCACGATGGAAACGAACACGCCGAGACAGAGAATCGGCAGCGGGGCAAAGTAAGCGCCCGCCAGCATGAACAGGATGCCCAGCAGGGTTTCCTTGGCCATGATATTACCGAAAAGACGGATGGAGAGAGACAAAATCCGGGCAAAATGACTGATAAGCTCAATGGGAAGCATCAAGGGAATCAGCCAGGGAATGGGGCCGAGAAAATGCTTGATATAGCCGGCGCCATGAAATTTCACGCCCAAAATGTGGGTGGTGAAGAAGACGATCAGAGTGCAGGCCAAGGTGATATTGAGATTGGAGGTAGGAGACATGAAACCCGGCATCAGGCCGATCATGTTCGCCACCAGGATGTAGAGGGCAAAGGTGGCAAGCATGGGGAACATCATTCTCGCCCCTTCCTTGCCCATGTTGTCCGCCATGAAGCCCTCAAGTCCGCCGATGACGACTTCCCAGAAATTCTGGCCCTTGCCAGGCACGAGGGACATTTTGCCCAGGGTCAGTTTCGGGACAATGATCAGAAAAAGCATAACCAGCCAGGTATAGGTCATGTGCGGGGAAACCAGCTTGGCCAGCAGCGTTTCTCCAACCGGACCGTGGGGGACAGGCAACCCCAAATTTTGCAGAATCAACGAAATAAACAGTATTGGATGTTCCATGGACCGTGCGAAGCCTCCTTAACCTTTTACAATTTTGGCGAGTAAATACTTCTTGCTGCGACCATGACGGCAAGTCCGATGCCCAGAAGCACGGTGGACAGGCCAACCAGCAGGGCGAGGGGGTGAACCAACCGGTACCTGACCAGCAGGAAAAGAACACCCACGACCACGGACAGCCGCAGATAATATCGCATAAAAAACAGCGGTTTGACCGCCTCAAGCGGCCCGCTAAACAATCTGAGCAGATCCCTTTTCAAAGACAGGAAGCTCAAGTTGGCAATCGCTCCGCCGATAAAAACTGAGAGGGCATGAAAGTCTGAATACCCCAACCAGCCCAGGCCGGTTAGAACCCCCAGCAACAACCAATTGAAAAGCATGATCTTGCCGAGCGACACCTCGCCCGGTGATGCTTTAAAATCCCCGGCTACCATCAGAGATCCTTTCGGCTGGCCATGTCATAAAGGTTTTTGAACGCAGCCGCCACCCCGAACCCGAGAAAGATCAGGGTTAGCCAAGGCGAGGTTCTGCCGCCAAACACCTTATGGTCCAGAAAGTAGCCAATGCCTACCCCGATAAAAACGGAGAAGGCCATGGTCATACCGATGGTGCTGAACTGAGCCAGCAGCCGCAGGGTATCCTTACGGTTGCTGGACATCTTCACCCCCTGTCCCGCTTTCCGGCAAAAGAATCCATCGAGTTACAACCGATAGGATTCCTATCATGGCATCCCCCCAAAGTCAACGGCTTTTTTCTCATCCAGCCAACTTTTTGAATGAGCATTCAGTTTTTTCCAGTGCCATGGTCAGCTCGGTTTCACTTTGGGCGGCAGAGATAAAAAGAGCCTCGAACTGGGCGGGCGCCAACCAGACACCCTCGGCCAGCATCTGCCGGAAATGTTGGCCGTATCGGGCTGTATCAGATTGCATGGCGGTCTCATAATCGACCACCGGCCCGCCCGTAAAGAAAACGGTCATCATGGAGCCCACCCGATTAAGGGTTGTCTGGCCTGGGAGGTATTTTTCCGCCAGCTCGTTCAACCCTTGAGCAAAGCGGGACGCCTTCTCCTCCAGTGCGGCATAAAAGCCTGGTTGCGCCAGCTGACGTATAGTGGCGGCACCCGCCGCCATGGCCAGAGGATTGCCGGACAGAGTTCCGGCCTGATATACCGGGCCAACCGGGGAAATCATATCCATGATTTCTCTTTTGCCGCCATAGGCTCCAACCGGCAAGCCGCCGCCGATGATCTTGCCGAGACAGGTAAGATCCGGCAGAACCCCATAGTATTCCTGCGCTCCGCCCAAGGACAACCGCAGGCCGGTGATCACTTCATCGAAGATCAGGACGATGCCCAGCTCGGCGGTAAGAGCGCGCAGCTTTTGCAGAAATCCTGGCTGCGGGGCGACAACCCCCATGTTTCCGGCAACCGGCTCGACGATCACGCAGGCAATGTCCAATTTTTCGTCACGCAGGGTCTTTTCCAGAATCTCCGTATCATTATAAGGAATGGACATCGTATTCCTGACAATATCCTCGGGCACGCCGGGGCTGCCGGGAATCCCCAGGGTAATGACCCCGGAGCCTGCCTTGACCAGAAAACTGTCCGCATGCCCATGGTAACAACCGTCAAACTTCACCACCAGCTTGCGGCCGGTGTAACCCCGGGCCAACCGGATGGCGCTCATGGTCGCCTCGGTTCCCGAGCTGACGAAACGCACCTTTTCCACCGAGGGCAAAGCCTTGATCACCAATTCGGCCAGCTCGATCTCAAGGGGAGAGTTTGCCCCAAAACTGGTGCCGTCCCGCAGGGTTTTTTCAATGGCCTCGACCACAGACGGATGATTATGGCCAAGAATCATCGGCCCCCAGGAGCAGACAAAATCGAGGAACTCATTGCCGTCCACATCATGGATCCTGGAGCCGGCAGCTCTTTTAACGAAAAGCGGCTCACAGCCCACTGATTTACAGGCCCGCACCGGGCTGTTCACCCCGCCGGGAATAAGCTGCTGTGCCTTCACAAACAGAGTATGCGATTGATCGGTATTCATGCCCAAGGTCTCCTTGCCTTCTCAATGGTGATGGTCTCGTAAAAAGGGAAAAAGGTCACAGCTCCGCGACACAAAATCAAATGGTTACGCAGCGGCAACCGTTGTAATCGCGGCTTTTTGCGATTTCAACAATGGTAGGGGATCGCCCACAAAGACACCCCTGTCAACAACAATGGCGCAATACCCGCAACCTGCGCTATCTGACTTTGACGAGCGGGAAATATAGCAGGCCGTCGGCACGCTGTCAAAATTGTTTCAAAAAAACTACATCCCCACAAAACCATGCGCTTTTCGACATCCTTTCCCTTGACACAACAAAGAGGTTCATAGCAATATGAGGGTCAGAAGTAATTAATCGTAAAAATGATTCTACCAGCTGTATCATATCAGGAGGCGCCATGGAAATACATGACCCGAATCTTCATCTTAAACTTATAGAAATGTGTGATTGCTATCTTGGCACAGACTATGCCGCCACCATTCAGCAGGTGGCGGATGCCCCTTCCGCCGACACTAAGGAGGATGCCATGCGTTATCTGGCCCTCGCCCTTCTCCTCACCCTGACCGAAAAAGCCAGACAACTTTCTCTCAAGAGAAAAAATGATAAAATTACCGTCACCATCAAGCACGATGCTGAAAAGACAGCCCTGCGCCCACCAACCAGGGCGGTCTTCGACAAAATCATCAGCATGGTGCGCGGCATCATCCATCTTGAAGAAGACAAAGGGGGGTTGCCACTGGCCCTTGGTCTAAAAAATGACCAGATCGAGCTCCAGGTAAAGATTGAACGCACCGCGGACAAGGAAACCCTCAAGATAAAATTCCCCGATTGGGCTTGAACGCCTCGGCCCGTCCTGCAAAAGTGCCACAACTGTAACTGTCCGGCTCGGGGCCGAAATACTTGTATCTCAAAAACTCTAACCGTTCAGCCGCGCCGAAGACAACCAAAAGAAGCCAGCGAGACAGAGTGATCCTGCTGGATTGTTACCAGCAACTGATTTTTTTACCTGCCTCAGTACCTGATCATAAGGAGCCGGTAATGACCAAGGAAAAAAACGGGACCGAAGAAATAGTGCCCTGGGAACTTACGGACCTGCATGTCGCTCCAGCCGGGGCCAATCCCACGGACGCCGAACTGCAAAAAATCATCCGCAAAAACTATCGCGAGCCCATTGCCGGCGAGGATGCCGTCTCCGCCAAAATCGATGGCCACACCCACCAGGTCTACGATATCGACAATCACGGTCTGGGCCTCATCGTCCCCTCCCATGACGCATTTCTGACTGGCGCGTTCTGCAGCATCACGCTGCATCTCGGCGACGACACCATAGTTCTCCGGGGAAAAGCCACCCATATCTCTCCCCACGGAATCTCCGGAGAGTGCCTCTGCGGCATCGAATTCATCAACTTGAACGCAAAAGACAAGGATACCCTGAAGCAGTTCCTGACCGACCACCACGCCCGACTTTTCAGCGGGACAAGCTACCCTGCCGACCTTGGCCTGGATTGAACAGCAACCTCATCACTGGCCTTGGGAAAAATGACAGGAAAAAATAAACCCGACATCATGGATCAGCTTCTGAAAGGCTTCGTGAAGGAAACTACGTCTGAGGCTCTATCTCTTGACAAGATGATTCACTGCTTCGAAGGAGCGGCGAGCGCCAAAAATCAGGCCGAAAAACCGTCAAGACCGCCATCCTCAAAAAAAACTACCGATGACAGCAAGAAAAAATCCACCCACTATCTTTCCGGAGAGATTTTCGCTGATCTGGATGAAGCTAGGGATAAAATAAACGCACTTGTCAACCAGCGCACAAAATCCAAGGTCTCAAAGTCACGGATTGTCGATCAGGCGCTCAGGATGATCCTCAAGGAATTTGAGGAAAAAGGCGATAAAAGCCGCCTGATCAAAGAGATCATAAAGGGCCTTAAGCAGAAATAACCAGAAGCTGGCCTCAATTGTCTTGGAGACTTCACAATGATTATCACTTGCCCTCATTGTAAAAAACAGCACAATATCGATGAAAAGAGAATCCCGGCCACGGTAAAAATGGCTCGTTGCCAAGGCTGCGGGCAACAGTTTCCTCTCGATATTCCGCGCGGGGAACCATCTCCGTCCCCACTCAAGCCAGCCACAATCGAAGCCAGGCCCGCGCAAGCTCCCGCTCCCACGGCTCCAGCTCCCTTAAGTCAGAAAACAAGAAGAATCGGCGTCTCCCTTAGCAAGGGGGGAGTCGGTAAAACCACCACCTCGGTGAATCTCGCGGCTGGACTCGCCCTGGCTGGCAAACGGGTTCTCCTGGTTGACACCGACACCCAGGGGCAGTCGAGCTTCATGCTGGGCGTTAAACCCAAGGGCGGCCTAACCGAGCTGGTGACGGAAGAGCTCCCCCCCGAGGAGGCAATTATTCAGGCCCGCAAGAACCTGTGGCTTCTGGCCGGAGGCAAATCCCTGGCAGGCCTCAAGCGCCTCATCGACCGCAAGGATTACGGCGGGGAGCTGACCATTGCCCAAGCCCTGACCCCGCTGGAAAAAAACTACGATTACGTGGTGGTGGACACCTCGCCGGGATGGGATCCTCTCACCGTCAATGTTCTTTTTTATGTCAACGAACTGATGACCCCTGTTTCGCTGGAGGTCATGTCCATCCAAGGATTTGGCGAGTTCCTGAAAAGCATCGCCTCCATCCAGAAATTCCGCAAAGAGATCAACCTCCGCTACATCCTGCCCACCTTCCGCGACATGCGGGTAAAAAGAGGGGGCGAGTTTCTGGAGGAGATTGAAAAAATTTACGGGGACAAGGTCTGCACCCCGATCCGCTACAACGTTCGGTTATCCGAGGCTCCGGCCTATGGGCAGACCATTTTTGAGTTTGCCCCAGGGTCCAATGGCGCCCAGGACTACCGAGAGCTTGTCCGCAAGGTTACTGGCGAGCCGGATCTTTTCACCTGACCCGCTCCGGGCTGCGCTCATTTTCAAAATAATACCGGCTCGTACCTCCATGCCGGCCAAGGGAAATTCTGCCCATGGACTTTGAAAGCAAGCTGATTCCCATTCTCCGCGAGGGAGTCGAGATAGTGAAGATGATCTCTTTTAAAAAGCTGAAAGAAACGCTGGGCAAAAAATATCCCGGCCAGGATAATGCCTTCATCGCCAAGCTTGCCGGGGCGCTGATCAATACGATCTTCGGCGCGCCAACCCACGAAACGCCACTCGCAGTCTTCACCCGGAATCACGCGACCCTCATTGCCCACGAAAAGACCAAGACAGGGGAGATGCTTGCAGAGCTGCGGATTCCTCTCACCGATGCTCTCCGCATCCAATCCCTGTGCGATCATCAGGAAGGCCAGGATAGCACCACCATCCTCAGACAAGCGCAAGAACTGGGAATACTCCTGGCTGACCGCGACCTGCCCATGCCCCACAGCTTCATTGAACTGGTCCGCAGACTGGGCAGCAGTTTTGGCCTGCTGTTGCCTCCCCAGCCCAACCCCAAAGGGGATGCTGCGCCTTAAAAATCGGCACTCAACCCTCCAACTCGTATTTCTTGATCTTGCGCCAGAGAGAGACCCGGTCAATACCCAGGGATTGGGCCGCCAAGCTCTTGTTGTCCCCGTGTTCCTTTAATACCCACTCGATATACGCCCGTTCCTGATCGGCAAGGCTCGGGATTCCGCCGCTTTTCCGGCGGAAGGTCTGAAAGCAGGCGCCGCGCAGATCCTCCGGCAGGTGACCGACCTCAATGGTGTCCCCACTGGCCAGCGCCACCCCACGTTCGATTATGTTTTCCAGTTCCCGAACATTGCCAGGGAAATCATAACGCAGCAGAATATCCACCACCTCCGGGTCGATATTACGCACCTCTTTGTGCATCAACACTCCGTATTTCCTGATAAAATGCTGGATCAAGAGGGGCAGGTCATCCTTGCGTTCAGCCAAGGGCGGGATGTTGAGTGCCACCACATTGATCCGGAAGAACAGATCCTGCCGGAAATGCCCCAGCTTTACCTCTTCCTGCAGGTTCCGGTTGGTAGCCGCGAGAAAACGGACATTGACCTTGATCGGCGTAACACCGCCCAGATGCATCACTTCTTTTTCCTGAATCACCCGAAGAAGCTTTACCTGCATGGCCGGAGACATCTCGGTGATCTCATCGAGAAAAAGGGTGCCGCCGTCGGCCATCTCCACCAGCCCCTTCTTCATTTCCACCGCCCCGGTAAAAGCCCCCTTCTCGTGGCCGAAGAGTTCATTGGCCAGCAATTCCTCCTGAAAGGCCCCGCAATTAACGGAAAGCAACGGGCCGTTACGACGGTTGCTGCAGGCATGGACAAAGCGGGCCAGCAGCTCCTTGCCCGTGCCAGACTCCCCGCAGATCACGACATTGCTGTCCGAGGTGGCGACCTGGCTGGCCGTGGCCAGCAATTTCTTCATCCCTGGATTATCGGTGATAATCCGGGCTTCTCCCTGAAAGACCTTGAGGTGTTCCCGCAACCTGCTGTTTTCCCGCTTGAGCCTGGTTTTTTCCAGGGCTTCCCGTACCACTTTCCGAACCTCATCGAGCTTGTATGGCTTGGCAATATAATGGTAGGCCCCACCCTTCATAGCCTCGATGGCGGAATCCACCGTGGCGTAACCGGTGATCATAATCACCTCGGTGTCGGGATACAGCCCCCGGCTGCGCTGCAAAATCTGCATGCCGTCAACCTTCTCCATCTTCAAATCGGTCAGGACAAGGTCGAAGATATTCTCCTCCATTAGATGCAGGGCACGGGGACCGCTCTGGGAGGCGGTGACCTCATAGCCCTCTTTCTGCAAAACATGCCTGAGGTTGTGCAGGGCTATTTCTTCATCATCAACGACCAAGATCCTTGCGGGATCGTCATTTGTAGCCATGTTCCTGTTGTTCTCCCGGTAGCCAGATAATAAAGGTGGTGCCAAGGCCAGGCCGGCTGTCCACGGTGATGGACCCGCCATGCCACTCAATTATGTCATGCACGATAAACAGCCCGAGGCCGGAACCCTTACCCACATCCTTGGTAGTGAAAAATGGATCAAAGATCCGGTTGACATGTTCTGCATCGATCCCCGGTCCGTCATCCTCGATGAGGATTTCCACCTCATCAAGCCCGGTGCCGCAGCCGGTACCCAGGGCTGAGACCCATATATGCCCGTGACCCTGCACTGCATCGATCCCGTTCTTGATCAAATTGAGCAGCACCTGCTGCATCCGCTGCTTATCAACGATTATGAAAAGATCCTCCGGGATGTCCACGGCGATAATCACTTCGCTGGAAGCGTTTCCCCTGATGAGCAGGATTGTTTCCTCCACCAGCTTTCGAAGGAGAAGCTTCTCTTTGTTAAATTCCTTGATCCTGGAAAATTCCAGCAGAGTACGGACGATATCACGGGCCTTATCCGCCTGAGTCTCTATCTGGCCGATGAGGTTCTTTTTGAACTCCACATTGTCCTCATCAATCTCCTCGCCCAGAATCTGGGCCGAGGTAGAGATGTTGGAAAGAGGATTGTTCAACTCGTGAGCCACCCCGGACAACAGAGTGCCCAGCGCCGCCAATTTTTCCGATTGGACCAGCTGATGCTGGCGCATCTGCAATTCTTTGGTCATCCGGTTGAAAGCCGTGAGCAGTGAACGGATTTCCTGCTCTCCTTCGCCCACCGCGATCTCGACAAAATCGCCCTGGGAAATCCTCTTGGTGTATCCCTCGAGAAGCTTCAGGGAATTCACTACTTTCCTTCCCAAAAGAGCGGCGATGGTCAGCGCGGAAACAAACAGACAGACCATCGAGACTAGTAGAATCTTCTGGGTCGTTTTCAGGAGAGTCTTGATTTCCCTCTTGACTGCCTCACGGGTTTTCTCCCCGAACTCGGTAAGTTCCTTGCCCGAGGAACGAAGCTGCTCCTCCAGCTTTTCCTGGGTCACTCCGTTGCCCCGATGATCCGGGCCAATCGCCAGGTAATAGGCATGGAGCTGACCCATATGTCCATTGTAAGCCTCGATCCCCCTGCCCAGCTGCTCCAGTTCCGCGCCGGAAACCGCCAAACGCAGAGCCGCCTCGTTATTGGCAAAAATATCCCGGAGTTTTCCCCAGTAAAGCTGGTTTTCCTGAAAATCCTTTTCCTGGAGGTAAAGAAAATAATTCTTTTCGAACCTGCGCAACTCAAGGGTCGTATTAAAAAAATCCTCGATGACCTCGCCGAAGGCGACCTGCTCTTCCACCCGCTTGACAACCCCATAGGTCAGAACCGCCGAGCCCACCGTAAGGGCGAGCAACAGGTAGAATCCATAGGTGATTTTCTTGCGGATACCCAGGTGGAACATGCTCTGTCTCCATTTGCCGCGGGGTGCCGATTCCCCTGCTACTTTGCTGTTTAATCGCACCATACCCCCAGTAAAAAACAAAGTCCAGAGGTTGCATTTGGCAACACCGTCTTTCTTGTTGCAACACTTAGCTATCTGACTGATTTAATTAAATATTATTTTTATATCAAAAATAACGTTGCAAAACAGAAACGTCAAGCATGCTTCCAGCATGAAAGTCAAGCTGCTGAAATAACACGATAAAATCAAAAGACTAAGACTGGCACGCTTGTTGCTCAATGAAACAGGCAGCAACAGAGAAGTTATCTGTTTCAGCACAAAAAAACACCTACGAAGGAGGACCAGCATGAACACCATCCTGAATAAAATCGACCGCCTGATGATGGCCATTACCTTTGCCGAGGCCAACGAACCAGAACTCGCCAAGGAATGCCTTGCCATCAGGAAGCCGGCGCCAGGCAAACAAACGAAACAGACCACCAAGATGACTGGCGGCCAGGCCGTGGCCCACCACCCCGCCCATTGAACAGAACAAACCTAACCTCGGAATTACCCATGAGCGCCCTGACGACGATGTTCAAAAAACTTGAAGAAGCCATGACTGCGGCGACCTTTGCCGAAGCCGGCGAATTCGAGACGGCTCGCCAGTTCCTCACGACCAACAAGAATGCCCGCAAACGGGTGCTGTTGGGGACCGACAAGCCGGAAATTGCGACCAGAACCATCAGCTATGCCCTGCATCTCTGCCAACGCCTCGGCGGCTCCCTGGAAATTTTTCACATGCTGCACCTGCCGGAAAACGAAATGGCTTCCAGCCTGAGCCAGGATGAAGAGCCCCTGGCCGATCTGAACACTGCTCTGCAACAAAAAGGCGTGCTCTACCAACCGGTCAGCGGGCATGGCTGTCTGGCAGATGAGGTGCTCCGCCATGCCGGCACCAGACGCGATATCCTCTGCGTTGTCTTCGATGCGCTGGAACCGGACGGCACAAGCTGCCGCAAGGCAAAAGAAAACATGATCACTAAATTTCAGGCCCTGCACTGCCCCGTCGTGATGTACGCGGGATCATCGGCCAGGGTCTGACATCCATAACTAACACTAACTTCATATCAACAAGGGAGAAGAAATGGCCATCACCACCTTTGACAAAAACATGTCGGCTGTCGCCTTTGCCGAAGCAGGCGAGCATGACACCGCCCGTCAGATCCTGGGCGAAAACACAAAAAAGCAAGCCGGCAAATACCAGGCTCCAGCGGTAAAACACAAGCCCTACCTGAAAACTATCATTTTCGGGGGGATGTCGATTTCCGCCTATTACATGCTCTTTACCAACGAAAAGCTGGTCACCGAGATCTTCACCATGGGCGGCTGGCGCTGGGTGTACCCGGTGGGGGCGGCCTTCTTCTTTTCCTTCATCCACGGAGCCTTTGCCAGCAATCTGCTGAGCGCCCTCGGCCTGGAAGCAAAAAAATAACTCAGCCGCCCCGGCTTACTACAAGGAGATATACCCGCAATGAAGAAGTTATTAATTATTCTCATGTTCGCCCTTGCCCCCTTGTCCATCTTCGCCAGCTTGGCCCTGGCCGCCGGCGACGGTCCGTCCAAGGATATGCTCAAGGGCATTATTACCGAAGTAAACGCTGCGGAGCGCACCATTACCTTTGAGAAGGACGGCACCAAGGAAACAGTGATCCTGGCTATGGGCGAGAAGATGCAGCCCGAAGATATGAAAATGAACCAGAAGGTGCTGATCAATCTGGACAAACATGCCGCCAGTGCCAATACGATGAAGGATGTCTCCATCATGTTCATCGATATGAGCGTCAGCAAGCTCCTGGCCCTGCTGATTATCGGCGCGGTGGGCGGCTTGCTCTCCGGTTTCATCGGCTCCGGCGGCGCCTTTGTCATGACCCCGGCCATGATGTCCCTGGGTGTGCCCGGCGCGGTGGCGGTGGCCAGCAACATGTGCCACAAGTTCCCCAAGGCCATGGTCGGCGCATACAAGCGCTGGAAATACGGCCAGGCAGACATCAAGCTCGGCCTGGTCATGGCCGTCACCGCGGTCATCGGGGTGCAGATCGGGATCAAGATCCAGAAATACATCCTGAACCAATTCGGCGGCGCGGGCTCCAACCTTTACATCAGCGCGGTTTTCATGGTTGTCCTCGTCTTTGTCGGCGGCTATGTGTTTTATGATGCCTGGAAACTCGCCAAAGGTGGCGGCAAGGAAACCGTTAGCAAGCTGGCCGTTGCCATGCAGAAGATCAACCTGCCTCCGATGATGCACTTCAAAACCGCCAAGGTGACCATCTCCGCCTGGATCACCATCCCGGTCGGCCTGCTCACCGGCATGCTCGCCGCCACCATCGCGGTGGGCGGCTTCGTCGGCGTCCCCGGCATGATCTATGTCATCGGCGCCTCCGCCGTGGTGGCCAGCGCCACCGAATTGATCATCGCCTTTGTCATGGGCGCCTGGGGTTCGGTGCAGTGGGGTCTTTCCGGCCTGATCGATATCCGCCTCGCCCTGCTGCTTCTGGCCACCTCCCTCATCGGCGTCCAGCTCGGCGCCTTGGGCACCACCTATGTAAAAGACTATATCATCAAGGTGGTCATGGCCACCACCATGCTCATCGTCGCGGTCAGCCGCGGGGTCAAGATCCCCGGCTACCTCATCGATCTTGACTTGATGAGTCCCATTGGCGAGGGCACCATTGCCGTGCTCGAAGCCATCAGTTTCTGGTCCCTGGTGCTCGCCCTGGGCTCTGCCGCCCTCATCATCATCGTGGCCATGATCAAGGGGATGACCGCCGACCGCCGCAGCAAAAGCGTTCTTGCCGGAGTAAACCATGGCTAAGTACCGGAAAATCCTCGTTGCCTACGACGGTTCCCCCTCGGCCCAAAACGCCCTCTCCCTGGCCAGTCAGCTGGCCAGGGAAGACAAGAGCTGGATCAAGGTGCTGGCCGTTGTCCCTCCTTACCAGGGGGATTTGGAACTAATCGGGGTTTCGGAGATCAAGGAGGCCATCACCGGACCAGGACAAGAGCTGCTTGCCGAGGCCAGGCACATGGCGGACCGCGAGGGGGTCCACATCCTGACCAATCTGGAACAGGGTGAGCCATATGAGCAGATCGTCCATGTCGCCGAGGAGGAAAACTGCGATCTGATTATCATGGGACGCCGGGGCAAAAGCAAGGTGGAACGGGCTCTCATCGGCAGCGTCACTGCCAGGGTCATCGGGCATACCGCCAAGGATGTCATGGTTATCCCGGAAAACGGCAAGCTCTCCTGGGAAAATATCCTGCTGGCCACGGACGGCTCCGCCTTCTGCGATAACGCCCTGGCAAGGGCTCTGGAGATAGCCCAGGAACGAAAAGGCAGACTAAATGCCGTTTCCGTGGTCTACACCAATGACGAATTTTATGCAGTTGGCCAGGAAGTGATGAGAGAACTCTACCAGGAAGCGGACAAGGTTCTGGACAAGGTCCGCAAATGGGCCGGGGATCTAGGGGTTCAAGCGGAGCTGTTCGTGCGGGATGGCGAGCCCCATCAGGCCATAACCGACCTGGCCGCGGAAATCTCCGCCAGCCTAATCGTCATGGGCTCCCATGGCCGGAAAGGCTTGACCCGCCTGCTCATGGGCAGCGTTACCGAACGGGTCATCGGCTATGCAGAGTGTCCGGTATTAGTCTGTCACCTATAAGCGTAATTCACTCCGCAAACAGTTTTCTCCACGGGCGCTCAGATGAGCGCCCGTTTTTCTTCGGGGAAGGCAACGATGACTTTTCTGCTGTTGCTTCCTTTCTTCTTTTGCGTGCCCAAAAGAAGAAACAAGAAAAAGGCACCCCAGCCAGTCCTGGCCCTGCGGGCTTCCCTTACTTCTCGCCGAGGGCGGGACGCGGAAAAACTCGGGCTGCGCCCTCAGACAGTTCCCGCGTCTTTTCCGCCCCCGGCTGCGAGGCGCGGCAGGACAAATGGGGGAAATTCCCAAATGAACAAACTGATTTCATGCCCCTAAGTTCCCGAATGATTTTTTTTCAACAAGGATGTAGCTTCCAACGGACTCTCGCTTGCTGCATTCACCATGGCATTCCCGCCCGTCTTCGGGTATCTTCACCACCATGCTTCTCATTTACCCCCCTGCCGCCAAAGCCTGCGAACCGCCAGCCGGAATTGCCCGTCTGGCCGGGAGCCTGCGCGGTCATGGCCTGGCCTGCACCCTGCTGGACGCCAACCTGGAAGGCCAGCTGTTCCTGCTCGCCGCCCCAACCCTTGGCCCGGATACCTGGAGCCTCCGGGCCGGCCGGAATCTCCAGGCTAATCTCGCGGCCCTGCGCACCCCGGAGCTGTACCGAAATCATTCCCGCTACCGACGGGCGGTGGCGGATGTCAACCGGGTGCTGGAGCAGACCGGTCGGAGCCACCATCTTTCTCTCAGTCTTGCCAACTATCAGGAGCAGGGACTTTCTCCCCTGAACAGCGCCGATCTTCTCCGGGCTGCCGAAAACCCCGAGGCAAACATCTTCTTCCCCTACTTCGCAACCCGGCTTCCCGGCCTCATCGAAGAGACCCAGCCTGCCCTCGTTGGCATCTCCTTGAACTACCTGAGCCAGGCCACCACCACCTTTGCCATGGTCGGCTTTCTCAAGAAGCGCTACCCCGGGCTGCCCATCGTCCTGGGAGGCGGCCTGGTCACCTCCTGGCTGCGCAGCCCGGACTGGAGCAATCCCTTTGCGGGCTTGATCGACCATTGCCTTGCCGGCCCCGGAGAAGACCCGCTGGTTCGCCTCCTTTCCGGCGCTTTTTCCCCACACCATCAGACCCCTTCCTATGCCGGTCTGCCGTTGGCTGACTATCTGGCCCCCGGCCTCATCCTGCCCTACGCCGCCTCTTCCGGCTGTTACTGGAACCGCTGCCTCTTCTGCCCGGAAAAGGCCGAAGGCAACCCCTACCAGCAGATCCCCCCGGCCACGGTGCTGACGGATATCGCCAGCCTCAAGGCCGCCACCCGGCCTCTCCGGCCGACCCTGCTCCATTTCCTCGACAACGCGGTGAGCCCACCCTTGATGGAGGCACTGGCCGCCGACCCGCCTGGCCTCGACTGGTACGGCTTTGCCCGGATCAGCCCCTTGCTGGCCAATGGTGAGTTCTGCCACGCCCTGCGCCGCTCCGGCTGCCGGCTGCTGAAACTGGGCCTTGAATCCGGCGAGCAATCCGTGCTCAATGCCATGAACAAGGGGCAGGATCTGGCCCTGATCGAAAAGGTGCTGCACACTCTGGCCCAAGCCGGGATCGCAACCTACATCTACCTGCTGTTCGGCACCCCCTCGGAGTCTCTCATTGAAGCACGTCGGACCCTTGATTTCGTGGTCCGGCACCATTCGGCCATCACCTTTCTCAATCTGGCCGTGTTCAACATGCCCATCGGCAGCCCGGAAGCTCCCCTGGTGACCCGCAGCGATTTTTATGTGGGCGACCTCTCCCTGTACACCGATTTCGAGCATCCCAAAGGGTGGTCGCGCAAGGAAATCCGGAGGTTTCTTGATCAGGAATTCAAGCGCCACCCGGATATTGCCAGGATTCTCCACCGCGACCCTCCCATTTTTACCTCCAACCATGCCGCTTTCTTCTGTTAAATTCAGAAAGTCCCCGATCCCCTGATCCTCCTATGCACCTTTTTTTATTTTGACAAAAAACCGGAAGATTGCAGATAATGAAAGTAAGGCCTGATTTGGCCAGCCCGGCAAAATACCGCGACCGGTCCCGTTGCAATTATCCAGGAGGAGAATGCTATGTATAAAAAAATCATGGTTGGCTATGATGGCACGAAATTCAGCGATTGTGCTCTGAAGGAGGCGATTGCCCTGACCAAGGAATCGGACGCAAAACTCCTGCTGGTGACTGCGCCGGAGATCGATGTCAACCTCCAGGCCATGGCACCGGAGGCCAATGAGCTGATAGAAAAAAAAGCCCGCACCGCCTTGGAGCGGGCGACGGCGAAGGTAAAAAAGGCCGGGCTCACCTGTGAGTCCAAGATCATCGTCACCAACTCTGCCCAGGAAACGCTGGTGGAAACAGCAAAGAAAAACAAGGTTGACCTGATCGTCTTAGGCACCCATGGCCGCACCGGACTTGTCCGGCTGCTCATGGGCAGCACCACGGCCAGGGTCATCGGCCATGCGCCCTGCAATGTCCTGGTGGTGCGCTGCCCGTAAGTAAGCGATCACAGGGCACCACATCTTGCGGCAATCGGTCCGGCTCACGTACAAAAGTACGCATCGCCATCCCGCTTATAGCTGAGCTGGGCAGCTTGTCTGCCCTAGCAAAACTTATGCCCTCTGGGTGCGCCGCAAACTGCACCACCCTGTGACCCTTTGTTCATTGGCTTTCCCTGTTGTGGCTAACCCCGTGATCGGATACGCCCGTAAACCGCTCCCCTTTTCCGCCTTCCAAGTAACTTCACCGCAGGGTTAGCTGTTAGCTGATGATGCGGTGCGGCTGGACAGTTAGCGGCTACAGACCGGGCAACCCTGCATGGCAAAAGGCTTTTCCAGCCGGCAGGCGGCAAGCAGCGGTTCGTCGCGAAAGATCTCGAGGGTAGGGCCATCGGCCCTGACCACCCCTTCATGCAGGACGATGGTCCGTTCGCACAGCTCCAGCACCATATCCAGATCGTGACTGGTGAAAATCTTCGTATGGTGAAAATCCCTTAGAAGCGCCATGAGCTGCCGCCTGGCAAAGGGATCAAGACCGCTGGTCGGCTCATCCATGACCAGGATATCCGGCGACATGGCCAGTACCGTGGCAATGGCCACCCTCTTTTTTTCCCCGCCGGAAAGCCGGTAGGGCGGCTTGTCACGCAGATGCTCCGCCCCTACCCGGGCCAAGGCATCCCGTACCCGCTCTTCCACCTCGTCCCCGGCCAAGCCCAGATTCAACGGGCCAAAGGCCACATCGTCGAAAACCGTAGGCATGAACAGCTGGTCGTCCGGATCCTGAAAAACCATGCCCACCGTGCGCCGGATCTCGGGCAGGGTGGCGGGGGTCAGGGGAAAATCGCCGATGCGGATAGTCCCCTGGCTGGTAGCCAGATAGCCGTTCAGATGCAGGAGCAGGGTTGACTTTCCCGCCCCGTTGGCGCCGATGATCGCCACCGATTCGCCGTGGGTGATGCGAAAAGAAACGCTCCGCAGGGCCTCGGTGCCGTCGGGATAGACATGGCGCAGATCCTTAACCTCGACAATATGATGGCTCATCCCCGCCCTCCGGTGACGATCGTTCCCAGAAGATGGGCAATATTGACCAAGCGGAAGAGAAGAAACAACCCAGACCAGCCCGCAAGATAAAGAAATTCCCTGCCCCCAAAACTGGTTGACCGGCGCGGGTGAAATTCTCCGCTGAATCCCCTGGCCAGCATGGCCAGATGGATTCGTTCCGCCCGCAGCCAAGTGCGCAGCAGGAGATGACTCAGTAGAGAACCGTAGGAACGCCACCCCAATCCTTTTTTGCCAAAAGCCCGAAGATCGCGAGCTCGCGCCGTCCGGCTCCCTTCTTCGGTGAGAACAAAAAGATAACGGTACAAAAAAAGGAGCTGCACGGTGAATATCCGAGGCAGACCAAACTTGTCGAGGGCCTGACAGATCGCGGGAAAGCTGGTGATACCGACCAGGATGAGGGCGGCGGAAACGGTGAGCATGGCACGAACCAGGATGGAGGCACAGGAGAGCCAGCCAGCGCTGATGCCTATGGGGCCGAGACGGACCAGCACCGTTTGGTCGAAGAGTGGATTGAATATGCCCACCATCAGGGCAAAGGGCAGAACCACCACGACCTTTCCGACGATGTGGCGAACCGGTAGATCGCCAAGGGCCATGAGCGCTGCCGGATACAGGAAAAAAGGGAACAACGCAGCCAATTCGTATTTGCTTACGGAAACCACGGTCAGGCTAAAGAGCAATGTCACCAGCACCTTGGCTCTGGCGTCGATCCGATGCACGACCGTATCTCCAGCGGCCAGCAGGTCAAGCTGCCTGAAATCCTTTACTGCTCCGGCAATGGATGCCATCCGCCTCTCCTAAGCAAAAGAGGGGAAGAACCCTTCAGCCTCTTCCCCATGTTCACGCGAAGCCAAAACTCCCTTGCTGCTTCAGGCTACTCTGCCCTGTTTCCGCAAGAAAATCCCACTTAAAAATGAGATGGCCAGGGTGAGCAGGCCGCCGACAATCCCGGCCGCGCTGGTGCCCAGAGGCAATTCCGTCCCCGCCTCGTTTCCAGGATGTTGCCTCGGTTCTTTGAACGTATAATCCGGCAGAAAGGCGACTGATTCCTGAAACGCGGCAAGCTTGGCGTGCAGCCCTTCCTCCGGTCCGGCAAGTTCTTCTGTGCCGCTAACCTTGGCGATGGCCCACTCCAGACCATCGGGGTTTTCAGAGGCGAACCAGGAAACCAGACCGCCGGTCAGCAGGGCCACGGCAAGAAAGGCTGCAAGGATATTGCGCAACGGGGTTGCGCCGAGGGGCCTGGTTTCCTGGACGCTCAGGATAATTTCCGGACGAGCCTGGTAGACAAAGGCAACCACGGCCCCGGTCACCAACCCCTCCACCACGCCGATGGCCAGATGAATCGGCTGCATTAGGCTGACAAAGGCGGCAAAGGGCAGGGCGGAAATCCCCGAGACCACCGTCTCGAGTACCACGGAGAAGGCGCCAAGCTGGAGACCGATGATGGCGGCAACCATGGCGGCCACGGTTATCCGGGTCTTGCTCGGCGCACTGCCGGCCAGGGGCTTGTAGATGAAGGGATAGGCGAGAAAGGCCGGGAAGAACCCGAGATTGAAGATATTGCAGCCCAGAGCCAGCAGCCCCCCATCGGCAAAAAACAGCGCCTGCACCACCAACACCGAGGCAATGGTGATGAAGGCGGCGGCAGGCCCGAGCAAAACCGCCAGGAGAAGACCGCCGCCAAGATGGCCGCTGGAGCCGGTGGCCGGGATGGTGAAATTGATCATCTGCGCGGCAAAGATAAAGGCGCCGAGAACACCCATGAGCGGCGCCTTGCCCGTCTCCATTTCTTTGCGCAGCTTCCTGGAACAGGATATGATGGTGGTGGCGGCAACAGCCCACATGGTCCCGCCTACTGCGGGTGACAACAACGCATCTGCCATATGCATGATGTTTTATCCTTATACTTAAAAAAAGTTGGGCTTATCCGCTACACCCATAGGGTATAAGTTTCGTTTGTACCCTGAAGGGCATAAAATCCGGCAAGCTGCTCAGCTCAGCTTTGCACCCAGGGGGTATAAGTTTCGTATGAGCAGACAAGCTGCTCAACTCAGCTTTAAAATTTCCAGGTGACGCCCGCAAGCACGGTGTAGTCCGTCTCGGGATCATTGAGCCCGTATTTGATCCCGCAATCGAGATCAATCGTCTCGGAGAGCGCATAGGTCAGGCCAGCCAGGACAAAGGCGGGATCGGTGCCGGCGAGTTTGTCCGGATTGCTTTCAACGCCGAGGTTGGCAACCGCGGTGAGATTTTCCGTCACTGCAAGAGTGGAGGCGATGGAGGCATGCCAGAGGTTTTTCTCTTCCTCCAGGTTATTCTCGTTTCTGATGTAGCCGAGATTCAGATGGAAACCCCACGGGTCCATTTCCTTGGAGGTTACAAAAAAGAGGCTGTAAGTGGCCTTGCCCGCCCCCAACCCTTTTTCGTCGTCGCCGGTGGGCAGGGTGAGTCCTGGTTTGAGAGCAAGGCTTAAGCCGTTATCCTCATAAAACCTCCACTTCACGGCAAGGGAGGTGTCGGAAAAACCGTTTTCAACCAAGGAGGTTGTGTCGTCGCTGGTTTTGACATGCAGATAGGGAAGGTCGATAACAAGATCCACCGCTTCGCTGATCCCATAGGTAAGGGCTGCATCCCCCTGCCATGTTTTGGTGGTAACCCCACCCTCCTTGTCATGCCCATATTCGCCGGTCAGTTCCAACTGGGCCTTGCCTGTGCCCATGGTGCCGGCATCGTCCGTGATCAAAGGATGGGCGGCAAAGGCCGCGGTCGAGCAGGAGAGGACGCTTATAAATACAAGGGGAGCCGACAGCTGCTGAAAAGGGGACAGAGGGGATAATTTCATTTCATGCTCTCCTTTGGAACTACCTGCATAATTAATGTGGCACCCGACCCCATGCCGGGTATATCTTCAAAAAAATCCAGCGGGCTCATATGTGCGCCCGCCGGTGAGTAGCACGACATTTTTTTTAGTAACACATTATTGATACAATATTGAAAAATAGGTGTCAACGATTTTGGGTACAATTTTCAGCCGTGTCTTTTTGCAAGGAGAAAAGCATATGGGAAAAACCATCCGTTTCGGAATCTCGCTCGATGAAAAACTGCTGACAAGCTATGACCGGCTCATCGAGGCCAAGGGCTACGTGAACCGCTCCGAGGCGATCCGCGACCTGATCCGCTCCGCCCTGGTGGAGGAAAAATGGGATGCCGAGGATGCGGACGCGGAAATGGTCGGCACCGTCACCCTGGTGTACAACCACCATGTCCGGGATCTTTCCGACAAACTGACCGAGCACCAGCACACCCACCATGACCGGGTCATCTCGGCGCTGCATGTGCATCTCGACGCGCACAACTGCCTGGAAGTTCTGGTGGTGCGGGGACCGGTGGGAGAGGTAAAAAGGATCGCCAACGAACTCATCGGGGTTAAAGGGGTCAAGCATGGCCGGCTGGTAATGACCACCACCGGCGAGGAACTGCACTGATTGTGCTGGGGAAGCGTAACGACCTTGCGCCCGTCCGGAAACGAGCAATTTCGAGGGCAAGGCGCGAGGAAGACTAAAAAGATGAGCGAACAAACAGTGCGGCTGGGCAGCTAGATGGCCAGGTCAATCTCCTGCACCGTTCCCGCGCCGCCTTCTTCCACCAGAAAAATCGAGCTTTCCCGAAGCTGGCCCAGCAACTCATTGCCGCTGCCTTTCAGGGCAAAAGCTGTTTTGGCCGGGCTGAGAAAAATGGCGCCGACCTTGTTTTGCACAAGACTGGCCAGCGACTCGTTTCCGGCCTCGTCCCGCATCCATACCCGCAGTTCGGCATACAACGGGTCATTCTCGTCAAGCCAGCCGTTGCCGTCGCTGTCCAGTTGGGCCAGTTCACCAAAGCCCTGGCCGGTCGCCGGGCCGAACAGCTCCAGGCCGTTGTTGATTTTGCCGTCCCGATTCCGGTCAAAGGTGAGAAAGCCGCTGCCCTGGGCAAGAGCGGCAATCTGCTCCGTCGTGCCGTCCGCATCCAGATCAAAGGCGAAACGCATATCGCTCAACTCCGCCGCCTGGCCGTTAAAATTGATTACCAGCGGATCAACCAGCCGGGCATCTCCACCCCTGATCTGCACGGTGTTGGTGGCCGTGAATTCCCGCTGCATGGAGAGCTGAAGCTGGAAGGCAATGGCCTGCCCATCCGCGGTGACAACCTGACCGGCGGCGGAAAAAGTCATGGACTCCTGCTCGCTTGCTGTTTCCACCAGATCATATTCGAGCCCCCAGCCCTGACGGGCAGGCGGCGGCGCGGCCGAATCGGCAGCAGGATTCGGGATTTCATTTGCAGGGGAGACCGGCTCGAAACCGGTAATGTGGATAGACCTGCCGGTAAGCGCTTCCAGAATAAGGCGGATGGCAGTCAATTTCGGGTCTTCCCCAGAGACTTCCGACGGAGCATCCGCGCCGGCAGCAGCGGCCAGCAACGGCTGGGCTACGGCCTGCTGGAGCTGACGACCCTCCGGAGAGATCCGTACCTGCACGGCGGCCTCTGCTTCTTCCCCGGCAAAGACCGGCCGTTCATTACCCACCCAGAGGCGAAGCGATTCTTCCCTGGTCTGTTCTTCGCGCAGTGCGTGGGTACTTGCCAAACTGACAGCGGCAGTGGCGATTTTCATGGCGAAAGCCTCCCGAAAAAAGATGTTCCTCTCCAGGAGACGTTTCGGCTTTTTTGGGAAAAAAGTTAACAAAAGATAACTATTCGGAGCTTGCGGATATTTCTCTGCTACCAAAACACGAACCACCTCCAGGCTATCCACCTGACAGGCAGCGATAATTTCTCTTTGCCTCTTTGCCTGATTTAACGTATTCTGTAGTTATGAATCTGCGCGATTTTCTGAAAAAAATTAAAGAGCTGCCGACCATTTCCACGGTGGCCAACGAGATCAATACCCGCGACAAAAATGACTCGCTCAACGCAAAATCGCTTGGGACGATTATTTCCCGCGATCCAGCCCTCACCGCCGCAGTCCTGAAACTGGCCAACTCCGCCTATTACGGGATGGCCCGCGAAATTGGCAGCCTCGAACGGGCCATTACCATTCTGGGCTTTGACACCATCAAGAATCTGGCCCTGACCATCTCTGTATTTCATGTTTTCAAAAACCAGGAGGGGCTGATCCTTGACCTTAAAGGTCTCTGGTATCATTCCCTCGGTGTTGGTCTTGCGGCAAAACATCTTGTCCTGCACAGTTCGATGCTGGCTGCGGACAAAACCCTGCCGGAGCAAGCCTTTGTCTGCGGCATCCTGCACGACATAGGAAAAATCGCCTTTGCCCAGAATCTGCCCGCCGAGATGGCCGAGATCCTCAAGCAAACCAGAACCGGGCCCATCGTCCAGCACGAAATTGAAAAAAACATCCTCGGCTTCAATCACCAGAAAGCCGGACAGGTCATGGCCTCATCCTGGAACTTTCCGGAAAGTTACCAGACCGTCATCAGGCTGCACCACACTCCCTCTGCCGCCACCATAGGAGATCCCAAAGTAGCCGCCCTGGCCAGGGCGGTTTACCTGGGCAATAAAATCGCCAAGGCATTGCATCTGGGCGAAAGCACGGACCAGCATATGGCTATGGTGACGCCAAATGACCTGAAAAACATGGGGCTCAGCACCCAGAAGCTCGGCGAGATTATCCCGCAGATAAAAAATGAGTACACTCAATGCCTTGAAGCCTGGTCATTATGAGCGGTGGATTTCATCCCTGGGTTGAAATCGCAAAAAGCCGCGATTACAACGGTTACAGCTTTCTCCTCCTTGCTTTGAGTTGCGGACCTGTGCCCTCTTTCCCTTTTCACGAGTCCTTCATCCCTTGACGCTGACAAAAACCCCCTGGTTGGACGGATCCAGATCATAATACCGTTTCAGCAGCATGATGCTGGGCTTGGTGAGAACGCTCCCCTTGGTGAGCAAAAGAATCCCGGTGCCGCTGAACACATCACGGCTGGCCTCCATCCCCTCCTCCAGATCGTTGGGTAACAATTCAATCTCGGTATAGTCTGTCCTGGGCCGGTTTTTCTTATAAAAGAGCTCGGCCTGCTCAAGCACCACGGGGATCAAATTGGGGTCGAAAAATGTTCTCTTCAACAGACCAACTTCCTTGCGCACAGCCTCAAACCCTGTGGCTGCCGCGGCTTTGCGGATTTTTTTGTCTATATAATCGGCCAGGGCGATGATCCGGGCGCCCACAGGAATATCCGCCTTTTTCAATCCATCGGGAAAACCGCTACCATCATAATTTTCATGATGCGCACGGATGATCCGCCCCGCCTCCCGCAACTCTTCGATTCGATCAATGGCCGCCTGGCCACGCACCGGATGCAGTAAATACTCTTCCCGCTCCGCAAAATTCATCTGCTCGGTCTCCCGCGCCAGCATAAGATCGGGGATCCCTATTTTGCCAAGATCATGGAGCAGCGCTGCCACCATGATGGTTTCCCGCTCCTCGCTCTCCAGGCCCAGTTGCTTGGCGACATTCACCGAGACCTCCGCGACATTGCGGGAATGGGTCCGCATCCGTTTGTCGCGCAGCTCGATAAGCCCGGAGAAAGCCACGATGGTACTCTTGAAATTGCCCCGCAGCTTGTTGTTGATCGCCCGCAGGTTATCGTAGCTCTTCTGGAGCTCCATGGTCTGTTCCTGGACAATGGTCTCCAGTTCCGTGTTCCATTTCTGCAATTCGGCGTTCTGCTTCTTGACTATGGCGGCCAACCGTTTGTTTTCGGCGAGCAGATGATAGGTGTGCAACGCACTTTTGACTGTCTGGACAAGCTCATCGTCGTTCCAAGGCTTGTTCAGGTAGCGAAAGGCGCCGCCCCGGTTGATGGCGTCGATGGCTGCGTTGACATCGGCATAGCCGGTGAGCAGAATCCTCATGGAGCTGGGGGAAACCGCCTTGGATTTTTCCAGAAAATCAACCCCGGTCATCTCCGGCATCCTCTGGTCGGAAACAATGACCCCGACTCCTTCTTCCCTGGCGAGGATTTCCAACCCCTGTGCGCCAGAGGAGGCGGTGAAGACCTCGACCTCTTCATCCATAAAAAGACGGCGCAGAGAACGCAGGATATTTTCCTCATCGTCGACAAAAAGAATCTTCTCCTTTCCGGAAGATTCGAGGCCTGGCGTCTCGATCATTGTTCTTCCCCGCAATTTTCGCAAGCAAACACCAGCACCGTTCCGGCCTGGCCATCCGGTTCATTCATCATGGCCCCCTTTACGCAGCACTGCTTTTCACCAAGAGCAAGCTCCTTTCTGACAACCTTGCCCGCCTGCACTTCCGCCAGCAGGGCAACCCACTCCGGCGGCAAAACCTCCGCCGCCGGCTCGCCCAGATGGGAGTGGCGGAAATCCCGCAGCTCCTTTTCGGCAAGACGATTTATCTGAACCAGCGTTCCTTCCCGGTCAAAACCAACCACGCCCACGGGCAGGGTGCTCAGGATAACCTGACTGTGCCTGAGCGCCTTGTTCTGAAACAAAAGCTCTTCCGTGCGCTCCGCCACCTTTTCTTCAAGCTGCACGGCAATGCGGGAAAGCTCGTCATTGGCCTGCCGCAGCTCTTCATTAAGTTCGCGATTCGCCTTGATCAGGAAATACCGCTCCACCGCCTTGGCGATGGTAATCTTGAGTTCCTCGTCGTTCCATGGCTTGGGAATGAACTTGTAAATCTGTCCTTCATTGATCGCCGACACCACCGCAGCGGTGTCGGCATAACCGGAAAGCACGATCCTGATGGTCTCGGGCCAGCGCTCATGCACCTGCTTTAAAAAACCAACCCCGTCCATCCCCGGCATCCGGTAGTCGGAGATCACCACCTGCACCGGCTGGCGCTGTTGCAGAATGGCCAACCCCTCACTGCCTGATTCCGCAGTGAGTATTTCATAGTCCTCATCGATAAAAAGGCGTTTAAGAGCCTTCAAGACGTTCGCCTCGTCATCCACGCAAAGAATTGTTACATTTTCCATCATGCTGCAGTCCTCACATAAACGATCCCGGGGCAACCCCCAAAAGGTCAAATAACCACGGAACAAGCGGTCACAGGGTGCCGCAGGTTGCGGCAAGCGGAACGGCGATGCGTACTTTTGTACGTGAGCCGGACCGATTACCGCAAGATGTGGTGCCCTGTGATCGCTTACGTCCTCACTCCGTTTTCACCGGCAAGGTCACGACAAAGGTCGTCCCCTTGCCGAGCTCGCTGGTCACCTCAATCTTGCCGCCATGCTTCTTGGTCACGATATCATAAGTTATGCTTAAGCCCAGTCCGGTTCCTTTGCCCACCTCCTTGGTGGTAAAAAACGGCTCAAAAATCCGGGGCAGGTTTTCCGGGGGAATACCGGAACCGGAGTCGGCAATGGCAACGGTTATCTCCGCCTCGCTCGCCCGGGTGGTGATCACGATCTCGCCCTGGTCAGCAATGGCCTGCGCCGCATTGACCAGCAGATTCATGAATACCTGATTGAGCTGCTGCGGATAGCATTTGGTCGGGGGCAGCTCGCCATACTCTTTTTTTACGGTACACTTGTATTTGAGCTCATTCCAGATGATGTTCAGGGTATCATCCAGACACTGATTGACATCGGCCATGCTGTAGTCGGACTGATCAACCCGGGAAAAACTTTTCAGGTTCTGGACGATTTTCCGAACCCGTTCCACCCCATCCAGGGATTCGGAAATCAAGGAGGGCAGGTCTTCGAGAACAGCTTCAATCTTGAGCTGCCCCCGGATTGCGGCAAGGCGGCTGGCGCGATCATCATCGGCGTCCTGGGGATAAATCTCCGCCTGCTTCTGAAAAAACTCCGTTATCCGACCCAGATATTTTTTCAGAGTGCCCAGGTTGCTGGTGACAAAGCCGATGGGGTTGTTGATCTCATGGGCCACGCCTGCGGCCAGCTGACCGATGGAGGCCATTTTTTCCTGCTGGACAAACTGGGACTGGGCTGCTTTCAATTCATCATAAGCGTGCTGCAGCTCGCTGTTCTTTTTCTCTATGATCCGCATCATCTGGCTGAACTGGATGCCAATCCGCGCCACCGGGTCATCGGAGGCCTCCTGATAAAAGTCACAGGCCAGACAGTCTTCAATTTTTTGAACCGCCCCGACCGCCCCCTTCTCCTTATTGCAGAGAGTTCCGACAATGGTCCAGCATTGCAGGGGCTCCCGCCCGAAACAGGGACACTTTTTCTGGCCGCAGCGGATCATCTTCCAGCACGGTTCATAATCCTGAGGCAGGGAGGGATAAAACTTTCCCGTGTTTCCTGCGGTAACCCGTTGGATCATGGCGGAAATTTCTTCCAGGGCGCTCTCGAGCCTCTTCCGGTTATCCTCGATATTTTTCTGAATCCGCTTGCGATCGGAGACATCATGAAGGGTGATGATCCGCTGTGTTTCTTCACTGCTGATTTTAGAAAGATAGCAAATCTGGTGGAAAACCCTTTGGCTTGGGGCATGCAACAACTCCTCCGAATAACCGAGGAGCTGCGCCGAATCCTGATGCAACCCGGCTTCCCGAAAAAGCTCTTCCCAGTTTCGGCCAAGGATCTCCGGATACGGCTTGGCAAAAAGATCGCTCACCGCCTTGTTGCAGCGCTGCACTTTTCCCTCTGCGTCAACCAGCAGGACCAGGTCGGAAACCACGTCCATGGCCATGGTCCATTCGTCCTTGACCCGCTTGACCTGGGCAAAAAGCCGCTGCAGCGCCTCATGCTCCTGCCGCGACACCGGCCCGCCCGGCTCCCCTCCGGCCGTGGCGGGATTTTCCGCTTGCCGCGAATTCCCGGGATCTTCCGGCAATATTCCGGGTTGTTGGTCAGCCATCCTCTCTCCTCTGCGGCGTAATGACTCCTTCATAATACAGGAAGGCATCGCGGATCTGGCCGCGTAATTGCTCCATATCGCATGGTTTACTGAAAAATTTATAGATGGCGCCCTCATTGATCGCCTGGATAACGGTATCCAGCTCAGCATAGCCGGAGAGAATCATGCGCACGGTGTCGGGATAGAGAACCTTGGCGCGGGAAAGGAATTCTGAACCGCTCATCCCCGGCATCCGCTGGTCGGAAAGAATCACCTGCACCGCATTTCTTGCCAGAATTTCCATCCCTTCGCCGGCGCTGGCGGCAGTAAAAATCCGGTAGCCTTCATCAGCCAACATCCGCTGGAGGGCGGTAAGGATAGGCCGTTCATCATCAACGATGAGCAGAGTCCGCGATTGGAGGGAGGCTTCCGGCACCGGCAGGCTCCGGCCCTGCCGCAACAACCCGGCAAACTCCCCGTCCGGCAAGGGTTTGCTGAACAGATATCCCTGCATCTCATCGCAGTTGTGTTGCCGCAGATAACCGAGCTGCGCCTCGGTTTCGACACCTTCCGCCACTACGCTGAGCCGCATCCGATGGGCCAGAGCGATAACCGAAGTGGCAATGGTCGCGGCCCCTGGATCGGTGATGATGTCGTTGACAAAGGAACGGTCGATCTTCAACTGGTCGATGGGAAAACGGCTCAAATAAGCGAGGCTTGAATAGCCGGTGCCGAAGTCGTCCAGGGAAAGACGAACGCCCAGGCGCTTCAGGGCGGTCATCCGCGCCACCGCTTCTTCCGGCTCGGCCATCAGCATGCTCTCGGTCAGTTCCAGCATCAGGTGTGATGGCTCAACCCCATAAAAGGTCAGGGCCTTCGCGATCACCCCCTCCAATTCGCCGCAGCGGAACTGACGGGCCGAAACATTTACCGCCACCTTGATCTCCCCCAGTCCCGCCTCCCGCCAGGCCCGCATCTGCCGGCAGGCTTCCTGAATTACCCAGGTGCCGATGGCCTCGATCAGGCCGTTTTTCTCGGCGATTGGAATAAAATCAAGCGGCGGCACCAGGCCGCAATCAGGACGCTGCCAGCGGACCAGAGCCTCGGCGCTCGAAACCCGGCCGCTGCGCAGATCTACCTTGGGCTGGTAATAGAGAAGAAACTCCTCCCGCTCCAAAGCCAGACACAACGCCTCCTCCATTTCCAGACTGGCACGGGCCAGAACATTAAGCTCGCTAGTGTAGTAACAGAACTGTTTGCCGCCCAGCTGCTTGGCCCGGTGTACCGCGGCATCGGCGCCGATCAGCAGGGCCTGGGCCGTAGCGCCATCCTGGGGATAGACGCTGATCCCGACGCTGGCCCGGACATAAGCCTTGCCCCCGTCCGGCAGAATGAACGGCTCCTCCAGGGCCTCCTGGATACTGCCCGCCATGATTTCCGACTCCTGATACTCATGCAGCGCTTCCAGCACCAGGACGAACTGATCTCCGGCCAGACGCGACAGGGTGTCCGCCTGGCGCAATCTGCTGCGCAGCCGGTGAATTACCGCGATCAGCAGGGCGTCGCCCGCGGCATGGCCATGGCTGTCGTTGATGACCTTGAACTGGTCCAGATCAATGACCAGCACCGCGGCCTGATTCCCCTCGCGATTCGCCCGTTCCAGAGTGTGTTGCAGCCGTGCCTCCAGGAGCAGCCGGTTGGGCAGGCCGGTAAGGGGGTCATAATGAACCAGCCGCTGAAACCGCTCTTCGTCCCGCCTGAGTTTGCTGAGGTCAGTGGCCACGCCGAGGTAATGGGCCGGCTCTCCCTGTTCGTTGCGGACCTCGGTGATGGTGAGCAGCTCCGGATAAATTTCCCCGTCTTTGCGCCGGTTCCAGATTTCCCCTTGCCATTGCCCGGTTTCCCGCAAACTTGTCCACACGGCTTGGTAAAACGCCTGATCGTGCCGCCCGGAGCGCAACAAGCGCGGATTTTCGCCAAGAACCTCGGCCTCGGTATAACCGGTGATCTCGGTAAAGGCCGGATTAACGGCAAGGATCCTGGGGGCAAGATCGGTGATGATCACCGCGTCCCGGATATTAGCCATGATTGCCGCGCTAATTCGCAGCTCATCTTCGTTCGACCACGAACCTTTGCTGAAATTTTCCATACTCACCCCTATCAGCTTACAGCTATTAGCTATCAGCTTACGGCTTACGGCTTAC
>JBAYTO010000002.1:0-166013 GCA_041675585.1 Desulfurivibrionaceae bacterium
ATCGGCAATGGCCCTGGTGATGGCCTGTCTGATCCACCAGGTGGCATAGGTGCTGAATTTGTAGCCTCTCCGGTACTCGAATTTTTCCACGGCCTTCATCAGGCCGATATTGCCTTCCTGGATAAGATCGAGCAGCTGCAATCCACGATTGGCATACTTTTTCGCCACACTGACCACGAGGCGCAGATTGGCCTGCACCAGGGCATTTTTTGCTTCCCGGCTTACTTTTTCCCCGGCGGTGACCTCGGCCAGCAGAGCGGTCAGGGATTCAGGGTCGATGCCATGGGTCTTAACGCAGCCCTGCAGAAAGAGGGCATACTTGCGTTTGTCTTCTTTGATCTTGGCGGGCGGGGCAATTTTGGCTTCTTGTTTGCGCAGCCGGTTGATGATCGCGGAAAGATGCATGGCGCAGAGGCGGTCGTACTCGAAAAGCTTGGCGATCGCCTTGGTGTTACGCTTGATCCTGATCCTGATTTTCTGGGCTTCCCCCTTGGTTATGGCAGGAGCAAGCAGGTCGAAACGGAAGGCCGAGAGCTCCTCACTGAGCCGGTGCGCTTCGCTGATCTGCCAGAGGAAGCGCTCTTTTTTTTCTGCCTCGACCTGCGGGCCTGCCTCATCCAGGCCGCGGAGAATATCGGCGATGGTCTTTTGCCCGGCGAGCATCCTGGCCGCAATTTCACGCAGGTATGCAATGGCCAGGGGCGTGGTCAGGATGGTGTCCTGGATAAACCTTTCCCCGTCTTCAATCTTCTTGGCGATTTCGGTTTCCGCCGCGGAAGAAAGCAGGCAGACGGAGCCCATTTCCTGGAGATACGCCTTGATCGGATCCAGCTGGCTGCCGGCAAGATCGCGGCTCTTGCTGATCAGGCCTCCGCCGGAATCGTCATCATCCAGGTCCACCGAGGGCAGGCGTTCCTCAAGATCATCCTCGCTGTCCTGCTCCAGGTCAAAAAGGACGGTTAAAGTGCTTGGCCGTTCACTCGACCAGCTGTTTTCTTCTTCCTCTTCGTTTTCCAGCAAAATATCCTCGGCCAGCAGGACACTGACCATTTCCCCGGCTGCGGGTATCCTTGGTTGTCTGGAGCCTTCAGCGTGTCTTGCCATGGTCATTTACCCCTTGAGTTTATTCCTCATTTTTTACTATATGAATAGCAGCGAGGTTTATTAAATAGGGGATACACCTTATTTTAGGAAAGGCGCGAGTTGGAAGGGGGGCTATGGGGCCTTGGTCCCGGGGGGCCGGAGTTAATGCAATGGCCTGGCCGGGAGACTTGATAACATGAAAAGGCCAGCTGATAGCTGCGGTATGGAACAGGGAGAGTACATGACCAGCAAAAAGCGTATTGTTATCGCCGAGGACCATACCATCCTGAGGGAAGGACTGCGGGCAATCCTGGATGACTACCCGGAATTCGAGGTGACAGGGGAGGCAGCCGACGGGCTTGAGGCCATTCGCCTGTGCGCGAATCTGGCCCCGGATTTGTTGTTGCTTGATTTTTCCATGCCCAGGATGAACGGGGTCGATGCCATTGCCGATATCAAGAAACAGTCCCCCGGGACCAGGATATTGATGCTTACTGTTCACGATTCGGTGGAATATCTGAGCATCGCCTTCAGGGCCGGAGCCGATGGCTATGCCTTGAAGGATGCCAGGGAGGAGGAACTTTTACTAGCCATCCGCACAGTGCTGCGGGGAGAGAGATATATCCCGGCAGCCGTGGCCGGGGAGTATGCGGCTTTCGGCAATACGGCGGACGGCAGCAAAGAAGATGGGGAGGCGACCTCAGCCCTGACCAAAAGGGAAAAGGTGGTCCTCAAGATGGTGGCGGAAGGATATTCCAACAAAAAGATTGCCTCCCTTCTCTATATCAGCCCCAAGACCGTAGACAATCACCGTACCAACATCATGGGGAAGCTGGACCTCCATACCCCCCAGGCCCTGACTTTTTATGCCATCCACATCGGGCTGGTGGAGGTGGAAAGAGGGCAGGCCTCGCCCAGATAAGCCAAGCCGCCATAAGGAGCAGTCCCCAGCATTGCCGCTTCTGGAATTATCGGTTGAGCGCTATTTTTTTCAAAGTGAAGATTTTCCTGCTCTGTGCTATCCTTGCGCCTGAAATTGGGCACTAAGCCGTTTTTAAAAAATAACTGTAATTTCATGCCCGACATAAGGGGCCGTAACGAAACAGCCGGAGACGTAATGGCTATTTTCTGGCGGGTCCCAAATTATTTTGCCAAATTAAGGAGCTGCCCCAATGAGCGTTGAGCCCAACAAAATCATCTATTCCATGGTCCGGGTTGCCAAGTTTTATGAAAAGAAGCCGATTCTTAAGGACATCAGCCTTTCTTATTTCTACGGAGCCAAGATCGGAGTTTTGGGTGCCAACGGCTCGGGCAAGTCGTCGCTGCTGCGGATTCTGGCCGGGGTGGATAAGGAGTTCAACGGCGAGACCCACATTTCCCCGGGGTTGACCGTGGGCTACCTGGAGCAGGAGCCGCTTTTGGACGAGGGGAGAACCGTGCTGGACATCGTCCGTGAGGGGGCGCAGGAGGCGGTTGATCTGCTGGCCGAGTTTGAGGAGATCAACAACAAATTCGCCGAGCCCATGGATGATGAGGCGATGGACAAGCTCATCGCCCGGCAGGGGGTGGTGCAGGAGAAGCTCGATACCCTCGATGCCTGGGATCTCGACGCCCGGCTCGATATGGCCATGGACGCCCTGCGCTGCCCGCCGGGGGAGACGCCAGTAAATGTTCTCTCCGGCGGCGAGAAACGGCGGGTGGCCCTGTGCCGGCTGCTTTTGAAAAAACCCGATATCCTGCTGCTCGATGAGCCCACCAACCATCTGGACGCCGAAACCGTCTCCTGGCTGGAGCAGCATCTCCAGCGCTACGAAGGCACGGTCATCGCCGTGACCCATGACCGCTACTTTCTCGACAACGTGGCCGGCTGGATTCTGGAGCTGGACCGGGGTCAGGGCATCCCCTGGAAGGGTAACTACTCCTCGTGGCTGGAGCAGAAGGAAAAGCGGCTGGCCAACGAGGAAAAGGAAGAGAGCAAGAGGCGCAAGACCCTGCAGCACGAGCTGGAGTGGATCCGCATGAGCCCCAAGGGCAGACACGCCAAGTCCAAGGCCAGAATCCAGGCCTATGAAGAGCTGCTGGGCAAGGAGGCGGAAAAGCGCACCAAGGATCTGGAGATCTACATCCCGCCCGGACCGCGGCTGGGAAAGATCGTCATCGAGACCGAGGCGATCAGCAAATCCTTCGGCGACCGGTTGCTTTTTGAGAACTTGACCTTCTCCCTGCCACCGGGCGGCATTGTCGGGGTGATCGGCCCCAACGGCGCGGGTAAGACCACCCTGTTCAAAATGATCACCGGCCAGGATCAGCCCGATTCCGGCACCATCCGTCTGGGCGAGGCGGTCAAGCTCGCCTATGTGGATCAGTCCCGCGACGTGCTGGACCCGGAACAGACGATCTGGCAGGCCATTTCCGAAGGCCAGGAAACCATCACCATGGGCGACCGCGAGGTGAACTCCCGGGCCTATGTGGGCAGGTTCAACTTCTCCGGCACCGACCAGCAGAAAAAGGTGGGGTTGCTTTCCGGCGGCCAGCGCAACCGGGTCCATCTCGCCAGGATGCTGAAAGAAGGGGCCAATGTCCTCCTGCTCGACGAGCCCACCAACGATCTCGATGTCAGCGCCCTGCGGGCTCTTGAAGAGGCGCTGGAGAACTTCGGCGGCTGCGCGGTGGTCATCAGCCATGACCGCTGGTTCCTGGACCGGCTCGCTACCCACATGCTGGCCTTTGAGGGGGATTCCCAGGTGGTCTGGTTCGACGGCAACTACTCCGAATACGAGGCCGACCGCAAGGCCCGCCTGGGCGATGCCGCTAATCAGCCGCATCGGATCAAGTACCGCCATCTGACCAGGGTGTGAGCTGTAAGCGATCACATGGCACCACATCTTGCGGCGATCGGTCCGGCTCACGTACAAAAGTACGCATCGCCGTCCCGCTTATAGCTGAGCTTGGCAGCTTGCCTGCCTAGCGAAACTTATACCCTTTGGGTGCGCCGCAACCTGCGGCACCCTGTGACCGCTTATTGACCCCCAAGGCATACCCTGTGATTTGTTACGCTGGGCTTAGTCCGCGGAAAATTTTACGGCGGCATGGACGACGGCGGATCGCCGCCGTAACCCTGACCTTTGGAGAGGCCGTTAATGGGCGAGATATCTTCTGTTGGGGACAGGCAAGAAAGTTCTTTCCGGCACCGCTCTTTCGTCGTCATTTCCTGGATAGCGACCGTCGCTTTGCTTTTGATGGCCGGGCATCATTTTCAGGCTGCCCGCCGACTGTCCGCCGGCCTTGACGCGGCTTTTGCCGCAGCTTTGCTGGGTAATCTGTTCCTGTTCAAAAGGCACCACCGCTTGCGACCGGCTATCCAGGTAGGCCTGGGTCTGGGGGCGGCGAATATAATCGGCCTTTCTGCCCTGGAATCGGAGTTGCATAATGGCGGCCATCTCTGGTTCTTCGTCTTGCCTCTGGCCTCGATTTATCTGTTGGGGAAAAAAGAGGGGTCATTCTGGACGGTTTTCTATTTTCTGGTCCTTTTCCTGGTCAGCACCGGCAATCAGCCACAGCTTGACACCTACAGAATCAGCTTCTTCCTCGCCTATTCAGTGGTGGCCGGTTTTGCTTATACTTATGAGCTGCTGCGGGAAGAGGCGGAAACAGGATTTACCGCGGCAAACGCCAAACTTGCCGGGATTTCCCGCACCCTGTCCCGCTATCTTTCCCCACAGATTCGCGCGGGGATACTCTCCGGGCTGAGCACCGCCAGAGTCGAGACCCAGCGCAAACAACTCACCTTCTTTTTTGCCGACATCGTCAATTTTACCTCGACCACCGAGCATATCGAGCCGGAGGCCATGACTGCTCTGCTCAACAACTATTTTGAGGAGATGGCAAAGATCATCATGAAGCATGGCGGCACCGTTGACAAGTACATCGGCGATGCCATCGTCGCCTTCTTTGGCGATCCCGAAAGCAAGGGGATGCGGGAAGATGCGCTGGCCGCGGTTCGGATGGCCATCGAGATGCGGCAACGGATGGGCGAACTCCGGGAACATTGGCTGCATCATGGGCTCACCGAGCCTTTCCATATCCGGATGGGCCTTGCCAGCGGCTTTGCCACGGTGGGAAATTTCGGGACCGAAGAGCATCTGCACTATACCGCCATCGGCACCCAGGTAAACCTGGCCGCCAGACTCGAGACCCTGGCGCAGGCCGATCAGATCCTGATTTCAGAAGCCACCTACCGGCTGGTCGAGGGAGAGATCTTCTGCCGGCATGCGGGCGAGTTTACCGTCAAAGGGATATCCTATCCGGTAAACGCTTACCAGGTTGTTGACTCGCTGGAAAAAGTCGAGGAAAGCAACATGCCGATCCGGCACCGGGAGGAAGGTTTTCTTCTTGAACTCGACCCGGCATTATTGAGTGATGACGCCCGGAAACAAGCGAGCCGCATTTTGCGGGAGAGTCTTGCGAGGCTGCATTGATTTCTTTTTGGGGAAACCTAAGACGTTGTTCTGGTGGGTGCTTCTGACTACTTGAAATTTTCAGTCAGCTCCGGGCAACGGAAAATCGCGGCGGGCTTGCCGGCGGGCAGCGCTGATAGATGCTGAAGGTGTAAGGCTCCGCCCCTTCTATCCGTTCTGCCGAGAGCTTGCGGAATTGCCTGGAGTCGAACTCGGGGAAAAAGACATCTCCCTTCACCTCCCGGTCAAGTACGGTGAGATAGATGGCTTGGGCCAGCTCCAGCCCCTGCCGATAAATCTCGCCGCCCCCGGCAAGGAAGATCGTTTCCGTCTCCGCGCAGAGGGCGATGGCCGCGGCCAGGCTTGGAACCACCAGGCAGCCTGTGGCCCGATATTTGGGGTTGCGGCTGACGATTATGGTTTTCCGACCGGGCAGGGGGTGGCCGATGGACTCGAAGGTTTTGCGGCCCATGATCAGGGTGTGGCCCATGGTCGTGGCCTTGAAGCGTTGCAGTTCGTCGGGGATGTGCCAGGGGATGGCATTGTCCCTGCCGATCACCCGGTTTTTGGCCATGGCACCGATGAGGATGATTTTCATCGGCAGGCCCCGGCCACGGAGTTACGCCTCCCCTGCTTTAACCGCCTCAAGCGCTTCCCAGCGATCATAGGTTTTTTTCAGCTCCTGCTCAAGTTCCGCCAGCCGTTTCCGGGTCCGGGGGATGGCGGAGCCGTCCTGCTGGTAGAGGGCCGGATCACCCAGTTGCCAGTGCAGCTCTTCTTTTTCTTTTTCCATCTCTTCAAGCCGCCTGGGCAACGCCTCAAGCTCCCGCTCTTCCTTGTAGGAGAGCTTTCGGTGCGCCGCCTTTGGGGCCGGTTCTTTTTTGCTGCTTTTTTCGGGCTTGGCCGCCGGTGGTGGGGCCTGGGGTTGGGGCCGCTGCAGGAGCCAGTCGTCGTAGCCGCCTGCGTACTCCTCGATCAGGCCGTTGCCGGAAAAAACCAGGGTCGAGGTGACGACATTGTTCAAAAAAGCCCGGTCATGGCTGACCAGCAGCAGGGTGCCCTCGTAATTCAGGAGCAGCTCTTCCAGCAGCTCCAGGGTTTCCACATCGAGATCATTGGTGGGCTCGTCCATTACCAGCACGTTGAAGGGCTGGGTGAACAGCTTGGCCAGAAGGAGCCGGTTTTTTTCCCCGCCGGAGAGGACGCGCACCGGAGAACGGGTCCGGTCCGGGGCAAAGAGGAAATCCTGCAGGTAGCCGATGATGTGGCGGGGCTGCCCGCCCACCAGCACCGTGTCCCCGCCGTCGGTCACATTGTCGGCCACGGTCTTTTCCGGGTCGAGCTGATCCCGGTTCTGGTCGAAATAGCAGGATTCGATGCGGGTCCCCAGGCTAATGGTGCCTTCAGCGGGTGCAAGCTGGCCGAGGATAAGCTTGAGCAGGGTGGACTTGCCCACTCCGTTGGGGCCGATGATCCCCACCTTGTCCCCGCGCATGATGGTGTTGGAGAGATTCTTGATGATCGGCACGTGGTCGTAATAAAACGAGACATTCTTGAGCGAGGCCACCAGCTTGCCGGAGCGTTCGGCGTCCTGCATCTGGATGCGGGCCCTGCCGCTCTGGCTCCGGCGTTCGGAGCGTTCCCGGCGCAGGTCGAGCAGGGCCCGGACCCTTCCTTCGTTGCGGGTGCGGCGGGCCTTGATCCCCTGGCGGATCCAGGTCTCTTCCTGGGCCAGTTTTTTGTCGAACTTATGGCTCTGGCTTGCTTCGGCTTCCAGGGCGTCCTGCTTGCGCTGAAGGTAGGTGGCAAAGTTGCCGGGCCAGCTGGTGAGCCTGCCGCGGTCAAGCTCCACGATCCGGGTGGCGATTTTCTGGAGCAGCATCCGGTCATGGGTGACAAAGAGCAGGGTGGCGGAAAAGCTTATGAGAAACTCCTCCAGCCAGTTGATGGCCTCGATGTCCAGATGGTTGGTGGGTTCGTCGAGCAGCAGCAGGTCGGGCTCGCTGACCAGGGCTCGGGCCAGCAGCACCCGCCGTTTGAGCCCACCGGAAAGGGTGGTGAACTCCTGATCCGTAGGGAGCTGGAGGCGGGAAAGGACCGTGTCCACCCGCTGCTGGGCCTGCCAGCCGTCCGCGGCATCCAGGGCATGCTGGGCCTCGGCCAGTTCGGCCAGAACCGCTTCGGAGTGGTCGGTTTCGAGCAGATGGCTCACCGCATGGTAGCGGGCCAGCTGAGCGAACATCTCGCCCAACCCCCCGGCCACCACCTCGTAGACGGTGCCGGTCAGGCCGACCGGCACTTCCTGGGTGAGCCGGGCCACGCGCAGCCCTTTTTGCCGGGTAATCTCGCCCCGGTCCGGTTCAAGCTCCCCGGCCAGGATCTTCATCAGCGAGGATTTGCCTTCGCCGTTGCGGCCCACCAGACAGAGCCGTTCGCCTGGTTCGATCTGCAGGTCGATGCCGTTTAAGAGAGGCAGGCCTCCGAAGCTTAAGCCGACATCCTTTAAAGTAATAGTGGCCATGATCGATCAGGACGAGGTTTTGGATCTCGGCGGGCGCGGAGGCGGTCTTCTCCCGCCGGGGCGGGGTCTGCTGCCGCTGGGACGTCCGTGGGGCGCCGAAGACACCTCTCTTTTGGGCGCAGGCCGGGAAGGGGGCGGGGTGGACAGCCACTCCGGGTCGGGCTGGATGCAAGGCAGCTTGGCCCCGATGAACTCCTCGATATCGGGGAGCTGGAAGGAATCGGACTCGTCGGCAAAGCTCACCGAGGTGCCCAGGGCGCCGGCCCGGCCGGTGCGGCCGATGCGGTGCACATAATCCTCCGGGTCATGGGGCAGGGTGTAGTTGATGACATGGCTCACCCCGTCCACATGGATCCCCCGGCCGGCTACGTCAGTGGCCACCAGGACCCGCAGCTTGCCGGCCCGGAAGTTTTCCAGGGTCTTGGTGCGGGTATGCTGGGGGATGTCGCCGGAGAGGATGGCGCACTGGATGTCGTAACGGGCCAGTTTTTCGGAGAGATGGCGGGTTTCGTCCTTGCGGTTGCAGAAGATCATCACCCGCTCCAGGTTCTGGCGGATGATAATGTTGTAGAGCAGGGCGAATTTTTCCCGGCTACTGACCAGGTAGACCAGCTGATCCACGGTATCGGTCACCACCTGTTCCGGCTCGATCTCCACCGTTACCGGGTCCTTGGTCCACTGCGAGGCGAGACTGATGACCTGCGGGGTCAGGGTGGCGGAAAAAAGCAGGGTCTGGCGTTTGTCCTTGTTGGGCGTGAAATGGACGATCTGGCGGACATCCGGGATAAAGCCCATGTCCAGCATGCGGTCCGCCTCGTCAATCACCAGAATCTCCACCTGATCGAGGTGGATGTACTGCTGGCGCTTGAAATCGAGCAACCGGCCCGGGGTGGCCACGATAATGTCGACCTGCTGGTCAGTGACCTGGCGCTGCTGTTTCTGGTAGTCCATGCCGCCCAAAATCGCCACCGTGGTGAGGTTGCAATACTGGGTAAGCTCGCGGGCATCCGCAACAATCTGCAGGACCAGTTCGCGGGTCGGCGCCAAAATCAGGGCCCGGGGTGAACCGTGCCGCCGTTTGCCAGGGGGAGCGGTGCGCAGCAAGCGGGTGAAGATGGTGGCCAGAAAGGCGGCTGTTTTGCCGGTGCCGGTCTGGGCCTTGCCGGTGGCATCCTTGCCGGCCAGGGTGTGGGGCAGGATCTGGGCCTGGATGGGGGTACAATAGGAGAAGCCCAGGTCGGCGACGGCATGCATGATCTCGTTGGGCAGGTCAAGGTCGTGAAAACGGGTTTTGCCCTCGAGCTTGGGAACCAGAAACTGGGAGGCGTCCCAGGGCGGAGTGGGGTCGGTCGCGGGAAGTGCGGCTTGCTGGCGGAGATTTTCCGGGATATGGGGAGGCTTGGCCTCTTTTTTTCTGCCCCGTCGCGGGGAGGTCCGTTGCGTCTCCTGAGGGAGGGGCTGCCCTTGCTGGGCGACGGGAAGATCGTGGGGTTTTCCCCGACCGGTGATAATTTTTCTCAGTTTGTCACGGAAGCGATTGATGATTTTTCTTACCAAAGTATCCTCTCAGTGAAAATGACGCATTATGCTGGAGTTGCGGATAGTTGCCCAGGAGAAATGGCATATTTGGGGGAGAAGGCAAAAGACTTTTCCGCAGGAAACCTTCGAGAAAATATGCCGGTCCAGACCGTTTACGAAGCTTTTTCGGGCAGGAGCAGGATGAACGGTCATGGAAAAAAGCGGGCAGGCGAACAAGTTGGCTGAGTGGCTCGCCGTGGGTTTCATGAGAAAAGATGGTGGGCCGTCGCGGGATCGAACCGCGGACCTAGTGATTAAGAGTCACTTGCTCTACCAATTGAGCTAACGGCCCGTCTCTTTATGTCGTGGCAACGATATACACCTTCCATTTTGCCTTGTCAACCAGGATGAAGTCGCAAAAAGGGAAAAAATGCCACGGGCCCGTGAGCCAAAATCAAAGTGGTTGTGAATCGGCAACCGTTGAAAGCGCGCGTTTTGCGCTTGCCATAACCAGGCTGCGGCAATTTATCCGTGATTTTTCAAGGTCGGGGCAGACAGTTTTTTTGCCTGTCACTAAGCCCGGCAGGTGCAAAAAAGGAGGGTTTCAGGTATAGTGGCTGGAATACATTCAGGATGGTTTTGTTTTTCGGCTGAATTTTATCCCGCCGGGGACCGGAGTGTGGCAGAGTAACGGGAAAGGAGAACATCAATGAGCAGGGTATTGATAATCGGAGCCGGAGGGGTCGGCAGCGTGGTGGTTCACAAATGTGCGCAGGTACCGGAGGTTTTTTCCGAGATCTGCCTTGCCAGCCGGACCCTTAACCGGTGCGAAAATATACGGAAATCCGTCAAGGAACGGACCGGCCGCGACATCGAGATCGCCCGGGTCGATGCCGACAATGTTGCCGAGACCGTGGCCCTGATCCGGCGTTTTAACCCAAAGCTGGTGATCAACGTGGCCCTGCCCTACCAGGATCTGCACCTCATGGATGCCTGTCTGGAAACCGGGGTCGATTATCTGGATACCGCCAACTACGAGCCGCCGGATAAGGCGAAATTTTGCTACAAATGGCAGTGGGACTACCAGGAACGCTTCAAGGCAAAAGGGCTCATGGCTTTGTTGGGCAGCGGCTTTGATCCTGGAGTCACCAATGTGTTTTGCGCCCATGCGGCCAAGCACCATTTCGATGAGATCCATTATGTGGACATCCTCGACGCCAACGCCGGCGACCACGGCCACCCCTTTGCCACCAATTTCAATCCCGAGATCAATATCCGCGAGGTCACGGCCAGGGGGAAGTTCTGGGAGAACGGTGGGTGGATCGAGACCGAACCGCTCTCGGTTAAGCAGAGCTACGATTTTCCGGTAATCGGCCCTAAGAACGCTTATCTCATGTACCACGAGGAGCTGGAATCACTGGCGAAAAACCTCAGGGGGCTCAAACGCATCCGTTTCTGGATGACTTTTTCCGACAACTATCTCAAACATCTTGAGGTATTGCAGAATGTGGGCATGACCTCAATCGAGCCGGTGCTGTTCGAGGGGCGCGAGATTATTCCTCTGCAGTTCTTGAAGGCGCTGCTGCCCGACCCCGCCTCCCTGGGCTCGCGGACCAAGGGGAAAACCTGCATCGGCTGCGAGATCGAGGGGGTCAAGAACGGCAGGCCCCGGAAGCTGTTCATCTATAATGTCTGCGATCACGAGGAGTGTTACCGCGAGGTGGGTTCCCAGGCCATCTCCTACACCACCGGGGTGCCGGCCATGATCGGGGCGATGATGATGCTCACCGGCAAATGGCGGGGCGCCGGGGTTTTCAACATGGAGGAGCTGGACCCCGATCCCTTCATGGAGAAGCTCAATGTCCACGGGTTGCCGTGGCTGGAAAAGGTTATGGCCTGAAGGTCTGGAGCCGATGAGCCACAAGATAATCAATATCGGCTGTGACCTGAGCCGGGTGCCCACCCCCAGCTACGTTTGCGACCGGGCCAGTCTGGCTCGCAACCTGGCCGTCCTCGATCTGGTCCAGCAGCGCACCGGCTGCCGGATCCTTCTGGCCCTCAAGGGCTTTGCCATGTTCAGTCTGTTTGGCCAGATCCGCGAGGTTTTGCACGGCGCTTCGGCCAGCTCCCTGGCGGAAGCGCGCTTGGCGGCGGAGGAGTTCGGCCGGGAGGTGCATGTCTATGCCCCGGCTTACTCAGACGAGGAGTTCAGCGAGATCCTCGCCTGTGCCGACCATCTGGTCTTCAACTCCTTCCAGCAGTGGCTTCATTTCAAGGATCGGGTGGCGGGGGGGAGCAAAAAAGTTTCCTGCGGCATCCGGGTCAACCCGCAGTACTCCGAGGTGGAGGTGGATCTTTACAACCCCTGCGGCCGCTTCTCGCGCCTGGGTGTGGTCCGTGACCAATTTCGGCCCGAGTTGCTGGACGGCATCGAGGGGCTCCATTTTCATGCCCTATGTGAACAGGATGCCGATGCCCTGGAACACACGGTTGCCGCCTTTGAGGAGAAATTCGGCGAGTTTCTTTGCGGAATGCGCTGGGTAAATTTCGGGGGCGGCCATCACATCACCAGGGAGGGCTACGACCTCGACCGCCTCTGTGCCACCATCCGCCGGATTCAGGAGAAGTACGGGGTACAGGTCTATCTGGAACCGGGGGAGGCCATCGGTCTCAACATAGGGGTACTGGTGACCCGGGTGATGGATATCGTGGAAAACGAGATAAGCATCGCCATCCTCGACACCTCGGCCACGGCCCACATGCCCGATGTTCTGGAGATGCCCTATAGGCCGGTACTCTTCGGCGCGGGCGAGGCCGGGGAGTTTGCCCACACCTACCGGCTGGGCGGTCTCTCCTGCCTGGCCGGCGACGTGCTCGGCGACTACTCCTTTCCCGCGCCGCTTGCCATCGGGCAGCGGCTGGTGTTCGGCGACATGGCCCATTACACCATGGTAAAGACCACCACCTTCAACGGGGTGCGGCTGCCCAGCATTGTGGTCTGCGATTCGCGCACCGGCGAGAGCGACGTGGTGCGCTCCTTTGGCTATGAGGATTATCGCTCCAGATTGTCCTGAATTATGTTTTTGCCATGCAGCAATAAAAAAAGGCCGGACGCCACAGCGTTCCGGCCTTTTTTTATTGCTGCATGGCAGGCAGATTAGCGGTCCGCCATCCCGTAACCGGATTCGCCGTGGAGGGATTTGTCCAACCCCTCGATTTCCTCCTGCTGGTCGATCCTGAAGCCCACGGTTTTTTCCACCAGCAGGCAGATCAGGAGGGTTACGCAAGCGGCCAGGGCAATGGTCGCTCCCATGCCGAGAAGCTGCACCTGTAACTGATCAATAGCGGTCCAAGTCCGTCCGGCTGCGGCGGAGGCCTTTGTCAACCAGGAGTCGCGGATGAAAAAGGAGAGCATGATTACGCCGAGGCCGCTGCCTACGCCGTGAATGCCGAAGCAATCCAGGGAGTCATCGTAGCCGAGGCGCATCTTCATGGTCAGGGCGAAATAGCAGAGCAGCGAGGAGGCTGCCCCGAGGGTAAGGGCACCGATGGGCTGCACCACTCCGGCGGCCGGGGTGATCACCACCAGACCGGCGAGAATCCCGGAGACAAAGCCGAGGGAGGTAGCCTTGCGGAAGGCAATGGCCTCGATAATCAGCCAGGTCAGCGCTCCGCTTGCGGCCGAGATCTGGGTCATCGTAAGGGCCCGGGCGGTTTCCAGACCGCTCTGCAGGGTGGAGCCGGCATTGAAGCCGTACCAGCCGACCCAGAGAAGGCCTGCGCCCATCATGGTCATAACCAGATTATTTGGGTGCATGGCGGTTTTTGGATATCCCAGCCGTGGGCCAAGGAACAGAGCGGCGACCAGGGCGCTAACGCCAGCGGAAACGTGGATCACCAGGCCGCCGGCCAGATCGATAACCCCGCTTGCTCCGGCATTGAACAGCCAGCCGTCCGGAGCCCAGACCCAGTGGCACAGGGGGCTGTAAACAAAGAGGAACCAGAGGATGATAAAGAGGATGTAGCCACGGAAATAGACCCGTTCGGCAATGGCCCCGCTGATCAGGGCCGGGGTGATTATGGCGAATTTGCCCTGGAACATGGCCAGAACATACTCGGGTACCCCGTTGGTGATGGTGTCGTCGATCCCGCCCAAAAGAAAGTAATCCGGGTTCCAGCCGATGAGGCCGCCGAGAATGTTTTTGCCGAAGGTGAGGCTGTAGCCGCAGACCACCCAGAGTACCCCAATCACCGCCATGCAGACAAAGCTGTGCATCATGGTGCCCAGGACATTTTTGGTGCGGACCAGGCCGCCGTAAAACATGGCCAAGCCGGGAACCATCAGCAAGACCAGGGCCGTGGAGATCAGCATCCAGGCGGTGGTGCCGCTGTCTACGCATTGGCTGTCTGCAGCAATGGCAAGTCCGGGGAGGAGAGAAAGGCCAAGGGTTGTGCGAAAAATGGCGAGAAAGCGGTGGTACATGGGATCTCCTTCGTGTTCCGGTTTGATGTAGGTAGTAAACCCATGAATAAAATGCGAAAATCATGCCACGGTTGTTCGGTTTATATTTATGTTGAATTTACGTTGTTTTTGCTATTTTGCCCTATTTGGCAAGCCTGGGCATGTGGACAAATATGTAAAAAGTATGTTGCTTTCTCACATATTTGTATCATCATTTTTGTAAGTATTCAGGCGGACGGCCGGATGGCCGTCGTCAGAGAAATGGCGGCTTTTGGACTGGTATTTTTTCGGTATTGACCAGGAGAAGAAAACATGTGATTCTCCGGTGGTGATCTGCATGTGGCAACCGGGGAAGTTCCGGAGAAATGTCCGGGAATTTTACAGGAAAAAGAGGGCGGGAATGCGCAGGTTCGTGGTGAAATTCAAGGTCGGAGGGCCTGAACTCTGGCGTACTTCTGTGATTGAAAAGACGACGGTTGAGGCGTGTAATGTGGCCATGGCTATGTACGAGTTTCATCGAAAACACAAGCAAGCCAGTGAGAAGATGATTGTCACCGAGGTGTATGAAGAGGGGTAGGCGGGGATTCTTTAAATTTCATATACAGGTGGACAAAAAAGAGGGACGGCTGAATGCCGTCCCTCTTTTTTTGTTTATTCATGGAACTTTTTATGCAAAACAGCACTCTTATATTTAGTAATGATAACTGTTGGGCTTCTAGCGCGAAGTGGCGGGGAAATCATCCAGATCGTGAACAGTGGCTCTGCGGTTGCGAAATGAAAGTGCAAATGGCAATGCGACTGATATTAAGAGTCGCAATGCCGGTCTTAATGCTTGTTCTGCTGGGATGATGCCCCGTTTTGTCCTGCCAACAAAATATCCGAGGCTGAAGGAGGTTAGGCTCGGGGCGGTAAAAAAGACAGACAAATGGTTTGATGTTTAAAAGAAACAAAAAATATTTTCTGAGAAAAATCGAGGAAATGTTATGCGAAAAATTCTATTTATAACGGCTGCCTTCACGTTGCTGGCCGGGGGCGCCGCCCATGCGGCAGTCGACGCGGCAACGGAGCTGGACACAACTTGCCTGAACTGCCATGGTGACAACAGAGACAAGGTCAGCCTCAGCAACAACCAATGGACCAAGCATAATGGCGGCAGAGTGACTGCTGACGTGTACGCCGCTGTTAATCTTTTCTTACTCGCTCCACCGCCGCCACCGCCGCCACCACCACCCACCAGTGAAATTCTCTGGCGAAATCAGGTCACGGGCGCAAATATGATCTGGCACATGGAGGGGGAAAATTATGTTAGCTCTAGCCCGATTGATTCCGTATCCGATTTAAACTGGAAAATTGTGGGAAGGGCTGATTTTAATGGGGATGGCCACTCCGACATTCTCTGGCGGAATACTGCCACTGGCGTAAACAGGGTCTGGTATATGAATTTAAATACCAAATTAGGGTTTGAAGTAATTGGCGGAGCCACGGACCCCGCATGGACGGTTGTTGGGACAGGGGACTTCAATGACGATGGAGAACCTGATATTCTCTGGAGAAATACCTCCACCGGTACAAATATAGTCTGGTATATGTCTTATGTAGCCGGTTTAACCAAAATAGGACATGCAACAATCGGAGGAGTAGCAGACCAGAATTGGACAATTGTGGGAACAGGTGATTTCAATAATGACGGAAAACTTGATATCCTCTGGCGAAATACAGCCAATGGCATGATCGTGACTTGGTATATGAATGGCGTAACCTATCTTGGCTCGGGCCGGGTTGGAGTTGTAGCTGATCAGGACTGGAAAATTGCAGGTGTCCGAGACGTTGACGGCGATGCCAGCCCTGATATCCTTTGGCGTAACCGCGTAACAGGTGCAAACCTGGTCTGGCGTATGAGTGGAGTGACAAGGAGTGGGAATGCCGCGCTCCGCTCCGCTCCACCTCAGTGGACTATTGGAAATTAACGGCACCTGTATGATAAGTCATCTTTTTCAGGAACAGTCGTGGATTATGCAATGTGCCGTTCCACGTCCTCCGCAACCTATGATCTCTGCGACGATTGCCACGGCAGCAAGTGGCAATCGATCTACGGAAGATCAATAAGAAGTACATCGAAAGGGTTATTATAATTATTTCAATACAAATAAACTCTAAGCAGTACCGTAGTTAAGTAGAAAAAGGAGGGTTCCGCTTGGGGGTATGAAAAGGTGTGTGGTTCACCTGCGTTCTGCGGAATGGGGCCTTTTATCTTGTCTGGAATAAGGTGGGCAAGACGATGAACGGTTGTTTGGAATACTTTTAAATACAAAAAAGCCCCGGCTCTTCAGTCGGGGCTTTTTTGTGGGTTGCAGTGGCGGCAACCTAGAAAGGCCGCATCACCCATATGCCGCAGGGGCAGGTATCGCAACAGAAGCCGCAGGCGATGCACTTGTCCGGGTCCACGTTATAGCGGTAGGCCTTGCCTTCCAGTTTTTCTCTGGAGATGGCCTGGGTCGGACAGATGGTTTCGCAGAGGTGACAGTCGCGGCAGGTGCCGCAACTCATGCAGCGCTCCGCTTCCGCCGCTTCAGAGGAGCCGGGGCAAGGCTCCGGGGTGTAATGGGCCGCAGTCAAGCTGGCCTGGGGGATGAGTTGCAGGCTGAAATCTTTCCATTCCTCGCCCTTGAATCCGGCCAGAATGGCTTCCGCGGTTTTCTTGCCTGCGCCCAGGGCGTTGGTGGCCAAGCCGGGCCGTTCCACATCTCCCACTGCCGAGATCTTGGGGTCGCTGGTCCGGCCGGCAGCGTCACACTTGATCCATGCCGCGCCGCCCACGGTAATAACCTCGACGGTGTCGGGCAGGAACTTCAGGGCAGGAACATCGCCGATGGAGATGATCACGGTCTGGGCAGGAATCAGTTGGCCCGCTGCGTCGATGAGCCCTTCGGCGGTAACCTCCTTGGTCTGCACCGGCCAGCGGAAGGTGGCGCCCAGGGCCTCGGCCGCCGCTTTTTCCTTGCCGAAGGCCAGAGGCTTCTGGATATCCACCAGAGTAACCTCCTGGGCTCCCAACCGGTAAGCCTCGCAGGCCACATCGCAGCCCACGTTGCCCGCGCCGATGATCACCACCTGCTTGCCGACCTTGGGCGGTTTGGCGCTTTTGGCGCTTTTCAGGAAATCCAGTGCCGGGATAACCCGCTCATGGCCTGGGAAGGGAATAATTCGCGGCTGATGGGTGCCGACGGCTACAATGACATGATCGTATAGTTTCTTCAGTTCGGCGAATTTTTCCTTGGTCATGCTCACGCCGAAGGTGGCCTTGATATTGGGCATGGAAAGGAAGCGCTGGATCTCCGCGTCCCAGATCGCCTTGGGCAGCCGCTCCCAGGGAATGACCTGGGCCAGTTTGCCGCCGAGCTGCTGGTCGCGCTCGAAGATGTGCGCCTCGACCCCTGCCTTGGCCAGCTGCCAGGCAGCGTTCATCCCGGCCGGGCCGCCGCCGATGATGGCGACCCTCTTGCCCAGGGGTTTGACAGGCTTGGGAGGTTTGGCGTCGCGAGCCGCGCGGCCCAGCATCTGCACGTCGATCTTCTCGTCTACCAGCTGCCGGGAACAGTTCTGCATGCAGAGGTTTGGACAGACATGGCCGCAGACCGAGGCAGGCAGAGGGGTGTAGTCAAGCAGCATCTTGTAGGCCTCATCACCCTTGCCTTCGCGGAACAACCGCAGCCGGTCGATGGTGGGGATGTGTACCGGGCAGTAATAGGCGCAGGGGGCAGCCTTGTCGCGGTTGGCCCAAAAAGGCTGCCGCCGCCGGAGATCCCCGGTCTCGATCATGCCGATGACACTGCGATCAAGTCCCGGAGCCAGATCACGGATAGGGTCGCCGCCGCCAAAGCCCGGGTTCCAGATCTTTTGCTTGAATTCGGCCATGGGCATGGGGCCGGAAAACATCAAAGCCCGATCCTGCGGGGGGATAGCCATCAGCATCATCCATTCCTTGCGAACGGAGAGCTTCTTGAGCAGGCGGGTGCGGCCGATTTTTTTTAGGTAGCCGGGTATCCGTTCCATGAGCCATTGCCACTGGGCATCGTCGGGCAGCACCGCCTTGACGCTCTTGGTGTCGTAAGAGCCGTCATTCTTGCCCCGGTAGAAGAGCCAGCCGCCGACCATGCCGACGCAGGGGCGGTAGCCGAGGACGTTTTTGGGATTTTTGGGTTCGATGCCGCAGATCACCCCGATACCGCCGCAGTTAAACTCCGCAAAGGTGTCGCCTACCGAGCCAAGCACCCACAGCTCCGGGCGCTGGTGTTCGGGATTCCACTTGGTCATGGTCAGGCCGCGGGCCCCGATGGAGCCGCCGATATAAACCTTGCCTTCGGCCATGGCGTTGCAGACCCCGTTGGTGGCGTCTCCCTTGACGGTGATCTCTGCGCCGATATTGAGGTAGCCCACGTCATCAGAGGCAGGCCCGTGGCAGACAATGGTGGTGCCGGGCATGCCCATGCAGCCCAACCGCTGGCCGCAGGGGCCGCTGATCTCGATCTCCACCTTTTTGCCCGCGTTCTTCAACCGGCCGCCCACATTGTGCTGGCCATAGGTTTCCAGTTTCAGTCGGGTGGATTTGGCAAAAGCCTTCTGGACCAGCTCCTCGAAATTCTTGGAGCTGATCCGCTGGCCATTGGCATCAAGCCCTTTTACGACAATTGCTTTACTCACAGCTTGCTCCTTCCTTAACAGACGTATCTGATATTTAAACGTTCGGCCACATCCTTGTCATCGATGCCCAGGGCGTCGGACATGCCGATGGGCAGGCTCTGGGAGCGGCCCAGGGGCGCCATGATCTTCTTCGTCTCGGTGCGGATGGACATGAAGGCGTCCACCACCCGTTGGGCGACCTGATCCGGGTCGAGACGGCGGTAAATCTTGGGATTCTGGCTGGTGATGCCCTTGGGGCAAATGCCGAGGTTGCAGACGTTGCAGCGGTTGGACTCCGTGCCGAGGCAGCCGGCTGCGGTCTGCATCATGTATTTGCCCATGTGTACGCCGGAGGCGCCGAGCATGATGAGGGCCATGCCGTTTTGGGTGACGTTGCCGTTCTTGCCCACTCCGCCTGCGGCAAAGATGGGAATTTCATTTTGTTTACCCTGGGCGCAGAGGTCGAGGTAGCACTCACGAACATTGGCGGCAATGGGATGGCCGGTGGCGTCCATGCTGATGTTGTAAGCCGCGCCGGTGCCGCCGTCGATGCCGTCGATCAGCAAGGCGCCGGCATAGGGGTTGCGCACCAGGTTGTTCAAGACCGACTTGGCCGAGGTAGAGCCGGAGATTTTGGGATAGACCGGCACCCGGAAGTTCCAGGCCATGGACATGGTCTGGATCATTTTCATCACCGATTCTTCAATGGAGTAGAGGGTCTGATGCACCGGTGGCGAGGGGAGATCCACGCCTTCGGGCACCCCGCGCAGACGGGCGATGATCTTGCTGACCTTGAACCACATCAGCAGACCGCCGTCGCCGGGCTTGGCGCCCTGGCCGTACTTGATCTCGATGGCCGCCGGATCGCACTGCATCTCGGGAATGGCCCGGATGATCTCGTCCCAGCCGAAGTAGCCGGACGCGATCTGGAGGATGATGTATTTGAGAAAGGGGCTGCGCAGAACCCAGGGCGGGCAGCCGCCTTCGCCGGTGGCCATGACCACGGGAATGCCAAGCACCTCGTTGCAATAGGCTACTCCCTGCAATAGGCCAAGCCACATATTGGGAGAAAGCGCGCCAAAGGACATGGAGCCGATGACAAAGGGGAAGATCTCCCGCACCGGCGGAATCCATTCCCCGGCCAGCTTGCGCCGGACATATTCCTCCGGCGGTAGCACCCGGCCGAGCAGGGTGTTTAAGGAAAATTCGTGGCGGCCTGCGTCGAGGGCCGGGTCGGTGAGCATGGAGATCCGGTCGAAGATGATCCGGTCCAACAGGCTTGCGCCCGACAAGTTGCGGCGGCCGCCGCGCTTGGCCGGTTCGCCCTGCTGGTTGTTGACGAAACGGAAGCGGTCGCGGCCGGGATTTTGCACCGGCTGGATCGCCTCGTTGGGGCAGACCATGGCGCAGGTGCCGCAGCCGATGCAGCGCTTGCCGATTTCGGTGGACTGGCGGATGCCGACAAAGGTTTTGTACGAGCTGCCCCGTTCCGCAGCGGAAAGCACCAGTTGAGGCATGCGCTTGCGCATGTACTTCAGATTCAGGGTGCCCACCGGACAAACCGCAGCGCACCGGCCGCACAGGGTACAGCGTTCTTCGCGGTGGTCAATGATCCAGGGCAGATCGTTGGGGGTCAGGCTGCTTGGGGTATTGACAATTGATCGAACTGAGACCATATCTGCAACTCCTGTCTGTCTGGAGGAATAATAACGGTGTGTTCCCGCATGGGCTGAAAATCCTTGCTCCGATCCCGGTCGGGGATCATGGCGTCAATGCCGCACATCTCGGAGGCAATGGCCCACTCGCCGGGTTTGCCGCCCACCGTGGCGGGGCGCATCTTCTTGGCATCCATGACCAGCATGGAGGTTTCGTCTGGCAAGGTGCCGATAACCGCGTTGGGGCCGTCGATGATCAGGCGGCGGCAGGCGTCCCGCAAACCGCGGAGAAAATCGCCCTGAGGGTGTTTGGCCAGCTCTTCGTTCTTGAGCGGGGTGATTACATGCTTGTAGGTCTCCAAGGGAAGCTTGAGCTGCTTGGTCACATAGTGGAGGATATGGGCGAAGACCTCGGAATCGGACTGGTAGCCGATGTAGCCGGGAAAGGCCCGACCGGTGAGCCAGTCTTTGATGGGAATAAAAGCGGTGTTTTCGCCGTTGGTCATGGTGGCGATTCCCTGGATGAAGAAGGGGTGGCAGGCATAGAGGTTGATGCCGTAGTTGGTGTTCTGGCGGCCTTGGGCCATGCAGATCCGGCTGGTGATCCGGCCGGAATCGAGGCCGAGAGCGAGGCCGATGTCAAGGGGCCAGCCCACTTCCTTGATCATGACCACGTCGGGCCACAGGGAAAAGGCGGTAAGGTCGTTGCCGTTGGCCTCGCCGTCGGCGCGCAAGGCAAGGCGGGTCAGCATCAGCTCATGTTCCACCTGGTCGGCGGCAAGCTTGCTCCAAGCGGCAGGCTTCTTGTACACCCTGAGGATGTACTTGTGCCGGTCCTGGGCCTCGATCATCGCTTTATTGACGTCATACTCGTGATCGTACTTGAGGGTGAATCCACCCTTATCCATAATATGGTCGAGACGGGCAAGCGCCTCTTCGCTGTGGGCGATGCCCGAGAGGATCGGATCCTCGGCGTTGTATTTGTAGTCCGCAAACGTCAGTCCCCGCAGCAGCAGGCCGAGGCCGCTGCCGTCATACCCTTCCTGCATGGCTTCCATGGCCTGCAGGACCGAGAAGGGAGAGAAAGGCTCACTTGCGGTTTTCATGGCTAACCGACACATGTGTCACTCCTTTGCATAATATAATGATGGCTTCATAATAAGCGAAGCACCGCCAGCGTTCCTGCGCTTATTGAGAAAAATATACGCCTGAGAATCAGGGTTAAAACTAATGATTATAGCGAGAAATTTCAACCATACAAGGCGAATTTAGCGACTCACTGCATTACACCACAATAAATGGATTGTCAAGGGGGGAAACGGGGGGCAGAAAGAGGCAGTGTTCCAGCAAGGATCTGACTCGGGCGGGGTATCGCCAACAAAGAATTATGGCGCAGCCTTGAGGGTTTTTCCTTATTTTGCGAGCGCATCATTAAATCAGCAGTGGCGCAGATGCCAGGGAGAGGCTTAGGACGTGCTGGTACACATGAGCCAAGCTGATGACAACTCAGACGCGGTGCTGCTGAACGGTTACGGCTTACTTCAGGATCGCTTTTAGGTCATTAACCAAGGTCTGCTGGTCGACATAGCCTTCGTAACGCTTGACTATGTTGCCCTCCCGGTTAACCAGGAACGAGGTGGGAATTCCGATGATGCCTCCGAAGGTCGAAGGGGTTTCCGAATCGCTCAGCAGAACAGGATAGTTGATCTCCATTTTTTTGGCGAATTTGTCGACCAAGCCTGGTCCTCCCTGGTCGGTGGAAATGCCGATCACGGTGAAACCTTTTGGTCCGTATTCTTTCTGGAGCTGGATTAGCGAGGGAATTTCCTTGCGGCAGGGAGGGCACCAGGTGGCGAAAAAATTGATGATCATCGCCTGGCCCTGGTAGGCGCTGGCCTTGACCATAGCCCCATCTTTCACCGAAGGAAGGGTGAAGTTCGGCATCTTGGTGGCGGCCTGGGCCGCACCGGTCATCAGGGAGAAGAGGGCAATGGCGATGGTGAGCAGACGGGCTTTCGCCGCCATGGATTTCATGATTTGCATGGGTTTCTCCTGGATGAAGGGGATGCCGTCGGCACGGTCTGTAATCGTTTACCGAAATAGCGTTATATCTACCCTCTTTTCCCGGGAAACAAAAGGGGAAATATCGTAAGCGATCACAGGGTGCCGCATCTTGCGACGATCGGCCCGGCTCACGTACTGATGTACGCATCGCCAACCCGCTTATAGCTGAGCTGGGCAGCTTGTCTGCCCTAGCGAAACTTATACCCGCAGGTGAGTTCCGTGGTTTCCCCTGTTTTGTGGTCCACCCCGTGATCGGTTACTAAATATCGACCGGCGGCTCTTCGGATTCAGGAGGACATCTCCCCCTGGCGGAGAAGCTCCCCGCGGGTGGAGATCACCACTTCCCCGACGGGAATGCTCTGGCCGGAGCGGACAAGGGCCTGGGAAACAATATGGCGCATGTTGCCGCAGCAAGGCACCTCCATGATGGCCATGGTGATGCTTTTGATCCCTGACGAGGCAAAGATTTCCGTTAACTTTTGGATGGCGCTTTCCATCTCGTCGAATTTCGGGCAGCCCAGCATGACCACCTTGCCGCTCAGGAGCCCGCGGTGAAAGTCCGGATAGGCCACGGGCACGCAGTCGGCCGCGATCAGAAGGTCGGCGCCTTTGAGAAAGGGCGCGGTGGGCGGCACCAGGCGGATCTGCACCGGCCAGTGGCTCAGGGCGGAACCGCCGGCGGCGCCGAGCGAAATCGGGGCATTGGCCGACTGGCAGGGGGTGGCCGGGGCAAAGGTCTGCAATCTGGCCGAAGGGCAGCCGCCAACGGGCGGGGTCAGGTGTTTTTTTACCTCGCCCCTGTTTTTGAGCAGCTCTTCCACTGCCTCTTCGTCAAAATCGTCCGCCTCCCGCTCGATGATGCGCAGGGCGCCGGTGGGGCATTCACCCAGGCAGGCCCCCAGGCCGTCGCAATATTTTTCCGCCAGCATCCGGGCCTTGCCGTCCACGAGCTGCAGGGCGCCTTCCGCGCAGGAAATAATGCACTGGCCGCAGCCGTTGCAGAGGTTTTCGTCTATCTCGATGATCTTTCGCATTATCTTCATGGCGTGGTCTCCGTTAGCACCTAAGCAGCACCTTGGCGGCCTGGGCGGCTCCTGCCCTGGTAAGGAAGGAGCGGTCGATAATCTTTTGCAGATGCTCCGCAGGGGAGGGGGTATCTTTCTGGTTTTCTTCCAGGTTGGTAATCAGGTCCGCATCGTAAAGGACCTTGAAGTTCATGGTCTCTTCCGGTCTCGGCAGGTGATGATGGCCGATGATGTCGCAAACCTCGTCGATGAGCTGCTGCGGGGCGCCGAGGGAGGTGAGAATCTCCCGGGCTACCGGTGGCCCCTCGATATGCTGGTATTTTGGCGACGAACTGTGGTACTTGCGTTCCGCTTCCTTGATGCCGATGTCGTGGAGATAGGCGGTGATCTCAACGACCGCCGGGTTGCACGCCTCCCTGGCGGCTATCTCTCCGGCATGACGGGCCACCCGACCGGCATGGCCGATGCGGCGGAAGTCATCGCCAAAATAGCGTTTCATCTCCACAGCCACCCGTTCCTTGAGTACTTCCTGCTTCTTGGCCAGCAGCTCAGGAGGCAGCGAGCCCAGGCACTGCTCGGCATAGGGGCAGTAGGAAGCGCAGCCGAAGTCGTTGTGGGGGTTGAGCATTCTCGTGCCGCACTTGCCGCATTTGCGGCTGGAGTCGTCCTTGAAAAATTCGACATTGGTGCCGCATTTCGGGCAGTTTGCCTCGAATACGGCATTGGCGTCCCAGTAGCGGCTGTCCTGTCCCGGGCATTGCATAATCGTTGTTCCTTTTGTAAGCCAAGCTTTCAGCGATCAGCCCGGACTGAAGACCGATCGCTGAAAGTTGAGTAACTATCCAGCTCAAGGCCGGAAACGAACAAAAACAAACCAAACGTAACTGTTCAGCAGTGCCCCAGGTTGCTGTGCACCCAGAGGGTATAAGTTTCGCTAGGGCAGACAAGCTGCCCAGCTCAGCTATAAGCGGGACGGCGAAGCGTACACCAGGTACGTGAGCCGGCCCGATCGCCGCAAGATGGGGTGCTGCTGGATAGTTACTATCCGAGAATGGCTTGCAGATCCTCGGCCGGGGTGGTTACCGGCTTGATGGCGAAGTTTTCCACCAGCACATTCAGCACGTTGGGGGTGATGAAGGCGGGCAGGGTGGGTCCGAGACGGATGTCCTTGATCCCCAGGCTCAGCAGGGTCAGGAGAATGACCACCGCCTTCTGCTCGTACCAGGAGAGGACCAGGGAGAGCGGCAGGTCATTGACCCCGCACTCGAAGGCCCCGGCCAGGGCTACGGCAATCTGGATGGCCGAGTAGGCATCGTTGCACTGGCCCACGTCGAGCAAACGCGGAATGCCGCCGATGTCGCCCAGTTTTTTGTCAAAAAAGCGGAACTTGCCGCAGGCCAGGGTCAGCACCATGCAGTCTGCCGGGATCTGTTCCACCAGTTCGGTGTAGTAGTTGCGGCCCGGTTTGGCGCCGTCGCAACCGCCCACCAGGAAGAAGTGGCGGATGGCCTTGGCTTTTACCGCCTCGATGACCTTGTCGGCCACCCCCAGGACGGTGTTTCTGGCAAAGCCGACAAGGACGGTGCCGTTGTCCACGGTATCAGTGAAGCCGGGCAGGGCCAGAGCCCGGTTGATGACCGGACTGAAATCCTTGTCCGCGCCGATATGGGCCACATCGGGCCAGCCGACCAGGCCGGTGGTGAAGACGTTGTCCTTGTACGAATCTTTCGGCTTCTGGATGCAGTTGGTGGTAAAGAGGATGGCCCCCGGAAACTCGGGCATCTCCTTCTGCTGGTTCTGCCAGGCCGTGCCGAAGTGGCCGTAAAAATGGCTGTGCTTTTTCAACTCCGGATAGCCGTGGCAGGGCAGCATCTCGCCATGGGTGTAGATGTTGATCCCCTTGCCCTTGCTCTGCTCAAGCAGCATGTCCAGATCCTTGAGATCATGGCCGGTGACCAGGATGCACTTGCCGGGGATATGGCCCAGCGGCACCGGGGTGGGGACCGGATGGCCGTAAGTGCCGGTGTTGCCTGCATCGAGCAGTTCCATGGCCCGGAGGTTTACCTGGCCGCACTTCAGGGCAAGGCCTACCAGCTGGTCAAGGCCGAGATCTTTGCGGGTCAGCTCAGCCATGGCCTCATGGATGTAGGCATAAACCGTCTCGTCTTCCTGGCCGAGGATGGCGGCGTGGTCGGCGTAGGCAGCAAGGCCGCGCAGGCCGTACATGGTGATCTGCTTCAAGGATTGCAGGTCCGGGTTGGCGTCCAGGGTATTGATGAAGTTAAGGGCGCATCCCTGTGCTTCCAGTCCGGTCAGGGTATCAGCCGGGGTAAAGGTGGCTGCCGGAGCTGAGGACTCGATCTTGCCGCCCGCGGCCAGAACTTTTTTCATTAAGGATTCGCGGAGCTCGACGGCCTTGCGGATCAGGGGCTCAAAGCGGCTCGGGTCAAAATCCACATTGGTGAGGCAGGAAAAAATCGCCTCGCAGGTGAAGCGGTCAATGGCGTGGTCGATAACCCCGACCTTGCGGCCGGCCGCAGCCACGATGCTCAGGCCCTGGACAGCATGGGTCAGCAGGTCTTCGAGGCCAGACACTTCTTCGTTTTTTCCGCAGACACCCATGACGGTGCAGGCAGTCCCCTTGGCGGTTTGTTCACATTGATTGCAAAACATGTCGATTCTCCTTGGTTGTGGGTAAAGGTTGCTGAAATCGTGACAAGCCGCGATTTCAACGGCGATTTTTCTTTGAAACTCGATGAATTTGTGCCGCTGATCCGGGCCTGTTTTCTTTTTTGCGAGTTTCAGCAGGCTTGAGCTGACCCGTTTTGGCCCGCTTGTTGAGGTGACTATACGGACAATTATCTTCCCCGGCGTTGACTTAAATCAAGAAGAAAGATAATTTTTGTCCGGCTTGCTTTTTTCTGCCGCAGGGCGCGGCGATCAGCCGGAAGACGAGAAGTGAAGGTGGGAAACAAAAATAAGATAACTAGCCGGCAGCACCGCATCTGCGATGTTATCAGCCTGCTCATGGGCACCAGCACACGTCGCAGGCTTATGTCTGGCAGCTGCGGCACTGCTGGATAGTTACAAAATAAGCATGAAAAATGTCGCCTTGCAGTATAGAGTTACCGGCGCATCAGGCATCTTTTCCCATTCTTCATAATCTGGCAGGGGCGTATGGAATATCTTTTGACTATCGGCTCGTATCTCGTCGGCTCAATCCCCTTCGGCCTGATCCTGGGGAGGGTGGCGGGCATTGACGTGCGCGCCGCGGGCAGCGGCAACATCGGCGCTACCAATGTTGCCCGCCTGGTCGGGAAAAAGCTCGGGGGGCTTACCCTGGTTTTAGATGCGCTCAAGGGTATCCTGCCGATGCTGGCGGCGGCCTGGCTACTGGAGGATGGTAGCCGGCGGGAACTCTGGGTGGCGCTTTGCGGCGGCGCGGCCTTTTTGGGCCACCTCTATCCGTTGTACCTGGGATTTCGGGGCGGCAAGGGGGTGGCAACAGCGCTGGGCATCTTTCTCTATCTCGCACCACTGGCTGCGGGTATCGATCTGCTGATCTTTGCCGGGGTGGTCTATAACTGGGGTTATGTGTCCTTGGGTTCGCTTACTTCCGTTTTGGTGATGCCTGGGCTGGTCTGGCTGCTGACCGGTTCGCTGAGCAACTCAGTGCTTGCTTTCGCCATCGGGGTGTTGATCTGGGTCAAGCACCGGGACAACATCGTGCGGCTGATGCAACACAAGGAAAAGAGCTGGAGAAAAGAGCCCCCTGGCCAGGACATGCATGGCCAGCGATGAGGGAAAGTTCTTCAGGATTCTTTGCCCTCGCATTTTTATGATGCAGCTCTTTCTACTCCATAAATTTCTTGTCGGTGGTGATCTTGGCCCGGCTTTGCAGATACGCGAGCCAAGCTTCCATGACTTGGATCTGTTTTTCCTTGGTTAACATGTCCAGGAGCGCATCTTTCTGGCTGGCAAAGGTTTCTTCGCTTGCTGGTTTTTCTGCCTTGAAATGGAGCACATAGAAAACGCCTTTGTCTTCGCCAATCTCTTTGGCATAGGGTGAGGCGGCGCTGAGTTTCAGGCCTTGCGCGGTAACTGAGGCGGGCAAGCCGCTGTTCTCCTGCTGGCTTCTCGTGAAAAAGGAGGTTTCCAGAACGTGGTTCTTGGTTTTTTCCGCCGTAGCGACAAGAGAGCCTTCCTTTTTTGCTTGAGCCAGCAGGGCCGAGGCCGCCGCCTTGGCTCGTGAACGGGCCTGATCGTCCAGGAAATCCTTTTCCACCCTGGCGCGAACCTCGGCCAACGCCGGAACCATGGGTTCCTTCACCTCGTCAACATAGATAATGGCATAGCCGCCTTTGATCTCAAGCAGTGAACTGAGCTCGCCCTTTTTCAGGGTGAAGATGGTTTTGAGCAGGGCAGGCTGTCCTGCCAGCGCCTGGGGTGGGCTGGCCTGGGTAAAGTAATCGGTGGTCTGTACCGGCGTGGCTGCGCCAGCCGCAAACTTATCCAGACTGCCGGCCTGGATAATCCCCTCGTAGGCTTGGTTTGCCAGCTGGAAAGTAAGGTCCTTGCCGCGCTGGGCCTTGAGCTCGCTGCTGATCTGTTCCCGCGCCTGGGCAAGGGTGGTCACCTTTGCCGGCTTGATTTTCTCAAGCTTGATTAGGTGGAGGCCGAATTGGGTTTCCACGATGCCGCTGACCTCTCCTTCCTTGAGGGCAAAGGCAGCCTCGGCAAAGGACGGGACCACCTGTTCTTTGCTGAAGAAACCCAGGTCGCCGCCGTTTTTCCCGGTCGAATCATCGGAATACTCCCTGGCCAGTTGGGCAAAATCCTTGCCAGCCTTGGACTGCGCCAGGATGGTCTCCATCTTTTTTCGCCTGGCAGCTTGCAGTTCGGCACTGTCCTTGGCGTCTGCCCGAAGCAGGATATGCCGGGCCTGGCGTTGTTCGGGGGTGGAAAACCGGTCCTGGTTCATTTTGTAGTACTGTTCGATCTCCTTGTCGCTCAACTCGGTGGTGGCCAAGGCCTGCTCATTAAGAAAGGAGATGTATCTGAGCTTTACCTTAGGTTCGCTAAGGTAGGCTTGCTTGCGGCTGGTAAAGAAAGGATTCAGCGCCTCATCGGCCACCGGTTCTTTACTCCGGAAGTCATCCGTGGCAAAAGCGATATATTCGAGCTTGAGCTGATCATTATCAAAAGCAAAACGGTCTTTGATCTCGCTGTTTGAGACTCGGGCGAACCTGTTCAGATGGGTAAGAATCTTGTCTTGCAGAAGTTCATTGCGGATATTGTTCTCAAAATCAGTAGTGGTCATCCGTGAGGAGGCCAGCATATCTTTGTAGCGGTCGAGCTTGAAAATCCCTTCTTCCCGGAAGGCGTCCATGCCCTGGATAACCTTGCGCACCTCGTCGCTGGCCACCAGCAGGCCGGCTTTCTTGGCGCCTTGCTGCATGACCAGCTTCTGGATCATCTGGTTCAGGACTTGCTGTTTCAGCTTCAGGGTCTCTAGGAGTTCCGGGGTCAAGGTGGTGCCGAGCTGTTCCTGGTAACGGCTGATAGTCTGATTATAGTTTTGCTGGTACTGCTGCGCGGAAATGTTCTGGTCATTGACCGTGGCAATGGCATCGGGCCCGCCTTTCTGGCTTTTCCCAACCCCCCAGAAAACAAAGACCAGGACGATGATCAAGATGGTGGCCTGGATATAGATCGATTGGGCCTTGCGGCGTATGAAGTCTAGCATGTGTCACCCGTGTAAAAATGAAAAGGCTGTTTTATTTGAAATTCAGGGCGTTATCCTAATTTTTTTCCGCAGGGCCGTCAACCGAATTTCACCAGAGAATGGCATGGGGCTTCGTCCCTTTGCTCCGAGCAGTTACCTTAAACCTTGGCCAGGTTTTCCCCCACCACCGTGTTCACCACCAGGGGGACATCAAGGCGCAGGACCCCTTCCATGGCTTCCTTGACCACGGCTCCGGTCGCCTCGATTTCCGCGACCGGGACCTCAAAAACCAGTTCGTCATGGATCTGGAGCAGAAGCTTGGCGCCAAGTCCCTGCTCGCTGAGGCGTCGGGTGGCGGCAATGGTGGCCAGCTTGATGATGTCGGCGGCCGTGCCCTGGATGGGGGTGTTGATCGCAGTGCGCTCGGCGAATTCGCGGCTGACCTTGTTGCTGCTGTTAATGTCGGGCAGCAGTCGGCGCCGGTTAAGAAGGGTGGTGACAAAGCCGTCCCGTCTGGCCTTCTCGACAATTTCCTCCATGAAACGCTTCACCCCGGCATAGTGGGCGAAGTAGCGCTCGATGAAGGTGGCGGCCTCCTTGCGGCTCAGGTTGAGCTGGGCGGCAAGGCCAAAGGCGCTTATTCCGTAGATGATTCCGAAGTTGATGGTCTTGGCCACCCGCCGCATCTCCGGAGAGATAAAAGCCGGATTGATCCGAAAGATCTCGGCGGCGGTCTGGCTGTGGACGTCCTGGCCGGCGCGGAAGGCAGCCAGCAGAGCCGGATCCTGGGCATAATGAGCCATGACCCGCAGGTCGATCTGCGAGTAATCCGCCGATAAAAAGAGCTGGCCCGGCGCGGCCACGAAAGCGGCGCGGATCTTTTGCCCTTCTGGGGTGCGGATCGGAATATTCTGCAGATTCGGGTTGCTGCTGCTCAACCGGCCGGTGGCGGTGACCGTTTGGTTGAAGGAGGTGTGGACCCGGCCGGTTCTGGGGTGAATGAGATCCGGCAGTTTGTCCACATAGGTGTTTTTGAGCTTGCTTAAGTTCCGGTGGGCCATGATCGCCGCGGGCAGATCGTGCTGTCTGGCCAACCCTTCCAGCACCTTGACATCGGTGGAATAGCCGGTCTTGGTTTTGCGGCCCTGGGCCAGCCCCAGTTTGCTAAAGAGGATCTCCCCGAGCTGGCGGGTAGAGTTGATGTTGAATTCCTCCCCGGCCAGACCATAGATGGTCTTTTCCAGTTCCGCCAGCTGCTGGCCGAAATCCTCGGACAACCGGTGCAGCATGGTCCGATCCACGGTGATCCCGGTCCGTTCCATTTGTGCCAGGATGGGAACCAGCTGCATTTCCAGGTCGGAGAAAAGCTCCCAGAGGCCGAACTCTTCCAGTTTGGGCCTGCACCGTTGCCAGAACAAAAAAGTACCCGCCACATCTTCGCAGGAATAATCCTTGGCCGCTTCCGGAGCCACATAGGCAAAGCAGTCTGGCCGCTTGTCTCCGCCGGTGACCTCGCAGAAGCTGGTCAAGCGTTTGTCGAGCATTTCCAGGCACAGATCGTCGAGCTTCTGGGAGCGGCGGCAGGGATCCAGGAGATAGGAGGCGATCATCGTGTCCCACAGGGGGCCGGAGAGGTGGAAGGACTGGCCCTCCAAGATGGCCAGATCGAATTTGAGATTGTGGCCGAGCTTGGGAAGGTTTGGATCGGAAAAAAGCGGGGCCAGATTTTTTTTCACCAGCGCCAGGTCCAGCTGGCCGGCCAGCGGGGTTCCGTCCTGGTTCCGGTGGCCGATGGGCAGGTAGTAGGCATTTTCGGCGGTGGTGCAGAGCGAGAGGCCGACCAGCTCCGCCACCAGCGGGTCAAGAGAGGTGGTTTCCGTGTCCAGCACCAAAAAGGGGGCATCGGCCAGTTGGCGGCAAACCTCTTGAAGCCTGCTTTCGGTGGTGACCAGATGAAACCCCGTGGTCTCAAAAGCAACTCCGGTAGAGGTTTGGGCCTTCAGCAACCGGCTGAAATCGAGAACGGCGTAGAGCTGTTGGAGTTTTTCCTCGTCTGCTTCAGGAATCGCGTATTCTTGCAGCTCCGGAGTGGCAAGATCTTCTTTCAGGGCGATGAGTCGACGGGAGAGAAAAGCGTTCTCTCGGTTGGCCAGCAGCTTCTCCTTAAGTTTTGCCTGGGAGACCGTCTCGATATTCTCATAGATCCCCTCCAGCGAACCATATTGATTGATGAGCTTTTCCGCGGTTTTCGGGCCGATGCCCGCCACTCCCGGCACGTTGTCCGAGCTGTCGCCCATCAGGGCAAAAAAATCAAGGAGCCGGTCCGGCGGGATATTGTATTTTTTCATTACTGCGGCCGGGTCCATGAACACATCGCGCATGGGGTCCCAGATGGTGATGTGTTCTGAAACCAGCTGTAAAAGATCCTTGTCTCCGGAGACCAGAATTACCGGGTGGTCCTGGGCCGCAAATTTTCTGGCCGCGGAGGCGAGCAGATCGTCGGCTTCGTAGCCCAGGCGCTCCAGGCAGACGAAGTTGTGGGCCGCGACGATCTCCTTGATGTAGGGGATCTGGCAGGCAAGGTCGTCGGGCATGGAAGGGCGGTTTGCCTTGTAGGGCTGGTACATTGCATGACGAAAGTTCGGGCCGCGCACATCAAAAGCGACGCCGATAAATTTTGGCGCCTTTTCCCGGAGAACCCGGAGGAGGATATTGGTGAACCCGTACACCGCATGGGTGGGCAGGCCGTTTTTGTTGGTAAGGGGGGCGATGGCGTGGTAGGCCCGGTAGATGTAGGCGCTGGCGTCGATGAGGTAAACAGGTTCCGGCTGGCTCATGGGGCATGATACTACCAGCCGGGTGGCAGTTTGGCAATGCGCAACATGCGGGCCGGAAGCGTGCTTTGTCGAGGGAAGCGGGGGCTGGAGTCGGGGGGAGATGCTTGGTTCCCGGATGAGTCAGGGTTTTTTCGCGGAAAGCTTTTTAATTTTAAGTTTGTAATCAAAAGGCCGATATGATAATTACAAAGGTGTAGGTTCACTGGGGGCAAGGGTCTCCCCAAGAGCCTCAATATCCATGCACGGCTGTAAATGATCTGCAGAGAAGCAAGGATCTGGTCATGAAACTAACAGGCATTTTCCCTCCGATCACAACAGAGAAGGTTCAGGTCAAGAAATCTGAAGGCTCTGCCCCGTCCAAGGCAGGTAGCACGGGCCTGTCCGCGGATCGCGTGGTCCTGTCTGCCAGCTCCCAGGACGTACAGAAGGCCCGGGCTATTCTTGAGCAGACCCCGGAAGTTCGTGCTGACAGGGTGTTGGCCCTCAAGGAAGAAATTGCCCGCGGCGAATATCAGATTGATCCTTACCAGCTTGCCGATAAAATGATAGGCAGTCTGCTCTCTGAGACCTTGGTGGAGTAACGCTCCGCCGCTTTTCCTCTTGCTTCGGCGTCTTTTCTCGCCATGGAGCCTTTTGCCATAAGGCTCTCTTGACCCCGGCTTCCGCCGGGGTATCGGTTTTCCCCCCCCCCGATTTTTGTCACATGCCGCATACATTATTTTGCAGGATCCATGGTAAAAACGGGCCAGCAGGCATCGTAGCGCGTGGGATCCTGTAACACCTGTTTGGCCAGGCGTTTATCGGCGTTGATCGCCACCGGACCCATCAGATTGGCGGTCATCCCTTCGGGGTTTTCTCTGGGGATGGTCAGGATGAGCAGGATTTCCAGGGGTTGTTCCGGGGAGGCTTGCAATTCCTCGCGGGGCAGGCCGGATATTTCCGGCTGGTATTGCGGAATCAGAATGGATGCCTGCATGGCCACGAAGGCGAGCTTTGGGTCGTCCAGGGACTGAAGCCAGAGAAACGGCGAGTCTTCGCCGTGAGGTTTGACGAAGAACCGTTTTGCCTTGGGGAAGCCCAGAAAAGGGGAGGTCATGGTGATGATCTTTTTCTGGTTTACTGACAGTTGGCCAAAACGGCTGGTGGATACCGTAATTTCCCCCTGTTTTCCAGGGCAGGTTTTTGTGGCCATGGCTTGTATCATCGTTTTCTCCCTCGTGACTGAAAAGCACTGTGATTGAGAGTTGTTGTTTTCATAAGGGGACATTCTTATCTGCCTCCTTGGGGCAGCGGTTTACTTCGTGCCTTGTGCTCGTCAAAAGAAGAGGCAAGGGAAGAAAGATCCGCTGGGGCCGCCGCTGCCGCCCGGGTGTTTTCTTCCAAGATGCGGAGGTAGATTTCCTCGCGGTGAACCATGACCTCGGCCGGGGCTTCGATCCCGATCTTCACCTGCCCGCTTTTTATCTCAAGAACCCGGATCTTTATGCCTTCGCCGATGGCAATGGCTTCTCCTGGCTTTCTGGCAAGTATCAGCACGGTGTCGCCCTCCCTGGCTTGATTGATGATGTAATACGCTCTTCCCTGAACGTATTTTCCCTTTTTTACAAAGAATAAACAATCTCTACTTCAGAAAATCAACCAGGCTCAACTGCATGGTCTTGGCGGCGGCCGACAATGCCGCCTGGTAGGCTGTTTCCTTTCCTTTTAGTTCCAGCAGGGATTGCACAATATCGGTATCTTCCTTTTCTGAAAGATTTTCCCGGGTGGACAACTCAAGGTTTGAATAAATCTGCTGCTGGATAATAATTCTGTTGGCCCTGGCGCCAAAGTCGGAGATCTGAGTACTCATACTTTCCATTACCGTTTCTAAACCAGCAATGGACTTGTCAATGCCCTGGATCTGCATCTGTTCTTTGGTGATGCCGGACATGTCCAGAAAGTTGCTGGTGTCTTCGTAGGAAAAGGAGTAACGCTCTGTATCGCTGGTTTCCAGTTTCAGTGTGCCATCGGTGTTCCAGGAGGCAGTCATCCCCGGGATGCCGTTTATTTTTGCGGCAATGTCGGCAGGGCTGTCCGTGGCAATATCTACCCCTATAGCCATGCCGAAATCCTTGGGAGGAGAACAGGAATGGTCGGTCACCGTTATGGAGATGGCGCCGTTGCTGAATGATTTGAATTGCTGCTCGAGACCGGTGTTGCCGCTGTCAAGTTTGGCGGTTATGTCAGTGGCTTTGTAAACGCCGGTGACGGTACTGAATTTCTGCCCGAGCAGAGCCTCTTCAAACTGCTTGAGCGTCGAGAAAATTCCGGTGTCCATAATGGCGGATTTCCCGTTTTTGCCTACTTCCAGAGCGCTTTCCTTGCCGACCTTGACTGCCAGGTCATGATCGGGATCACCGGCATAGCGGACGGAGCCCTCTTTCTCCTGGATGGAGATCACCTGCAGCAACCCATCATCGGCAAGATCCTGGTTTTCGCCGGTAATGGCCGCGCCTCCAGCGAGACCAAGAGCTTCCAGCCCTGATTCATAGATGTTTGGCAGTGTACCTGTGGGCGTTGTTTCCACGAAAAACTGCTGCTTCGAGGCCAGTTGGATTGTCCCGAAATAGACGGCGCTTGCCGGGGTATCTGTTGCCGCGCCGTTCAGGCGGGTAATATTTTCCCCATTGGCTGAGGTCTGGATCTGCAGGTTACGACCGTCCCTGGCAGTCAGGGTGATAATGCCGTTGCTGTCCCTGGTGGCGATAATGCCGGTGCTGCCGGTTTTGGCGTTGATCGCATTGATGATAGTGTTGTCCGTATCCTGGGCAATGACCGTGGAGGGATCGGCATTGGTTGCCGAACTGCCGTCAAAGATGTCGATTCCGTTGATGAGCAGATCGCCCGAGAGCAAGGTGCCTGCGATGGTCGAGCCGATGGCGGTCCGGTGGACCTGGGTGATGTCGGCGCTGACGCCGGTGGTGTCAACCAGATCGTTTATCGCCTTGGCCTTGGCTGCGGCCGAGGCATCTGCGTAAATGGTGGAGAGGCCATCATCGGCTGTGGCCGCGATGGCGGTGCCGTTGATGGTCAGATCTCCGATGGCCAGGGCTGAACCATAGCGCAGTGTCCCGTCACCAGCCACATCGGCAAAGCCGATTGTGCCGCCGGCAAGGCCGAGATTAGCAAGGATGGTGTCATCGGCATTGTTGGGGCTGGTGAGGGTAAAGGACATGGCCGAAGAAAGCGATATCTCGCCGGTATTGTTGTCGATGTCAGCGGCTTCGCTGAAGTTTGCGAAGCCGAGATCGGCATCGCCGGGTGAGCCTGGGTCGTTTATCGCAACCGTAATTGCGGATTCATCCCCTTTCTGCATATTGCGGAAGACAATGGCGTTCAGTGTCCCGCCGTTGCTTGCTCCGTCGCCGACAACCGCATCGACGCCGGTCAAGTCTTTTGCCGCATTGACGGCGTTGGCAATGAGAGTTGCCACTCCGGTCTGGTCGGTACCGTCGGGGATTGACACGGTGATATTGACTCCGTTCAGGTCGAAGTCGAAATTCGTGTCCGACCCATCGAGAGTGTCCGCCGCGACAGCCGCCCCTCCATACAGGGTAGTCAGGTTGACGCTTACTGCCGGGTCGGTTGCCTCAATGACTGTTTTTGCATTTAAGGCTTTTTCCATGAACAGGCCGTTCGTGGTAGCCCCGGTCGTGATGTTTGCTCCCGTCGCCGTGCCGTTGATGGCCAGGTCGCCCGCCGCTATGGTGGTGTTGTTCACGGTGGAAGTCAAAAACTGGTTGGTAGCGGCAATACTGTTGCCGTTGATCCGGTAGCCGTCCACCAGGTCGGCTAGAAACGGCGCCGGTTCGGCCTCAGTGTAACCGGTGGTCCGGTAACCGCCGAATACGAATTTGCCGTTCACTTCGCTGTTGGCCAGAAAAATAGCCTGTTCCCAAAGATGACGGACTTCTACCGCGGCGCTGGCCCGATTTCCCGGAGTGACCGAGGCATTGACCTGTTGAATGGCCAGGGTTTTTGCCCTGAGGGCCAGATCTTTCATCTGGGACAGAGAGGTTTCCGCGGCGGAGATGATCTTGTTGCCGAAACTAAGATTATCCTTGTACGAGGCGATCTGGGTAAGGTTGCTCCTGAGCCCTAGAGCGGTCACTAGATTGACCGGATTGTCGGAGATCGTTGACAGCTGCTTGCCCGAGGAAATCTGGTTGTTGATCCGGTTCATGTCCGTGGTGATCCTGTTGAGATTCGCCAGGATATTGTAATGGACAGACTGCATGGTTATTCGCATGGCTTTTTCTCCTATCGCACCGCGTCAAGCAGATCCTGCAACATTTCGTCAGACATGGTGATCAGCCGGGCTGCGGCGGTGTAAGCGTGCTGGTATTTGATCAGGTTCGCCATTTCTTCGTCCAGGGATACGCCGGAGACCGAATCGCGGATTTCGCGCAACTGGGTGTTGACCAGCACGGTGGAATCGAAGGAATGGCTGATGGTGCGCGTGGTGTTGGCAACCTGGCCGACCAGGGTATTGTAAAAACCGTCCAAGGTATTTTTGGCGCCACCGGCGTAGGTTATATACTCATCGTGCTGGATATCGGTGATCTTGAGGGAATTGCTGTTGTCCCCGCGAAATATTTGCCCCTGCTGGCCAAGGGTGGCTGCGGCAAGATTGTTGAAATCATTCTCAACCACATTGTTCAAGCCGATGCTTGCCGCGTTGTTGCCGGTAAAAAAGGTATTGAGTCCGGCAACCTGAAGAAAATTGGAGGTGTCGTTGGCAAAAGCGAACTGGTGGTTGGAGTCCGGGGTGAGGCGCAGGCTGTTTTCGTAGTTTGAGGCCGTAAGCCAGCCGCCGCTGTTGGTGGCCGCGGCGATCGATTTGTTGATGATGTCGGCAACGTCGTTCAGGCTGTAAGCGCGTTCCAGGGAAATGGTGACGGGCTGGGGCAGGGACAGGGTTCCATCGTTGCTGTAGATCCAGATATCGAAGCTGCCGGAGGTGTCTAGTTCGTCAAAATAGTCGTACCCCGGAAGCAGAGAACCCTGATGGGCGATTTCCGGGCCGTATTCAATGGTGCCATCGCCGGCTTTCGTGTCGGTTGGTACTGCATCCAGGCCAAGCTGAGCAAGAATGTAGTCATTTTCTCCGGCATTGAGGGTGAAGGAGTGTGTGGCAAACAGAGTGATCTGGCCGGTGTTGTGGCCGGCATCGGCGGTGTAGGTATTGCCGGTGACACTGTCGAGCCCGAGGTTAGAGACGGTGGCAAGCACATTGGTGAAGGAGCCGTTCAGGTTGTCCACGGTGATCGAGGAGTTGTCTCCCTCGTTCTGATTGTAAAAGACAAGGGAGTTGGTTGCGCCGCCATTGGCGCCGTCGCCGACCATTGCCTTGATGGTCACCGGATTGGTGGTGGTGGCGAGACTGTTGTAGGCGGAGAGATCATTGGTCACTTCGGTCGCCAGATTTGCGGCAAAGTTGGCGTTGCTGCCTACATCGCCGGCCACCACCGTGTAGTCGATAGTGACGCCGTTTAAGGTAAAGCTGATGGTGTCGCCGGCAGTCAGGTTGGTGGCGTTCACCGCCGACCCCGCCACCAGGGTGGTCAAGCGGGCGGTTACTTCGGCATCCGCCGCGTTGATGGCGGTCACGGCATTATAAGCCTTGCTCATGGCCAGGCCGTTCTGATCGACGCCGCCGCTGATCTCCCCGATCTCTCGGTTGTTGATGATGATGCTGCCCGCCAGGATGGTGGTGGTATCGGCACCCGCGTCCACGGTAGAGGTGAGGCGGGCGACATTTTTCGCCTGCTCCGCGCCGGTCAGGGTATCGCCGAACAGGGTGAGGCCGACCCCCTGGGAGTGCTGCTGGTTTATTTCGCGAATCATGGAGTTGGCGAAGGCGTCCAGCCGGCCAAGGAAATTGTTTGGATCCCCTTCGATCAGATTGCCGCGTACCTCGAGCCAGCCCCCGATCTTGCCGCCCAGTTCAGCCCCTCCGCCGATGGGTCGGCGTGTTTCGGCGCCATCTTCGTTTTGGTTTATCCAGATAAGTTCATTGTTTTCCCAATCCACCTGCCGGGCCTGGTTGCTTTCCACCAGGGAGTGGCCGTCGGCCATGAGAACGGTGTAGGCGCCGTTTTTATCCTCGAAAAAAGAGACGTCAAGCAGCTGGGAAAGATTCTGGATCAGGGTATCTCTTTCATCGCGCAGGTCGTTTGCCTGGCCCGCCGCGGATTCCGTCCCGGAAATCTCTACGTTGAGGCCGGCAATCCGGCTGACTATGGAGTTGACGTCTCCGATGGCCGTGTCAAGGTTGACCCCGATATCGAATTTTACCTGGGCTATTTCGGTACTCATAGTGTGCAGCTGATCGATAATCAGATTGGCCGACTGAAGCACCTCCTGTCTGGGCGCGGATATTTCCGGGTTGTCGGCCAGCTCCTGCCAGCTGTCCCAGAACTTGTTCGTCAGGTCGTTGATGGCAAGGCCAGGCGCTTCATTGAATACGGTTTCCACCAGCCGCATGGCTTCCTGTTGCGATTCCAGACTGCCCAGGCTTGATTCCTGGTTGGCCAGCCGTTGCACCATGAACTGGTCATAGTTCCGCAGGATGGCCGATGCCTTCACGCCGCCGCCCAGCAGGCCGGCGCTGATGGGTGCGGCATTGTTGGTTTCCAGTTGCAGCGATTGTCTGGTGTAGCCGGGGGTGTCAACATTGGCGATATTGTGCGACGCTACCTGAATTGAAAGCTGGTGAGTGAGGAGCGCCTCTTTGGCAATGCTCAGCACATGGGAGATCCCGGCCATGACCTAGATCTCCCTGTTGATCAAGGATGGCTGGTTCAGCGAGGATTTTTTGCTGCGACCGGTGAGCCCGTACATGGGACGGTCCGCTATCCCGCTGGTTATCAGGGAAATGGCATCCGCCAGGTATGTTTTTACATCCGCGGCAAAATGTTTGTTGATCTGGTTACGGGTAAGGATCTCTTCCCGCAGCCCGGTAAGCTTCTTGCGATATTGGTCTAGCTTCCCGCCTTCCTCATCATTGAGCAGAGGGATCAAGGCGGCAAGTCTTGTCGTTTTGCCGCCTGCTTCCGAGCAGAACTCCCCGGCCATCTCGGCGATCAGGGAATCCAGGGCCTGGATGCGGCTCAGTCTGTTCTCTTTTTTGCTGCTCAGGCTGAGGAGGGCCTGCATGTCCATGGCCACCAAGGCTTTTTGCTCTTCCTGCAAAGTGGCGAGCATATCCTGAGAAAGAATGACTTCCTGCTCCAGGGCCTCGAAAAATCTGGCGGGCAAAGAGTTTTGTCCTGTAGTCTTTATCTGTTGCATGGCCTATTTCTCCTTACTCTGCGGAACAAGGGCTTGCGACAATTGCCGGTAGAGCATGTCACCAAAGCCCATACTATTAGTGCTGCCCGCCATTTTCTGGGCGATCTGGTCGTCGTGGATGGATTGAAACATTTCCTCGCCATAGCCGCCGTCCATCAGGCCGCTTTTGGGAATGCTCTGGCGGGCCAGGGTCAGGATCTGCTTGAGCATCAGGGCTTCAAATCCGGCGCAGGCCTCGCGGAGTTTCTTCTGCTTCAGCGTATCGGCAGAATTGGTGGTTCCCTTGAGTCCGGCGGTTGCTTCGCTGATAATATCCATCTTTCACCCAGAGGGTATAAGTTTCGTTTGTACCCTAAAGGGCATAAAATCCGACAAGCTGCTCAACTCAGCTTTAAATAATTTCCAGTTCCGCCTGCAGGGCGCCCGCCGCCTTGATGGCTTGGAAAATGGCGATTAGTTCACGGGGAGCTACGCCCACCGAATTTAAGGCTCGAACCACCTCGCCCAGAGAGACCCCCGGCGGCAGAGTCACTACCTTCTGGCCGATTTTGACGGGGTTCGCCGGGTCGTTGGCTGGAGCGCCTGGCTGGGGCAAAGGAGTGACCCGCAGGCTCAGGTTTCCGTGGGAAAGAGCCAGCTGGCTGATGGTGACATTGTCGCCCATGACCACGGTGCCGGTCCGTTCATTCAGGACCACCTTGGCCCGCCGCTCCGGGTTGATCTCGATGTTTTCCAGGGCCGCCAGCAGGGCAACCTCCTGGGCGCGGTATTTTGGCGGGACAGTGACCTCTACCGAGGCGCCGTCCCGGGCGGTGGCGTAAGCGCCGCCCAGAAAGGTGTCAATGGCGGTTTTCATCAGGGAGATCGTGGTGAAATCCGGCGCGGCAAGGCTGATGGTGATGCTCTCCTTGTTGGCAAAGCTCATCGGCACTTCCCGTTCCACCGAGGCGCCGTTAGTGATCCGGGCTACGGTCAGGTGATTTTTCTGCTGCGCCGCGGGCCGGTCATCCGGGCCGCCCCCGGTGCTGATGGGGCCTTGGGCCATGGCATAGATGTTGTTGTCCAGACCTTTAAGTGGGGTGGCCAGCAGGGTGCCGCCTTGAAGGGAAGTGGCGTCGCCCACCGAAGAAATGGTCACATCCAGGTTTTGTCCAGCCTTGAAAAAGGGCGGCAGGGTGGCGGTTACCATTACGGAGGCGATATTTTTTACCCTGGTGCTTTCCGGATCTACCTTGACTCCGAGATTGTTGAGCATATTGCTGAGCCCCTGGCCGGTAAAGGCGGCCTTGTTGCCGTCGCCGGTGCCGTTTAACCCGACCACGATGCCGTAACCCACGAGCTGGTTGTTCCGCACCCCTTTCACCGCGGCCAGGTCTTTCAGCCGGGCGGCCTGGGCAAATCCGGCCTGCCAGAGAATCCCGAGCAGCATGGCGCCGGCCAAGAGTAGCGCGGTGCGCCGCATGCTCTGGCCGTGGTTTTCCAGGGTTGCCGTATTGTTAACTGCGCCAGGGGTCTTCTGCATCGAGCTGTCCTCGAAAAGTGTTTTTTTGCGTCCGTAATTTGTAACATAAGCAAGCAGTGTGCCACGGGAGAGGCATGGGCTGTAATGTGCTATTTCTAAAGGAAATAATCTTTTTTTCATGAGTTCACCATGGAGAGAAGGGAATATTTTGCCTAGCATGGGCTCTCGTTTCCTGAGATTCTAAAATGGCCAGACGCTGTCCATGGCGCGGGCCAGCCAGCCCGGCTGCTGCTTGTCGCCGAGAGCCCCCTGGCCGCTGTATTCTATGCGGGCGTCGGCAACATGGGTCGAGAGGACCGAGTTGTCCTGGGCGACATCCTGCGGTCGGATGATGCCGGAGAGGATGATATGCTGGGTTTCATTGTTTACCTTTACCTCCTGGTAGCCGCGGATGTTCAGGTTGCCGTCGGTGGTGATGTCGATGACCCTGGCGGAGATGGTTGCGGTGACGTTGCTTTTCCGATCAGTTTTTGCCTTGCCCTCAAAATCATTGGTCAGCTTGGCTTGCAGCTCGGTGAGCGAGGGGGAAAAGCGGCTGTTTTTGTCCGCCAGCCAGGTTTCCAGACCAAACAGGTTGGAAACGCCGCCGCTGACTGTTGATTCTCGTTCCGTCTTGGTGTTTGCCTCCTTGTTGGCCTTGGAGGTTTCCACGATACGGACCAGGACGATATCGCCGACCTTTTTAGCCCGGCTGTCCGCATAGAGGTCAAGGCTGTTGCCGGCGGCGTAGATTGTTCCCTCCTGCTGAACTTGTGCCGCCCGGGGCGGCGCAGGCAGAGTGTAGCGTTCCGGCAGTTGCTGGGCCTGTTGGCCTGCTGCCCCGACGCAACCGGAAAGCCCGGCGAGCATAAGGATGACGATGGAGCTCTGGTGTGTTGCGCGCATAATTTTCTCCTTGAATAAACGGGGACTCTGCCTCAAAATTCAGCCTCCACGACGCCGGCCTCCAGAACCCGGGCCTTGATCTCGCGGCGGCTGGTGAGGTTCTTGACCCGGACTATTTCCCCTTTCGCCCCCGAATTCCTGGCTTCGCCGGGGGCGGTTATCTGGATGGCCTGCGACTTTGCCATGATGGTCACCCGCTCGCCCCGGTTTATCAGGGGGGGGGCGTCAAGGGCCTTGGCATAGAGGACGGCCCCAGCCGGCAGCGAAAGTTTGAGCTTTTGCCCGACTGCCTGTTGCGGATACTGGATGAGTCCTCCAGGCAGGAGAGTAATGTTTTGCCGCTTTGCGATGATGTCCTCGTTGGTGATGATCTCGTTTCGGTTCAGCCGTTTTGTCGTGCTGATTACCGTGCCGAAAAGCTGGAGGTCGCCGCTCATTTTCACCTGACCCTGCTCCTGGCCATCTTTCAGGATGGCGGCGCTGACATTTTTTTTGCCGGGCCGGGAGTCCTTCGGCTGCTGGGTTATCCGGCAGTCAAAGGCGCCAGCCGGCAAAGCCATGCTCAGGGGGTGGACGCTGAAATTGGCGATCCGGACGTCTTCCCTGGGCCAGGGGGAATCCTTGAGTACCACCTCGGTGAAGATTTTTTCCAGCGCGGCAAAGGCCGGGGGGGCAATCCTCTCCGCCGCTTGCCCGGGAAAAGGCCAGGCAAAGCAGAACAGCAAGGCAATCATGTACAGGCGCAGCGCCATCTTAGTCATATTTCTAACGAACCAGGGTGTTGGCTACTTCCAGCAGCTTGTCCGCAGTCTGGACCGACTTGGAGTTCACCTCGTAGGCCCGCTGGGTGATGATCATATTGACCAGTTCTTCGGTGACATCCACGTTGGAGACCTCTGTGAAGTGCTGCAAAATGGTGCCGAGCCCGTCATTGCCAGGGTTGGCTTCGGTGGGTGCGCCGGAGGCCGGAGTCTCCTGGAAAAGGTTGGCGCCGGTACTGCGCAGGCCGCCGGGATTGATAAAGCTGTGCAAGGTGATCTGGACCGTGGCGAGTACCTGTTGCTGGGCATCCTTGGCGGTGAGCAGCCCATTGTTGTTGATGCCGAGAGTGATTGTCCCCTGGGGCACGGTGAATTCAGGTTGCAGCCGGTCCCCGTTCTGGGTGACCACATTGCCGTCGGCATCAAGGCTGAAGGAGCCGGCCCGGGTAAAGTAGTCCTGACCGTCGCGAACCACCTTGAAAAAGCCGTTGCCCTCAATGGCCCAGTCCAGATCGTTGCCAGTTTCGGTAAGACTGCCCTGGGTGAAGATTTTCTGTACCGAGGTGGGGCGGACACCGAGGCCGACCTGGATGCCGGAAGGCACCCTGCCGCCATCGGCGGTTTCCGTGCCCATGGCCCTGATTTCCTGATAGAAGAGATCCTCAAACTGGGCCCGGCTTTTTTTGAAACCGGCGGTGTTGACGTTGGCCAGGTTGTTGGCGATGGTGTCCAACTGCAACTGCTGGCCGTTCATGCCAGTGCGTCCAGTGAATAATGAGCGGATCATGCTGGTCCCCTTTTGTTGAATGTTTAATGGCCGTTACGGAATACGAATCCTTGCGTCATTGTTGCGGCTGTCGGCTATCAGGCCAGGCTGCCGACCCTGCGCACGGCCAGATCGTCCAGGTCGTCCACAGCCCGGATCATTTTCTGCTGCCCTTCATAGGCGCGATACAGATCGATCATCTCCGTCATTTCCGTGACGGTGTTGACGTTTGACTTTTCCAGATGCCCTTGCATAAGCTGGAAATTCTGGGAGGTCTCTTCCGCCGCTCCCTCTTCAAGGCGAAAAAGGTTTTCGCCTGTTTTCTTCAGGGCTTGCGGGTCAACACTGACTATCGCCAGACGGCCTGACTGGGTGCCATCGACAGTCAGGCTTCCATCGCGGGCCACATCGATTTTGTTGCCGGTGATGGTGATGGGGCCGCTTTCGCCGAGCACCGGATAGCCATTGGCCGTGATCAGCAAACCTTCACTATTGCGCTGAAAGTTCCCTGCCCTGGTATAGCGGACGCCGGCCGGGGTCTGGACCCGGAAAAAACCTTCCCCGGAAATGGCCATATCCAGGGGAGCGTCAGTTTGTTGAACAACGCCCTGCTGGTGAACGGTGTTGATGCGCAACCCCTTGCCGACCCTCTGGCGAGAGCGGCTTACCTGATAAAGCATCTCGTCAAAGGTGACGGTTTCCTTCTTGAACCCAGGCGTATCAACATTTGCCAGGTTGTTTGTCACCTGGTTGAGCCGTTGTTCCTGACTGAGCAGGGTTTCAACGCTTTCCAGTAATCCGAGTCTGTTGTGGATGAACATGGCATACCTCTCGTGTGTGGTGCTGCTTGTTAATGCAAGAGGCGTGCCGAACTAGATAAGTGGCTGGACGAAGGCGGGGATGTCATGATAAATTTAGTGAATACAGAAAGATACGTAATTTGCTGCGAGGAGATTTGCTGAAGGGGCAACTGTCAAGAAAATGAATGCTTTTGCGAAGGGGGCGGTATATTTTGCCTAGCAGCGAAAGGGCGGGCCGTTGCCCCAAGCGTAATGATATTTTTTATGGCGGCGTCATCTTGCTGTTGGCCCGGTAGATAAAAGCGAGGATTTCCGCCACCACCAGATAGGTGTCCTGGGGGATATCCGCATTCAGGTCCAGCTTGGCCAGAATCTCTACCAAATCGGCATCTTCCTGAATGGGGATGCCATACTCCCTGGCGAGGGCGATGATTTTTTCCGCCAGCTCGCCCGCGCCCTTGGCAACCACCTTGGGCGCGGGATCCCGGCTTTTGTCGTAGCGAAGGGCAACAGCCTTTTTTTTTGCGGGGGTATCTGGCATTATGGGCACCAGGTTAATGGTTGGGGCAGGGCCTGGTCAAGGGATCTTTGGTTGCAAGCCGTTGCCGCCGGCCGGCTGACCCGGCTCCTGATTATAACCGACAACAAGCGGAGCGGATGAAAAAAATGGAGTTTGGACAAACCCTCCAGCCGGGAAGGCTGGTTTTACGGTATAAAAGGTTTCTCGCCGACGTGGCCATGGACGATGGCCGGATGCTCACCGTGCATTGCCCGAATTCCGGCAGCATGTCGGGCTGCAAGGAGCCCGGCAGCCCGGTGTTCGTCTCCCTGGCGGACAACCCCAAGCGCAAGTACGCCCACACCCTGGAGATGGTGCGGGTCGGCGCAACCTGGGTGGGGATCAACACCGCCCGCACCAACAACCTGGTCGCCGAGGCCATCCGCGCCGGGGTGGTGGCGGAGCTGGCCGGGATCGAGACGATCCGGCCCGAGATCAAGGTTTCCGATAAAAGCCGCCTTGATTTTCTCCTCACCCGCAGGGCGGAGAAAATCTATCTGGAGGTGAAAAATTGCAGTCTGGCCCTGGACCGGGCGGCCATGTTTCCCGACGCCGTTACCGTGCGGGGGGCGAAGCATCTGGGCGAGTTGCTGGCCCTGCGCCGCACAGGCTGCCGTGCCGTGGTGTTTTTCTGCGTTCAGCGTGAGGATGTGGATTATTTTTCCCCGGCGGCGCATATTGATCCTGGCTACGCTCAGACCTTGCGGGAGGTGGCGGCCCAGGGGGTGGAGGTGCTGGCCTATGGGGCGGCTTTGAGTGCGGAGGCGATTAGCATTGTTCGGCCGTTGCCGGTGCGGCTGGATTTGTGAGCAGATTTTAGGCCCAAAAATGATTGGGTTCTGAATTTCAGCTATGGGTTTTACAGGCATGGCTTTCGGCAATAGTGGGTTTGTTCATTTCTTTGCTGGACTTTATGCCCTTCAGGGTACAAAGAAACGAACCAAAGAAAGGGCACCCCGCCACTTGTCCCGCCGGAGGCGGGGATGCCCGGCGCTCCTCAAGGCTGCCGGGGCTTTGCAAACTCGGCTGTGCCTCAAACAGTGCAAAGCCCTTTTTCGGCAGCCTCTCCGGTGCTCGGTGGCGTGACCATGGGGGAAAGGCCCGAAGCGGCTAGCGCCGCTGCAAGGGGGGGGGACTTTATTCAGAAAATGCTGGCGCGGCTTTTCTCAGCTTGCTTCGCGGCAACCCTTGCAATAGAGTGGAAACAGGAAAAACGACCGCAAGGTGCGGTCAGGGGAGATTTATCATGCAGGAAAAAGCAAAAGCGGTGGTGCTTTTGAGCGGCGGCCTTGATTCGGCCACGGTTCTGGCCATGGCCATGGCCGAGGGCTATGAGTGCTGCTGCCTCAGTTTTGCCTACGGCCAGCGCCAGCAGGTGGAGCTGGAGCGGGCCAAGGCCAATGTCGCCCGGAGGGGGATCAAAAAGCATCTCATTCTCCGTCTCGATCTCGACGCCATCGGCGGTTCGGCCCTGACCACCGATACCGCCGTGCCCAAGGGGCGCAGCCAGGCGGAAATGAATGGTTCCATCCCGATCACCTATGTGCCGGGCCGCAACACCATCTTCCTCTCCTATGCCATGGCCTGGGCCGAGGTGCTGGGCGCAGGCGATGTTTTTCTCGGGGTCAATGTCATGGATTACAGCGGCTATCCCGATTGTCGGCCGGAATTTCTCGAAGCCTTTGAGAGGATGGCTAATCTGGCCACCAGGACCGGGGTGGAAGGAGAAACCAGCTTTCGGGTCCATGCCCCGCTTCTCAAGCTGACCAAGAAGGAGATCATCGAAAAGGGGTTCGATCTCGGGGTGGATTACGGCCTGACCCACAGCTGCTATGATCCGGACCAAAAGGGGAGGGCCTGCGGGGCCTGCGACAGCTGCCTGTTGCGGCTCAAGGGCTTTGCCGAGGCCGGGCGGGTTGATCCGGTGGAGTATCAGTAATAATGCATAATGAAGAGGGTAAAATGAAGAATGCATTGGGCGGCCTGTTCATGGTCGGCCTGCCAGGGACGGAGCTGGATGATTCCACCCGGTACCTTATCGAGACGTGCGGGATCAATAACTTCATCCTGTTCAAGAGAAACGCCGAGAATCCGGCCCAGATCCGCGTCCTCTGCCGCGGGCTGGTCGAGGCCTGCGGCGGCGCCGGGCTGGAGGCGCCGCTGATCTCCATCGATCAAGAGGGCGGCACCGTGGCCCGGCTCAAGAGGCCCCATTTCACCGAGTTTCCAGATGCCAGGGCGCTGGCGGAAAGCGGCCGGGCCGAGGAGCTGCTGACCGGCTATGCCCGCACTTGCGCGCACGAACTGCTGGCGGTGGGGGTCAACATGAACATGGCCCCGGTGCTGGATGTGAGCCCGGCGGGCTTGGGGTTGTTCATGGAGCAGCGCTCCCTTGGAGGGGAGCCTGAGCAGGTGGCCAGGCTGGGCACCCTGGTGATCAAGACCATGCAGGAAAACGGCCTGGCCGCTTGCGCCAAGCATTTTCCGGGCCTGGGCGGCGCAACCCTGGACCCCCACAAGGTGTTGCCCGTGGTGGACCGCTCGCTGGCAGAGCTGCGTACTTGCGATCTGGTGCCGTTTGCCGCGGCGATCCGGGCGGAAGTAGCCGGGGTGATGACCTCGCACACCGTCTACCCGCAGCTTGATCCAGCTCTCCCCGCCACCCTGTCGCCGTGTATTCTGGGCGGATTGCTCCGCAACGAGTTGGGTTTTGAGGGCATGATCGTCACCGACGACTTGGAGATGGGCGCCATCGAAAATGAAGGAACCGTGGCGGATGCTGCCCTAGTTGCCTTCAAGGCCGGAGCGGATTTGCTGCTGATCTGCCATGAACATGCGAAGATTGTGGCGGCCTATGAGGTGCTGAGCAGGGCGGTGGGCGGGGAGATTACCGAGGAGCGGGTGCGGAGGTCGCTGGCGCGGATTGGCGCGGTGCGGAGGCGGTTTGTCGGGGACTGAAGGGACGGGATTTTTGCGTATATTTCCGGTTATCATGATTTTTAGCATGATAACCGGATCCGTAGAATAACTTGTTATGTCAGATCGCATAAATCCGACATACATGAAATATTGTTCTACACAACAAAAATACTCAAGCAGATTAACTTCTTAGTAAGGCCAACAGATAAAAACCAGACAGAGCCGCGTGTCTGGCACAAGTTTGGGGAAGATACCACTTCCCCATTGCGGCCCGGTAAGCCGCTAAAGGTGCGGACCTGGAGGGCGTGAGAAATTTCAAAACGCAGTACGCCACTGCGATACCAAGCGGCGCGAAATTTCAAGCTACCCAAGAGACAACCCAAGCCGCCGCTCAAGGCTATTCGCGGTAAACCAAGAGCTAGTCCCTGGCACGGGACGATAAACAAACCCAATGCTAACGCCTTGGGCGCGCCTGAGGCTTGATAAAAGGGCAATAAAATGCTGACTATCAAGACCTCAAAAATCGAAGTCACCATACATATATCCGCCATACTGAGAAGCATCACTTTCTTGATATTGGTGGCCATGCACTGGTGAACAAGATTTTACCGAGTGGGGGGAAGAAATTCCCCTTGCTCGGATTTTTTGAAATCCATCGGACTGATAATCTTCCGCCCGCTGGAAACCTCATATAAACCGTTTTTCTTCTGGATAATATTGGAGCGTTTCTTCATAACGACCTCACCCACAACCAATCGTTTCACCGGGCAAGCCGGTGAACTCAGCGTTAACCATCATGGATAATGAAACTATGCCGCAGTCGAAGTACAAGCAGAATTTCCCTAGTGATAAGGGCGCCAAGGCACTTGAGCTTGCGCTAGATTTGCGGAAATTCGAGATTGAGTTGTACTGGAAGCGGGCAACGTATTTCTGGGCATTTACGGGCGCAGCCTTTGCTGGCTATTTGACCGTGTTGACTGGAAAGGAAATCAAGAATCGCCCCGAAGCCCTGCTACTCGTTTCTTGTCTAGGTTTGGTCTTTTCGTTCGCATGGTATTTCGTCAACCGCGCAAGCAAGTTCTGGCAAGCAAATTGGGAGGCCCACGTTGACCTTCTTGAAGACGACAAAATGGGACCTATCTACAAAACGGTCTTGAATGAAAAGTTTTCCTTCTTTGAGATTGACGCTCCATATCCGTTCTCAGTGAGCAAGATCAACCAGCTCATCAGCTTCTTCGTCTTCTTAGTCTTTGCGGGGCTAGTGGCAAACACCCTCTATGACCACTACACATTCGCGAAGAACTGGGAGGCATTTCCATCCGCCTGCGTCGGCATTACCGTACTGGCGCTTATTCTTCTCTTCCTATGCGGACGCACCGGCAACGAGGACAAGTCAGTCGTGCTACATCAGCGAAAAGCAAGCGTCAGCGAGTACGATGGCTAACATTGCGGTTGTGATGGGCGCGCAGTCGGCAAGCCGGCTGCGCGCCCATCACCTTGAAGGTTAGCAGGAGAAGAAATGGCATTCACGCTTAAAAATTTCAGTACCGATTGAGGTTAGAGCAGGTCTTGGCCTCGGTGTGTGCTGGATATGGCATCGAGCCGGGAGTGCTTGCCGAACCGGGGAAAAGGCAACCGGCAGCTATAGGCAGGGCAATGGCCGCATATTTTGTTCTGGAGGAGGAAAAACTCACCTTGACGGAGTTGGGTGATTATGTGCATCGGGATATCGCCGCCTTAAGCCGGGCAGCCGAAAGGCTCCGTGTGCGCGTAAAATCTGACCCTGGCTTGGCGATAAGGATAGCTGAAGTTCGTCAACGTCTTGAACAAAGATCAAGCCCCCTTCTGTGACTAACATGTTGCGGCAACCGGCACCTCTACCCGGCGTGGCTGAGTTCATCATTAGAAAGGAGGAAGATATGTCCTGGACCTCAGAGTTTAATCCGGAGCTTGGCATTATCGAAACGATCTTCTCCGTGGAAATGACGGGCGTTGAGGTGAGGGAAGTTACATCTTTCCTCATCTCTCTGGGAAGAAAGACAGGGACAACGAAATTCCTCGTTGATGCATCAGAGATAATTCTGGTCGCATCGATTTTTGATCTTTACAGCCTTCCCGCCGGCCAATACGTAGATGAAGGAGCTGATAGAAGTAGTTGCGTGGCCTTGGTTATTCCCAGGGATGAAAAGGCAATAGAAGCCTTTAGGTTCTATGAAACTGCGTGCCGGAACCGTTGTTGGAATGTGAGGCTTTTCCAGGAGCGGCAAAGCGCGGTTAATTGGCTGCTCGGCAAAACGGGCTCGAGCAAGCCTGATGCAGGTGACGGCTGATTGGTGTGTCTGATCCATGGCGTCGAGCCTGCAGGAAAAGTTGCCAGAGACCATTATGCTGGTCTCGTAAAAAGGGAAAAAGGTCACAGGTTCAAGACACAAAATCAAATGGGTACGCAGCGGCAACCGTTGTAATCGCGGCTTTTTGCGATTTCAACAATTCTAACGATAATTTTGCTGATGTTGTTTATAGAACAGGTGAAGTGATGGATATTCCCCCTTTCCTGCAAGATCTTTCCCGCCAGCCGATCATGCAGCGGCTCATGGTGGTCGCGGTTTATGCCATGCTGGCCAAGGCGGTGGACCTCTTCGTCAACCGCATTCTCAAGCGGCTGGCTACGACCTATACCACCAGCGATGTCGATGACAAGGCCATCGACATCCTTCACACCCCCATTGTTTTCAGTGTCTTCTTTTTCGGGGTTCTCCATGCCGTGACCATGCCGCCTGGCCTCGCCCAGCCTTGGGAGAGGTTTGTGCCCGCAGCGGCGCAGAGTATTGTCCTGATCGTCTGGACCTTTGCCGCGCTGCGTCTTTTCATGATGCTGGGCGAGCATTATCTGGAATCCATTTCCCATCGCGGCAAGATCGGGGCCGATCTTTTTTTACTGCTGAAAAACGTGGTCCGGGTGATCATCGTCGTTTCTGCCCTGGTCTGGCTCCTTTCCATCTGGAACGTCAATCTTGCCCCCATCTTCGCCTCCGCCGGGATCGCCGGGATTGCCGTGGCCCTGGCGGCCAAAGACAGTCTGGCCAATTTTTTCGGCGGGATCAGCATCTTTGCCGATAAAACCTTCAAGGTGGGCGACTACGTTATCGTCGACAACGATCAGCGGGGTGAGGTGGTGGAGATCGGCGTCCGTTCCACCCGGATAAAAACCAGGGATGATGTCCTGATCACCATTCCCAACTCCATCCTGGCCAACAGCAAGATCATCAACGAAAGCGCGCCGGTCCCCCGCTTCCGGATCAGGGTGCCGGTGGGGGTCGCCTACGGCAGCGATCTCGAGCAGGTCGAGGCGGTGCTTCTTGCGGTGGCTGCCGATAACCCCGCCGTGGCCAAGGACCCAGAGGCCAGGGTGCGACTGCGTTCCTTCGGCTCCTCATCCCTTGATTTCGAGCTGCTCTGCTGGGTCGAGGACCCGCGGCTCAAGGGGTTGGAAATTCATAACCTTCTCAAGGGCATCTGCCGAGCCTTTGCCGCAAACTCCATTACAATCCCTTTTCCGCAGCAGGATGTGCATATCAGGAAACTGCCGGAGCGAAGTGATAAATAAGGGGGATGCGTAAGCCGGATTACCACGATGGCGCGGGGCCTTTTTTCTTGCCGCAGGCATGAAGAGAAGCTGTTTTTTGCCTAGCATCCATGGTAGAATGTAAGCGAAAGCTCTCCAATCGGTCGCTCCTTAGGGGCGACAATTTAATCACTTGTGATGGAGGAAATGCATGGAATTACAAGTTGAAGGACGGAATCTGGAAATTCGTAAGGCTTGGCAGGAAAAAATTGATGAGGAGAAGGGGCGTCTTGATCGTCACCACCCAGGGCTTGTTCATCATCTGCGCATCGCCATTGAGGAGACCGCGGGGCATAAGGCGGGCGGCCATGAGGTTCGCATGGTGGCTTCCATCCCCAATGACACCGTGGTTGTGAAGAGAAAGGGGGAAGCGGTGCGGCCCCTGCTGGTTGAGGCCTTTGACACCCTTGGCCTTCAGTTGAAGGAGGTGCAGCGCAAGCGGCGGCAGAACGGCAAGGAGCCGGAGGCTGCCGCTACCGGCCCGGCCATGGGCACCATCAAGAGCCTGTTCCCCTATGAATCTTACGGCTTTCTTATGACCCCGGACGGCCAGGAGGTGTATTTTCACGAGAACGCCCTCAAGGATGTGGTTTTGGCCCAGCTGGCCGAAGGCGACGAGGTCCGTTTCGGCGAGGGCGAAGGGGATAAGGGGCCGACCGCGGCCTGGGTAAAGCTGGTTAAATAAGAGCAGCGTAAATCAAACGCGAAGTCGCAGAGACGCAAAGGAATCGAAGAAGGAGCTCTTTTTTCGCATTTTTTGCGTCTTTGCGTTAGATACTTAAACTGGGAGTGAAAGACAGACCGATGACCGTGTTGCAGCAGGTTGAGCTTGGCTCGGAATACCTGCAGGAAAAAGAAGAAGTAATCTGCCAAAGGATTGCCGCCCGCAAGAAAGAGCTGGGCGGCAATCTTTTAATTTTGGGACACCACTACCAGCAGGAGGCGACCTTTCAGTTTGCCGACCTGACCGGGGATTCCCTCAAACTTGCCCGCAATGCTGCCGAGGCCAGGGATCGCAAGTATATCGTCTTCTGCGGCGTGCATTTCATGGCCGAATCAGCCGACATCCTTACCGCCCCGGACCAGGTGGTGATCCTCCCCGATCTGCGGGCCGGCTGCCCCATGGCCGACATGGCCACCAGCGAAGAGGTGGTCTGGGCCTGGGAGGAGCTGGCCAAGGTGAGCACCGGCCGGGTTGTTCCCGTGACCTACGTGAATTCCTCGGCTCTGCTCAAGGGTTTTGTCGGCAGGAATGGCGGCTCGGTCTGCACCTCATCCAACGCCGAGCGGGTGCTGACCTGGGCTTTGTCCCAGGGCGACAAGGTTTTCTTTTTTCCGGACGAGCATCTGGGCCGCAATTCCGCCAGCGCTCTGGGTATCCCGGACGACGAGGTGGTCCTCTGGCGGCGCGGCAACCCGTTGGGCGGCAACACCCAGGCCCAGCTGGAGAAGGCAAAAGTCATTCTCTGGGACGGCTACTGCACGGTACACATGCAGTTCACCGCCGCCCATGTCGCCGCTTGGCGGGCGCGCGACCCCGAGGTGCGAATCATCGTTCATCCGGAGTGCCGACATGAGGTGGTGAGCCGGGCCGACCAGTACGGCTCCACCGAGGCGATCATCACCGCGGTGCGCGACTCTCCGCCGGGCAGCAAGTGGGCCATCGGCACCGAGATCAATCTGGTGAACCGGCTCAAGCGGCTGTATCCGGACAAGGAGATCCATTCGCTCTCACCTTTTCAGTGCCTCTGCTCCACCATGTACCGGATCAAGCCCGCCTATCTGCTGTGGGTGCTGGACAACCTGGCCCAGGGGAGGGTGGTTAACCGGATCACCGTGGAGCCCGCGGTGGCGGCCGAGGCCAAACTTTCTCTCGATCGAATGCTGCGGATCTGACCCCATGCAAAACATCTACTTCGACAACAACGCCTCCACCCCTCTAGCCCCGGCGGTGCGGGAGGCCATGGCCCCCTATCTGGCCGAATGCTTCGGCAATCCGGCCAGCTCCCACAGTTTCGGCGAGGCTGCCCGGCGGGGTCTGGCGCTGGCCCGGGAGCAGGTGGCCGGGCTGCTCGGCTGCCATCCGGCCCGGCTGGTCCTGAACAGCGGCGGCACCGAAGGCAACAACACCGCCATCCTGAGCGCGGTTTGGGCCAATCCCGCGAAAAAGCACCTTGTCTCCTCGCAGGTCGAGCACAGCTCGGTGCTGGCGCCGCTGGAGTTTCTTGCCACCCAGGGCTATGAAGTGGAGCTGCTGGGGGTGGATGAAAACGGCGCTCTTGATCTGGAGGCGCTCAAAAGGGCGATCCGGCCGGACACCGCCCTGGTTTCCCTGATGGGAGCGAACAATGAAACCGGGGTGATCTGGCCGGTTGGCGAGATCGTTGGTATCTGCCGGGAGCGGGGGGTATTGTTCCACTGCGACGCCATCCAGCTGGCCGGGAAGGCACCCCTGGCGGTGGAAGCGCTGGAGGTGGATTATCTCACCATCGCCGGCCATAAGCTGCATGGGCCCAAAGGGGCAGGAGCGCTCTATGTCCGCCGTACCGCGCCCTACACCCCGCTGATCATGGGTTCCGGCCAGGAAAGTGGCAGGCGGGCCGGCACCGAGAACGTCCCCGGCCTGGTTGGCCTGGGTCAGGCCTGTGTGTTGGCCCAGGCTGTGGACGAGGCGGCGCATCAGCGGCTGGCTGTCTTGCGGGATCATTTGGAGGCAGGGATCATCGCCGCGATCCCCGAGGTGCGGATCAATGGCGCGATTTCATCCAGACTGGTCAATACCACTAATGTCAGTTTTCGACATGCGGCCTCGGCAGGACTTATTCAGGATCTTGACGCGGGCGGTATCGCCGTTTCCGCCCATGCCGCCTGCGAGAGCGGCGATCTCGACCCCTCGCACGTGCTGCGGGCCATGCGGGTGGAGGAATCGTTCCTGCACGGTACCCTGCGGATCAGTCTCAGCCGTTATAATACCGAGGCAGAGGTTGCGGCCCTCTTGGCCCTGTTGCCGCAGGCGGTGGCGAGGTCCAGACAGGGTTTCGCTCTGTAACGCAGCTCCCGGAAAACAAAAAAGGAAGCGGAATATGTGCGGAATTGTCGGTTATGTGGGCCAGCGTCATGTTCTGCCCATTCTTCTCGAAGGACTTAAGCGTCTGGAGTACCGGGGCTATGATTCGGCCGGGGTGGTGTATGTGCACGGCGGTAAGTTGCAGAAGCACCGGGCCGCGGGCAAGCTCGGCCGGCTCGAAGAGCTGCTCGAAACGGTGTGCGACCGCGACAGTCACATTGGCCTGGGCCATACCCGCTGGGCTACGCACGGCGCGCCTTCCGAGCTCAATGCCCATCCCCATTGCGATTGCAGCGGCGATCTGGTGGTGGTCCATAACGGGATCATCGAAAATTATCATGCCCTCCGGGAAGAGTTGAAGGGACGGGGGCATGTCTTCTGCTCGGAAACCGACACCGAGGTGCTGGCCCACCTCATCGAGGAACAGCTTGTCGCCTCCGGCGATCTGGTCAAGGCGGTGCGGCAGGCCCTGAAAAAGGTCGAAGGCTCCTACGCCATCGGAGTATTGTGGGCCGGCCAGCCGGATCGGCTGGTGGCGGTGAGGCAGCAGAGCCCTCTGGTTCTTGGGCTTGCCGAGGGGGGAGGCTGCCTGCTCGCTTCGGATATCCCGGCCCTGCTCCCTTATACCAAGCAGGTGGTTTTTCTGGAGGATGGGGAGCTGGCCGTCCTCAAGCAGGGGGAGTGGCAGGTCATGGGCCTGGCCAATGGCCGGAAGAAGGCCAAGAAGATCAAAACTATCGAGTGGAACGCGGCCATGGCCGAGAAGGCGGGGTACCGCCATTTCATGCTCAAAGAGATCTTCGAGCAGCCCCAGGCAATTCTCAACACCTTCCGGGGACGGCTCGATCCTGGGACCGGCAGGGTGCAGCTGCCGGAGATAGGCTTGAGCGCGGTGGAGCTCAAAAAGATCAGCCGCATCTCCCTGGTGGCCTGCGGCACCTCCTGGCATGCGGCCCTGGTGGCCAAATACTGGCTGGAAAAATGGGTGGGTATCCCGGTAGAGGTGGATATCGCCTCGGAATTTCGTTACCGCCGGCTGCTGCTGGACGAAACCGTGATGGTGGTGCCCATCTCCCAGTCCGGGGAAACCGCCGACACCCTGGCGGGCTTGCGGCTGGCCAAGAAGCTGGGGGCCAAGGTCATCGCCATCTGCAATGTGCTGGGCAGCACCATCACCCGGGAGGCGCACGGCACGATCTACACCCACGCCGGGCCGGAGATCGGGGTGGCTTCGACTAAAGCCTTCACTTGCCAGCTCACCGCCCTGCTGCTGCTCACCCTTTTCTTGGGCGAGATTCGCAAGACTATTGCCCCCAAGGTGCGCAAGGATATCGGCCAGGCCATCCTCGATCTGCCCGGCCTCATGGAGCAGGAGCTGCCCCGGTTACAGGAGGAAACAGCCCGCATCGCCGCCACCTTTGCCCACAGCCGGGATTTCCTCTATCTGGGCAGGGGGAGCAATTACCCCATCGCCATGGAGGGGGCTTTGAAGCTCAAGGAGATATCGTACATCCACGCCGAAGGCTATGCGGCAGGCGAACTCAAGCACGGCCCCATCGCTCTCATCGACCGGGATATGCCGGTCCTGGCCCTGGCCCCCAGAGACAGCGTCTATGAAAAGCTTATTTCCAACGTGGAAGAGGTCAAAGCCAGAAGCGGCAGGATCATCCTCGTTGCCAATGCAGGCGACAGAAACTGCAAACGCATCGCCGAGCAGGTGATCACCGTGCCGGTCTGCCACGAGGAGTTGACCCCGATCCTCTTTGTTCTGCCCCTGCAGCTGCTGGCCTATGAGATTGCCGTTCTTCGCGGCTGTGATGTGGATCAGCCCCGCAATCTGGCCAAGAGCGTTACGGTGGAATAAGAACTTGCCGGTAAACAACTTTTCAGGACCCGCACCGCTGCTGCATCCCCCGATCATTTTTCTGCCCGGCTGGGGCTTTTCCGGTCAGGTACTCGATTTGGCGGAACAGCGCTACCCCTGGGCCAGTCCGGCGGCGCTGCTGGACCCGGCCACCGCTCCAGCGGAGATTCTGACTTTTCTGACAGAACACCAGCTTGCTGCCGTACAGCTGGTCGGCTGGTCCATGGGCGCTTATCTGGCTTATGATTTTGCCTGTGCTTTTCCGGAAAAAGTGACGAGTCTGACCCTGCTCGGTATGCGGGGTTCCTGGCCACCTGCGGAAATCGGTGCCATCCGCCTGGCTCTGGCAACCGAGCCCGAGACATTTTTGCAGGATTTTTACCGGAAAAGCCTGCTGGGCTATAAAAAAGAGTCCAGGCGGTTTGTGGCTGGCCAGCAGGAGGCGCTGCCGGCATCTCTGGATCTGGAGATTCTTGGCCGGGGTCTCGATTATCTGGGACAATGGCGCCTGCCGGAACGCGGGCCGCAATGCCCGGTCTTTTGCTGGCATGGGCGGCGGGATATCATCGCGCCGGTGACGGAGCAGGCCGTGATCCCCGGAGCCAGGGTCACCATTATCGAGCATGGCGGGCATGCCCTTTTTCTCGACCGGGAGTTTGCCGCAAGTGACTGAACTCGGCAAGCAAAGAATCCGGCACCGTTTTTCCCGTGCCGCCGCCACCTATGACGCCCATGCCGAGGTGCAGAATAGTCTGGCGCTCCGTCTGCTCCAAGAGCTTCCCGAGAGCAGCGGCGTGGCACATATTCTGGAGATCGGCTGCGGCACCGGGTATTTCACCGCGCTGCTTGCCGGACGATACCCGGAGGCCCGGATCATTGCCCTTGATTTCGCCGAAGGCATGGCGCACCTGGCCGGAAAACGGCTGGCCGGCAGGGGCGAGGTCTCCATCCTCTGTGAAGACGGGGAACGGTTCCTGGCCGCCTGCCCCACTACCTTTGATCTGATTTGCGCCAACTCCACCCTGCAATGGTTTGATGACCTCGGTGCGGCCCTGGCGCGGATTGGCTGCCTGCTCTCCGGGCAAGGGTGTTTTGCCGGGGCTTTGTTCGGCCCCCGGACCTTCACCGAGCTGGCCCAGGGGTTGAGCGAGGTCTTTGGCCAGGAGGTGCGCTTGCCGCCCCACGGCTTTCCCTCAGGGGAGGATCTGGCGGCCCTGCTGGCCGCGATCTTTCCCCGTTTTGCCGTGCAGGAAGAAACCAGGGTCAAAAAATACGAATCACTTCTTGCCTTGCTGGATCATATCCGCAAGACCGGCACCGGCGGGGGCCGGTTGCCGGGCGCCTTGACCAGGGGGAGGTTGTGGCAGCTTGATGCCTGGTTTCAGGCAACCCACGGCGGGTATCCCGCTACCTATCAGGCCTTTGTCGTCAGGGGTGAGAAATGAGCGCGATTTTTGTCGCCGGCACGGACACCAATGTGGGCAAGACCCATATCTGCGGATTGCTGCTGGATTTTTTTTGCAAAAAGGAAATCAAGGCCGGGTATCAGAAATGGGTGGCGACCGGGCCGGAATTTCCGCCCGCTGATTTGGCGGCCTGCCTGCGCATGGCGCAATTGCCCCTGCTCCCTGAGCTGGTCGGCAGCCAAGTGGTCTATCATTTCCCCCTGCCCGCCTCCCCCCACCTCGCCGCCGAACGAGCGGGGACGGTTATCGACCCGGCGCTGATCCGTACCCGGTACCAGGAGGGGCTGGCCAGCCATGAGCTGCTTATTGTCGAGGGGGTCGGCGGCTTGTTGGTGCCGCTTGGCCGGAAGCTGCTGCTTGTCGATCTGCTGCGGCAGCTCAAGATTCCCACCCTGCTGGTGGCAAGAAGCGGCCTTGGCACCATCAATCACACTCTGCTCAGCCTGGAGGCCATGCGGCATCGGGATATCCCGGTGCTGGGGGTGGTGTTTTCCGATGCCGAGCCGGAGAAAGATGGGGTGCTGGTTGAGGACAATATGCGGACCATCGCCGAAATGGGACAGGTGCTGGTTTTCGGCCGTCTGCAGCGCTGCCCTGATCCTGCCGATGCCTGCGCTGATTTTGCCCCGATCGGCCTGGCGATTGCTCAGGCCCTGGGGCGGTGATTGCCGGAGGGCAGCTTATTTTTGGCAGCAACCCTGGCCGGGACGGTTTTCTGGCACCCCGAGTTTTTTGAGGATGGTGGCCAGCGGGCAGAATTTGCTGAAGCCGTACTGGAGAAGGTTGGCTCCGACAAAGGCGGTGAAGAAATACCAGTAGGGGTGCAGCCAGGTTCCCAGAGCCAGGCTGAGCAGGATGAAAGCGCCGGCAAGAACATGAACCCAGTCAGTGACGATCATGGTGAAATTTCCTTGGTGGTGTGGCGGGGATCAGTCATCCTCGCAGAAAAGTTCCCGCATGGTTTTGATCAGCTCGGTCACCCTTCCTTCCGAAATCCGGTTGTAGATGAAATTCGCATCTTTGCGGTAGGTGATGATTCCCTGGTTGCGGAGGATGGATAGATGCTGGGAAACATTGGCATTGGTGGTATGGACTTCTTTGTGGATATCGCCCACGGTCAGCTCTTGGTCCTGCAACAGGCAGAGGATCTTCAGGCGGATGGGGTGCGACATGGTTTTGAGGAGTCTGGCGATATCATCGATATGGTTGTCCTGCATGGAGTCGTTTCCTTGCCTGAGGTTAAGCTGTGAATTTAGGCGGGATCTTCCGGTCTGTAAATAGAAAAATTAGCCCTTCTTGTTTTCCCTCTTCAATGGATCAGGCGAGAGACTCCGACCATCTCGGTGCTGGTGCGCAACCGGGTCTGATATCGGCGCAGTGCCTCCACCGTGGCCGGATAGGGGTGGCCGATAGCCACGGCCTGGCCATGCTCCCCGGCCAGCTGAATTAAAAGGTCAAGTTGGATAATGATCTTGTCAGGCGTCTGGTCGTTATCCAGAAAAACAGTGCGGCGTCCGGTTTTTATTCCCATTGTCCGGGCAAGATCATAGGCTACGCTCCGGGAGGCAGTTACGCTGTCCAGGAAAAAAAGGTTGCGCTCCCGCACCAGGGGAAGCAGGGTCAGCATGGCCTGGGGGGTGGCGGTAAAGCGGGAACCCATGTGATTGCTGACCCCGATGGCCTTGGGGACCTCCCGCAGGTCTTCCCGGAAGAGGGCGGCCATGGTTTCCTGGTTCATGGTCGTGGTCAGGGCGCCGGGGCCGGGATCCCATTTCGGGTCCACGGGTTCAAGGGGCAGGTGCAGGAGGATGTCGCGTCCCCTGGCCTGGGCCTCCTGTTGCAGTTCAGCGGAGAAAGGGGTGAAGGGCAGGAAGGCGAAGGAGAGGGGAAGGTCGAGGGCGATCAGGGCCTTGCCGGTGTTCTGCCGATAGCCCATATCGTCGATGACGATGGCGATAAGGGGCCTGTCCGAAGGCTGGGTTTTCTCCGGCTTTTTGGGTTGACTTGCGATAGTTGGCGCCGGATGGGGCAGGGCGGGCTCCTCATAGAGCGGGGCCTGCCGGCCTGGCAGGGGTTTGCCCTCCTGCGGCAAGGGCTTCCCCTTGCTTTGCTCGCTCAGTTGGGGCGGCGCGGGTTTCGGGGACGTGCCGGGATAGAGCAACATGAAATAGACGCCGGCGGCCAAAGTAGCGGCTACAAAAAGAAAGAGGCAGAAGAGGCCAATACGGCGGCCCCATTTTTTTTTTGCCTTTTTTGGGGCGGGTTTTTTAGAGGAAAACTTGGCCATGCCTATTTGTTCCGGCTCAGGACATAATGAGCCAGCCCGGTCAGGGACTCTTTGCACCCAGAGGGTATAAGTTTCGTTTGGGCAGGCAAGCTGCCCAACTCAGCTTTATCCGGGGTCTCGGCGAAGATGGCCAGCCCGGCCAGGGCTTCGCCGAGCAGCGCTTCGGCCTGCGCCCTGGCCAGGGAAAAGCCCTGGTATTTTTCTACCAGCGCATGGACCAGCGTCAGTTCTCGGTTGCGCTCCTGCGGGGTTGCCTTGAGCAGCCCGGTCAGCACCTCGTGGTCCCTGGCATCGGCCCGTGCCATGGTCTTGATCAGGGGCAGGGTCATCTTGCCCTCCTGGAAATCGTTACCCAACGCCTTGCCGGTTTTCGCCGGGTCTCCCAGATAATCCAGCAGGTCATCCACGATCTGAAAGGCCAGCCCCAGGTTGGTTCCGTAGGTGCGCAGGGCGAGCCGCTGTTCGGCTGTCCCCTGGTTGTGGGCAATCCCCGCCTCGCAGGCTGCGGCAATGAGAGCGGCGGTTTTGCCCCGCAGAACCGAAAAATAGTTTTCCTCGGAGAGCAGGATCTCGCGAGCGTTGCGCATCTGCAAGAATTCCGACTCGACCATCGCCGCGGTAGCGCGGCCGATCAGGGCCATGGCCGCCGGGCCGCCCACCTCGCTGGCCAGGGCCATGGCATGGGCATGGAGATAATCCCCGGCCAGAATGACCGGCTCCATCCCCCAGATGGTGTTGGCGGTTTCCGCGCCGCGCCGGAGGATGGCATGGTCGATGACATCGTCGTGCAGCAGGCTGGCCGCGTGGAGATACTCAAAGGCGATAGCCAGCCGCACCGTGTCGGCGGGCGGAGTCCCGACCAGGCCTGCGGCCAGCAGGGTCAGCAGGGGACGGATGCGTTTGCCGCCCTGGAAGATGGCATGGTGGATGATCTCCGCCAGCAGCGGGCTTTCGATGATCGCCAGATCCTCTTTCATCACCGCATCAATCCCGGCCCCTTTTTCTTTAAGGTCCGCAAGCAGCTCAATGTTGTTCATGGCGTTTCCTCCGTAGTAACTATCCAGCAGCACCCCATCTTGCGGCGATCGGGCCGGTTTACGTACCCGGTGTACGCTTCGCCGTCCCGCTTACCGCAACCTGGGGCACTGCTGAATAGTTACGGTTTGCTGGTTTGAGTCATTTCCGGCCTTGAGCTGGCTAGTTACCCTCCGTAAAGAAATTCCGCACTGCGGTAATCTCGCGGCAGATCGGGCTTGGGGGCAGACTTTTCAGGAAAAGTTTGCCGTACTGCTTGCTGAAGAGGCGGACATCGCAGATCGCCAGAACCCCCCGGTCGGTGGCGCTGCGCATCAACCGGCCCACCCCCTGGCGCAGGGTCAGGATGGCGCGGGGGATCTGGAAATCGTAAAAGGGGTTGCCGCCTTCGCTTTTGATCCGCTCCATGCGGGCCATAATAACAGGGTCCGAGGGGACTTCAAACGGAAGTTTATCGATGATCACGCAGCTCAGCGATTCGCCCACCACATCCACTCCTTCCCAGAAGCTGGCCACCGCCAGGAGGACCGAATGGGTCTGCTCCCGGAACTGCTCCAGCAGCCTGGCCTTGGGCGCCTCCCCTTGGACCAGCAAGGGAAAAGGCAGTCGGCCGAGAAGAAACTCGTGGGCTCCGCGCATGGCGTTGAGGCTGGTGAAGAGCAGCAGGCTCCGGCCATTGGCGGCCATGATCAGCTCCTGCATCAGCTGCTGGCTGGCGTCCGGGAACTCGCGGGCGGCTGGTTCGGGAAACCCCTTGCCCGGCACAAAGAGCAGGGTGCGCCTTTCGTAAGCAAAGGGGGTGGCCAGGGTCAGGGTCGGGGTATCTTCAGGCAGGCCGAGGCGGCGGGAAAAGTAGGTGAAATTGTTGTCGGTGGTCAGGGTGGCCGAGGTGAAGATTACGTTTCTGGTCTGGTCGTAGAGAAAGTCCTGCAGCTCGTCGGCAATGTCGATGGGCGAGGCGGAGAGGGCCACGGTTTTTTCCCGCCGCTCGTACCAGTAAACCGAGGAGGGATCCCGTGCCTCGGTGATGGCGGTGAAGGCGGCCAGCAGCTCCTCCACCCGCCGCTGCATGCCCAGCCAACTTTCTCCTCCCGTGGCCGCCTTGGCCAGTTGATTGGATACCCCCTTGATCTGGTCGGCCATGCGCTGTCGCTCTTCTTCCCAGCCTGGGAAGCGCTCGATGAACTGGAGCAGGGAAAATCGGCCCCGCTCACGGGGGAAGAGCTCGGCAAAAAGATCGATCTGCTTGGCCAGCGCCCTGGCGGTCTGCACCACCCCTTCTCTGGCGCGGCCCACCAGATCGGCCTGGGCCGCGGTCTCCAGATCTTTCACCAGATCGATCACCTGATAATGGCTGAAGGAGATGCCGAAGTAGCGGGTCGCCACCCCTTCCAGATGATGGGCCTCGTCGAAGATTACCGATTCGTAGCGGGGCAGAACCTCGGCATGCCCGAAACGGCGCAGGGCCAGGTCGGAAAAGAAGAGGTGATGGTTGACCACCAGCAGCTGGGCCTGGCCAGCTTTTTTGCGCAACCGGGTGATAAAGCAGGTGGTGGCGTCCGGGCAGTTGCCGCCCAGGCACTGGCTGGCCGAGGCGGTGATTGCCTGCCAGAGGGGGGCATTGTCCGCCAGCCAGGCCAGCTCGCTCCGGTCGCCGCTTTCGGTTTCCTCAAGCCAGTCGGCGACCTTTTGGCTGTCGCGGTCGTCGGCCAGGAGATGGCGCTGGGGTGAGGCGAGGAATTGCTGCCAGCGGTAAAGGCAGAGGTAGTTCTGTCTGCCCTTGATGCAGAGGGCGTTGAGCCTGGGGGCCAGATGTTTTTTGATGAAAGGGATTTCCTTGGTGAGAATCTGGTCCTGCAGGTTCAGGGTGTTGGTGGAAACCACCACCTTCTGGCCGCTGAGAATAGCCGGCACCAGATAGGCCAGGGTCTTGCCGGTGCCGGTGCCTGCCTCGACAGCCAGCATTGATCCCTGACCGGGCCGCTCCTCTTCCGTCGGCTCCAGGGTGGCGGCGATGGCTTCGGCCATGCGTAGCTGGCCGGGGCGGGATTCGTAGCCGGGCAGTTTCCGGGCCAGGATGCCGTCTTGGGCAAAAATGTCGGCCATGGCCTCGGGCAGGGAAGTGGACATCGGACTCTGCTTATCTTGCAAATTCAAGGAAATTTCTCTCCTGTTGACAAGGGGGAAAGCATTCTGCTAGCCTGATCAAGACGAAAGGATGATGCATCCGGGCTCGGCCCGGATTGCGGTCGCGACCTAATCGTGCTGCACTGGCAAAAAGGGGAAAGATCACCGGTTCATAACCCAGGTAAGCGGGCCGGTGAGCAAGATGTGGCGCCCTGTAACCGCTTACATTGTGACATCTATACCATAAGGAGGGGAAATGAACGAAATTAAAAAGATTCTGGTGCCCGTGGATTTCTCGGAGAATTCGCAGAAGATCCTCCGCACGGCCGCGGATTATGCCGCCAAATTCAAGGCGGAGCTGGCGGTTGTTTTCGTGGTGCAGAGCTTTGACGATTATTCCGGTTTTTTCGTGCCCCACATGCCCATCGTCCAGCTTGAGGAAGAGATGGTCAGAAGCGCCAGGGAAAAAATGAAGAGCTTTGTTGCGGAAACCCTGGACGATTCAGTGCCGCATGGCACGGCGATTTTGAGCGGTGACGTGGTCGAGGAGGTCAATCGTTATGCCGGCGAGCAGAAGGCCGACCTGATCATCATGGGCACCCATGGCTACAAGGGGCTGGACAAGATTCTTTTTGGCAGCGTGGCTGAGAAGATTGTCAAGACCGCGCCCTGCCCGGTGCTGACCATCAATCCTTACCGGTAATGGTGGCTGGTCAGTTGAAAACCGCGAGAAGCCCAGTGGTTGTCGTGGTGCCGGGGTGCATTTCTCCCTCCAGGCCGGCAAAAAGATCAACAAGCGAGGTTCCCTCGCAGGCGTAAAAGCGCATCACCTTTTTGGCCGGGCAGCTTTGCAGAAAAGGCAGAGCCGCCCGGTTCAAGTCGTTTCCTGCCCCTTGCAGCTCGGCCAACAACTCGGCGGAGATTGTCCCGCTTGCGGCAACGGCCATCAATAACCGCTTGAAATGCTCCCTGGAAGCACCGGTTGCAGTCAAGAATTTTTCAGTCAGGTCGATCCGGGCCGGCAGGGCGAGGCTGAGCAGCTGCCTGGGGGGGCGGCCGATTAGCGCTTCGTAAGCCTCGGCGAGCAAGTCGTGGAGTTCTTGGTGGGTTGTAACCAGCAGGGGAAACGCCGCGGCCTTTGCATCCCGGAGGAAGAGGCGGCCCCAGGCCCTGGCCAGCCGGTTAATGTTGATCGTCGGCCCGCCCCGCCCTGCGGTTGCGGCAAGCTCCTGCAGAGCCTGATTTTCTTCCTCGTCCTCCTCTCCTTCTTCTGCCTCTTCGCCGTGGATGGCGGCAAAAAGCTCGGCTTCCTTGCCCGAGACGGCCATGAACCCCTGGGCTATTTCCTGCTCCTCTTCCCGAAACATCTCGGCCAGCTTCAGGAGAAGCATGGCTTGCCAGAGTATTTCGTTCTCTGATTTTTGCGGCGGGGAGATTTTTTTGCCGGAGCGCAGGCGGGAGGCCAGTGCTCCGGACGAGGCTTCATCCCGGTCGCCGTATTCGGCGGAAAGAGAGGCCAGAAGCCCGCCATGGAACTCAGCCTCGTGGCCTTTGAGTTCCCGAATCAGGGACTGAAACCTGGCCTGATCTTTTTCGGAAAGGCGCACCGGGGTGTAGCCAGGTCCAGGTTCCTGCTGGTCACCCTTGTCCGGCAAGATATAAAAAAAGAGCGAGTCGCAGAGAAGGCGGAAAGGTAGCAACTCAGCTGGATCGGGACTGGTTTCCGGACAAAAAAGAGCGGTGAGCGATTGTGTCATTTTTATTTCCTGTTACAATGGGCCGAAATTCTCCCCAGGCAGGGGATTATTCGAGAAAAATTTAAAACAGGCTGCATATGCAAAAAATACGGGAGCAGATTTCCCTGGCTATCCTGGTTGTCGTCTATCTGCTGGCCAGTGTCCGGTACTTTCCCGGGCGGGCCATGCAGACAATGGTGGAAACCCTGATCCATATGCTGTCCGTGGCCCCGCTCAACCTGGGCGCCACCCTGGTGATCGTCGCGGTATTACAGCGGCTGGTCAAGGAACGGCTGCCGTTTGCCAGATCGTTGCGTCTCTTTCTGGTGGTGGCCATTTGTCTGGAATTTATTTTAGGCCTTGCCCATTTTTTTGAGTTGAACGGGGCAGTTTAGCGGTTACCGGATCAGCGAGTTGTTGGGGTGGTAGCCGGAAGGGGCAGTGGTATTGGGCAGGACAATGGATTTTTTACCAAGCACCGTGCCGGGGCTGGTCACCGCATTGCAGCCGGTCTGGACCCGGTCTCCCAGGATTGCCCCGAATTTGCGCAGGCCGGAACTGATGGGGCCGGTCGGGGTTTTCACCAGTACTTCCCCGCCGGTGAAGCGCAGGTTGGCCAGCTTGGTGCCTGCTCCCAGATTCACCTCGTTGCCCAGGATGCTGTCGCCAAGATAGGCGAAATGGCCGGCCTTGGCATCGTCGAAGAAGATGGCATTCTTGACCTCGGTGACATGGCCGACCACGCAACGGGCTCCCACCAGGCAGTGGCCGCGGAGATAGGCGCCCTGCCGGACCTCGCTCTGGTCGCCGATGATCACCGGCCCCTTGATAAAGGCCCCTGATTCAACCAGCACCCCCTTGCCGATACTGAGCGGCCCACCGGCCAGCACCACCCCGGCCATGAGTACGCTGGCCCCTTCGAGAATGGTGCCCTCGCGAAAAATCCTGAGGTTGCCCTTGGTGGCATCGCCGAATTCGATGCTGAGATCTCCGGCCACGGTCAGCATCCCCTCGTGGAGGATCAGCGTGGAAGGAAGCGGGCCGGGGTTTCTCGGCCAGGCGATCCGCGGCCAGGGATAATCCGCCAGATAGGTCTTCAGCCGGGTAAGCGCCTGCCAGGGGTATTCCTCTGCCGCAAAAAGAGAGGCGTGGGCATAGCGACTCAGATCAAAAAAAGAAGCGTTTATAAGGTTCATCGGGATCGGTTGCCGGTTGTTTTTTGTTGGCCGTCATGGCATGATTATGTTAACGGCATTTCATGCCCCTTGCGGGTAATCCTGCCGGTTGCAGGGGTACTATGGTGCAAAACCGCGATTTCTTCAAGCATATTTCCGGCCTGGCCTGGGCCTGCTGATATCGGCTTGACTTCACGGAGAGGGGTGCTTATGTTGCCAGACTCAATCCATTATTTTCCCCGGCGCCTTTTTCCCGGCAAGGGTGCTTTGCCGTTAACATATAACCTGGAGGCATGTTGTGGATATTAATGATTCCATGACCTCAGAGCTGAACGATTTTCATGATTCCGAAGGGCAGGAGATCCCTGGAGAATTGCCGCTCATGGCGGTGCGTGATGTGGTTATCTTCAATTATATGATCATTCCCCTTTTTGTCGGGCGGCCTGCTTCGGTGGGCGCGGTCAACGATGCCATGGCCAAGGACAAGCTCCTCATGCTCGTTACCCAGAAGGATGCCTCTCTGGACGAGCCCCAGTCCGAGGATATGTACGAGGTGGGCATGGTCTGCATGATCATGCGCACCCTCAAGTTGCCGGACGGCCGCCTCAAGGTGCTGGTTCAGGCCCTGCGCAAGGCGCGGGTTACCTCTTTTGTTCAGGAAGAGCCCCACCATATTGCCAGGATCGAGCTGATCGAGGATGAAGAGCTGGAGGAGGTCTCGGTGGAGATGGAGGCCTTGATGCGCAATGTCCGCGAGCAGACGGAAAAGATCCTCTCGCTCAAGGGCATCATGTCTTCCGATCTCATGGTTATCTTAAACAACGTGGAGGAGCCGGGCAGGCTCGCCGATCTGGTGGTCTCGAATCTCCAGTTGCGGGTTTCCGAATCCCAGGCGGTATTGGAAACCTTTGACCCGGCTCTGCGTCTGAAAAAGGTGGCCGAGTACCTGCAAAAAGAGCTGGAAGTCTCCACCATGCAGGCCAAGATTCAGTCCGAGGCCAAGGAGGAGATGAGCCGCACCCAGCGGGAGTATTACCTGCGCGAACAGTTGCAGGCCCTGAAAAAAGAGCTGGGCGATATCGACGACCGCTCCCAGGAGATGGAGGAGCTACGGGAAAAACTGGCCAAATGCCGGATGCCGCCCGAGGTCAAGAAGGAGGCGGGCAAGCAGCTGAAAAGGCTGGAAACCATGCATCCCGACGCCTCGGAAGCCTCTATCGTCCGCACCTATATCGACTGGATTCTCGATCTGCCCTGGCGCAAGGGGACCAAGGACCGGATTGATCTCAAGGTCGCCAAGGCGGTGCTGGACGAGGATCATTACGGCCTGGACAAGGTCAAGGAGCGCATCCTCGAATACCTGGCCGTGCGCTCGCTCAACAAAACAACCAAGGGGCCGATCCTCTGTTTTGTCGGCCCTCCCGGGGTGGGCAAAACCTCGCTCGGTCAGTCCATCGCCCGGGCCATGGGCCGCAAGTTTCACCGCCTTTCCCTGGGCGGCATGCATGATGAGGCCGAGATCCGCGGCCATCGCCGCACCTATATCGGCGCCATGCCAGGAAGGATCATCCAGGGGTTGAAAACCGCCGGGGCCAACAATCCGGTCTTCATGTTCGACGAGATCGACAAGGTCGGCGCCGACTACCGGGGCGACCCATCCTCCGCTCTGCTGGAGGTGCTGGACCCGGCCCAGAACACTGATTTCACCGACCATTACCTCAATATGCCCTTTGATCTTTCCAAGGTCATGTTCATCACCACCGCCAACATGGTGGACACCATTCCGGCCCCGCTTTATGACCGGATGGAGGTGATCCGTCTGGCCGGCTACACCCTGGAGGAGAAGATCGAGATTGCCCGCCGCTATCTGGTGCCCCGCCAGCTTGCGGAAAACGGCATCACCGCCAAGCAGGTCCAGTTCGACGATGTGGTGCTGGCCAAGATTATCAGCAATTACACCAGGGAAGCGGGGGTGCGGAATCTGGAACGGGAGATCGGCGCCGTCTGCCGGAAGAACGCCCGGAGGGTCGCGGAAGGCAGCAAGGGGCCTTTCCCGCTTACCGACCGGACCCTGAGCAAGTATCTTGGCCCGCCCAAGTACACGCCCGAGTCGGAGACCGAGATCATCGACCAGCCGGGCATGGCCACCGGCCTTGCCTGGACCGAGGTGGGGGGGGAGATCCTCTATATCGAGATTTCCATCTTGAAGGGCCGCGGCAACCTGACCATGACCGGTCAGCTGGGCGAGGTGATGAAAGAATCGGCCCAGGCAGCCTTAAGCTTCTGCCGCTCCCGGATCAAGAAGCTCAAGCTGGCCGATAATTACTTCGAAGAGATCGACATCCATGTGCATGTGCCGGCCGGCGCCATCCCCAAGGACGGGCCGTCCGCCGGGGTGACCATCGCCACGGCCATGTATTCGGCGCTCTGCCGGAAAAAGGTGCGCCAGGACGTGGCCATGACCGGGGAGATCACCCTGCGCGGCCGGGTGCTGCCCATCGGCGGCCTTAAGGAGAAGGCCCTGGCCGCCTTGCGGGCCGGGATCACCACGGTGATCATCCCGGAGCAGAACAAGAAGGATCTGGTGGATATCCCCGAGGCTCTGCGCAAGCAGATCAAGTTTGTCCCGGTGAAGAACATGGACCGGATTCTTTCCCTGGTGTTTACGGAGTAACTGCCGAGGTTGTTTAGACGGTTGTCTTGCTCTCATAGAGAGGTGCGGACAGTCTTGCAAGACGATAGACTATTCACCTGACAGGGAACATGTTTTTGGCTCAGAAAAGAAGAGTCCGGAAAAAAGGCCGGGGGCTGGCAGGCGCCACCCGGCACCTGGCCATCTGGCTGTCCGCCCTTGTTTTTCTGGGGCTGGCTGGTTTCGGGCTCTGGCTATGGTCTTATGGGGTAACCCCGGCGAGCATCGCCGGAGCCAATCTGCATGTGCTGATTCCTCCCAAAACAAGTCTGGCCGGGATAGAAAGGATTCTTGCTGAAAACGGGGTGATCCCGCCGGGGCGCGGCTTTTATTGTCTCGCCAGAATTTCCGGGCTCAGCAAACGATTGCAGGCCGGAGAATATCTCTTTACTCCCGGGCAGACCCCGCTGCAAATCCTCCGGACCATGGCGCACGGTTCCACTGTGCGCTGGTCGGTTACCATTCCTGAAGGCGCCAACATCTATCAGCTTGCCGAGATCCTGGCCCAAGGCGGCTGGGGGGAGCGGAAGCTTTTTCTCAAACTGGTGCGTGATCCGGAGATTCTTGCCCTGCATGGGGTGCGGGCGAAAAGTCTGGAGGGCTATCTGTTCCCTGATACCTATCAGTTGATGCGCGGTCAGGATCCGAGAGAGATCATCGCGCTGATGGTTGACCGGGGCAGGCAGGTGCGCCGGGAACTGGGCGATTTAAGCAACACCCCCCAGGGTCTTTCCCCCCACGAGGTGCTTACCCTGGCCTCCATTGTGGAAAAGGAAACCGGCGTCCCTGAAGAGCGTCCCCTGATCGCCAGGGTTTTTTTAACCCGTCTGCGCCTTGGCATGCGGCTGCAAACCGATCCCACCGTGATCTACGGCCTTACCGATTTTGACGGCAATCTCACCCGGAAAAATCTGGAAACGCCTACCCCGTACAATACCTATCTAAACAACGGTCTGCCCCCAGGACCCATCGCCAATCCGGGCCGCGCTGCTATTGCCGCAGTGCTGTATCCCGCCTCTGATTCCTATCTCTATTTCGTTTCCAAAAATGACGGCACCCATTATTTTTCCCGCGATCTGGCCGAGCACAACCGGGCGGTGGCCAAATATCAGAAAAAGAGAGGAGGCTGATCGCCTCTGTTGCCCGGGTCGTTTTTTCGTGATGCTGGCCGCGCTTTAAGCGATCAGGCAAAGTGGCTGAAACTGTTTGACAATGCGGCAACGCTTGGTAAGCTACTCATAGATAGTGTCCCAGAGCCCGCATAAATGAACAGCTTGAGCAAACTACTTAGCCGGGGCAGGGCGCGATAGATAGGTTCTCTCTTTTAGGGGTCGGCTGCTCCTTTTATCCGCCTGGTACTGCTCACCGCCTCATTCTGCTCGACGGCTGGGGGCTTGTCGTCACCGCCCGGGGCATAAGAGTCTATTCCGCAGACACGCGCCAATAAGGCTGGGCTCTCTTTCTCCAGCAACCTATGGACGCCAGTATGACAAAATCAACTGGCTGGGGGCATTGTTTGCTCGCCACTCTTTTCTCCCTCTGTCAATCAAGGAACTTGAGGCTGGAGGATCAGGCGCATGAATATAGGTGGGGGCGATGGATATTGGTTTTTTTGAGCTGCTGACCCCGGTTACCTACTGGCTGTTGATCGCCATGTGGTCTTTTATCCTGTACTTCTATGCCAGGCGGCTGCGGGCGGATTGGCACCAAGGCAGTCTCATGCTGCTCTTGTTCACTATTCTCACCATCGATGCGTTCCGAACCCTTTTTGAGAGTCTGTATTTCGGCGCCTGGTACACGGCGCGAGTCGGATTGCTGCCGATGGCCATCCACGATTATCTCGTCCAGCCCCAGATGGTGATCATCCCCAAGTTGCTGAATGTTTTTGCCGCGGGACTGATTATTACCATTCTGTTTCGCTTCTGGCTCCCCAGGGAAGGCGAGGAAATATCGAGCCTTGAGACGTCGGTGCGGAGGCGGACCCTGGAGCTTTCGGAAACCGTCGAGAAACTCGAGTCGGAGGTGCGGCATCGCAAGCAAATGGAAGAGGCGATCACCGCCCGCGAGCTGGAGTTTCGGACCCTGGCCGAAAACCAGCCGGACAACATCGCCCGCTACGACTCCGCCGGCCGCCTGCGCTACATGAACCCGAGCCTGGTCGCCTTTTTGGGCCGCCCCCCCGAAGAACTCCTCGGCAAAACGCCGATGGAGGCCTATCCCGGCGGCGAAATGAAGGAGTATCAGGAAAGGCTCGATCAGGTGCTCGCCGACGGCAGGGAGGCGACCCTTGACGTGAACCTGCCGGACACCGGCGAGGGACCGGCCTACCACAACATCCGCTTTGTCGCCGAACGCGATGAAAGCGGCGCCGTCACCGGAGCGCTGGCGATGTGCCGCGACCTCTCGCCGTGGCGGCGGGCCATGGACGAGGTGCAAAAACGGGAAGCCTATATCCGCCGCCTGATCGACGCCTCGCCCCTGGCCGAGGCCGTGGCGTCCGGGCCGGAGCAAAAGGTTCTCCTCATAAACCGGAAATTCACCGAACTTTTCGGCTACACCATCGATGAGATGCCCGATGTCGCCCACTGGTGGCCGCTTGCCTACCCCGACCTGGAGTACCGGCGGAAAATTGCCGGGGAGTGGGCGGAGCGGGTGGACAGAGCTATCGCTACCCGCGGCGAGATCCAGCCGATGGTGGCACTCGTCACCTGCAAGGACGGCACCCGCCGCCACATCGAGTTCCGCTTCTCCTCGATCGGCGACCAGCACCTCGTCATCTTTGTCGATCTTACTGAACGGATACGGATGGAAGAAGCCCTGGTCGCCCGCGAGCTGGAGTTCCGGACCTTGGCCGAAAACTTACCGGACAACATCGCCCGCTACGACACTGCCTGCCGCATAACCTACTTCAACCCGAATCTGCTGGCCACCATGGGGGTGACCGCGGAGGAGGTCATCGGCAAAACCCCGATGGAACGCAACCCGGATGGCGCGTTCAATGTGTACCAGGAGAAGATCGAACAGGTTCTGCGAAGCGGCGAAGAGGTGAACTGTGATCTGGTTCTGCCGGATAGCCGCAAGGGTGAGCGTTTCCACAACATCCGTTTTGTCGCCGAACGCGATCAAAACGGGGCCATCACCGGGGTTTTGAGCATCGGTCGGGACATCACCGAGCGCAAACGGGCCGATGAGGAGCGCACCGCCAATCTCCGCTTTTTCGAGAGGATGGACAGGATTAACCAGGCCATCCAGAGCGCCGCCGATCTCGAAGGGATGATGGGCAACGTTCTCGACGCGGTGCTCGCGATCTTCGATTGCGACCGGGCCTATCTGATGTATCCCTGCGATCCCGGCGCAAAATTCTGGACAAGTCCCATGGAGCGGACCAGGCCTGAGTATCCCGGCGTCCTGGCGTTGGGGGTCGAAATGCCCATGGACCAGGAAGTGGCGGACGGGTTGCGAATGCTGCTCAACGCCGGTGCGCCCGTGAGATTCGGCCCCGGCAATCCGAATCATCTGCCTCACGCGGTGGCCAAACGGTTCGGGATTCAAGGCCTCATGGCCATGGCCCTCCATCCCAAGGTCGGCACCCCCTGGCAGTTCGGCATTCACCAGTGTTCCCGGAGCCGGATCTGGACCAGCGAGGAAGAACGGCTCTTCCAGGAGATCGGCCGCCGCCTGGGGGATGCCCTCTCCACCCTGCTGGTGGACCGTGATCTGCGGCAGAGCGAAAGACGCTTCATCACCCTGGTCAATCAGGCCGCCGACGCCTTTTTCGTTCATGACATGGAAGGGCATTTTCTGGATGTCAACCGAACGGCCTGCGAAAGTCTCGGCTACACCAGGGAAGAGCTGCTCGCCATGAACGTGGCCGAAGTGGACGCGGAGTTTGTCAGCCATGCACATGTCAAGAATTTTTGGAGCAAGCTGACCCCTGACCATCCGGTAACTCTGGAGGGGATGCATAAACGAAAAAATGGCACAACCTTTCCGGTCGAGGTCCGCCTTTGCCTGTCGCAGCTCGATGACCGCTGGGTCACTCTTGCCCTGGCTCGCGACATTACGGAGCGGAAAGCGGCGGGAGAGGCATTGAGCCGGATGAACGAAGTGCTTGAAAGGCGCGTCCAAGAGCGCACCGCGGAGTTGGAGAAAAAAAACGAGGAGCTGGAGCGGATGAACCAGCTTTTTGTCGGCCGGGAACTCAGGATGGTTGAGTTGAAGAAACGGCTCAAAAAACTGGAGACGAATGCGGCATGAGCGCCAAGCCAAGCGGTACTGATTCCTGGTCAGAACACAGAGCCGACGCCCAACCCCGGCCCGGGAAGCGTTCAAGACGAGGTTCCGTCCGGCAATGGTATCCTCTTCTCATCTTTTGGCTTCTCCTCGCCGTTTCTCCCGCCACCGCGGCTCAGGACGGGGCGAAGCTCCTGTTTCTGGGCAACAAAAACATCGCCCCGGTGGTCTACCTGGAGAATGGCCGGCCGGTGGGGGTGGCGGTCGATCTCGTCCTGGCGCTGGCGCCCCATCTGCCGCGGCCAGTCGAGATCCAGGCCATGGATTGGCAGGAGGCGCAGGCCCTGGTCGCCAAGGGAGAGGCCGATGCCCTGATCCAGATCAACGCGACCGCGGAGCGAAAAAAGACCTTCGCCTTCTCCGATCCGCTCCTCGAATCGCAGTTCTCCATTTTCACCGCCGCCAATCGGGTCGGCATCTCGGGGCTCTCCAGTCTCGGCGGCCTCACGGTCGGGGTCGAGGCCGGGGGCCTACCGCAGCTGGTGCTGGGGAACAATCCGCGGGTCCGGTTGACGATCATCCCCAATTTCCTCGCTGGCTTCCGCCAGATTGAGAGCGGCGCCATCGACGCGGTGGTCGTCGATTACCGGGTTGGCTCTTACGTCCTGGCGGAGAACAAAATCCGGGGCATCAAGGCGACCGGTGAGCCCATCGCCGTCTCAACCTCCGCCTTTGCCGTCAGGAAGGGGAACACTGAACTGCTTACCGCCATCAACGAGGCCCTGCGCATCATCAAAGCCGATGGCACCTATCAGAAGGTGCTGGACAAGTGGCACCCCAGCGAGGGGATCTTTAAGACCAGGCGCCAGATCTCGCACCAGATGTTCGCCTCCATCACCCTCTTCCTGACTGTCCTGCTCCTCATCGCCGTCCTCTGGCTCGTTACCTTGAAGCGGGAGCTGGCTGCCAAAAAGGCGGCGCGGCTCAAGCTGCAAGAGCAGTACGCCACCCTGGCCGGCATCATCGACAGCGTCGATGCCCCCATCTTCTCCGTGGACTCGCGTTATCTGTACACCAGTTTCAACCGCCAATACGCCCGGACCATGCAAACGCTCTACGGGGTCGAGATCGCTTTGGGCCAGAGCCTGCTGGCATACATGACCGTGGCGGAGGACCGGGAGACGGCCCGGCGCCATCTCGACCGAGCCCTGGCCGGCGAACAGTTCACCGAAGAGGCCTATTCGGGGGAAGAAGCCCGTAGCCGGCACTATTTTCAGGTGTCCCACAACCCCATCCGGGCGGAGGGTGGAGCCATCATCGGCGTGGCGGTCCTCGTTCAGGACATGACCAGCCGCAAGCGGTCGGAAGAGAGGGTAGCGGTCGGCGAGGCCCGCTTCCGCGCCCTGTTCGAGGACTCCCCCATCTCCCTGTGGGAGGAGGACTTCGCCGAGGTCAAACGCCGGGTCGAGGCGTTGCGCGCTGCGGGTATTACCGACTTTGGCGCCTATTTCACGGCTCACCCCGAGGAGGTCGCCCTATGTGCCGAGACGGTCAGGATCAGCGCCGTCAACCAGGCCACCCTTACCCTGTTCAAGGCCGACGACCAGGAGCATCTGCTGACCGGGCTTGCCGACATCTTCTGCGACGAATCCCTCGCCATCTTCCGGGAGGAGTTGATTACCCTCGCCACCGGCGGGATGCGGTTTCACAGTGAGGCGGTGCAAAAGACCCTGATCGGCGAGGCCATCGATACCGCCGTCCACCTCACCGTGGCGCCGGGATACGAAGAGAGCTGGGAGAAGGTGCTGGTCTCGGTCATCGACCTGAGCGAGAACAAACGGGCCGAAGAGGTGCGTCTGAAAAACCTCCGCTTCCTGGAAGAGCTGGACCGGATCAACCGAGCCATCCAGGGGACGAACGACCTGGAGCAGATGATGGGTGCGGTGCTGGACGAGGTACTCTCGATCTTCCAGTGCGACCGGGCCTATCTCCTCCACCCCTGCGACCCCGAGGCGGCCTCCTGGCGCGTCCCCATGGAGCGCACCCGGCCGGAGTACCCGGGGGTGTTTGCCCTGGGGCAAGAGATGCCCATGGAGGAGGAGATCGTGGCCCACCTTCGTCTGCTTCTGGCCGCCGAGGGGCCGGTGCAGTTAGGTCCCGCTACCGGCACGCCGTTCCGTTCCGGGCTGGCGACACAATTCGGCGTTCAGGGTTTCATGGCCATGGCCCTCCATCCCAAGGTGGGCGGGCCGTGGCTGTTCGGCATCCATCAATGCTCCCGCGCCCGGCGGTGGAGCCCGGAAGAGGAACGGCTCTTCCGGGAGATCGGTCAGCGGCTCACGGATGGCTTGACGATCTTCCTGACCCTCCGCGACCTGCGTGCGAGCGAGGGCAAACTTACCGAGGCCCAGGCCATGGGGCACTTCGGCTACTGGGACCGTGACCTGGTGGCCGGCCGCATTTCCCTCTCCGACGAGGCCTGCCGCATCTTCGGTCTGCCGCCGCGAGGCCAGGATCTCACCCTCGACGAGTGGCACGAGCAGTGGCTCACCCTCATCCATCCAGAGGACCGACCGGCCACCGCCCGGGCCGTGGCCGCCGCCTTGGAGGGTGGCCCCCCCTACAACGTGGAATACCGCGTGTTGCGGCCTGGGGACGAAGTGCGTTTTGTCCACAGTTTCGCCGAGGTGACGCGGGATGCTTCGGGCCAGCCCATCCGGATGTTTGGCACCATGCAGGACATCAGCGAGAAGAAGCGGGTGGAGGAAGCGTTGCGTCGGCTCAACGACGAACTGGAAGAGCGGGTCCGGGAACGGACCGCGGAGCTTGAGGCCAAGAACCTGGAGCTGGCGCGGATGAACCAGCTTTTTGTCGGCCGGGAACTCAGGATGATCGAGCTGAAGGGCCGCATAGCGGAACTTCAGTCCCAGGCTGGACAGGGAGGAAAAATCGATGCAGCAAGGCAGTGATGGGTGGGGAGTGAATGGGAAGAAACAGGGGGGGGCGCGGCGCTCCCGGGCGTTGGCGCTAGCGGTTTTCCTCCTGGCGATGGCTATCGCCGTAGTCGTCATCTGGCGCTCGGAGCAAGCCCGGGTGCAGACGGAGCGGACGCGCGTAGACAGCCTGGCGGGCGACCAGGCGCACGCCCTCCAGACCGGGATCGAGCGGGCCCTTTCCGCCGCCTATGCCCTGGCGGCCATGGTGCGTCAGGGTGCAGGCACGGTTGCCGATTTCGAAACCACCGCCAGCGAGATGCTGCCTCTCTATCCGGGCGCCGCCTCGTTGCAGCTGGCGCCAAATGGTGTGGTTAGCCAGATCGTGCCGCTGCAGGGCAACGAAAAGGCCATCGGCCATGACCTTTTCAAAGACCCGGCCCGGAGCAAGGAGGCGATCAAAACCAGGGACAGCGGCAAAATGACCCTGGCCGGGCCGTTCAAGCTGGTGCAGGGCGGCATAGGCGCTCTTGGCAGAATGCCGGTCTATCTCGGCAATGGCAAACAGTTCTGGGGCTTTGTCAACGTCCTTATCCGCTTTCCGGAGGTGCTCGACCCGGTAAGGCTGACTGAGCTTGAGCGGCGCGGCTTCAGCTATGCCCTTTGGCGGATCCATCCCGATACCGGCGAGCGTCAGGTTATCGCCGCCTCCACGGGCGCCGCGCCCCGCGATCCTGTTGATCACTCGCTTGAGCTGCCGAACGGCATCTGGACGTTGAGTGTGGCCCCGCAACGCGGCTGGGAGGCTGTGGCTGGGACCGGCCTGGCCTGGGAGTACGGGCTGGCGCTTTTGCTCAGCCTGTTTGCCGCCGGTTTTACACTCGTTGTGGCGGGCCGGCGCGATGAAATAAGGCGGCTCGCGGAGCGGTTGGCAGACGACCTGCGGGTGAGCGAGTCCGGGCTGAATACGGTCTTCTCGCAGTCGATCGACGGCTGCTTCTTCATGATGCTGGACGAGCCGGTGGTTTGGAGGGACGGGGCCGACAAGGACCGGGCGCTGGAGTACGTCTTTCAGCACCAGAGGATCAGCCGGATTAACGACGCCATGCTGGCGCAATATGGGGCCAAGCGGGAAGAGATGCTCGGCCTGACGCCGGCCAATCTCTTTGCCCATGACCTAGAACACGGCAAGGCGCTCTGGCGGCAGTTTTTCGACGCCGGGAAACTGCGGCTTGAAAGCGACGAGCGCAAGCTGGACGGCACGCCGATTTGGATCGAGGGCGAGTACATAGCCCTATACGACGCCCAGGGCCGGATTACGGGGCATTTCGGTTTCCAGCGCGACATCACGGCGCGCAAGCAGGCGGAGGCCGAGTTGTGCCGGAACCAGGAGCAGGCGTTGCGGCGCGAGGCCCTGTTGAACGAATCCCAGCGCCTCGGGCAGATCGGCAACTGGGATCTGGATGCCGCGACCGGAGCCATCTGGTGGTCGGACGAGTATTGCCGCCTCTTCGGCTACGAACCGGGGCAATCCTGCCCAAGCCAGGAGGATCATCTTAAGGCCTACATGCCGGAAAGCGCAGCCCAGCTCGCTACAGCCATGCAACGGGCCATGGCGACAGGAGAGCCTTACCAACTGGAGCTGGAGCTTTCCCAGCCGACTGCCATGGCCCGTTGGATCATGGCCCGGGGCGAGGCGAAACGAAATGCGAGCGGCATAATCCAGGGGCTGCGCGGCACGGCCCAGAACATTACGGAGAGCAAGGGCCTGCTCCAGGAGCGGCTGGCCCATCTCCGGTTTCTGGAGGCCTTGGACCAGATCAACCGGATCATCCTGGTTTCGAGCGATCTGGAACAGACGTTGAACGCGCTACTCGACCTGGTGCTGACGTTTTTTGCCTGCGACCGGGCTTTTCTCGTCTTTCCATGCGACCCGGAGGCCGCCGCCTGGAGCGTGCCGTTGGAACGGACCCGGCCGGAGTACCCTGGGGCCAGCATCTTAGGGGGCATGATTCCCATGGATGCGGGGATCGCCGGGAAGTTCCGGCTCATGTTGACGGCGAGTGGGCCGGTGCAATTCGGCCCTGACCCCGGACATCCGCTGCCCGAGGCGATGGCGCAGCGTTACGGAATTCACTCCATGATGGCCATGGTAATCTATCCCAGATCCGGCCAGCCTTGGGAATTCGGCATCCAACAGTGTTCGGCGCAACGGCTCTGGAGCGCGGAGGAGGTGTGGCTTTTCGACGCGATCGGCAGACGGCTCGGCGATGCCCTGACTTCGCTCCAGGCCTATCGCGCTCTCGCCGAAAGCGAAACCCGCTACCGCCGGATCGTGGATACCTCTCTGGAGGGGATCCTGATGCTCGACCCGGATGGAGTGACCACCTTTGTCAACGGCCGGATGGCGGAAATGCTCGGTTCCCCGGTTGAGGCCATGACCGGCAAGCCTTTCGCCGACTTTCTGGACGAGGAGGACCGGCCCGCCCACCAGCAGCGGATGTCGAACCGCCGCCAGGGCAAGTCGGAGCATTATGAGTGCCGGTTCCGCCACCGGAAGGGGCACACGGTCTGGGCTCTTGCCGCCGCCGTGCCGCTTTTCGACGGAGAACACTCTTTCCAGGGATCCTTTGGGATGTTCACCGACATCAGCGACCGGAAAAAAACCGAGGATGAACTCCGGAAGCTCAACGAGGAACTCGAACAGACTGTCGCCAACCGCACCGAGGAACTGCAAAACAAAACCCGGCAGGTTCTCGGCAGCCGCCAGGCGCTGATGAACCTGGTGGAAGACTTGAATGAAAAGACCAAAGAGCTGGAGGAGGCCAAGCTGGCGGCCGAGTATGCCAACCGCGCCAAGAGCGTTTTTCTCGCCAACATGAGTCATGAACTCAGAACCCCCTTGAACGCCATCCTGGGCTTTGCTCAACTGCTGGCGCGAAGCCCGGATATCGAGGGAGAGTACCGGGAAAATCTCGGGATCATTGTTCGCAGTGGCGAGCACCTTCTCGGGCTGATCAACGAGGTGCTAGACATCGCCAAAATCGAGGCAGGCCAGACTCCGCTCCAGGTTGGCGCCTTTGACCTGCATCGCCTCACCGCTGAGATCGGCGAGATGTTTGCGGCCCGGGCGCAATCGGGGGGGCTCTCGTTCGCCAAGAAAATCGCCCCGGATCTGCCCCGGTACGCGAAGGGCGACGCCGGCAAGATCCGGCAAGTGCTCATCAACCTCCTCGGCAATGCCATCAAGTTCACCAAGGCGGGCGGCATCCGTCTGACCGCAGCGTCCCATCCGGATGAGAGCCCAGCCGGAGAGGGCGCGTCCGACCGCTTTCTCCTGCACTGTGAGGTGGAGGACAGCGGGATCGGCATCGCCGAGGCGCAAATCGAACGGATCTTCACCCCCTTTGTCCAGCTGGAGACCGGCCAGGACCAGGCAGCGGGGACCGGGCTCGGACTCTCCATTTGCAAACGCTACGTTGATCTCATGGGCGGGACCATAGGGGCCAGGAGTACCACGGGCATCAGCTCGACCTTTTTTTTCGACATCCCCCTGACCGAGACCGGAGAGGTGGCGGGAGATGAGGGTAGGCCGTCGCGGAGAGTAACGGGGATCGCACCGGGCCAGAAGCCCTGGCGCATCCTGATCGTTGAGGATCGTCAGGAGAGCCGCCTGCTCCTGCGGCGTCTCCTGGAGGGGGTAGGATTCACCGTGCTGGAGGCGGCAAACGGCGCCGAAGCGGTCGAGTTGTTCCTGACGGAGCTGCCGGACTTTGTCTGGATGGATATCCGGATGCCGGTGATGGACGGCTATGAGGCTACCCGCCGGATCAAGGCGACCGAAGCGGGTGGCCGCACCCCGGTGGTGGCGCTCACCGCGAGCGCCTTCGAGGAACAGCGGGGAGGGATTATCGCCTCGGGTTGTGATGACTTTGTCTGCAAACCCTTCCGGGAGGAGGAAATCTGGGCCATGCTGGGAAAGCACCTGGGGGTGCGCTTTCTTTACGAAGAGGAACTGCTTGCGGCCGGCCTCGCCGCACCGCCGCCGCCGGCCGTCCTGGATCTCCTGGACCGAGGGCTTCTGGCCGGTCTTGCCCAAGCCGCTCTCGCCTGCGACCGGGAGGCCTGCCTCGCCATGATCGGCAAGCTCGCGGCCGCCGACTCTCCGGCCGTCCAAGCACTGCGTCAATGCGTCATGCAGCATAAGTTTGACAAATTGCATGGCTTACTGGAAAATTATCTGAACCCTTAGCACTGAACGGTGGCTTTCTGCCATATTTTGGTGCATTGTTGAAAGTAAGGATACAGGCTGCCTGCCCCCCCAAAAAAGAGCCATTCCATGGAAGAGCACAAACAACACTTGGGAACCATCCTGGCGATCGACGATGTGCCGGAGAACCTTGATCTGCTGGCTACGCTCCTCACCCGTGCCGGCTACGCGGTCCGGACCACCACCAGCGGCGCCTTTGCCTTGCAGGCCGCGCACGCAACCCCACCCGACCTGATCCTGCTGGATGTCAGAATGCCGGACATGGACGGGTTTGCGGTGTGCCGGCAGCTCAAGAAAGACCTGGCCCTCAGCGCCATTCCGGTGATCTTTATCAGTGCCCTGCACGATATCGAAGATAAGGTGAAGGCCTTCGAGGCGGGGGGGGTCGATTATCTTACCAAGCCCTTCCATGAGGCGGAGGTTCTGGCCCGGGTCAAAACCCATCATAGCCTCTTTCGCATGCAGACCCGGCTTGAGGAACTGGTCGCCGAACGCAGCGCCGACCTGATCGCCAGAACCCGGGCGCTGGAAGCGGAGATAGGGGAACGGGAAAAGGTGGAGGCCGAACTGCGCGAGGCCGCATTTCGCTACCGGACCGTGGCGGACTTCACCTATGCCTGGGAGTACTGGGAGAGCCCGGATGGTTCGTTCCGCTACATCTCCCCTTCCTGCGCCCGTGTTTCCGGATATCCGGCCGAGGCCTTTACCGCGGACCCCGGCCTGCTCTCCCGGATCGTTGCGGAAGAGGATCGCCCGAGCTGGGAGGCGCACCGACGGGAGGCAACCTGCGGTGGGTGCCCCCACAAGCTGGAATTTCGGATCCGGGCCGCCGACGGCACCCTCCGTTGGCTCGATCACACCTGTCAGCCGGTGACCGATGCGGAAGGCGGCTTCCTGGGCTTCCGTGGCTCCAACCGTGATATTTCGGAAAACAAGGAACTGGAAAAGGCGTTGCGGCAGGCCCAGAAGATGGAGGCCATCGGCATTCTGGCCGGCGGCATCGCCCACGATTTTAACAACATCCTCACCCCGATCCTGATGCGCGCCGAGATGGCCCTTTTGGCGGTGCCGGCCGGCGGCGAGCTGGACCACGATATTCACCAGATCATCCAGGCGGCGGAGCGGGCCAGAAATCTGGTCAGCCAGATCCTCGATTACAGCCGCCAGGGCCGGCACGAACCAGTAACTACCCGGCTGGGGCCGATCGTCAAGGAAGGGGTCAAGTTCCTCCGCGCCGCTACTCCGGCAAACATCGAGCTTACGGTGCGGATTGCGACCGAAGACGATGCGGTCCTGGCCGACCCCACCCAGATGCTCCAGGTGCTGATGAATCTGGTGGTCAATGCGGTGCATGCCATGGAGGGAAGCAGCGGCTCCGTCACGGTCAGCCTCGACGACGCCGAACCTGAACCGGGCCAGGCCCTGGACGAAGGCAAGGAGTGGCTGCGGCTTGAAGTCCGGGACAGCGGTAGGGGAATTGCCCCAGAACTTCTGGACCGGATCTTCGAACCATATTTCACTACCAAGGTCAAGGGCGATGGCACCGGCATGGGTCTGGCGGTGGTCCACGGCATCGTGGTCAACCACCACGGCACAATCAGGGTGCAAAGCGAGCCGGGGAAAGGCGCTATCTTCACCGTCCTGCTGCCGAAATGTCGGACATCATCAGGACTGTCAGCAGTTGTTGCCGATCTGCCGCTGGAGGGCAGGGGCGAGCATCTCCTGTTGGTGGACGACGAAACGGCGATCATCGACTCGGCCAGGAGAATCCTCGAACAGTTCGGCTACAAGGTCACCGCCCTTACTGACAGCGCCGAGGCGTTAGCCGCTTTTACCGTGGCACCCGAGGCCTTTGACCTTGTCCTCACCGATCAGACCATGCCGAAAATGACCGGTAAGGCCCTCGCCGCCGAACTGCTGCGGGTCCGACCGAACCTGCCGGTGGTCCTCTGCACCGGCTTCAGTGAGGAAATCGACCAGGAAAAAGCCGAGGAGATGGGGATCGCCGCCTTCATCTTCAAGCCCTTTTCTCTCAACCAACTGACCAGCACCATCCGGCGGGTGCTGGATGAAGCAACCGGCAAGCGGGAGCACTGATGGCAAAGATCCACATCATCGACGACGACCCGATGATCTGTGACACCCTGGCGGATTTTGTCCGCCGGCAGGGCCATACGGCGGATCATTCCCTGAATCTGAGCGAAGGCCTTGCGGCCATCACCGACGGCGATTACGCCCTGGCGCTGCTCGACGTCAACCTGCCCGACGGCAATGGCCTGGCGGCAATTCCGGCCATCCGCCGGTTGGCTAATGCCCCGGTGATCATCATCATCACCGGCGAGGGCGGTCCCGAGGGAGCAAAACTCGCCATGCGGGCCGGGGCCTGGGATTATGTGGAAAAACCGCTCTCCCTGGCGCGCTTCCGCCTTTCCCTGAACCGGGCTCTCCAGTTCCATGAGGAAAAGAGCAGCCGACGGCAGCCGGTAATGCTGCGCCGCAGCGCGATCATCGGCGGCAGCCAGGCCATCGGCCAGTGTCTCGAGCAGGTGGCTGACGCGGCCCATGGCGATGCGGCCGTCCTCATTACCGGCGAGACCGGCACCGGCAAGGAACTCATTGCAAGGGCGATCCACGACAACAGCGAGCGGGCCGCCGGACCTTTTGTCGCGGTGGACTGCGCCTCGCTGCCGCCCTCCCTGGTGGAAAGCGTTCTCTTCGGCCATGAAAAGGGCGCCTTCACCGGCGCGGACCGGCCCAGCGAGGGGCTGGTCCGTCAGGCCCATCTGGGCACCCTCTTCCTTGATGAGGTGGGCGAGCTGCCGCTTGCCCTCCAGAAAAAACTGCTGCGGGTCTTGCAGGAGCAGCGCTTCCGGCCGGTGGGCGGGCTGAGCGAGCAGGAGAGCCGGTTCCGGCTGGTGGCCGCCACCAACCGTGACCTCGATGAAATGGTCCGGCAGGGACATTTTCGCAATGATCTGCTTTTCCGCCTCCGGGTGGTGACCATTCACCTGCCCCCCTTGCGGGAGCGGCGCGAGGATATCGAGGCACTGGTCCATGCCCGGCTGAGCGCCCTGTGCAAGTGCCAGCGGATTCCGTGCAAGGGGGTGTGCCCCAGTTTCCTGGAAACCCTCCAGCACTACGACTGGCCCGGCAATATCCGGGAGCTGCACAACGTCATCGATGCCGCTTTTGCCGCCGTCCGCCTGGTGCCTACCCTCTATGCTGTTCATCTGCCGGTCGAAATCCGTCTGGCAGCCAGACAGCTTGACTCCGGCCCGGAAGCAGAGTCGTCCCCCGAAGCGGTGCAACCGAGCTGCCCCTGTCGGGCGGCCTGTCCCCTGCCGTCCGTTTCCTTTCGCGACCCGGCCGTTGCCCCCGATCTGCAAAAGGTTCGCGAAGGTGCGTTACACATGGCGGAGCGCCACTATATCACCGAACTGATTCGGCAGACCGGCAAGGACGTCGGCCGGGCCACCGCGGCCTCCGGCCTTTCTCGCGCCCAGTACTACCGGCTGTTGAGCAAGCACCGGCCGGTGGTTTAAACTCCTGGTCAAGCCGCTACCGGCAAGGCGCACTGCCGCGCCTCTGCGCTGAATACCGGCTGAAACCGGTTCACGATTAGCGCCGCTCAGGAGATGACCCGCAATGGGTGACGGAGTTGCAGCCGCCGCAACAGCTCTCCCTCCTTTCTCGCCGTAAACCATACTTCCCTGTCCGCTACAAATGCAGAATAACACCTTGATTTCATGATGGTTTGATATTTTAGCCTCAGTGTTTGCTCTCCGTCGTCCGCCCCGGCACAGCTATTGCTTCTCCCTCTTTCCAGTCAATCAGAACCAGCGGAGAAACCAATGGCCAAACCACGCACCAAACTTGCCGAACCGGACCGCTTTGTTCCCCTGCAAGCAGCCGGAGAGGGGTTCCGCAGTCTGGTAGAGAACTCGCCGGACATCATCGTGCGCTACGACCGGGAGGCCCGTTTCGTCTACGTCAACCCCCGCTTCGAGAAGGCGATCGGCGCTTCCCTGGCCGCGGTCCAGGGGAAGCGCCCCAGCGAGGTCTCCGGCCTGTCGGATGCAGCAATGTTTGAAGAGCTGGTCCGTCGGGTGATGGCAAGCGGCAAGGGAGAAAAGCAGGAAAGCTGGATGCGGCTCGCCGACGGCAATCGGGCCTGGATGTCGATCCTGATCGTGCCGGAATGCGACGCGGCGGGGCAGGTCAGCTCCGTACAGATGGTGAGTCGCGACTGCACCGAACGCAAGGAAATGGCCCAACAACTGGAACTGTTTGAGGCCGCGATCCACCAGACCCGCGACGGCATCTTTCTGATCAACGAGCAAACCCTCCGCTTCGTCTTCGTCAACGACGCCGCCTGCCGCTCCCTGGGATACAGCCGGGAAGAGCTGCTTTGCATGACCCCGCTGGACATCGACCCCGATGTCAGCCAGGAACAGTGCCATGCGATGATCCGGCGAAGCAGCCGGGGGGAGGATGTCGTTCTTGAAACCAGGCACCGGAGCAAGGGCGGCCTGATCTATCCGGTGGAGATTCGCGCCTCCAGTATCGAAATGGACGGCACCACCTACGCGCTGTCCTTTGCCCGCAATATCAGCGAGCGCAGGCAACTGGAGGAGCAACTGGTCCAGGCCCGGAAGATGGAGGCGATCGGACTGCTGGCCGGTGGCATAGCCCACGATTTTAACAACATCCTCACCCCGGTCCTGATGCACAGCGAGATGGCCCTGGTTGGTCTCACCCCGGACAGCGAGATTGCGCAGGATCTGGAGCAGATCCGGCTCGCGGCCCGGCGCGGCGCCGAGCTGGTCCGCCAGATCCTCGCCTTCAGCCGGCAGGGCCGCTGCGAGCCCGTGCCCCTTCGGCTGGGCGCCATCATCAGGGAGGGGAGCAAGCTGCTCCGTTCCGCCATCCCGAGTTTGATCCGTCTGGACTGCTCCATTGAAACCCTGGAAGACTCGGTGTTGGCCGACCCGACCCAGATGCTCCAGATCCTGATGAACCTGGTGATCAACGCGGTTCACGCCATGCCGGAGAACGGCGGCGTCATCCGCGTGTGTCTGGACGACGGGTACGTGCAAGCATATCAATCACAGGCCGGCTTTCTGCGCTTGACCGTGCTCGACAACGGTCTTGGGATTGACGCCGAACACCTGCCGCAGATCTTCGACCCGTATTTTACCACCAAGCGCAAGGGAGAAGGAACCGGCATGGGGCTGGCGGTGGTGCGCGGCATCGTCGAGCGGCATGGCGGCACGATCCGGGTGGAAAGCCGACCCGGTCAGGGAACAGCCTTCACCATCCTGATTCCGAGAACCGGCGCGCCGTCCGCCGCCTTTGCGCCGCTTGCCTGCCGGGAGGCAAGCGGCGACGAACGGATTCTTCTGGTTGATGACGAGCAGGCAATCGTCAAGACGGCAAGCGCGATTCTTACCGGTTACGGCTATCTGGTGTCGTGCTTCACCAGCAGCCGCGAGACCCTGGCCGCCTTTCTGGCCGCGCCCTCTGATTTCGACCTGCTGATCACCGACCAGACCATGCCGGAACTGACCGGGATCAACCTTTGCCGGGAAATATGGCGGGTGCGTCCCGACTTGCCGGTGATCCTCTGCAGCGGCTTCAGCGAGACCGTAAATGAAGAGAGTGCCGCGGCAATGGGGATCGGCGCCTTCCTGTCGAAGCCGTATTCCATGGCCGAGATCAGCGAAGCCGTTCGCCGGGTGCTGGACGGAAACACGGCAGGCAAGCCGGCAGCAGTTACGGCTGGTGAAACAATTTGTCTCAGCGAGCGAAACAAACAGCCTGCCCCCTCCCTCACAAATCCATCCCAGGGGAAGCCATAAATAAATAAGTTGTCGTCCCACGGTGCCTTTCCGCAAATGAATCGATTCTTCCCAACATTCGCAGGCAGTTGGCACAGTGGTTGCAGAAATCGCTTAGCGACCAATTTTGTGCCTCCATGGGGAGTGGTAGCCGGAGTTTGTCGGTCTCCCCCGCGATCTCCGGTCGCCCTCCCTGTGGTGCAGAAAGGCCGGTGCTCCGGCATGGACTCCGGTCCATTTTTATATTTTACCTCTGAGGAGAAAACCCCATGAACCTGTTGTCCCGCTTGACCGTACGGAGCAAACTGGCCGCCAGCTTTACCGTGATGATCGTTCTCGTGCTGCTGCTCGGCGGCGCCGGTTACCTGGCTGTCACTCATCTCGAAACCATGATGCATGATCTGTCCAGCACTGATGTCCCCAGCCTTGAAACTCTGCTCAATGCCAACCGGTACCTTCAGAAGGCCATGGTGGCCGAGCGTTCGATGGCTGCCACCGATCCGGCAAGTGCGGACTTCAAAAAGCTGGCGGCCGATTACGAGGAAAATCTCAAATTGGCTGACGAGCACTGGCGGGAGTACACCCCCCTCGCCCATGAGCAGGCGCAGAAAAATCTGGTCGGCGAATACGAAAAGACCCAGGCGGAGTGGCTGGCGTTGTCCCGCCAGGCAGTGGACGCCATGGCGGCCGGTACCGCCGAAGGCCGTCAAAAGGCCATCGCTCTCAGCTTTGGGGAGGGTGAAAAAAAATTCGCGAAGATGTCGGAGTGTATCGATTCCCTGGTGGAAATAACCAGTAAGGATACCAGTGAAGACATGCGCGATGCGCAAAAAATCTCAGGAGATGTCCGGATTGCCATCCTGATCGCCATTGCCGTGGGGGTCTTTGCCGGGTTTGCCTTGATAGTGGTGATCGGCCGGAGCGTAGCCTTGCCGCTCGAACGGTTGATCGCCTCACTGACCGATGCCTGCGGGCAGACGACCTCTGCCTCCACCCAGGTCTCTTCCGCAAGCCAGGAACTTGCCGAAGGGAGCGCCGAGCAGGCTGCCTCGCTTGAGGAGACCTCGGCCTCGCTGGAGGAGATTTCGGCGATGACCAAGCAGAACGCCGAGAACGCCGGGTCCGCCGATTCCCTGATGCGGGAAGCGGCGGCGGTGGTCAAGCGGGCCGGAGCTTCGATGGCCGAACTGACCGGCTCGATGGAAGAAATCAACGCCGCCAGCACCGAAACCCAGAAGATCGTCAAAACCATCGACGAAATTGCTTTCCAGACCAACCCTCTCGCCTTGAATGCGGCGGTGGAGGCGGCCCGGGCCGGCGAGGCCGGGGCAGGCTTTGCGGTGGTGGCCGACGAGGTGCGCAACCTGGCGATGCGAGCGGCCGAGGCGGCCAAAAATACCGCCAACCTCATCGAGGGCACGGTGCTGAAGGTGCGGGACGGAGCGGCCCTGGTCAGCCGCACCAACGCCGCCTTCACCGAAGTGGATCAAAGCACCGGCAAGGCGGCCGCCCTGATCGGCGAGATTGCCGCAGCCTCCGGAGAACAGGCACAGGGGATCGGGCAACTCAACACCGCGATCACCGAGATGGATAGCGTGGTCCAGCGCACTGCGGCTAACGCCGAGGAATCGGCGGCCGCCGCCGAGGAGCTTTCCGCGATGGCGGCGCGGATGTGGCAGCATGTGGGTGAGCTACGAACCATGGTCAGCGGCGGCGAACAGTCCGAGGAGCCGGACGGAGCCGGCATGCGGATCGAATCGGTAAAGAAAATCCGCCCGGCCCTTTCCGCAGCGAAAGACAAAACTGTGCGGGCCCTTCAGAGCCATTCCTCTTTTGCGCCGCAAAAGATCTCCCAGGCAAGTGCCGGGTCGGTGATTCCTTTAACGAATGAGGATTTTCAGGATTTTTAATATCGGGGCGAGGAATCATCCGGGCTCAACAATGCCGGAACTGACTATCCCGGATTCGCGGTGATTACCTGGAAATTTCAGCAGTAACGTGGCAATTCTTCGCGGTAAATTCCATTATGGAGGCGAGAACCATGTCCGGAGATACTTCTTCCCAAGGCCAGGGATACGGCAATACATCCGAGTATCTCGTTTTCTCTTCCGCTGAACATAAATTCGCTTTGCAGCAGGAGGTTTTGGTTTCGATCATTGATATGCCCAACCACACCCTGATTCCGAATATGCCCTCTCATATGCGGGGTTGCATCGACTATATGGGCAAGGCCGTGCCGGCGTACGATATCCGGAAAAAAAATGGCTATGCCACCCTGAGAGAAGAGATCGATACCTTGATCGATTCTCTTGCCCAGCGCAAACAAGACCACCTTGCCTGGCTGGAAAAGCTAAAGGATCAGGTTGAGCATGGTCTGGAAATTACCGTGCAGACCGACCCGCATAAATGCGCCTTTGGTCTATGGTATGACACCTGCAAGTTTCACAGCTTTAACCTGACGGACTACATGGCGCTCTTCGATGCCCCGCACAAAAGGATTCATTCCCTGGCCATTGAGGTGAGCATCCTCATCCAGGCCGGGAAACCTGAAGCCGCAAAAGAGGTCATCCATCATGCGGAAAACAATGAGCTGCAAAGCCTGATCGCCCTGTTTGACGGCGCGGCCAGGAAGATAAAGCAATTCACCTACGAATACGCTGTTATTTTTGAAAGAGCCGATGATCAGAGTGTTGCTATTCTTGCCGACAATATTGAGTATTTCGGCCTACTTGACGAGGTTATCTCACCCCTGCCAATTGCTTTTTCCCAACAGCACGGCAATTTCATCGACGCCTTGGGTCGGAGGAGCAAGGGCGATGAAACGGAAGAGATTCTCATCCTGAACATTGATAAATTCCTGCTGGATGACCCGGGTTAGCAGGGCAAAGATGCAGCATCAGGTATTTTGGGATGATTGAAGGTGATCAATTGGAAAAATTGATCATATCAACGCAAGGAGGAGCACATGCTACAGGACATTAAAATCGGCACGAAGTTGATCGGCAGTTTTTTGATGGTCGCGGCAATCGCGGCAGCCATCGGCATATTCGGCAATCTCAGGATGCATGAGATCGATGATGCCGACACCTTTCTCTATGAGAAGAAGACGGTGCCGCTTGGTCTTCTGATTGGTATTGCCCAGGGCTTCGAGCGCTCTGCCGCCAACGTCGGCTATATGGTCTACGGAAGAAATGCCGATCACCTCAAGAGCGTGGACGAGGCGATAGCCGAAGCTGATGAAGACATCAAGGAATACAAAAAAACCCTGGTCGATGCCGAGGACGAAAAGCTATACGGCGAGTTACTGACCGATTGGGTTGCCTGGAGCAAATTTGCCGATCAGGAAAAAGAGCTCCTCCAGGCCGGGAAATTTGATGCGGCCGCCGCGCTCCAGGCCGGAGAGGGCGGGAAGATCCGCAAAGAGGTCAGGGCGATGATTCAAGCCCTTGACGATATGAGCATGAAGGACGCCAAGCAGACCTCCGATGGCAACACCATCAAGGCCAACGCCGCTTCCCGGATAATTTACATCATTATCGCCGTGGGCGTGCTGACCGCCATCGGTCTCGGCCTCTTCATCTCCAGGCTGATCTCCAAGCCGGTCATTGAGATGATGGAGGTTGCCAGGAAGATGGCGCTTGGCGACATGAACGTGGCCATCACCGCCTCGGGCAAGGACGAGATCGGACAGCTTGCCGTCTCCATGCAGTCGCTGCTCAAAGCCAACGGTGATATCTCCCAGCTCGCCAAGGAACTTGCCAATGGCAATCTCAACGTGGAGGTGCGGGAGCGCTCTGAGCAGGATGAACTCATGCGTTCCTTAAAATCCATGGTTACGAGGCTGCGAGAGGTCATTGCCGATGTGCGGGGGGCCGCCGATCAGGTGACCGCCGGCAGCCATGAGTTGAGCGCCAGCTCCCAGCAGGTTTCCCAGGGGGCCAGCGAACAGGCCGCGGCAGTGGAAGAGATTTCTTCTTCCATGGAGGAGTTGGCCAGCACCGTGGCCCAGACCGCCGACAATGCCCGGCAGACCTCTACCATTGCCAGCAAGACCGCGAGGGATGCCGGGGCCGGCGGCAAGGCGGTGACTGAAACCGTTGCCGCCATGGAGCATATCGCGGAAAAAATTGAACTTATCGAGGAGATTTCCAGACAGACCAACCTGCTGGCCTTGAACGCCGCCATCGAGGCGGCCCGGGCCGGCGAGCATGGCAAAGGCTTTGCCGTTGTCGCCTCGGAGGTGCGCAAGCTTGCCGAACGCAGCCAAATATCGGCCCAGGAGATCAAGTCAGTGGCTAATACCAGCGTGGCCACTGCTACCAATGCCGGAAGACTGATCAACGATATCCTGCCCCAGATACAGAAAACCGCTGAACTGGTGCAGGAGATCGATGCGGCCAGCAACGAGCAGGCCAGAGGGATCGAGGAGAACGCCAAGGCCATCGAGCAGTTTGATGCGGTCATTCAATCCAACAGCGCGGCGGCCGAGGAAATGGCCTCCACCAGTGAAGAACTTACCGCGCAAGCCTCCCATATGCTGGAAACCATCGCCTTTTTCAAACTGGATGAGGCAGGGGGCCATAGGCGCCAGGCCAATAAGCCCGTTGCCGGGGGGCAAAGATCAGCGAGAGCGCCGTTGGCCTTGCCTTCGGCAAAGAAAGCGAAGCCGGCGCATGCGTGGAATGGCGTCGAACAGAGCTCATCATCATGGGCTGACGGGGCGAACATTGTCTTGGACGACCAGAATGATTTTGAACGCTTTTAACCGAGCTGTTTCTTCCGAGATACGGTTGGCCGGGTGCAGGCAAGGGATAGGTGAGTCGTATGGCTTCCATCAGTGCGTACCGGGCAGTGACTCCTTGGTAAAATACGCGGCTGCTTTTTTTTTAATATCACGCTCCATCCGGACCACAGCCTCTTTGTCTTGGCCAATTCAATCTCTACCACAGTCAGTGGGGTCGATTCTTGCCGATATTGCCGAGCTTACCCGTCTTGGCTGCTCGCACCCAGGTCTAGAGAGTGCTTTTCGGCAATTAGAGCCGCTGGGCCGCTTCTCCGGCAGAGAGACCGCCCTCAAGCACCAATCGGGGCACCCTCTGCCTGGAACTCCTTTGTGTGCCGGCCGCCAGGACGGTTTTTATCAACAGCCTGCCTGATACAGAAAATGGGATACGCATGAAAGACCGCGAAATGCTGACCGCAGGCATGGCCGAGGGTACCGATTTTACCGCCCTCATCGAAAATATCCAGGATCCTATCTACCGCTACGATCGCCATTGCCGACGGACCTATGTCAATCCTGCAGTGGAGCGGCTTAGCGGCCGGTCGGCCTCGGAACTGATAGCAAAGACCCCGATTGAGATCCGGCTGGTTCCGGAAGATCATGCCTGGCGGGCAATGGCCAGCATCCAACAGGTTTTTGCCACCGGGGCGAGCGACGTTCTGGAGCTGCCCTTTCTTCTGCCGGATGGATCGACGCGTTGGTACCAGCACCTCCATCTGCCTGAGTTCGCTTCTACCGGCGAGGTGCAAACCGTGCTGTCCATAGGTCGGGACGTCACCGAACAGGTGCGGCTGGAAAAGACCCTGGCCGCCCGCGAGCGCGAGTTCCGTACCCTGGCCGAAAACACCCCGGATGTGATCGTCCGTTACGACAAGGATCTGCGCCGGATCTATGTGAACCCGGCCTGGGCGATGGCCAATGGCATTCCGGTGGGAGATGTCCTGGGCAAAACACCGAGCGAAAAAGCTGTGCGGGTAGCGGCCGTCGCCGCCGACTATGAGGCGAAACTGCGCTGGGTGCTTGAAACCGGGCAGCGTCTCACCTTCGAAATCGCCTGGACCAACGAGGCGGACAAAACCGTGCTGTTCGAGATGCAGGCGGTGGCTGAGTTTGACGAACAGGGCATCCCCAGCGGTGTTCTTACCGTGGCCAGGGATATCAGCGAACACCGGGAGGTGCAGCGAAAGCTTGCCCGGCGCGAACAGGACTTCCGCACCCTGGCCGAGAACTCACCGGACACCATCAGCCGTTACAACCACGAATGTATCCGGACCTACGCCAACCAAACCTTTGCCCGGCTTGCCGGCGTACACCCTAAGGAAATCATCGGCAAAAGGCCCAGCGATTACAACCCTGGCCCGGCGGCCCTGGCCTACGAGGCAAAAATCCGGCAGGTGTTTGTGAGCGGCGAAGACTGCGAATGGGAATACCGCTGGCACGATTGCAAGGGCTCCATGATCATCAGCCATATCCGGATAGTGCCCGAGCGCGACGAGACTGGCAGGATCGTGAGTGTTCTTGCAGTAGGCCGCGACATCAGCCATCTTCGGCAAATCCAGTCGGAACTCGAGTACATGGTCCGGCACGATCCCCTCACCGGCCTGCCCAACCGGCTCCATGCCAGAGAGCGAACCGAACAGGCCATCGCCGCGGCCAGACGCAACAGCAAAAAGGTGGCCCTCCTCTTTGTCGACCTCGACAACTTCAAGACGATCAACGATTCCCTCGGCCACCCGGTTGGCGACGCGGTGCTCCAGGCGGTGGCCGAGCGTCTGCGTAGCAGCATGCGGGAGAGCGATACGATCGGCCGACAGAGCGGCGATGAATTTCTGGTCTGTATCAGCGAAGCGGCCGATGTCGAAGCGGTTGCCTCGGTGGTCGGCAAGATCAGGGATGCCTTCGAGCTGCCGCTTGCGGTTGGCAACCGGCAGCTCTTTGCCTCAATGTCCATCGGCATTTCCCTCTTTCCGGACGACGGCGATGATTTCGACACCCTGCTCAAGCTGGCTGATACCGCGATGTATGACGCCAAAAACGCCGGGCGCAACACCCACAGCTTTTTCAATAACCGGATGAACCAGGCCACCATCGAACAGCTTCGAATGCACAACGACCTGAAAAAATCGCTGGCCAACGAAGAGTTCCAACTTCACTATCAACCGCAGATCGAGATGGGCAGCGGCCAAATCATCGGGGCCGAGGCCCTGCTCCGCTGGTCTCATCCCGAACTGGGAGCGGTGCCGCCTGGCATCTTCGTGCCGATTGCCGAGGCAAACGGTCTGATCGTGCCGATCGGCGAATGGGTGATCCATGAGGCGTGCCGACAGGCGGCCGATTGGCAACTTCGCACCAACCGGCCTTTCCCGGTGGCGGTCAATATCTCGTCTATTCAGTTTCGGCGAAGCGACCTGGAAAAAACCGTGCTTGCCGCCCTTGAGCAGTCCGGACTGCCGCCTGAGCTTCTGGAGCTGGAACTGACCGAGTCGATCATGATCCATGATGTTGAGCACACCCTGGCGGTGGTCAATCGTCTCAAAGCCAGGGGAGTCTCCATCTCGATAGACGATTTTGGCACCGGCTATTCGAGCCTGGCCTACCTCAAGCGTTTTGACGCCGACCGGCTCAAGATAGACCGTTCTTTTGTCAGGGATCTGCGCAGTGACCCCGACGATGCCGCCATTGTTCGGGCGGTTGTGGAGATGGCCAAAAGCCTGGGGCTTGCCACCATCGCCGAGGGGGTGGAGGATCGCCAGACCATGGAGCATCTGGACGAGCTGGGGTGCAATGCCGTCCAGGGCTATTATTTTTCGGCACCCTTGCCGGCCAACGAGTTTGAAGAATTTTGTCGGCAGCTGACGGAACGCGGGCCAAAGCCGCTGCCTTGGCTCAAGGAAACGCCCGGCGAAAGTCCGGCTCATTTTGTCGGGGAAATTAGTTCTGACAAAGGGGAAGGGGAAAATTGTTCGTGATCACACGGGTTTTCCGGCTGCGTCCTGTGGCAGAAGGGCATCACTTCGGAGGGCAGAAAAGAAGCAGTTGATTATGGCTTCTGGAAATTGTTGCCGCATCCATCTGCCGGCCAACGGGAAAATCTTGCCCCTTTTTTCTTGGGGGAGACGAGACGTTGTCCGGACAGATGGTGGTTAATCGGTGAAAAATTACGTGCTATTGGGGTGATCCTCTCTTTCCCCTGCCTGACTGTCCTGGTTGGTTGCCGTGGCATGATGTTTGCTTTGTTATCCCGCAAATCCAACCAGGAGGCAGTGAATGATCAAGATCGCGGTGGTGGTATTGAGTACGGTGTTGTTTTTGCAGGCGGAGCATGCCCTCTTTGGGGAGGCCGATCCGCTTTCCCTTCTGGAAGGGGTGGCTCTGGTACTGCTCGGGCCACTTTTTTCCGTGATGCTGGCCCATCCTCACGACGCTCTGCGTCGGCTCTGGCGGGAGATCCTTGCCCTGCGCCACCACCAGGCCGGGCGCCAGGAGGGAGAACTGCTTGAGCAGATACGCCGGCTGGCCATGGTGTGGCAGGAATCCGGCCACAAGGAGCTGGAGGAGGCTGGCAAAAAGATCGCCAATCCCTTTCTGCGCAAAGGGGTGGACATGGTGATTGATGGCTATGCCCCGGAGGACATCCAGCGTATTCTGGAGAAGAATTATGCCTTCTACCTGTCCAGGAAGGAGGCCTTGGCCGAAATCCTGAGCAGTCTTACCAAGCTGCCGCAGTCCTTCGGTTTTATCGGCACGGTGGTCGGCCTGATCAATGTGTTGGGGAATCTCAACGATAAGGCCAGCATAGGTCCCGGCGTGTCGGTGGCCCTCTTTTCCACTCTGTACGGCCTGCTGTTTGCCAATTTTCTCTTCATGCCGCTCTACAGGAAATATGCGGAAAGGGTCCGGGAGGAGGTCAACTCCTTTCCCCTCATCACCGAAGGGGTGTTGGGCCTGGCGAACCGGGAGTCTTCCCGCCATCTCCACTACAAGCTCGAATCGTGCCTGGTATCCGGCGAGGTGGCAGAGGCTCAGGCCCCTGAGCCTGAGTCGCAGCCCCGGTCAAAACGCCCTCTGATCGCGCCGGGATCGTTTTCCCTGGTTCGGGTTTTTTCCTTCCTGAATTAAGCGGAGGTCAGGATGAAAGCATACGCGGACAGGTTTCCCTTCAAGGAAAAGAATGACGATGGCAGCTTCTGGGGCATAATCGATGTGCTGACCCTGATGCTGGTCTTCTTCATCGTCTTGTATGCTCAGCAGAGTCCGGAGGCCGTGCCGGTTGTCAAGAGTCCAACCGTCGACACAACGGTGGCCGCGCCTCCGGAGGCCGGGTCTCCGAAGATTTCTCAGATTGCGGAGCGTCATCTGGATGGTCTGCTCGGCAACGGTTTCTATATCACCTCCTCCGGTCAGAGTCTGACCCTGGTTTTGGAGGAGCAGCTTTCGTTCAACAGCGGTCAGGCCATGTTAGCCTCAGACGCCGTGGCAATCCTTGATCGGGTAGTAGGCCTGATACAGGAGGAAAACGACTACGACGTGGTGATCTCAGGCCACACCGACAATGTCCCTATCAATAATGAATTTTTCCGTTCCAACTGGCATCTCTCCGCAGCCCGCGCAGTGGCGGTGGCGGAATACTTTCTTGGGCGTGGTGTTGCCCCGCACCGGTTAACGACTCAGGGATTCGCGGAATACCGCCCTCTTTTTTCCATCGATACGCCGCAGAATCGAGAGAAAAACAGACGAGTTGAAATAACCCTTTCCAAAAAGAGCATTCTGTAGCCAATTGGCCATGTTTTGCGTTCGCCGGCAAAGCAGCCTCAGTGCTGCTCAACGATTACAGGACATGCACAGCCGCGGCTGAAATTATTCCTTGAGAAAATCGATTTTACTCTCGGTGGGCGGCATGGTCGGATCCGGGATGATGTTGATCTCGACCTGATGCTCCTGTTCCAGCTCGATCAGATCGGCTCTCTTCTTGTTCAGGATGTACTGGGCCACCTCCATGGGCAGACGACAAACCACCCGCTTGATTTCCTTTCTGGCTACGCCGGTCTGGAGATGTCTGAAATGCACCAGAGCCTGGGTTTCCACGGAACGGACCAGGCCGCGCCCCTGACAGTGGGGGCAGATGCGGTAACTGCCCACCGCGACGGGGGCGGCCATCTTCTGCCGGGAGATCTGCATGAGGCCGAACTTGGAGATCTTGGAGAAATCCACCTTGGCCTTGTCGCGCTTCATGCAGTCGCGCACCTTTTTTTCCACCTCGCGGATGTGCTTGGAGTCGCGCATGTCGATGAAGTCGACGACGATGAGACCACCCAGATCGCGAAGCCTCAGCTGGCGGGACAATTCCTCTGCCGCCTCCATGTTGGCAAGAAAGATGGCATCTTCAAAACTCTTGTCCTTGCCGGTGCGGCCGGAATTGACATCGATGGCGACCAGAGCCTCGGTGGGATTGATGACAATGGAGCCGCCGGAGGGCAGAGGTACGTTGGGCTGGTAAATCTGCTCGATCTGCTTTTCTACATGATATTGATGGAACAGAGGCTGGCTTCCCTTGTGCAACTTGGCGATGGTCGTTTTCCGCTGGGCGGCGGGCAGCAGTTCAAGGAAATTGTTGACCTGGGCCAGAGCCTCGTCGGCGTCCACCAGGATCTCGGCGATTTCGGAGGTGAAATGGTCGCGCAGGAAGCGGGAGACGATGTTCTGCTCTTTGTGCAGCAGGGCAGGGGCCTTCTCGGTCTGCCCCCTTTTTTTGATTTCCTTCCAGAGATTGAGCAGGTAGCGGACATCCTGGGCCAGCGCGGTTTTGGTGATTTCCTGGCTGGCGGTGCGGACGATGTAGCCGATGCCCTCGGGGATGTTGACGCTCTTGATCATTTCCCGCAGCTTGTTGCGTTCTTCCTCGGATTCGATTTTTCTCGAGATCCCGGCGCTGTCGCTGCCGGGCATCAGCACCAGATACCGGCCCGGCAGGGAAAGATAGGTGGTGAGGGTCGCGCCCTTGTTGCCGGTTGCTTCCTTGACCACCTCAACCAGCACCTCCTGCCCTTTGCTCAAGACTTTCTGGATGGGCAAATCCTTCCAGTGGGTGTCTACCGCCGTTTCGGTGGCGTAATATTCCGGGTGGATGTCGCCGAAGGGCAGAAAGCCGTTTTTTTCCGAGCCGTAATCGACAAAGGCTGCCTGCAGACTGGCCTCCACGGCGGTGACCTTCCCTTTGTAGATATTGCCCTTGGTCTGCGCCTGGCTTACGGTTTCTACGTAAAAGGACTCCACCCTGCCGCCTTCCAGAAGGACCAGACGACATTCTTCCGGCTCATCGGTGTTGATCAGCAGTTTCAGCGAGGCATCGCCCTTGGCAACCGGTCTGCTTTCGTCGGCCTTAGGCGCTTCCTTGGTGAGCTCCGGGGCTTTCCGGGGCGGTCGCTGGCGCGGCGGCCTGGCTGGAGTGGCGCTTTTCGGTTTCTCCGCTGCAACTTTAGCAACCTGAACCTGGACGGGCTCCCCTTCCTCGGAGTCTGCTTCAGTTTGCGGGCTTTCCGGTTTGGGGCCTCTCGATCGTCTCCGGGGCGGCCGTTTGCGGCGGCGGGGTTTGCCGTTTGCGGGTGAGGCGGCTTCGTCTTCCGGCCGAGGGGATCCGCCGGAATCCGGAGCGGCCTCTGTCCGGCCCGAAGCCGGGGCTGCCGGGCTGGAGGACGGGCTTTCTTCATCCCCAGGTTTACCAGGTTTTTTTAACCATTTGCTCACCCGGGAGAGGATGGAGCGCTCTTCCCCGCTGTTTTCAGTGACCTGGCCTTTTGGCCGTTTATCTGCTGGTTTGGTAGTATCGTTTGTCATGGTGGGTCGTCTCTATGATGCGGCCGCTGGCGGCCAGTTGTTGTAACATGATCTGCGTGGCGCCGGGGTCCAGATTTAGGGCTTCGCTGACATCCGTGGCAGTGCAGGGTCTTCTTTTCAGCAGGTCGATAATTTCGTCTTCGGAAAGATTGCGGAATTTTTCCCGCTCCCGGGTAGTAAAATCAACCAGGATCTCCACCTCGCCTGGAAGCTGGCGGGCAACATCTTCCAGTTCCGCCCGGGTCATGGGCCTGGCAAAACTTTCCAGAGGCGGCCGGGCCACGGTGTTGAGCTGCACCTTGTCCGGCCTGATTTTCTTCACCGCCTCAACCAGGGCGGCGATGTCTTCCGGGCTGTCGTTGATCTTACTTGCCAGAAGGATTTCCAGCCAGAATTTTCCGGAAAATTCCTGGCGAAAGGCGACCAGTCCTTCGATCAGCTCGGCCAGAGGCGAGCAGGCAGTCGGCCGGTTGATGCGGCGGTAGCTTTCCTCCCTGGCCGAATCCAGGGAAGGGATGACGATATCCGCGGCCAGCAGGTCATGGCGCACTTCCGGAAGAAAGAGCAGGGCGCCGTTGGTCAGGACCACCACCGGCTTGTCGGACTTTTCCTTGAGATAGCGGATTACCTGGCCGATGCCGCTGTGCAGGGTGGGCTCCCCGCTGGCGGTGATGGTGAAAACATCAAGGTGGGCCATGAGTTCCCGGTCGGCCAGGACGGCGTCGATCTCCGCCAGCAGCTCGGCAAGCGGGATATACTCCCGGCGGGTACAGGTGTGGGTGGTGGTGGCGCCGATCTCGCAATAGATGCAGTTGAAATTGCATATCTTGGCGGGGACGAGATCAATGCCTTGGGAAATTCCCAGCCGGCGGGAATTGACCGGGCCGAATAGATGTTTCATGGAGTTTTACTGGTCCGCGGCGAAACGGCTGAAGATATGGGTCTGTGCGTCAAGGGTCGCAGGAGTATTTCCCTCCGCTGGCAGGGATTTTTTCTTGACTGGCAAAGTATAACAATCCGCTGCTCTTGGCAAGGCAAATTTGTCGGCCGGCAATATGGATGATCTCATAAAAAGGGAAAAAGGTCACAGGCCCGAGATACAAAATCAAATGGTTACGCAGCGACAACCGTTGTAATCGAGGCTTTTTGCGATTTCAACAATCTGGATGCACCAGCTAACGCTAAGCGAGGGCGGAAAAGGGATGACAAAGATTACAAGGCCGCAACGACTCAGCCTTGTTGATTTCAAAAAAATATACCATCGTTGGGGCCTGTCGGGTATGATTACCCCTTTTGCGATGCTTGCGGCAAAGGGCCTCAAGCTCCTGCCGGGTTTGGAAAATGAGGTTGAGTAATGAAGATTGTCTGTAACGGCGAAGCGCTTGAGATCGCCCCCGGTACCAGAGTGGCGGATTATCTCAGCCGGCTCGGCCTGGAGGCCTCTTCGCTGGTGGTTGAATGTGACGGCAGGATTTTGAGCCGGGAAGAATACGAGAGCCATGCCTTGCAGGATGGCTCGGTCCTCGAATTGATACGGTTTGTGGGGGGCGGTTGAGATGTTGACCATTGCGGGGAGAAAATTTCGCTCGCGGCTTTTCGGCGGCACCGGGAAGTTTTCCTCTCCGGAGGTCATGCAGGAGGCCCTTGCCGCCTCGGGTTGCGAGATGGTTACCGTGGCGCTGCGCCGCGTCGATCTCAATAATCCGGCCGATGATATCATGCGGCTGTTGGACCGGGACCGCTACCTCTTTCTGCCCAACACCTCCGGGGCGCGGGACGCCGGCGAGGCGATCCGTCTGGCCCGGCTGGCCAGGGCTTCCGGCGGCGGGGAATGGCTCAAGCTTGAGGTGACTCCCGATCCGAGAACCCTTCTGCCTGATCCCATTGAAACCCTGAAAGCCACTGAGGTGCTGGTCAAGGAAGGCTTCAAGGTACTGCCCTACATCAACGCCGATCCGATTCTCGCCCTGCGCCTTCAGGATGCGGGGGCGGTTGCCGTCATGCCTCTGGGCTCGCCCATCGGCACCAACCAGGGGGTGCTGACCCGCTTCCAGATCGAGATCATCATTGCCCAGGCCCGGGTGCCGGTTATCGTGGATGCCGGGCTCGGTGCGCCGTCGCACGTGGCTGAGGCCATGGAGATGGGGGCCGATGCGGTGCTGGTCAACACGGCCATTGCCGTGGCCGGAGACCCGGTGCGGATGGCGCGCGCCTTTGCCCTGGCAGTGGAAGCGGGCCGAATCGCTTACGAAGCAGGCCTTGGCGCGGTAAGCAAGGACGCCGCCCCCTCCTCGCCCGAGGATGGGCTGGGTTTTTTGCGCTAAGCCATGTTTGCTATCCCTGAATTTTCCGCCTTGCAGGAGTCGATCAGCCGCGCCACCGAGGCCGAGGTGCTGCGCGCCCTGCCCGCTGAACATCCTGGCCTGGCAGGGCTTGCCGCCCTGTTGTCGCCCGCGGCGGAGCCGCATCTTGCGGCCTTGGCCAGACGCTCCGCGGCCATCACCAGTCAGCGTTTCGGCCGGACCATGCAGATGTATGCGCCGGTCTATCTTTCCAGCTTCTGCGCCAATCGCTGCGCTTATTGCGGCTTTTCGGCGGACAACACCATTGAGCGAAGGGTGTTGTCCATGGCTGAGGCGGAAAGTGAGGCCATGATCCTGCGCCAACGGGGCTTCAGCCATCTGCTCCTCGTTTCCGGCGAGGCGCCGGCCAAGGTCGGGGTGGATTATCTCGAAGAGGTGGCCCTGCGGCTGCGCGACCGGTTTGCCGCTTTGTCCATCGAGGTGCAGCCTCTGGCCACCGGGGAGTATGCGAGACTTTTTTCGGCCGGTATTACCTCCGTGGCCGTGTATCAGGAGACCTATGACCGGGAGGTGTACAAAAAGGTGCATCTGGCCGGGCGCAAGGCGGATTTCGACTATCGGCTGGAGACTCCGGCTCGGGCTGCGGCCGCCGGGATGCGCGAGGTCGGGATCGGCGCTCTGCTCGGCCTGGCGGACTGGCGGGCGGAAGGCTTGGCCCTGGGTCTCCATCTCGCCTGGCTAAGAAAAAATTACTGGCGCACCGGGCTTACCGTATCCTTTCCGCGCCTGCGTCCGGCGCAAGGGGAGTTCAAGCCGTTGCGGCCGGTGAGCGAGAGAAACCTCAGCCAGATGATCTTTGCTCTGCGGATTTTCGACCCTGATGTCGGCCTCTACCTCTCGACCAGAGAGGAGGCCCGGTACCGCGACGGCATGATCGGCCTGGGCCCGACCCGCTATTCGGCGGGCTCTTGCACCGCGCCGGGCGGATACGGCCTTGCCGACGCGGGCGGGGAGCAGTTCGAGGTCGGCGACAGCCGGAGCCTCGCCGAGGTGAGCGCCGCCATCCAGGCCAAAGGATTTGACCCGGTCCGCAAGGATTGGGATGCTGTTTTTCAAATGTAACTATCCAGCAGCACCGCATCTGCGTTGTTATCAGCCTGCTCATGGGCACCAGCACACTTCGCAGGCTTCTGCCTAGCAGCTACGGCACTGCTGAATAGTTACGGTTTGGGTTGTTTTTGTTCGTTTTCGGCCTTGAGCTGGATAGTTACTTTCAAATAAAGGAAGACGGGCAGCAGGCTGCCTGAACGATACGTGCAATTATTAAGGAGGGGTGAATCCAATGGCAGATCTGAAAAAGATGTACACCACCATTCTTGGTGACCACTTTCCCATGGAGATGAAGATCACCTTTGGTGAGCAGGAGCTGGTCTACCGGAAGAAGACCTGGAAGATCGTGGCCGAGGACGGGAGCGTTGATGAGCGCGGCGTCCGCTACGGCGAAAACCCCGATCAGGAAGCGGCCCTCTACGAGCTGACCAACGGCAATCTGGTGCTGGGCGACTGCCGGTTCATCGAGCCCGGCAAGGGGCTGGTCAGCGGGATCAGGGTGGAGGACATGCTTCAGGTGGGCAAGCATCCCGGCAAGATCAACCTCACCGACATCGACAACGGTCTAAACATCATCAAGTATCTCATGGACCGCCCGGCCGCGGTGATTCTTAAGCACAACAACCCCTGCGGCGCCGCCTGCGGCGAGTCTCTGGCCCGCGCCTACGACCGGGCCAACCGGGCCGACCGCATCGCCGCTTTCGGCGGAGCGGTGATTCTCAACCGGCCCTGCGACAAGGAAACCGCCGAGCTTTTGAGCCGGAACTATCTGGAAGTGGTCTGCGCCCCGGAGTTCGAGGCGGGCAGCCTGGAGATTCTCGCGGCCCGGAAAAATCTGCGGGTGGTGCGGATCAGCCGGATCGACCGGCTTGCCGACTACGAAAAATACCGCTATGTCGATTTCAAGAGCCTGATCGACGGCGGGCTCATCGTCCAGCAGTCGGCGGTGAACTCCATCCGTTCCGCCGCCGATCTTAAGCCGGCGGTCTGCACCTCAAAAGGCCAGGAGTACAAGGTGGAGCGTGAGCCCAGCCAGCGGGAGATCGACGACATGCTCTTCGGCTGGGCCGTGGAGCACGGGGTGACCTCCAACTCGGTCATCTATGTGAAGGACGGCTGTACGGTAGGCATCGGCACCGGCGAGCAGGATCGGGTCGGGGTGGCCGACATCGCGGTGTACAAGGCTTATACCAAGTACGCCGACATGCTCTGCTTCGACACCTTCGGCCTGCCCTACGCGGACCTGGCGCTGGAAATCGAGCAGGGCAAGCGGCAGAAGGAGGATCAGGAGCGGATTGACGCCCAGACCAAGGCGGACAAGGCCGGGCTGCCCGGCTCGGTGATGATCTCCGACGCCTTTTTCCCGTACCGCGACGGGGCCGACGTCGGCATCCGCCAGGGAGTTTCCGCTATTCTCCAGGCGGGCGGCTCCATGCGCGATTTCGAGACGATCCAGGCCTGCAACGAGGCCAGGCCGCAGGTGGCCATGAAGTTCACGGGACAAAGGTCTTTCAAGCATTAGACCCCGCAGGATATGTCATAAAAAGCCCGGCCTGAAAAGGCCGGGCTTTTTTATGTGATCTTCCCGAACAAGGGTTAGAACTCAGTAAATAGCAGTAAGTCAAGCCTGCCCCTATTTTTTCATTCGTAGACGTTGCTGTTGGCAACCTTCCCCTTGACTGCACCCCCGCAAAAATTCTACACTAATCGCATCGATCAACGAAAAGGAGAAGGCAACAATGCAGGCGACCATCTCAAGTAAATATCAGGTAGTCATCCCCAAGCCGGTCAGAGAGCATCTGCTTCTCAAACCGCAACAGAAGCTCACAATCCTGGAAAAGGACAGGATGATCATCCTCGTGCCCCAGGTCTCTCTCGATGAGTTGCGCGGCATCGCCGCCGGCGTAGCAACCGATGGCTTCCGGGGGAAAAAGGACCGCTTCTGATGGTCATCGTCGATTCCTGCGGCTGGCTGGAGTGGTTCACCGACGGCGCGCTGGCCGACAGCTACAAAAAGTATCTCGCGGACTCGGACAACCTCCTGGTGCCAGCCATCGTCTTCTCCGAGGTCTATAAGGTTCTCAAGCGGGGGGCTGGGGAAGAAAAGGCGCTACTCGCCGCCGGGTACATGCGAAGCTCCCGGCTGATTCCGTTTGACGATACGCTTGCGCTCGCTGCCGCGGATATCGCTCTGCAAAAAAACCTCGCCATGGCTGATGCCATCATTGTGGCGGTATCCCAAGCGCATAATTGCCGGATCATCTCTTCGGATGCCGACCTGAAAGGTCTCGACAATGTGGACTATATCCAGAAGGCATAAAGCTCCACCAAAGGGCCAAGGGTGTTGTGTGCGGACGCCCAGGACAATCAAAAGAAAATAGCATTGCCCTGATAATGCAAGATATGAACGGTGCGACATGATGGGCAATTTTAATCATTCATTTAAAACAGAAAGTTCAAGGATCATATTCCCCTCCATACTTAGTATTATGCTCTTTATGGTTGCTATATTCGGAGTTGCCCTACCTGTTTTCGAAAGTAATCTCCTAGAACAAAAAAAGATGCTGATCGCCGCTGAAACCCAAACAGCGTTGAGTATTTTGCAATATTATGAACAGCAAGCGAATTTCGGTACATTTTCAGTCAAAATGGCTCAAAACTTGGCAATAAACCAAATAAGGCAACTTCGTTTCGGTGCTGAGGGAAAAGATTATTTCTGGATTAACGACATGCAAGCAAATATGGTAATGCATCCATATCGGCCTGATTTAGAGGGACAAAATTTGTCAAATTTTTCAGATCCAAAAGGGAAACTGCTTTTTAAAGAATTTGTCGATGTAGCCAAGAAGGACGGTGCTGGCTATGTGCAATATTATTGGCAATGGAAAGATAACCAGAAACATATTGTTCCGAAAATTTCTTACGTGAAGTTATTCAAACCTTGGAAATGGATTATTGGAACAGGAGTTTACATCGAGGATCTCCGTGATGAAATTGCAAAATTGACAGAAAAGTTAATTTTTATTTCTGTTGGGATCTTGGCAATCATCCTTCTTTTGTCAGTTTATATAATACGAAATAGTTTAAACGAAATAAACAAACGTATGGCTGCCGAGAAGGATCTCAATAGCTACAAGGATGGCTTAGAAGACCTTGTTGAAAAAAGAACAGCCGAACTAAAGGAGGCCATGTCTCAGGTCAAAATATTAAGTGGATTTCTACCGATATGTGCGTCCTGCAAAAAAATACGAGACGATAAAGGATATTGGAATCAAATTGAATCATATATTCGAGACCATTCTGAAGCAGAATTTAGTCATAGTATTTGCCCTGATTGCGCTGAGAAGCTATACCCAGACTTATATGGAAAGAAAAGAAATAATCTGACGGCAACTTCAAAGTGTACCACCTGTGCTAAGAGCAGGACATAACAGGATTTCTGGAAAATTAGGGACATCCCCCAAATTAGCAGTCTGGTGATTGGCTACGCTACTGCCCGTCCGGAAACGGCCCTTGGTGCGATGTGACCATGGCACCTGCTGGGGGCCGCCTTAAAACAGGGGATAGATGAACGGGGCAAGGGCTGACCCCTGAGTCAACATAATAAGGCCGCAAAGCATAACCATAATGAGCACGATGGGAAGAAGCCAGAATTTCTTTCGCTCCCGCATAAAAGCCCATAATTCACTAAAAAAATCCAACACAAGCTCCTCCCCGCAGTTAAAGTTTACCTTTTGCCCTCCATCAAAACAGGTTGCGCATGTGTGATGACGGATCCCGTTTGACGGAATTTACCCGATAACTCGGGAGATCACCAGAAAAGCGGCGCCGAAGCGGATCCTTGCCAAGAAGCCGCATAATCAAGCCCATCGGAGTAATGACCAGATAATAAAGCAGACCCAGAATGACCCGTGTGTTGATCCATCCCAAAGCATGGCCGACAGCCATCCATCCCCGATAAATCCGGGTCAAGCTGCGGGGGAAAAAGCCTCCGAGAAGAATTAATATTACCCCAATGGCCAAAGCCCAGAACCGGGATAAATCGGTTCGGGCAATCAGGGGCCACAGCCCGATGGCCGAAAACACTCCTCCCACAATACATCCGAATTGCCGCAACTCTTTCCTGGCAATGACTTTTTGAACCATAAAAGGTCTCCAATCAATCCAGCACAAACTCCTTGCGCCAGTCCCCGCCATCCTGCAGAGGCGGTTGTCTGTCTTTAAACAGAACACAGTTCTCGAGCACCAGCACGTCCATTTCTGTCCTCATGAAACACCGGTAGGCATCCTCTGGTGAAGAGACGATCGGCTCCCCCCGCACATTGAATGAGGTGTTGACCAGAACAGCGCAGCCGGTCTTCGCTGCAAAGGTCTCAAGCAAGGCGTGATACCGGGGATTCGTCTCCTTGTGCACCGTTTGAATCCGGGCGGAATAATCCAGGTGAGTAACCGCCGGGATGTCTGAGCGGGGAACATGAAGCAACTCGATACCCTGGCCATTCTTCATTTCCGTGCTGAGCGGCAGCCGGTGTTTTTCCTGGATGGCGGCAACAAGCAGCATATAGGGGCTGTCCATATTCAACTCAAAATATTCCGACACCTTCTCGCGAAGAACCGAAGGGGCAAAGGGCCTGAACGATTCCCGATACTTTATTTTTAAATTCATCAACGACTGCATCTCTGCACTGCGAGGGTCACCGAGAATGCTGCGATTCCCTAGTGATCTGGGCCCGAATTCCATGCGCCCCTGCAGCCAGCCAACCACCTTGCCGGCAACGAGTTCGTCGGCAACGCAATCGAGCAGGGCATTTTCGGCAAGTCGCTCATAGGGAGCCGCCAGGTTTTGCAGAAGCGATTCAATCTCTTCGTTGGTATAAGCCGGGCCGAGATAGCTCCCTTGCATGGAATCGCCGCAACCGCTTACCTTTCTCGGCTGAGCGTCATATTGATACCAAGCTGCAAGCGCGGCACCGACCGCTCCCCCCGCATCACCGGAAGCCGGTTGAATCCAGAGGTTCTTGAACACGCCGTCTCGAACTATCCGGCCATTGCCGACACAGTTAAGGGCTACCCCGCCCGCCAGACAAAGAGAATCAAGGCCGGTTTCCCGACGGACAGTCCGGCACAGGCGAAGAATGATTTCCTCGGTAACATCCTGGATTGATCTGGCCAGATCCATCTCCCTCTGGGTGAGGGCGCTTTCCGGTCTGCGTGGCGGACCGCCGAAGAGGTCAGCAAATTTGCGCCCGGTCATGGTCAATCCCTGGCAGTAATTGAAATACTCCATGTTTAAACGGAAGGTGCCGTCAGGTTTGAGGTCCAGGAGATGCTCGTAAATTTTCTTGACGTATACCGGTTTTCCATAGGGAGCCAAGCCCATCACCTTGTATTCGCCGGAGTTCACCCGGAAACCGGTGTAATAGGTAAAAGCGGAATAGAGCAGCCCCAAGGAATGGGGAAAGGGGATTTCCCACAAGGGCGTCAGGGTGTTCCCCTGACCCAGCCAAACGGAGGTGGTCGCCCATTCTCCGACGCCATCCAGGCAGAGGATAGCCGCTTGCTCAAAAGGCGAGGGGTAAAATGCCGAAGCGGCGTGGGCTTGATGATGTTCGGTAAACAGGAAAAGCGGCAACTTTTCGGCTGATGCCCCGGGAACTGCCGCAAGGAATTCCTTGCGCAGCAAGGTGCGGAGAAAAAGCTTTTCTTTCATCCAAACCGGCATGGCAGTGATGAACGATCGCAGGCCAATGGGCGCGAAGGCCAGATAGGTTTCAATGATGCGCTCAAACTTTACCAGGGACTTATCGTAAAAAACGATATACTTCAGGTCCGCCAGACTGAGGCCGCCGGCTTCGGCAAGGCAGTAGTTAACGGCATGGGCAGGGAAGCCGCTATGATGCTTGATCCGGGTAAATCGTTCTTCTTGTGCCGCAGCAATGATCTCGCCATCCTGGATCAGGCAGGCCGCGCTGTCATGATAAAATGCCGAGATGCCGAGGATATAAGTATGGGACATTTTACCGTTTTATGAAAACTTGAAGGAGATCGCTCGGAAACAAATCTACCAATGAAATACAGTTCTTCAGGGTAACTGTTCTAGTTTACGCCCAATGCCGCAGCAAGTTCCTTGCCAAGCATGGTTCCGTAAACAGAGTGTCCAGAGGGTTCAAGGTGAACATTATCGTGAAACCAGTTTCGGCGGAGGCTCTTCGCTGGCTCGAAAGCCCGTAATTTTGGCAGTAAATATTTGGCAGTTATCCCGTATTTTTCAAGGGCCAGGCGGACACGCTCATCTGCCGGCTCGCCATTAACGACCTGATTTCTGGTTGGCAGAATGAAGATGAAATGGCGGATATGTTTTTCCTTGTAGTAATTTTCAAGTTGTTGCAATCTCGACGATGCCCGGTTGACAATTTTATCAAGGTGATCATCGTCTTCATGCACGGAGGCAATAGCCCCATCGTAGCGTAATTCATTAACCCGCCAGACAAAGTGCATCAGCAGATCCTGCAAGGCAGATCCAGGCCGTTCATACCAAAAGGGCACGGACCAGGCACTCCTCTTGCCCCGGTAAAAATCTTCCTCAATAAGACAAGTAACCACGATTTCTGCGGGGGTGAATCCGTAGCTCTTTACAAGGCCTAAGATGTTCCCGATGCCCCACCCATTGACCCCACCATTGCCAATCTGCCATCCGGGAAGACTTTTACCTGCAACCGAACTGAAAAGCTGCTCATCAGACACATACTGACCTCCATAGGTAACAGAATCACCCAGAAAAAGAATTTTTCCGGAAGAATTGTTATCCCATTTGCCAGCCGCTCTCAACCCGAGATTATTGGTCGTCACTCGACTGCCGTACAAAAATCCCATTCCACCCTTGGGCTCGATAATTTGGTTTGGCTTGGGCCGATAGCCGTAAAGTGGACTCAACTCATACAATACCGGATTGCCAAGCCCGCTGAAGGTTTTAAGAAACAGCTCCAGAGACAAAAAACCGAGAAGCAAGGCTAGCAGCAACACCGCGGAAATAGTTGCCATCGGGTGTCTGGCAAATCTATTCTTATCGCCGATTTTGTCTGGTTGTGCTGGAAAATCGTTTTTTTTCATTTGCCCTCTCGGTCGAAGAGCGTCCGCGTTCCCATCTGACCTCTAAAATTTTGTGCTGTCTTCCAACCAGCTCAAGGAACATCCCATGCTCCCCGGTTGACTGTCAACCTGAAAATGGCGGCAGGGGAAAGAATGGCATGTTCCCAGGGCGGTGTTTACTTGTTGAATTCACTTCGAATAGTCATCAAAATCAAAAATAGTATAGCGGGCATCCTGATGAAGGCTTATTCCGGCTTGACGAACAATCCCCCTGAGGGCTAGGCTGAGGGGAGCATGCACATAAATAAAAGGTGACCGCTACAATAAGGTTGTGAGGGCCAAGGCAGATGGAACAGAATGAGAGCGTTTTACCAGGCAGTCAGCAAAGCTGCTGAGGCCCCCAAATATCTCCTCGGGCAGGAGTGGCCATAGCCGGGCAAGCCTTTGTGGTTGGCGCGCTGGAAACGCCGGTGGGCACGGTGCCGCAGGTTGCTACCGTGCTTGCCGGGCGGGATCGCTGGGGCACGCTTCTGGTGCGTTCGGGTTTTGGCCGCATGCGCTATACGGTTGAGCCGGGGTTGTACGGAGTCGGCTCCCCCAATGATGATTCGCCTGTGCTCGTCACGGCCAATTACAAATTGAGCTTCGACCATCTGCGTGCTGCCCTGGGTGGGCTGGATGCCTGGATTCTGGCTCTGGACACCAACGGAATCAATGTCTGGTGCGCGGCGGGCAAGGGAACCTTCGGCACTGCTACGCTCTGTGCCCAGGTGGCGGCGAGCAGGCTGGCCCAGCTGGTCCGGCATCGCAGGCTGATTGTGCCCCAGCTCGGTGCGCCGGGCATCGCGGCGCATGCAGTTAAGCAGCAAAGCGGTTTTGCCGTGGTGTACGGGCCGGTCATGGCCCGTGATCTTTCGGAGTTTTTCGCCCGTGGCATGCAGGCGACCCCGGCCATGCGACGCAAGACTTTTTTGCTGCCGGAACGGGCCGTCCTGGTTCCGGTGGAACTTGTCATCGCCGGCAAATGGGTGCTGCCCCTTATTGTGGTTATGGGTGGGGTGAGCGGCCTTTTTGGCCCGGCGTCATTCTGGGAGAATGTGCGGGAGCATGGCGGTTGGACAGTGGCCGGGCTGGCGAGCGGCCTCCTGGCCGGGACGGGGCTTACCCCCCTGTTGCTGCCGGTTTTGCCTGGCAGAGCCTTTTCCCTGAAGGGGGGAGTGGCCGGCCTCCTGGCCGCCCTGATATTCCTGGCCCCCCTTTTCTTATGGTCAGAGGGGGAGGGAAGCCCCCTTGCCGCTTTGGCCTGGCTGCTGATCATCCCGGCGATTTCTTCCTTTTTTGGCATGGAATTTACCGGCGCTTCAACCTACACCTCGCTTTCCGGGGTGAAGAAGGAGATGCGGATTGCCGTGCCGCTGCAGGCCGCAGCGGTAACAGTCGGGTTGTTTTTGCTGGTCTGGGCGAGGAGGCTGTAATGAAGGGAAGGCTGCTATATCTCAAGGGAGTTGCCACCCTGCGGCTTGAGCAGGAGGCCTGCATCGGTTGCGGCATGTGCCTGACCGTTTGTCCGCAGGAGGTTTTTGCCCTGACGCACGGCAAGGTGCGGATTAGCGAACATGACGCCTGCATGGAGTGCGGGGCCTGCATGCTGAACTGTCCGTTCGGGGCGCTTTGGGTGCAAAGCGGGGTGGGCTGCGCCCAGGCAGTCTTCAATACCATGCTGGGGCGCAGCAGCGAAGCTTGCTGCTCACTGGAGGGAAAATCGGGGTCCGGTTCCTGCTGCTAAGCCGTATAAACAAAATAACTCCGCCATTCACAATCGCCAAACGGCATAAAGCTGAGTTGAGCAGCTTGCCGGATTTTATGCCCTTTAGGGTGCAAACGAAACTTATACCCTTTGGGTGAAAGGAGCCGTAAAGGATTGAGCCAAACTTGGCAGGTTATTTAGTGACGGCTCCTAAGTTTGCTTAGCCGCGGACAAGCGTTTACTGCATCCGGGGCGGGTATACCTGAGGCGGAGCTTGAGAGGAAGGGGACTGAGGCGGGGGGACGGCCTTGGGCGGGGCCGCCTGAGCCGGGGCCTGAGCCGGGGTCTGAGCCGGAGTCTTAGGCGGGGTAGCCTGAGACTGGGCGGGAGGCGTGGATTTTTTGTCCGGGTAGAGGCGCAGGCTTATTCTCCGGTTGCGGGGGTCATAAGGGTTTTCCTTGATGATCGGCTCGGTGGCCGCATAACCGGATACCCTGAGCAGGCGGCTGGGCGGGATGCCGTTTCTTTCCAGCTCGAGCCGGGCGGCTGAAGCCCTGGCCGTGGAAAGCTCCCAGTTGCCGAACTCTTTTTTTGCATAGGTGATTGCGTCGGTATGGCCTTCGATTTCAATGCGGTTTGAGGTGTTCTTGATGTTGTCGCAAAGCACCTTGAGGATCTTCTGGCCGCTGGCGGTCAGGGCTGTGCTGGCCAGGGGGAACATGGGATTGCCCTCCTTGTCCATGATGTCCACCTTGACTCCCCCCTGGAAGACTTCAATGCGCACCTGATCCTTGAGGTCGGCAAGCTGTTGTTCTACTTCCTGCTGCAGCTGCTCTTTGAAGTGTTCCAGGCTGGCGGAGCTGGCCTCGCCTTCGGAATCTGAGGAGACCGGAGAGGTGGTGATGGTGACCGCTGTTTCCGGCACGGCCTGATCCTTGGAGATCATCTCCGTTTTGCCCCCGGCGCCGCCCTCGCCAAAGATGCTGTACTCCTGGAAATAATGAGCGAGTTTTTCCTTTTGCGGCTTGGTGGTCATGTTGACCAGCCACATCAGGAGGAAAAAAGCCATCATCCCGGTCATGAAGTCGGCAAAGGCCACCTTCCAGCTGCCCCCATGGTGGCCGCCGCCCTGAACCTTTTTGACCTTCTTGATGATTATGCTTTTGTCTTCCATTTCTTGATGGCCTCCTCAACCTCGGCAAAGGAGGGGCGGTCGTCTCCGGGGATGGCTCGGCGGCCTGCCTCTACGGCGAACTGGACCATGAAGCTGGTGGAATAGGCGGCAAGCAGGGAGGTCTTGATTACCCGGAGATAGGCTTCCCGTTCCTGGGCGTGATGTTCCAGCTTGGTCGCCATGGGGCCGACAAATCCGTAACAGGCAAGCACGCCGAAGAAGGTGCCGACCAGGGCTGCGCCGATATGGTGGCCCAGAACCTCGGCCGATTCGTTGATAAAGCCCATGGTGATAACAATACCCAGTACCGCCGCGACAATACCCAGGCCAGGCAGGGCGTCGCCCATCCGGGAGATACTGTGGGCGGGCAGCATCCGTTCATGCTGGTTGGCTTCCAGGTCGATCTCCATGAGATTGTCAAGCTCGTAGGCCGGGTAATTGGCGCTGAGCATGGTGCGGATCGTATCGCAGATGAACTCGGCCACCTCGCGGTCCTTCATGATGTTGTTGTATTTCTGAAACAGCGGGCTTTTCTCCGGGTTTTCGATGTCAGACTCAATGGCGACCAACCCTTCCTTCTTGATTTTGAAGAAGACGGCGTTCATAAGCAGCAACAGCTCCAGGAAAAGGGGCTTGTTCAGGTGGGAATCGGCAAAGATGCCGCCGAGGTGTCCGACAATGACCTTCAGCGCTTTGCCCGGCGAGGAAATGATCAGGGCGCCGATGGCGGCGCCAAAGATGATGATTACCTCGGCCGGCTGGAAAAGGATGTGAAAATTGCCTTTTCCCATGGAGTAGCCGGCGATGACTGAGCCGAGAACCAGTACGATGCCGATGATTGCGAACATATTGTTATCCGTTTTTTATGGAAGGTGTATTTTGTTTTGATCCTGCTGCCGGCGCAGAGTTTCCCCCGCCGAGGCAGGGGGAAACTCAGGTCTTCAGCAAACGCTGCCCGATGAGCTGCTCTTTTTGTTTTTTGAGGGCATAGTTGGAGATGGCGTCCTGAATGGCCGCATTTGTCGGGGTGAAATGGACCGCCACCTGACAGCCGCCTTCCGGAAGCGGGGTTGCCCGCACGACCGACCCGCCGACCACGACCCAGCATGGTTGGTCCATGGAGAGGAGCAGGTGAATTTCGACGAAATCCCCGTCGGTAAAGTTATCATTGGAGGTGAGTTTGATGCCGCCGGCGCTCAGGCTTACTTCCCCGACCCTTGGTTCTTCCTGCTGTCTGGCAATATGATGAAAATCAAGGATGCTCTCCAGCTTGGTGTTGATCTGAAGAAGCAACTGGCTCAAGGAGGGGCGAAAGTCTTTTTCCTCATTGTAGGGCGGAAGCTTGCAGAACTCGAAGAGGAGATTGAGCTTGGCGTTGGCATCAAGCAGCATCAGGGCAAAGGAGGGGTCGATTTCATGGGAAAAAGCCCTCAGCCCGGCCCCGATCCTGGCGGAGTCGGAAATGGCAACGGGAATGATTCTCGGCACGGGCAGGGCGTTGCTGTCAATTTTCCGCACCGAGGCAGCCAAAAGATCGTCAATCCGGAAATTTTCCCGGCGATTCTGCTCGTTGGTCTCGGTGGCGTTGTCAGTCGGCATGGACATTAATCCTCTTTAAAATACGGCCTATCATACCCTGTCAGGGGAAATTTGGAATTATTTTTTGCGTTTGGGACGCCGTTTTTTGTCTGAAAGCCTGAGTGGCCCGGCTAATGCACCGAACAGGAGATGCAAGGGTCGTAAGCACGCACCAGCATCTCGGCCAGCAGTTCGATCTCCCGGTCTTTTCTCCCGTTTTTGGCATAATTGCCGGCCAGGGCCTCGATGTCGTGCAGGATGTTGGCGTGATTCTGGCTGGTGGGGATGACGCAATCCGCCTTGGTGATCCGGCCGTCTTTGTCGAATTTATAGTAATGGTAGAGGATACCCCGGGGAACCTCCACCGCCCCGACCCCAGCCCCTTTTTTTGTCTGCACCGGCTGGCGCGGTTCCTGCCACGGGCTGCCCAGCAGGGTGTCGATGAGCCTTACGGAATCGAGGGTTACCTGAACGCATTCCACCAGCTGGGCTACGTTGCTCATATAAGGGTTGTGGCTTACCGGGGCAAGACCCAGGGATTTTGAGATCTCCCGGGCGGTGGGATGGAGCAGGGCGAAGTTGTTGTTCAGCCGGGCCAGGGCGCCAACGGCAAAGGAGGGGCGGGACAATTTGCTCAGTTTGGAGGTGAAGCCTTTCGTGCAATATTCATTGGTCATGGCCAGGTATTGCTCCTCTTTTTTCACTACCCCGTCACTGGAAACCAGATCGCCGCCGATAAAGGGATAGTCAGTGTCTCCTTTGAGGGAGACGAATTCAGTTTCCCGGCTGAAATCAGGGATAACAAAGGTTTTAAACAGCTCCGCCGAGGCGAGCAGGTCGGGCACCGAGGCCAGCAGCCGCTGGCGGATCTCTTCCAGCTGCTTCTTTTCCGGGAGCATGGTGAAGCCGCCCACCACGGTCCGGGTCGGGTGCAGGCGCCTGCCGCCGATAAGGTCGCAGGCCTCGTTGGCCAGCTGCTTGAGGCGCAGGGCCCGCTGCACCACCTCCGGATGAGTCTTGGCCAGGGGCAGCACGCTGCCCGCGCCGAGGAAATCCGGGGCCGCGAGAAAATAGAGGTGCAGGATATGGCTTTGCAGTGTTTCCATGTGCTTGAGCAGGAGCCGCAGGTTTGCGGTCTGGGGCGTGGGGGTGATGCCGAAGGCGTTTTCCACCGCCCTGATGCTGGCCAGGGTGTGGCCGATTGAACAGATCCCGCATATCCGCCCGCAGATATAGGGCGCGTTTTCCCAGTGCTTGCCCACCAGCATGGCCTCGAAGAAGCGGGGTGTTTCCACCACCTCCCATTGTGCTTTTTTGACCACTCCGTTTTTGATGCTGATGCGGATGTTGCCGTGCCCCTCCACCCTGGTCAGGTGATGGATGTCGACCTCGCAGGAGAGCTTCATGATTGTTTCCTCATGGCCGGTTTTTTTTTGCATCCAGAGGGTATAAGTTTCGTTTGCGCAGGCAAGCTGCTCAACTCAGCTATATTTTTAGGGCGGAGGGTGTCGGCAAAGGAGGCAAAGCCTCCGAAACATTCCAGCCGGTCGAGGATGGCCTCGCGGTCAAAGCCATAGGTGTGCATGATTTCCTCCAACTGTTTCAGATTGGCTGCTTCCGCCGGGCCCCGGCAACCCCAGCAGCCTCTGCGGTTGCTGGTACACCAGGCATCGCAGCCGGCCCGGGTGACCGGGCCGAGGCAGAGTTCGCCGAGTTCGAACAGGCAGATATTCTCGTTGGCCTTGCACTCCATGCACACCGGGTATTCCGGATGGCGTACCGTCTTGCCCACCACCAGATCGGTGACGATCCTCTCGACCTCCTCCTTTTTGATGGGGCAGCCGTAGATCTCGAGGTCCACCTGAACGAAATCCGCCAGGGGATGCACCTCCATGCTCTCGATGGGAAAATCGCCGTACACCTCTTTTTTCACCCAGTCCGGATCGCGGAAGCGGTTCTTCAGCTGATTGACCCCGCCGAAACAGGCGCAGGAGCCGAGAGCGACCAGGATTTTGGCGTTTTTGCGGATCTCGGTGAGGCGGGCTATTTCATCCTGGCGGCTGACGCTGCCCTCGACAAAGGCGATGTCGTAGTTGTCTCCGCGTTCGCTCATCCCTTCGCGGAAGTTGACGATCTCCACCAGGTTGAGAAAATCAAGCAGGGTGGCCTCGTTGTTGAGCAGCTGCAGCTGGCAGCCTTCGCAGGAGGTAAGCTCAAAGATGCCGACCTTGGGCCGAGTCAAGGAAACGCCGAGATAGGATAGTTGTTCGCTCATCTCAGATCGCCTCCTTGAGGTTCAGCACCGACCAGTAGTCAAAGACCGGGCCGTCCAGGCAGGTGTAGGTCGAGCCGATGTTGCAGCGGCAGCATTTGCCCCGGCCGCAGTGCATGCGGCGTTCCAGGGAAACGAACATCTTCTCCATGGGCAGTCCGGCCTCGGTCAGCATTTTGCAGACGAAATGGAACATGACCGGAGGCCCGCAGATGATGGCATAGGTGTTCTCCCGCAGGCTTGCCGTTTGCTTGAGCCGTTCCTGCAATAGTTCGGTGATCAGGCCGGTGCACCCCTGCCAGTTTGCATCCCCTTGATCCACGGTGATGCCGAGGTTGATGTCGAAGCGGCGCCATTCTTCGTACTGGTAGGTGAAAAGCAGTTCCGCCGGACTCTTGGCTCCGTACATGATGTCCACCCGGCCGTATTTGCTCCGGTTTTCCAGCACCGCCAAAAGGGGGGAGCGCAGGGGGACGATGCCCAACCCGCCGCCGATGAGCAGGATGTCCTGGCCCTGCATCTTTTCCAGGGGAAAAGAGGTGCCGAAGGGGCCGCTGATGCCCACCCTGGCGCCCCGCTCGACGCGGGCGAGAAAATTGGTGAGATTGCCCACCGCCCGAATGCACAGCTCAAGGTCGCCGCGCCGTACCGGGGAAGAGGAGATGGAGAAAGGCGCTTCGCCGATGCCTGGCAGCTCGAGCATGACAAACTGGCCGGGCCGGAAGGAAAAACGGTTGCGTTGGTCAGGGTCGATGATCTGGATCTGGTAGAGCTTTTCCATCGCGGTGAGCGGGTAGATGCCGGTGATTTCGGCGGGCAGGGTATACTCAAAGCCGGCCGGGTCTTCCCGGCGGGGTGAGCCTGGCTCCAGGGCAAGAATATCGATCAAAGGGAGTTTGTTCTGCATTGTTTACTCCTTGCCCATAATCGGGCATTGCTGGACGACGCGCTACATGTTGCCGCGGACGCTGGCGATGACTTCCGGCGGGGTGATATCGGCGAGGCAGGCTGCCCCGCAACGGCCGCAGCCGACGCAGAGTGGCTCTTCAAAGGCCTCCACGAAGCCGCGGTGCTTGTGATAGTAGCGGTATTTCAGACGGGTGGCGCTTGCCGGGCGAAAATTGTGGCCGCCGGCCACCTTGGCAAAGTCGATGAGGTTGCAGGAGTGCAGGGATCTTGTCTTGCCGGCGTGTTTTAGATTGAGATCGATCTGCTCCTCAACGCCATAGCAGTAACAGGTGGGGCAGACATTGGCGCAGGTTCCGCAGGAAAGGCATTTTTCGCCCCAGTAATCCCAGGCTTTTGCAGCAAATTCAAGGTCGAGGATCTTGGTGAGATCAGAGGTGTCCACCGTTGCGGTGTAGCGTTTGCTTTTTTCGTTGGTGATCTGCTTGTAAAGAGTATGATCCTTGGCGCTCGGCTCCTGGCAGCTGATCTGGCTCAGCAGGTCAAAGGCGGTGGCGGAAAGGATCTCGGCAAAATATTTGCCTCCCAGATCGGTGAGAAACAGGTCAAAGCCGTGGTTGGCGGAGTCGGTGCCCATGGAGCGGCAGAAACATTGGGGTTCCGGGGTACAGCTGAGGCCGAGGATGAAGAGGTTTTTTCGTTTGCCCAGGTAATATGGATTTGGGTAGGTGCTTTTCGCCAGGACCAGATCGAGCTTGTTCAGAGCATTGATGTCGCAGGCATGCATGCCGAAGAAGACCAGGGGATGGTGGCCATTGAGAGCAACATGTTTTTCCCAGCCGTCAGGGTTTAAGGCAAAGGTGGACAAGGTTTCCTGGTAGGGAAGGACGAAGCGTTTGGGTGAATGCACCGTCTGGGTGTAGTCGAGGGCGAGTTCGCTGAAATCGGAGATCACCTCGAAATCGTAGATGGGCTTGCCGTTTCGGTCGTTGCCTCTGGCGACGGGACCGACCATGATGTTGACCGCCAGCAGTTCATGGAGGCGGGCAAGCTCATTTTTTTTGAAAACTTTGAAGATCATGACAGTCATCCTCGGCAGAGTGGAAACGGCGGAGTCGTCGGCATTCCCTGCCGTCTGCGGCACATTGTCGGCGAGTAACCGTTTCCGGCGGTGAAATTAAGAGCGGTCCATGCTTATGGATATAACGAGCGGCCTGCGGCTGTCAAGCAAATGTCTGGGGGCTGTAAAACTATCCAACTCGATGCCGGGAATGACCCAAGCCACCTTATCGCGCCACGACAAAAGCTCCGGGGAATCCGGCTTCGGTCATGGTCTGCTCTACCTTTTTGGCTGCGGTCAGGGTTGCGCCGCCCTTTATCTGGACGCGGTAGAAAATCTGGTCGCCCCGATCATAGAGAACGGCCTCGGCCTCCCGCCCCTCTCTGGTCATTCTCTCTTTCAGCCGGTCGGCATTCTCCCGGACGGTGAAGGCGCCGATCTGGACATAAAAATCACCCTTCTGGAAATCCTCGTGGGGCAGGAAGCGGGCCGCGGTCTTGTTGTCGGCAAGCTGGATGGTTTCCGCCTCGCCCAGGGCGGTGATCCGGACATGACCGGTTCCTTCCTTGATGATGCCCAGATCTCTGGCTACATTGTAGGAAAGGTCGATGATCCTGGTGCCCACAAAGGGGCCGCGGTCATTTATCCGTACCGTGGTGGTGCGACCGTTGCCGAGGTTTTCCACCAGGAGCCGGGTGTTCATGGGCAGGGTTTTATGGGCTGCGGTCCAGTCGTACATGTTGTAGATTTCACCGTTGGAGGTCTTGCGCCCGTGGAAAGGATTACCATACCAGGAGGCCGTGCCGGTTTCACTGTAGCCTTCGGCCGAGGGGAGCGGATAGTAGCTCTTGCCTTCAATCTGGTAGGGCTTCTGGGTGGCGGGGATGCGACCCGTCTTGGCGGCCGGTCTTGGGGGGGCGGGCTTTGCCGGCGGGGAGCCGGTGGGCAGCTTGGTCGTGCAGCCGAAAAAGGCGGTGGCACCCAGGAACAACAGGGCGGGGAGAAAAAATTTTCGGGCAGATTTGGGGCAACTCATGGTTTCGTCTCAACAGGCAGGTTGGGCTTGAGCCGTTCGCCAAAGAACGCCCCGGCCTTGCCCACGGTGTGCGGGGTATAGGGGAGATAGCGTTTTTGTCTGGGCGCCACCTCCAGATTGTCGAAGATAACCTTTTTGTCGGGGCTGACCATGGACAGATGCAGGTCCAGGATGGCCGGAAGATCTGGAGTCTGCCGTCCTGGCCAACTCCGATCAGGGGGCTTTCCCAGCGGCGCAGCTCATAGCCCTTGAGCCACAGGCTTTGCCTCGGCGCGCCGGTGATCTTGTCCCGCAGGAATGGCCCATGGTCGGCGGGGTTATCCAGCTGCACCTCCACCTCGCCACTGCCCTGCACGGCTAGCCTGGACCAGGCCCCCGCCTCTGGATTTTCGGTACGGAGCAGATGGGTGCCTTGGTCGTTAAAGCTCCACTGACTGTGGCACACAGTGCAATGGGCCTTTTTTTCGTACTGCCGGTGGGCCGGATGGAGGGGTTCGGGCACCACGAGCTTCTTGCCGCCCAGCCGGGTGGTGAGCACCAGCCGGTCCGCCTCAACCCGCAGGTTATCAAGGGGCATGGGCATCCCTTTGCGCCAGCCGTGACAGGCAAGACAGGTAATTCCCTTATCCTTTTTCGACGATCCACGGTGGCCGCCCATGAGTTCCGCCCCGCTGTGGCAATCGATGCAGGCCAGACCTTTCTGTTGGTGGATATCCGGGGCCAGCTGGTGGAACTCCACCCCGTAGGACCGGTTCTCGCTGCCATCGGCCCGGTAGGGGGTGCGGTATTCCAGATTGAAGTCGTGCTCGAAGCGGCCATAATAGTCACCCCCCACGAAGTTGCCGTAATGGCAATGCAGGCACTGGCTGTCCGCCGGCGATCTGACAAAGGCGTGGCTGCTCATTTTGCCTTTGCCGTAAGCGAGATGACAGGCGGCGCAGCCGGTACCGCGTACCGTTTCCGGATAATCGTCGCCGGAGTTGTACACATGGCAGCGCAGACAGCGGCGGCGCAGCAGGTCATCGGCCAGGTCAAGAGGAGAGGCGATTGTCGCCTGGATCGGGATTTCGGTAAGCGAGGCAAGGGGGGCTTGGGCGCCAAAGGCGGCGCGGACGGCGTTGACCTCGTTTTTCGCGGTGAAATGGAGGGAAGCGGCGGCCTCGGCCACCTGTCGGGCATGGCAGGTGCCGCAGGATTTTTGCATCTGGTCCGGATGGGCGGGGTGGCTGACGAGCCCGGCGTGGGCCTGCTCCCGCGTTGCCCCCTCGGGGTTTCCCTCGTGGCAAGCGGTGCAGGCCAAAGCGTGCTGGGCGTCGAGCCGTATCTCCTGGTGGCAGCCCTGGCAGCCGGGCTGGCGGGCCGGAGCTTCCTGAACCGCCGGTTTTTCCGGGGTCTTGTCCTGCCGGCAGCCGGGAAGGGCCAAGGCAAGCAGGCAGAGAAGCGGCAGGATGGCGCGGGTGTATTTTTTGCGGCGAAAAGGCATGGGGGGGCGTGTGTCCTCGGGGTTGATGAAGATTTTCAATATACTACAATTGCAGCAATGGCAACAAGCCGCAGTTGCAAGGGAAAAAACCGCCGGGGAGTTTTTAGGTCAAATACACATCAAAACGGCTGTTTTTGCCGCTGCTGGTGAAGTTTGCTTCCGGACCGGGCAGGGGCGGGGCCAAGCGCGGCCTTTTCACCACCACCCGGCGGGTTGCCACAGCAAGAGCGGCGCGCAGCAGGGCGTCGCTGTCTTTGTCATCGCCGACCAGCAACCGGATAAGCCGCATCTCTTTCTTGACCAGGGCGCTTTTGCCGCGGTGCGGATACATGGGGTCAAGGTACACCACCTCGGGCCTATCCCCCTGCCAGGTGCGGAGGATCTCCAGGCTTTCCCCCACTCTGAGACGGAGGCGGGCCATGATTCCGGCTAGGGCCGGCTCCTCGCCTGCCCGCGCCATGCCGTCCGCCAGCAGGGCCGCCACCACGGCGGAGCGTTCCACCATCTGGACGGTGCAGCCCAGGCTGGCCAGGATGAAGCTGTCCCGGCCCAGGCCCGCGGTAAGGTCGAGCACGCTGGGAGTTGCCCCGCCCTTGAGCCCCACTGCCCGGGCAATGGCCTCCTTGCGGCTGGTGGTTTGCCTGCGCCGGTACTCGATGGACCCGCCGCGGAAATCGACGAACAGCGGCCCTTCCGCGCCCTTGGTGGTCTGGCGCAGCTCCAGCCGCGTCGGGGTCAGGGTCAGCAGCAGCGGATACTGCGTATCCTGGGGGTGGGTGACAGGCAGGCCAAGGCGACCGGCCAACTCCTGCGCTGGTGCGGCAAGCATTTCGCTGCTGAAGCAGATCGCGATGCCTGTGGGCGACAAAGCGGAAATCATCGCCTGGTCGGGGCCGGTACGGAATTTTTTAGCAGTGCATCATTTTTATGAGATGGTATATTCATAGCGTTTTTTGCGCCGCGCTCCCCATGCGTGTTGAATCCGGACACCACATACCGCACAGAGAAGATAATGGATACCCAGCATAAAGCACAAGCCAAAGTTGTGGCCATCATCCCGGCCCGCTACCATTCCAACCGCTTCGAGGGCAAGCCTTTGGCCCTGATCGCCGGTAAGCCCATGATCCAGCATGTCTACGAACGGGCCCGCGCCGTGGCCCTGCTTTCCCGGGTGGCGGTGGCCACCGATGACGAGCGGATCGCCGAGTGCGTGCGCTCTTTCGGCGGTGAAGTGGTGATGACCCGCTCCGACCACGTTTCCGGTACCGACCGGCTGGCCGAGGCGGCCACGCTCATGGGGATCGGGGAGCAGGACGTGGTGGTGAACATTCAGGGCGATCAGCCGCTCTTCGAGGCGGAGGTGGTTTCCCAGGTGGCCACGCCGCTCCTCGAAGATCCGGCCCTGCCCATGTCTACCCTGATCTACAAGATCGTGCGCCAGGAGGAGATCAGCGATCCCAACCACGTCAAGACCGTGTTCGACCGGCACAACAACGCCCTCTATTTTTCCCGCGCCTCCATCCCCTTCCAGCGCAACCCCGAGGAGCCTCAGGCGCCCACCTACTACAAGCACCTGGGCTTTTACGCCTACCGCAAGGGGTTTTTGCTCACCTTTGTCGGCCTGCCCGAGGGGGAGTGGGAGCGGTTTGAAAAGCTGGAACAGCTGCGGGCTCTGGAGTTCGGCTACCGCATCCGGGTAGTGCTTACCGCCCATGACTCCATCGAGGTGGATACGCGCAAGGATCTGGAGCGGGTCGAGGAGTTGCTAAAGAAAGACGGTAAATAACAAGATCACCCTGCTTTTAACCATATAAAAATTTGAGGGAAAAAGAGATGAGAAGAAACAAGATCACCATCATCGGCGCGGGCAATGTCGGCGCCACCGCCGCCCATTGGGCCGCCAGTCGCGGCCTGGGAGATATCCTTTTGCTGGACGTGGTGGAGGGGGTGCCCCAGGGCAAGGCCCTGGATCTGCGGCAAGCAGGGCCGGTGGACGGCTTTAATAACCGGATCACCGGCTCCAACGATTTCGCCGATCTGGCCGGTTCCGACGTGGTAATCATCACCGCCGGGCTGGCCCGCAAACCGGGGATGAGCCGCGACGACCTGCTGGCCAAGAACGTGGCCATCGTCAAATCCTGCGCCGAGCAGGTGGCCAAATATGCTCCGGACTGCGTCCTGATCGTGGTCACCAACCCCATCGACGCCATGGTCTACACGGCCTTCAAGGTCACAGGCTTCCCAAGGGAGCGGGTGATCGGCATGGCCGGGGTTCTCGATTCCGCCCGCTACCGCACTTTCCTGGCCGAGGCCCTGGGCGTGGCGCCTCGCGATGTCAACGCCCTGGTCATGGGCATCCACGGCGACAACATGCTGCCGCTGATCAGGCTGGCCAATGTGGCCGGGGTGCCGGTCACCGACCTCTTGTCCGCCGAGGAGCTGGCCGCCATCGTCCACAGCACCCAGCACGGCGGGGCGGAGATCGTCAACCATCTCAAGACCGGCAGCGCTTTTTATACCCCAGGTCTCGCCGCAGTGGAGATGGCCGAAGCGGTGCTAACCGACAGCAAGCGGGTCTTGCCCTGCGCGGCCTATGTGGAGGGGGAGTTCGGCTTTTCCGGCTGCTTTTTAGGGGTGCCGGTGGTGCTGGGCGACAAAGGGGTGGAGCGGATTATCCAATTCAAGCTCACCGCCGAGGAGCAGGCGGCCATGGCCGACTCCGAGGCGGCGGTGCGCAAGCAGATGGCGGCCACCGGCCTGTAATCGGCAGGTAAATTAAAGGGAGAACATTCTTGCCTGAAACCCTGTCCGTCAACGAGCTGATTTCCCGTCTGGGCGAGGCGCGCTTCGGCCTGCTCGATTTGCTGCCCGAGGGTGATCTGGCCGAAAAGCTCATCGGCTTGGCGCTTTCCGGGGTGCCGCCCGCGCCGCAAGGCATGACCACGGAGCTGGCTTACCTGAACCAGGCCTTAAACGGGGTGGAAACCAGGGAAGTCCGGGTGGTGGTTTTCGGGGGCGGCACCGGGCTTTCCAATCTCATCGGCGGGGACAGCCGTAATCCTAGTTGGCCCGGCGATCCCTTTCAGGGCCTTAAAGAGGTTTTCCCGCAAACCAGGGCGGTGGTTTGCATCACCGACGACGGCGGCTCCAGCGGCGAACTGCTCAAGGATCTGCCCCTCATCGCCCTGGGAGATATCCGTCATGTCCTCCTTTCTTCCCTCCGGCAGGAGAAGCTGCAAGCGCAGTACGATTTGGACCACCGGGAGGCGTTGCTGGTCTGCCGGGAGCTTCATCGCCTGTTCAATCACCGCTTTGAGACCCCGCCTTCCTCGCCGCATGGTCTGCTGGCTGAGGCCGAGGTAAATCTCGCCGCGTTGCCCGAGGGGATGGGCCATGGGCTGGCCACGCTGGTCGAGGCGCTTTTTACCGAGCCCCGGTTGCGGCCCCAGCTCGACCGCCCCCATTGTCTTGGCAACCTCCTGCTCGCCGCCGCCATTTTGCTTGCCAAGGAGGAACTGGCCGGGATCTCTCTGCTGGCCGAGCTCATCGGCGCCAATTCCGAGGCGGTCTTTCCCTGCACCACCACCCCGGCTCGGCTTAAGGTCCTGTACGGCAACGGGGTGCTGGTGAGCGGGGAATTTAAATCCGGCCAGGCCCGGCGCGGCTATCCGGTGGACCGGGTTTTCGTGGAGTTTGCCGCCGAGCCCCAGGCGCCGCCCCAGGTGCTGGCCGCCATTGCCGAGGCGGATATCCTCCTCTTCGCTCCGGGCAGCCTGTTTACCAGCATCGTGCCGATCCTGCAAGTGCCGGGCATCGCCCAGGCGATCCGCGATAACCGCGGGGCGCTCAAGATGCTGGTCGCCAATCTCTGGGCCCAGGCCGGGGAAACAGATATGGCCCATGGCAACGGAAATGGCGAGGCCCAGGGCGACCATCGCCAGCGTTTTCATGTCTCCGATCTGCTTGCCGCCTATCACCGCAATATCCCCGGCGGGGTGGAGGATCTTTTTACCCAGATCCTGGTTCTCGGCCTGCGCGATATTCCCGGGTCCATTCTCCAGCGCTATGCCCTGGAAAACAAGGTGCCTATCTATCTTGACCGGGACGAGGTCAAGGCCATGGGTTTTTCCCCGGTCGAGGCCCGGCTCTTTTCCCAGGACGATATCGAGCAGCGCGGGGTGATCCAGCATGATCCCGCTTCCCTGGCCGCGGCGGTGCGGGTCATGTGGGCGATCCGCGCTTCCCTAAGCGGAGTAGTGAAGTACCAGTTCGGCGGTCCGGGCGGTGGGGAGGCGGTACTTCTCGACCCCCTGGGGCAGACGGCCAGCCAGCGGTTTGCCGCTTTTCGCGAGCGGCTGCGCACCCTGGCCATTGCCGAAGAACTGCAGCCGGCGCTGGCCGGGATCTTCTGGCGGCACGGGGATATTCCCCTTGTCCATCTGGACAGGGTAGCCGGGGTTGTCCTGCTTAATCGGGAGGAGTGGGCCCGGGCTCAGGAATGGGACACCATCCTCTCCTTCTATGATCCCGCGGATCGGATGATCAAGATCCGGGAGGATATTTTTGCAAAGCCGGACCAGTTCGAGGTGGGCTTGCTGATTGCCCTGGGCCAGTCCCTGCTGGGCAATTACGCCGGGGAAAAAAGGAGATTGCCCGTGGAGCGCGACGGCGAAGCCCTGGGCTATGAGTTCCGGCTGATTTTGCGGCCGGAGGCGGAGCGGTGCTGTTTTTTCAGCCCGGCGGAGTTGACCCGGTTTCTGGGGCTGGTCCGGATGCGGCAGGCGGCAGGCGACCCCCGCCTCTATACCCGGCTGGTGAACGGCGATGAAGGCTTTACCCCGCCCGGCCTGCTTTTCGGCCTCACCTATGCCTGGTACCTGGATAACCGCCATGTCGGGCATGTCGAGTACAAGATGTCCATCAGCCGCATGACCGCCTGCGGCCTGATCCCGGAGCAGAAGAGGGTTGCCGGGCGCCGGCAGGCGATGATTGATTTTTTCCGTACCGTGGTTTTTCGCTACACGCAACCGCAGTTGCAGCCTTCAGTCGATCATGGGGCCGGGCTGAACCAGGGGTAAAGGATCGATTAGTCGGATGCCGAGGTTGCTCCACAGGGTTGGCCAACTGAGCTCCGTTGGCGACATGCCCGGCGCCAGCCAGGCAAGGGAGAGGTGGAGATGATCCGGCGGGGCCGACGGTCCCCGCGCCTTTCCGCATAAAACCTCGGCCAGGGGCGCTTCTGCCGAAACCATCTCCCCGCATTCGACCAGGGGGTGGACATGTCCATAGAGGGAGAGAAGCCGCCAGCCATGCCCATCCATTACGGGATGTCGCACCACCACGGTACTGCCCAGGAAATCCTCGAACACCGCCATCACCTCCCCAGCCCAGAGCGGCGGGACCAGGGCCTGCTTCGGCAGCTCTTGCCGCTGGCCCGTCCGGTCCGCAAGATACAGCAGATCCACCCCTTCGTGCGGGCTTTGCCGGAGGGTATCCTGCCACCACGCCTGGGTATCCGCAAAGCGCATGCCGGGGAGAAAGAGCCAGGTGGTGCCTTTATCGGCAAGGTGATTCAGTTGCAGGAGGTTTTTGAAAAACGGAGAGTCTGGGATCATTGCTGTTATGGCGAGAAGGGGAGAAAGCAAGGCCGTCCAGTGTTTCCTGTGTGGCCTTGCGCGGTAAGCGTTATTGCCTGTTATTCGTGTCCGTGCGCCGCCAGTATCTTTGCCATCTCTTCCGCGGTGGTTGGCACTTTAAGCAGCCAGTAATTCCTTGGGTTTTACGCGTTTCTCAATCTCTTCACCTACTGCTGCTCGCGCCACCTTTACATCGTAGCTGCTTTGCAGGCTCATCCAAAAATCTGGTGTGCTGCCGAAGAATTGGGCGAGGCGCAGGGCGGTATCAGCAGTGATGCTTCGCTTCTCATTGAGAATCGCAGTTATTCGGTTGGTGGGCACGTCCAGTGCCTTGGCAAAGGCATTAGCGGACAGGTTGAGTTCTTCCAGTTCACCTTTGAGAATTTCGCCGGGATGAATTGCGCGCATTTGGTTAGCCATGTTTATTCTCCTTTAGTGGTAATCAACAATTTCCACGTTGTAAGCATCCGCATCTTTCCATTCGAAGCATACGCGCCATTGCATATTGACGCGGATACTACATTGCCCGGCACGGTCAGCGCTCAATGCTTCGAAGCGGTTGCTCGGCAAAGCCATCAGATCGTTAGTGTTTTTTGCATTGTCCAGAATTTCGAGCCTTTTCTCTGCCTGAGCTTGGCCGGATTCGAATTTCCTGACGTGCTTTCCTTGGTAGAGGGCCTCCGTATCCTTGCAGCGGAAAGATTTAATCATGATTGAATGTAGTGTGTTTTATGTTGTACGTCAAGCGTAAAGGTAGCCTTCTCAAATAGAAAGGCAAGACTATCCCGCCGGATGCCCATTTTTAACTTGACCACATCATGACATTTTCTTACTATTTCATGAAAGTGACTGCGTGGATGATGACAAGGAGGGAATTATGGCGAATCTGCAAGTGAAAGGAATCGATGACGGCCTGTACGAACAATTAAAAAGACTGGCAACGACTGAAAACAGATCGGTGAGCCAGGAGATAATCTTTCTGGTCAAAGCGCATCTGTCTTCACAGAAGGTGTTTAGTTCCACGCCGTCCCCAGCCGAGGTGCTTCTGCAACTGTCCGGCTCATGGGAAGACCCCAGGCAGGCCGATGAGATCGTCGCCGAAATCAAAAATGGTCGCAAAAACAGCCAACGACTTGTCGGAGGACTGTAATGTTTCTTCTCGACACCGACACGGTAATCTATGCCCTGAAAGGACATGCCGGGGTAGGGGAAAATCTCCGCGCTCATTTGCATGACCCTATGTATCTCAGCACCATCACCATGATGGAACTCTACTATGGTGCCTACAAGTCCCAAAATATCGAGGCTAATCTTGCCAAGCTCAAAACCATAGAAGGTTCATTTACCCTTTTGCCCCCCGGCCCGGAAACGGTTGAAACATTTGGGAGAATCAAGGCAAACCTGGAGGTTCAAGGATTGCGGCTTGCCGACTTGGACCTGATCATCGCCGCCAGTGCGCTTACCCGTAATCTCACGCTGGTGACAAATAATCAGAGACATTTCGGCAGAATAAGGGGATTGAAGTTGGCAAACTGGGCCTGATCCTCCCATCAAAGAAGGCTTAGGATGGGGGCCTTGCTTGCCGACAAATGATAGAAAGTCAAACCAGACCCCAGCCATCCTCTAGGATTTTTATTTTGACTTCTAACTTCCTGTCACATAGTATCGCATTAGAATAATTGGTGTCCTTGAGCAGGTCATTGGGGTCAGGCTTGACTTACTGCTATTCCCCTGTGTGAGGTGATCATGGCCCATAAATTTCCCATCCATTTTCCCGCCACTCGTTGAGCTTAACGGCAGGAGGTTGCGGAAAAATGCGAATCAGGAAGTGTTCAAAACTCATAGCGGGTCTGGAAATAGACGTTGTCGTTGCGGTCGAGCTGGCCGAACTGAGTCCAGGGCTCGCCGCTGCCAAAGAAATTGGCTCCCAGCGCCAGCCAAAGCTGGTCGGTTAAATTGTATTTGACCTCGGGGTTGATCAGGTAATCGGCGCTGGAAAGTCCGCGAAAGGCGAAAAGGGAGAGCTTTACGGTCTGATGCCGGAGGAGCTGGGTCAGGCGGATGCTGACCAGATCGTGCAACCTTTTTTCTGTGGGCATTCCAGAGGGCAGGGTGGCGGTGTAGTCTCCATAGTCCAGCATCCTTTCCCCGTAATACTGGAGGCCGACGGTGAAATCCTCCCAGAACTGGCGCTGATAGCCGAGGAGAAACCGGGCCTGGCTGTTGGGGATCAGGGGATCGTTGCCAGCCCTGTCATCCCGCGAATCGTAGTAGCCGCCCTCCAGGCTTACCACCCCGCCCAGACCGCTGCCCTGCAGGCTGGCGCCGTAAACGGCAAGCCTCGGATACCAGAGGGTCAGCCGGGTGGGAGCTGCCGGATCGTCCGGCTGCATGGCGGGCTGCCGAAAAAAACCCCGGTAGCCGTAGAGCGAGAGGTCAAAGCTGGCGAGGTCGCGGTAGGCGCGCACTGCCACCTCGGTATTCTCCAGGCTGGTGCCTGGCTCGACGGTTTGCCGGTTGCTTACCCCCGGCAGCGGGTCAAACAGCCAGAAGCGCGTGGCCGCGGGGAAATGGTTGGCGGTAAAGCGCGGGATGGCGATGACCTCGAAGGAGGCAATCTCGGGATAGAACCCGATTTTTGCCCCGTCCACCCCTTTTTTCAGGTATTCGAGGGGGTGGCCGGCAAAAAAGGCCTCATAATCCTTGGGAAAAACATCGTTGATGAACACCAGGTCTCCAACCCCCCAGGTGACCATCTGCCTGCCGAGCTTAAGATCCCAGGTAGCGGCAGTGTAGGCAAGGGTTCCTTCCCGCAGCTCCAGCACCTCCTGGTCTTCCAGGTGATCCCAGCCCAGGTCGCTCTTGACAAAGAGGCGCAGCGGCCCCTGGTCGGTCTCAAGTTTAAGCTGAAGCCGCTCCTCGGCCAGCTTGGCATCCCGGCCATCGGGGTTCGCCGAAGCCGTGTTCAGGCTGTAGTTTCCCTGGATAAAGCCGTGCAGGGTTATTTCGCCCCTGGCCGGGTGCGCCGGGAGCAGCAGCATTATCAGCCCCAGGAGTCCAGTGAGACTTATCGTTCTTATCCAAGTCGGGCCGACCCCTGGCATGGCTACTCGACCCACTTTTTGGAAGGCTGCCGGAGAAACCGCTCCGAAAAGAGGCTGGCATCGAGGCCGATATTGTAATCCTGACTGCGATAGGAGACTTCGGTCCGGTGGCCGCTTGCGAGATTTTTCATCGTCCGTCTGGTGATGGTGGCAAAGCCCTTGACCACTTGCACCTCGTCGGCGGTGAAGAGCCGGATAATTTTGCCGGCCCGGTCATAGTACTCTTCCTGCATGGGCAGCCAGGTCGCCTTGTCGATCCAGGAGAGCTTGTGACTGTAATTGGCGCTGCCAGCCTTCGGGGTGCTTTTGACCACGAAACACCCCTTGCCGTTCAGGGTCTCTTCTTTGGTCAGCTCGTGCGTATCATCCGCCAGATCCCGGCCCGAGACATCCTCGTAGGTGAAGTCCGAGCCGACAAAACTCGCCTGTTTGTCCTGCATGGCGATCCGCCGTACCATGTTGATGGCCGGCACGAAGAGCCAGCGGTCGTCGTCCTTGGCCGGATCCTTGAAGACCATGAAGGTCATGTCCTTCACCTCGGCGGGCTGGAAGAAGTACATGAAGTATTTCTGCTCGCCCCCGGCCGCGCCGGTGTTCAGGCGGAGCATGGTCAGCTCCCGCAGCCGTTCCTGGCCGCCGGGGCTGATCAGCCTCATCATGACCCTGGCCTTGAAGTCCTTGCCGGGATAAAAAAAGGCGGCTTGGGACTTCTGGACGATTTCCTCGGCCGAGGCGGCCAGAGCGCGGGTTGGCAGGCAGAAGGCCAGCAGGATAACCAGCAGGGCAAATCGTTTCATTTCATTCTCCTTTGGCAAAGCGGCCCTGCATCATGACTATGATGGCCGGCAGGCAGATGATGGTCATCAGGGCACTCAGGAACATCATGCTGACGATAAAGGCGCCCACGGTAATATAGGGGGTGAGGGGGGCGAAGAGCATCACCGAAAAGGCGGCGGCAAAGAGAAGGACATTGCGCATGATCCCCTTGCCGGGCCGGGCTGCGGTCCAGGCCAGGCTGTCGGCCAGGGTTTCCACCTCTTGCCTCTCCGCTCGGCGCAAACGGAAACGGCCCACAAAATGGATGGCGAAATCAACGGCCATGCCCAGCGACAGGCAGGAGAGTACCGAGATCGGCATGTCGAAATCCTTGCCCACAAAACCGATCACCCCGTAAAGAAGGAGGATGGTGAAAAGCAGGGGCACATAGCTCAGCAGCGCCCACTTGAGCGAACGGAAATTGATCGCCAGGATGATAAAGACCATGACCAGGGCCGCGAGAAAACCCTTCACCATGTCCATCAGCACCTCGTTGTTCCAGACCAGGTTGAAATAGGCGATGCCCGCCGGTTTGAGGGTCAGGGGCAGGGGATGGGCCTTCGCGTATTCCTCCATGGCCGCGATCACCTGGCGCATGGCCCGGGCGTCCCAGGTCTTGAGCTGCACCTGGATATTGGCCTGGCGGAAGGGATAGTCTACCACGTTGTTGAGGTCTGAGGGCTTGGCGGACATGGCAAAGAGAAAGAGGTACTGGCCGATCATCTCTTTTGTTTCGGGAATCGCGTCAAATTTGGGGTCGTTGTCGTGAAGGACCAGATTGATCCGCTTGACATAATCGACCACCGAAAAGGTCTTGCCCACCACCGGCAGGGTTTCAAGTCTGCGTTGTAACCCCTCGATGTAGCGCAGGGCCTCGGGATTTTTCATGAACTCGTCTTCTCCGGCCCCGACCACCACATAGGCAAGCGAAGTGCCGCCCAGGGCCTGATTCAACACCCGGTCCGCCTTTCTGATCTCGCTGCCCGGCTTGAACCATTCCACCATATTATTGTTTACATGAACCCGGCTCAGGCCGATCACCGAGAAGACGGTCAGTAGTGCCACAACCAGCAGGGTGGCCCGCGGCCGGCCGCCGCCGATCCGGCTCAGGCCCATCAGCAAGAGGGCGGCCTTGCCGGTGCCGGGATCTTCGTCGGCAGTGATCTGTTTCACCTTGTCCAGCCGGATAAAGGTAAGCAGGGCCGGGACCAGGGTAAAGCTCAAGAGGAGAAGAAGCATGGTGCCGAAGGCCACCCCGAAGCCGAAGACCTTGACCGGGATGATGTTGGCAAGCATCAGCGAGGCGAAACCCACGGCGGTGGTAATGTCGGTGTAAATGAGCGGCTTGCCCACGGCCCGCATGGTGTCGAGGATGGCCGCCCGCCTGTCCCCCTTTTCGCGGAAGCGAAAGTAAAACTCGTTGAAGATGTGGATGCTGTCGGTGGCGATGGCCATGAGAAAGACCGGGCTCATCGAACTCATGATATGGACCGGATAGCCCATGCCGATAATAAGCCCCATGCTGCAGATGATGATGATCATGGCCGGGGCCATGATGGCCATGGAGATAAACAGGCTGCGGAACATGAAAAAGGCCACGGCGAACATGATCATTCCGGCCACCGGCGCGAACATCCCCATGAGCTTGAACATCTCGGCCCCGAAGGTGTCCCGGGCCACCGGGTCACCGGCGATGGCGTAACGCTCTGCCCCGGCCTCAGCCCCGACGATCTCCCGCAGGCGGTCGGCGATCTTCTTGCCGTTGGCCCCCTTTTCCAGGGGGATGTAGATGGCGGTGGTTTTGCCGTCCGCGGAGATGAGCCGGTTTAAAAAGAGGGGGTTATCCGCCAGCTCCCGGCGCAGCCCGGCAAGCGCCGCCTCCTGTTTTGGGACCGCGCCCATCAGCGGCGCCACCTTGAGAGCGCCCTCCGCCACCGTCACATTGTCCACGGTGGTGAAGCTCGCCACATCGCGGGCCGCCACCCCGTCAATCTGCAAGATCGCTTCGCTGATCCGCGCCACCTTGGCTAGAGTTGCCGGATTGATCACCCCCTGATCGTGACTGATCCCGAGGACGAGCATGTCTTCGTACAGGCCGAAGGTCTTTTCCACCCCGTCGTTGCTTACCCGTACCGCGGAAGTGGCGGGGAGCATGTTCTTGGGGTTGGTGTCGGTGGTCATCTTCGGGAATTGGCTCAGGAAGAGCAGGGCCAGAAGCAGCGACAGCAGGAGCACGGTTTTCGGGTGATCTACCGACAGCGCCACCAGAGATTTTTTGCGCATTATTGCCTCCATTTTACGGCAATTGGCTCAGGCCGTGCTTCATTTTATAGAGAAAGTAGCGCTCAAAGGAGAGCTTGAGCCATTTGGCCCAGACTCCTTTTCTGGTATAGGATTCCTGGCGGGGCGGGAGAATCGGCCAGGCCTTCATCAGGGCCGCGGTGTTGCCCATGTCCATGAGGCAAATCACCGCCAGCTCCTCCGGGGTGGGGAGTGGCGCGCCATTAACTTCGGCGGCAATGGTGGCGGCGGCGACCTTGGCCATCTTCACCGTCATCGAGCCGGTCTTGGGAACCCCCACCGGTACCGGGGTCGGCTCGGGAGGGGCAATGGCCATGGCCACCCCGATGACGAAGATATTTTGGTGGCTGGTGTGGCGGTAATGGTGGTCAACCGGGACAAAACCCCGGGGGTTGCCCAGCGGCGCCACCGCCGCCACCCCTTTGAAGGGCGGGGCGAGCATGGCCAGCTTGAAGGGGATTTTTGCCCCCTCCTTGAGGCGGATCTCCCCCGGCGCCACCTCGTCGATGGCCTGGTTGGTGATCGCCTTGATCTCCCGCTTGGCAAACTCATCTTCCATGAACCGTTTGGAATTGCCCACCCCCCCTACTCCCATGTGGCCGAGGTAGGGCTCGGAGGTGAGATAAAGAAGCGGCACCTTGTGGCGCATCTTGCGCCGCCGCAATTCGGCATCCATTTCAAAGGCCAGCTCATAGGAGGGGCCGAAGCAGCTCACCATCTGGGCGGAGCCCACCACCACCGGGCCGGGATTTTCGAGGATCGCCTGCCAGTTTTTCCCGGTTTTAAGGGCATGATCAATGGTGAAGGTGCAGTCGGTGTAGCCCTGGTCCGGACCCAGGCCGGGGATCTCCTCAAAGACCAGCCTGGGGCCGGTGGAGACCACCAGATAGTCATAGGCAAGTTCGCCAACCGCGGTCCGTACCCGGCCGGGTTCCGGCTGCACCTCCAGGGCCGCGGCGTGGATAAACTTGATCCCCCGAGGCTCCAGGATATCGGCGACCGGCAGGGTGATGTCCGCGGGTCTGCGCCAACCCATGATCAGCCACGGCAGCGAGGGGAGAAAGATGAAGCGGTTTTCTTCGCTCACCACCGTCACCTCGGCCTTGCTGCCCAGCAGTCTTTTGAGCTCCAGGGCCGCGGTCAAGCCGCCGAATGAGCCGCCCAGCACGACGATTTTCACCATGCCTGTTTCCTCCTTAAAAGGTCAGAACCTTGTCTGCCTCGCGGATCAGTTCGTAGAGGTCATCCATCCAGGCGATTGGACAGGAGCTCGATCCCACCAGACCGTGGGACTTGAGGCAGCCGCCTCAGACATAAAAATCGCCGGTAAACTGTTCGACCTGTTCCTGAACGTTAAATTGCTCCGTAGTGGTTTCTTCGTAGCAAACCGCTTCGCCCAGCATGAAAACGCTCACCTCGTCGCCCTTTTTTACCGCCACGTTGGCCAACCGCATGGCATTGAAGATATTTTCGCTGTTCTTGGTGGAGATGACGATTGCCAGATTCATGAATCCCTCCCTTCCAGATGATGGCGAATGGCCGATGCAAGCGTTGCTTCGTCAATGTCCTTGCCTTCGACGATAACTTCGCCGCCCACCATGATCGCCGGGGCCTTGGGCAGACCGAGTTCGGCATAGGCCGCTGTCTGATACTCCTGGCGAGGTTTGGAGATAAGCTCAATCATATTGGGGAACAGCTCGCCCAACCTGGGCAGCATGGTCGTGAAATGGCTTCAGGTTTTGCCGCATGGTTCGTTGAGAAATACGCGGATTTTCGGCATCTCATTCCTCCTTAGTTGGTTTTTTGTAACTATCCAGCAGCACCGCATCTGCGTTGTTGCACCCAGAGGGTATAAGTTTCGTTTGAGCAGACAAGCTGCTCAACTCAGCTATATCAGCCTGCTCATGGGCACCAGCACACTTCGCAGGCTTCTGCCTAGCAGCTACGGCACTGCTGAATAGTTACGGTTAGGTGGTTTTTGTTCATTTCCGGCACTGAGCTGGATTAGTTACGGTTTTTTCAAGTTTATCTTGGCCAGCAGAAAATCGGCGCCACTCTTTGAAAGCCCCAAATCGGCAGCCAGGGCCGGGGCTTTGGCCCCCGGGTGTTTTTTCAGATACGCCATTGCTTCGTCTTCAAGTTCGTCCAGCCAATTTTCAAAAAACTCCAGGATGCCCGGATCGGCCACGGCCAAAAGCTGCTTGGATTGGGCTACCTTGTGAACCAGACTTTGACACATATGGGTTGGATCGACACCTTCGTCCATGCACTCGGCCAGTCAGAGATGCACCATGCTGGAGAGTTTGTCCCCGTCCGGATCATCGATCATTTCCGTGATAAATTTGATCCTGTCCTCTTCCGCAAGATGGGTCAGGATATTTTTCAGGGCCGGGGCCAGCGCGGAAAGCGCAACGGCTGGTTCCAGTCTGCCCAGAATTTCTTGCAGCTCCTTCATATAAGTCCTCCTTCCGGTTAAAAGGTTGTCCGGTTGGCAAGCAGATGGGCTGCCAATCCACCCAGATCGGCGGCAATTGCGGCAATGCGTGGATCGGCCAGCTCGTAATAGATAAAAGGGCCGCTTCGTTCAACGGTCACCAGGAGCGCCCGTTTAAGTTCCTTAAGATGATGAGAGGCCAGGGGTTGCGAGATACCAAGTTCCTCGACCACGGCGGAAACCGTTTTTTTCCCTTGCGCAAGCGACATGATGATCCGCACCCGATTTTCGTCAGCCAGCGCCCTGGCCAGAAAAACGATGGAGCCCGGAATGATCTCGTCCGGTGTTTCAGGTGTCTTGGTTGTCGTCAACTGCAGCCCCAACAGGAAAAGGTTAGCCTCTTCTTATATAAACGATTGTTTATATGTTGATATACTATAGGCAGTGGCCGCCCCATGTCAAGCGAAAAAATCAGGGCAGGGAAGGCGGCAAGTCAAGGGAATGGAGTTGCCCGGCAGAGCAGGGGCGGACCGGGCTGGTTGAGCGGGCGAGCGCCGGGGAGAAGCTCGTTTTCCGGCTTTCCGGCCAGGCCTCAAGGGTTGGCGGGCTCGAGGGTGCGGGGGCAGCGAAAGCGGAAGATGGTGCCTTGATCCGGAGAAGAGGTGAAGCTTACCTGGCCTTTCAGGTAGCGCTCGCCCAGCAGCTTGATGCTGTAGGTGCCCAGCCCCCGGCCCAACCCCTTGGTGGAGAAGGAACGTTGGAAAATCTGCCGCTGCACCTGCTCGGACATGCAACTTTGGTTGTGGACCCAGAACTCCAGGTCGTTGCCGTTTTGTTCGCAGCCGAGGCGGACTACCTCCTTGCCGGGGGAGGCCTCGATGGCATTCTTGGTCAGGTTGGTCAGGATGCGGTGCAGGAGCCGCAGGTCGGTGGAAAATTCCGTGGCCACGGTCTCGGCGGCAATTTCTACCCGGCTGGTTTGTTCGTTGTCGGCACTGTTGTAAAAGGCTGCTATCTCGGCAAGCAGGGGAAGGCTTTCGCAGGGGGCAGCCTGCGGGCACAGGTCGTTGTTTTCCGCCGCCGCCAGGTCGCGCTGCGCCTCGACCTCATCGGCAAGTCGATGCGCATAACGGTGGAGCACGTTTTTAAACTGCTTCTCTTTTCCTGGTCCCAGCTCTTTTTCGCAGAGAATCCGGCTTAAACCCACCATGCCAGTGGCAATGTTGGCCACATCGTGAAAGAAGATGCGTTCCAGGGCCCGCCGTCTTTTTTCATGGGAAATATCGGTGAGATAGAAGAGGTAGAGGCTGTCGTCGCCGCCGGGGAAGGGTGCGGTATGCACCCGGAAGTCAAAGGACTTGCCGCTGCTCTCCTGCCTGATCCGGCATTCATGGGTCGCACTGTTTTCCGGTTGATGCAGGATGAGAGCGGGAGTGCTCCTGGTCGCGCCGCAGGTGGAGCAGAAGCAGGTGGTGCCGCAGCCCATGGCGCTCTGCATGGCATGCTCGCAAGCGATGGCATCCCCCGGTTTTTTCCCCAGCACCTCGGCAAGGCTTGCGGCCCCGAGAAAACTGAGAAAGGCCTGATTGGCGAAGGCGATCTGCCTGCTCTGGTTGAGAACCAGAACAAAGCCGGGAAAGCTATCCAGAACGTCCAGCAGCTGGCGGTTGCTGCCGATGGCTTTGCTCTGGTTTTCGATTTCAACCTGAGGGCGGGGTGATTGCAGCAATGTTTCGGAAGGGCAGAGGTTGTCGGTCATGGTCGCAGGCAAGGTTTTTCGCTGGTTGGGGTTTGGCCGCCGAGAAATTCTGTCGGCGTGCTGAGTTTTGTCCGTTGGAAATCTTACGCCTGAAATATTATAGGCATTGGCTGTTTTGCAATAATAGCTTTTTTTTGTGATGCGTCCGGCAGAGGGGTTGTCAGTAGCCTTGCCCCTGTTGCAGGATGGCACCGAGATAGGCCGCATAGAGCAACAGAAGTAAGCCCCCCCGCCTTCGCTCAATAAAGCCGGTGCGCGTTGGGTAAGTAAACCCAAGGGCAATGTGGCCAACTACCAGCGCAGACAACACCCAAAGTCAAGGCAAGGTAATCGTTCATTGCAACCCGAGCTGAGTTAGGTAAGATATAGAAACGGGTATGCTTGGAACAGGGGATTCTTTCGGAGGATTGCGAGGATCATCCGAACGCGGTAATTATATTATATCGGGCGCCGTTTTCGCTTTTCAATCCCAATTCGAGCGAGCTCGATAATATTATTGATGGGCGTCTCAATACAGTCAGGAGCTGGACACAGATGAAAACTATCGGCATCCTTGGTGGGCTTGGGCCGGAATCAACCTCCGACTATTACCGGGAGATTATCTCGGCTTTTAACACCCGATATAGCGAACTTGCCTATCCGGAGATTATTATCTACAGCGCCAATATCAACGAATTCATGCGGCTGGTGAAGATGTCCGCCTGGGACAAGCTTATCGAGTGGCTGGTGGGAAAGATCCAATGCCTCCACAACGCCGGTGCGGAGTTTGCGGTTATCGCTTCCAACACCCCCCATATCGTTTTTGATGAAATACAGGCATTATCCCCCCTTCCCCTGTTGAGCATTGTGGAGCAAACAAGCAAAAAAGCACAACAAATGGGGTTGAAAAAACTTGGCCTCTTGGGAACCAAGCTCACTATGGAATCGGATTTTTATCGGAAGCCTTTTATGCAAAAAGGGATGTCTGTGGTTGTCCCTGCCGAGAACGAACAAACACTCATCCACCACAGATTGTTTTCAGAAATCGAACTGGGCATATTCAAGGATTCAACCCGGAGCGAGTTGCTTGAGATTGCCAAACGGATGGTGGCTCAGGACAAAATAGATGCCTTGATCTTGGGGTGTACCGAACTGCCCCTGATTCTAACCAAAAACGAATTCGGGATACCCTTTTTAAACACAACCGCGATCCACTGCGAAAGCATCATTGAATACTGCATCGCCGACTGACTGCTATTGGCAAAGGCAACGACCCCAAGCCTTTAGGTCACGGCGACGTTTGCATTGATCGCGGGGGAAGGGGAAAAGCTCGTTTTTGCCGTTCAAGCCCACGCTGGGCATAGAGCTGATCTCCAAGGGGCGGCAGGCGCGGTTCGTCATCAACAAGGAGAGGTTTGAGGCCAAGCTTGGGGTGAAGATAAGCCGATAGCAAAAAGGGGAGGACAGCAGATGCAGGCACGCGGACCACTCATGATCGAGCACCGGCTCATTGAACGGATGCTCGCCATCATTCAGGAAAGGCTGGTAGAGGTGGTGAAAACCAGGAAGATCGATTCCTCGTTTGTTGACACCGCCGTGGATTTTGTCCGGACCTATGCCGACCGCACCCACCACGGGAAAGAAGAGGATATCCTGTTCCGGGAGTTGAACAGGAAGGGGCTGTCAGAGGCAGACCGGCGGGTGATGAACGAACTCATTGCAGAGCACGCCTTTGGCCGGAGTACGACCAGGGAGCTGGTCGAGGCCAATACCCGCTATCGCCATGGCGACTCCGCTGCCCTGGAGGATATCGCCAGGGGTCTGCATACCCTGGCGGATTTCTACCCCAGGCACATCGCCAAAGAGGATAAGGTCTTCTTTCCTGCCGTCCGAGCGTATTTTTCCGAAGATGAGGATCAGGCAATGCTTGCCGAATTCTGGGAGTTCGACCGGAAAATGATCCACGAGAAGTACAAGTCCGTGGTCGATGGTCTGGCCGGGAAATAGTCCGGGCTGCCTGTTCAGCCCCGGCGGGCGACGCTTGCCTTGGCGGCCCGCGCCACGATTTTTTCGGCAAGGTTCTTGAACACCAGTTCGTGAAAGGGCAGGACCGCATACCAGTAAAGTCTGCCCCGCAACCCGCGCGGATGAAAATGGGCGGTCTGCACCAGCCGGTCGTTCTGGATGTCGAACTCAAGCCAGGCCTTTCCCGGCACCTTCATCTGGGCCACAAGCAGAACCCGTTTGTTTTCCTTGAGATCTGCCACCTTCCAGAAATCAATGGCATCCCCAACGCGCAGTTCTTTTTGCTGCCTTCGTCCGCGGTTCAGGCCATAGCCGCCGGTCAGCTTGTCTAAAAAACCCCTGATCTGCCAGAGGATGTTGTAGGTGCCCCAGCCATCGGCCCCGCCGATCTCTTTGATTGCCGCGTAAACCAGGGCCGGGTTCAGCCCGTGCAGGGGGATCTCGCGCTGGTCCCGCAGGATAGGGGTGCCGGGGTTATCCTGGTGCAGGATGTCGCAGAACGGCTTCGTGGAGCTGTCGCACCAGCGGCTGACGACCAAGTCCTGCTCCAGTTCGGCAATGGCTGCCTTAACCGCGCTTTCATAGCTTAAGGGCGTTATTTCTGGGAAATGGCGTTGGGCATGGTCGTTCTGGATGACGGTTTCCGAGCGGAGTCCCTCCACCAGGGCGGCTGCCATCCGGTAGGGGATGGGGGTAAAGAGGATCAGCCAGAAGGAGGAGAGGCGAGGGCTCAGTATCGGCACCGGCAGCAGCAACCGGCTCAGCCCCATGACCGTTGCGGCCCGAAGCATCATCTCCCGAAAGCTCATGGGTTCGCCGCCGATGTCCACCACCAGATTGCCTTGGATCTCTATGGCGATGGCCGCTTCCAGATAGGCGAGTACATCGGCCACCGCCACCGGCTGGGTTCGGGTTGTAACCCACTTCGGGGTTACCATAAGGGGCAGCTTCTGGATCAGGTTGTAGATGATCTCGAAACTGGCGCTGCCCGCGCCGATGATGATCCCGGCCCTAAACCAGATGGTTTGCAACCTTTCGGGGCAGGAGCTGAGGATTTCTCCGGTCTCGATACGGCTCAACAGATGACGGCTGGCACTTTCCTTTACCCCCAACCCTCCAAGATAGATAAGCCGTTTCACCCCGGCTTCAATGCAGGCGTCGCGGAAATTGACGGCGCTTTGTCGGTCGCGCTCTGCGAAATCCTGGCCCGAGCCCATGGAGTGGATGAGGTAGAAGGCGACCTCGATGCCGGAGAGAGCTGCCGCCAATGCCTCGGGGCTGAAGGTATCGCCCTCCACCACCTCAACGCTGGCGAGAACCTCTGCCCGCACCTTATGCCGGTTACGTACCAGCAGCCGGAGCGTCAGTTCCGGGTGTTTCAGTAGCCTCTCCTTCAGCCGCCGGCCGATGTAGCCGGTGGCGCCGGTAATCAAGACCGTGCAGGGGTTGGCCATGCGGTCATTTTCCTGTTGGTTGCTGGTTGTCTGCGATAGGGGAATCAGACCCCCCGCTTCAGCCCCGGCCAGAGCAGGGTGTGAAGCTGAAGCTGGAGCCGGGCCGGAAGCGCGTCGGCCAGGAGCCACTCGGCCAGCAGGGCGGGGGCAAGGCGGCCGATTACCGGGGAAAGAATCACCCTGGCCTTTTCGGCCAAGCGGTGTTGGGCCATCATACCCTTGGCCCAGTTGTAGTCCGGCCGGGAACTTACCACGAACTTGATCTCGTCGTGGGGCTCGAGCTGGTCGAGGTTGCCTAGCGCCATTTTTTCGGCCATGCCGCTGTCCGGACACTTGAGGTCGATGATCTTCACCACCTCCCGCGGCACCCGGGCAAGGCTGAGACTGCCGTTGGTTTCCAGCAGCACGGTGCGGCCCGCCGCGAGCAGGGCCGCCATGAGCGGGTAAACCTCCTCCTGCAACAGGGGCTCGCCGCCGGTGAGCTCGATGAGGGCGTTGGGGTAGCGCGCCGCCTCGCTGAGCAGGGTGGGGAGCGGGGTCGGGGTGGCAGGCTCCTCGTAGGTGTACCTGGCGTCGCAGTAGGAGCAGCGCAGGTTGCAACCGGAGAGACGGAAGAAAAGGCAGGGGTAGCCCGCAAAAGAAGACTCACCCTGGATGCTGTAAAAAATCTCGGAAAGCTGAAGGGTTGGCTCAGCCTTCACGGTAGGTCACGCAGCAGTTCTCCGTTTCGCAGACCGTGACGCTGTAAGGCCGGTAGCGTTCGGAAAGCAGCGACTCCCGCAGGCGGCTGAAGATGTAGGCGGCGATGTTTTCGGAAGATGGGTTTTTTTTCTGAAAGGCTGGCAGTTCGTTGAGATTCTGGTGGTCCAGCTCGTCCATGACCACCTGCACCGCCTTTTTCAGATTCTTGAAGTCGATCCCCATGCCCAGCGCGTCAAGCTCGGTGGCGCGGACCGTCACCTCCACCTGCCAGTTGTGGCCGTGCGGTCGTTCGCAGTTGCCGGGATAGTCGCGCAGATGGTGGCCCGAGGAAAAATGGGTGCGGGTGAAGATGTCGTACATTTAAACACCTCTTCGATAGGGGAAAAGTTAGTTTGGAAAAGAACGTGGACCGGGTACAATGTCCACTTGAAAGATGGCTGTTTTTTTACTATGTAATGGCTCAGTTTTTGGTAACTATCCTGCGCAAGGCCGGAAACGAACAAAAACCACCCAAACCGTAACTATCCAGCAGTGCCGGAGCTGCTAGGCAGAAGCCGGCGAAGTGTGCTGGCGCCCATGAGCAGGCTGATAACAACGCAGATGCGGTGTTGCTGGATAGTTACAGTTTTTGGAAACATATCTATTCCCCAAAGGGAAGTCAACCGCTTCATGTGCGCCGGGAAAAAATGCCGGCAAGGAGATAAAACCATGGCTTTGATCGCGCCCTTTCGCGCCCTACGATATAACCCGGCCAAGATCCAGCATCTGGAAGAGGTGGTCACCCCGCCCTATGACGTGATCGATCTTCAGGCCCAGGCCGCCCTTGCCGGGAAGAATCCTTACAACATGATCCATCTGGATCTGAGCAAGAATTTCAGCGCCGGGCAGTTGACCGAGGCGAGGTATCGCCAGGCAAGGGAAACTTTTGTCAAGTGGCAGGAGGAAGGGGTCCTGATCCGGGACAGCGAACCCGCGATCTACCTCTACCATACCGAATATTCCCTGCCCTCCGGCAGGCGGCTTACCCGCAAGGGCTTGCTCTGTCTGGTGCAACTGGCCGAGTTTGCCGAGGGCATCGTCAAGCCCCATGAGAAAACCTTCTCCGGCGTCACCTCCGACCGGCTCAGCCTGCTGGACACCTGCCACGCCCAGTTCAGCCCGATCTTTTCCCTCTACCCCGATGCTCAGGGGCAGGTCATGACCCTGCTGGAATCCGGCCGCTCTGCGGAGCCGCTCGCTGTTGCCACGGATCACGACGGCTGCACCCATACCATCTGGGCGGTAATCGAGCCGACGATCCTGGCCCGGGTCCGAGCCCTGTTTACGGAAAAATCCCTCTATATTGCCGATGGTCACCATCGTTACACCACCGCCCTCCAGTTTCGCGCCCTGATGCGGGAGCGGCTGGGCGAGGTGGTTGCCGACAGCCCTTACAACCACACGATGATGTATCTCTGCGGCATGGAAGACCCAGGTCTCTCCGTGCTTCCCACCCACCGGCTGGTGCGGATGCCTGAGGCGGTAACTTTGGCCGGGCTGATGGCCACACTGGCGCAGAGCTTTATCGTGGAGGAGATCACCGGCGGCTCCCGTGAGTTTCTGGTGGTCGAAGTTTTGGCCCGCATGGCGGAAAACTCTCGGGCGGCCACGATGTTCGGGGTGTACCATCCCCAGGAGGATCGCTGTCTGCTTCTCACCCTGCGGGACGGGGTGATCGACGAGGCGCTCGGCGCCAAGCAGCCCGAACCCCTGCGCGAGTTGGACGTGGTTATCCTTTCCGACCTCATCATCGAGCGGCTGTTGCAGCTTGATCATGATCGGTGTGTAAAGGAAAGCCTGGTGGACTATTACAGCGATCCGGATACCGCCCTTGATGTGGCGATCAAAGAGGGCGAAAGCCGCGCCGACCGAAGCCCCCTTCTTTTTCTGATGAACCCGACCCTGGTTTCCCAGGTGAAACGGGTGGCGGACGAGGGGCTGGTCATGCCGCACAAGTCCACCTATTTTTATCCGAAACTGCTCACCGGGTTGCTGCTCAATAAGATCGTGCCCGAAGAGAAAGTACCCTCCTGACTTGAAGCCGGATGGCCATTGGGAAGGAGTTCAGCGAAGAGAGCCTGTTTGGAGGCAAGCTGCGCTGCCTGCAGCCCCGGCAGGGCTACCGCTTTTCCGTGGATGCCGTTCTTCTGGCCCATTTCTTCACCCCGGAACCCGGGGCGCGCATCCTCGACCTTGGCGCCGGCTGCGGGGTTATCTCCCTGATTCTGGCCCACCGTTATCCAGCGGTCAGCCTTGCCGCCCTTGAGGTGCAGCCGCGCCTGGCCGAAATTATTCGCCGGAATGTGGCCCTCAATGCTCTTGCCGGCCGGGTTACGGTTGTCGAAGGCGACTGCCGCCGGATTGCCACCCTGCTGTCCCCGGGCTCCTTTGACCGGGTGGCGGCAAATCCCCCTTACCACCCGACCGGCCGCGGCCGCCATCATCCGGCCAGCGAACGGAGCAAAGCCCGGCACGAGATCCTCGGCGGAGTAAGCGAGATGGCTCAGGCTGCGGCCTTCGCCCTGAAGAGCGGCGGGAGGGCGGCCTTTGTTTACCCGGCTGCGCGGGCCGACACCCTGCTTGGTGCCTTGCGGGAGAACGGGCTGGCGTCGAAACGGCTGCGGCGGGTGCATCCCTGGCCGGGCGCGGTTCCAAGGCTGGTGCTGGTGGAGGCGATTAAGGATGGCGGAGAGGGGCTGGAGGTTTTGCCGCCGCTTTTTCTCCGGCAGGAGAAGGCTGGCGCGGACACGGCGGAGATGGCGGCTATGTATGCCGATTAAGTAGTCTCGGCTGGTCAGCAGAAGAGGACCAGACCCCAAACCAGCGCCACGTTGGTCAGGGCGAGAAACACCGCGGCCGAGCCCAGGTCCTTGGCGCGGCCGGAGAGGGGATGGATTTCGCCGCCGAAGCGGTCCACCACCGCTTCGATGGCGCTGTTGATAAGCTCGACGATCAGCACCAGGGAGAGCGAGCCGAGGAGCAGGGCTTTTTCGCTCCCGGTTTCGCCCAGCCAGAGGGCCAGGGGCGCCAGGATGAGGCAGAGGCCAAGCTCCTGCTGAAAGGCCTTTTCGTGCTTCAGGGCGGCGGCGAGTCCGGCCATGGACCAGGCGAAGGCGTTTCGCAGGCGGGTAAGGCCGGTGCCGCTTTTTTTGCCCATGCTATTCTCCTCCGAGGTTTTCTTGCTGTAAGCTGGCAAAACTGTCACAATATAGCAGGGATCTTGAAAAAGTCCATCCCTTGCCGATCCGGGGCTGCCGGACACTTAGAGAAGGAGGAGAGTAACTATCCAGCTCAAGGCCGGAAACGAACAAAAACAACCCAAACCGTAACTATCCAGCAGTGCCGTAGCTGCTAGGCAGAAGCCTGCGAAGTGTGTTGGTACCCAGGAGCAGGCTGATAACAACGCAGATGCGGTGCTGCTGGATAGTTACAGAGGAGAGAATCATGGCCAGACCAATAGTGGATCAGGAAACCTGCATCGGTTGCGGGGTGTGTGTGGAGTTGTGCCCGGCGGTTTTTGAATTGCGGGATGACAAGTCATGGGTGATCGGCCCGGACCAGTGCCACACCTGCGACTGCGAGGATGCCGCCGCTTCGTGCCCGGTAAGCGCCATCGAAATTCGGTAACGGTAAGCGATCACATGGCACCACATCTTGCGGCGATCTGTCCGGCTCACGTACTTGATGTACGCATCGCCGTCCCGCTTGCCGCAACCTGCGGCACCCTGTGACCGCTTTAGCTGAGTTGAGCAGCTTGTCTGCTCAAACGAAACTTATGCCCTCTTGGTGCGCCGCAACCTGCACCACTGCCGGGCCTACCTTTTCCGGGTTTTTTCCCATGCCCACGGACCTACTTGTCCAGAGCCTCCCGGATCTTTCGCAACAGCTCCGTGGGCGAAAGGGGCTTGGCTAGCAGGGGCACGGTGTCTCCCAGGCCGGCCTTCTCGCGGATCGTCTCTTGGGCATAGCCGCTCATGAAGATGGTTTTAATCCCGGCCGGATCTTGTTGATCGCGGCAAAGGCCTCCTGGCCGTTCATCTTCGGCATAATGATGTCGAAGAGCAGCAGCTGGACGGAGGCCTGATTCTCGGTGAATTTCCGCACCGCTTCCTCCCCGTCGCCCGCCTCGATCACGGTGTAGCCGAACTGGCTGAGTACGGTTCTGGTAAGATCCCGCAGTGCTTCATCATCCTCGGCCAGCAGGATGGTCTCCGTGCCCTGGGCCGGGGTTTCTTCTTCCGCCGGTTTTTTGTCCACCGGTGCCTCCGCGCTGACCAGCGGCAGATAAACCCGGAAGGTGGCGCCCCGGCCTGGTTCGCTGTATACGTTGATGTAGCCTTCGTGCTGCTTGATGATTCCGTAGGCCACCGCCAACCCCAGGCCGGTGCCCTTGCCCACTTCCTTGGTGGTAAAGAAAGGCTCGAAGATCCGGTGGCGGGTTTTCTCATCCATGCCGGAGCCACTGTCGGTGACAGTGAGCAGCGCATAGGGGCCGGGCTTGCCGAAACCATGGGCCGCGATGAAATCCCGGTGCAGGATGGTCCCTTCCGCGGTGATGCTGAAGGTGCCGCCTGCGGGCATGGCATCCCTGGCGTTGGTGGCGAAGTTCATCAGCACCTGTTCGAGTTGGTGGCTGTCGGCCAGCACGGTGAGCGGCTGGTCCGGGAGCTGGATTTTGCAGGTGATGTCTTCGCCGATCACCCGCACAATGAATTTTTCCACGGTGCTGATGATTTCGCTCAGATTCACGGGCTTGCGCTCGCTGATCTGCTTGCGGCTGAACAGCAGGAGATCCTTGGTGAGATGGGCGGCCCGGTCGGCTCCCTCCAGAATGTGCTGGATGTTCAACCGCTGGGGGTCGTCCGGAGCCATGCCCATGAGAGTCAACTGGCCGTAGCCGATGATCGCGGTGAGGATGTTGTTGAAGTCGTGGGCCACGCCGCCGGCCAGGGTGCCGATGGATTCCATCTTCACGGCATGGCGCATTTGATTTTCCAGGTTGCGGTGCTCGCTGATATCAAGGCAGGAGCCGATATAGCCCGCAAAGGCGCCGGAGGCATCGTAGCGCGGCTGGCTTTGATTTAGGAGCCAGCGGTATTCGCCGTTTTGGTGTTGCAGGCGGTATTCGATGCTGAAGGGCTGCCGGGCCTCGAAGGCATCGTGGTAGGTTTGCAGAAAGCGGGGCAGATCATAGGGATGCACCCCGGCGGTCCAGCCATTGTCCACCGCCTCTTCATGGCTGAGGCCGGTAAAGTCCAGCCAGGGCTGGTTGAACCAGATGCGGCCTTTGTCGAGGCCGGACATCCAGATCAGGGCGGGCGAGGTGTTGGCAATGCTGGCAAAGAGCTGCTGCGACTCGCGCAGAGCCTCTTCGGCCTTGCGGCGGCTTTCTTCCTGTTCGGAAAACTCCAGGGCAAAGGCGATGTCGCGCGCCAGTTCATCAAGCAGTTTGACTTCGTTGGCATTGAAAAAATTGGGTTCTTCGGCATAGAAGCTGATGGCTCCACGGACCTCGCCAAAAACGAGCAGGGGGAAGGCCGCCAGGGAGCGGTAGCCGCAGGCAAGGGCTTCGGCCCGCCAGGGGGGCGGAAGTTCATTCTGCTCGATATCGTTTACCACGCTGTACCTTCCTCCCCGCACCGTCGAGCCGGTCGGTCCCTGCTCGGTAAGGAAATTGGCCGGGGTGGCGCAAAGCCTGGCAAGGTAGCCCTCCTCATTCCCGGCGCTGGCCGCCTGGCGGAAAGCCCCCGACTCCTTGTCCAGCAGGCAGATGCCGGCCATTCGAAAGCTGCCGTCTTCCACGGCAATGCGGCAGGCTTCCCGGAACAGCTCCCGCGGGTCGCGGATCCGGACGATGGCCTGATTGATGTTGCTCAATACCGCATAGACCCGGTTCAGTTTCTTGAGCGCTGCCGAGGCGTTAAGCCGTTCCCGGAAAAAAGCCACGCGCTGGCGCTGCCAGACAAAGGCCAGGATTGCCCCGAGCCCGAAGAGCAGGACCAGAACAAATCCGCCCGTGAGCCACATCTGGGTACGCAGCGGCGCATAGGCTTCCAGTGCGTCCATTTTGCTGACCAGAAACCAGGGCGAATCCGGGATGGCTCGTACATCGGTAATCACCGGCTTGCCGCGATAGTCATACCCCTTGAAAGCTCCGGTATGGCCCAACACCGCCTGGGTGGCTGGGAGACCGGTTTGGCTCAGCGGGAAGCGCAGGGACAGGGCGGTATTTTTTATAAATTTGAGCTGGTTTAAAAAGACAACTTCCCGGCCCTCCCGGCGGACCAGCAGGGTTTCTGCCGTCCGGCTGGGGATGGGCCAGCGCTGGATATAGGGGAAGAGATACATTGTCGGATCAATGCGCAGGGAGATCAGCCCCAGCGGTCGACCGCCGTTCTCGGGGTCGAGGATGGGCACCAGGATGGCAAGATAGATCCGGCCATTGTGGTCGTGGCGGTAAAAATCCTGGATGGTCTCCTGGCCTGAGCGGAGAATCTCCGGCAACTGTTGGGCGATAACCGCCGAAACCGGCTTTAAACCGGCCGGGATCGATTGGCGGGTTATCCCTTGGGTATCGAGCAGACGGATCTGGTCGTACTGGTCGTGCATCTGGATTTTTTTCAGCCATTCCTGAAGTTGCCGGGTGTTGCCCGTATCTTCAGGGTTTTTCAGCTGGCGCCGGACAAGAGCGGCAATGGAGGTGTTGCTGGACAGGAGCTTGGCATCCTCAAGCCGTTCCCGGCGATATTCCGTCAATTGTTTTACCTTCAGCTCGGCGATGGCCGAAAGTTGACGTGCTACATCCGCCCGGTGGTGATGTTCGAAGCTCCGGTAGGTGTAAAGGCCGACAACGATGATGCAGGTAGCCAGGGCGGAAAAGAGCAGACTTATCTTGAGTACGGTGCGCGGGGGTGATTCGGCTTGCAGGCGGGCCAGCCAGGCAGGGGAGAGGGCAAGGGCGAACAGGCCGATCCCCAGAAACTGAAAGGCCATGCTGGTCAGAGCCGCGGGCGGAATGTAGGCGCTGCCGTAGAGCAATGGCGCCCCATATGCATAGGCGATGGTGAAAACGAACCCGCTCCCGGCCAGAAGCCCGGCCAGCCAGCCCGCTACCCTGGCCGGTCGGGGCCGGTTTGCCGCCGAGGAGAGAAACGAGCAGGAAGCGAGCAGGAAGCAGAGGGCGGTGACCGGAGACATATGGCCGATGGGTATTTCTCCGGCGGGATGAATGATGGTCAGGGCGGTGTGTTCCGCCTCCAGGTATATAGCCTTGAGGGAGAGAATAAAGAGCAGCAGGGCGACTGCCGCCCCGGCCGAGACGATGATCCGGTTTGCCCAAGGTGCCCAGGGGTGCGGGGGAAGGGAGCGGAGGCAGAGCGCCACGGCGTAGAGGACAAATAATAGGGCGGTGCTCGGCGCCATCGGGATGGTGCCGGAGCCTAGGCTGGAGAGAAAAGGCGAACCGATAATCCAGCCGAAAAGAGTGATGACGCCAGCGCTGGCGATAAATCCTGCGCAGAGGCGAATCAGGGTTTTAAGGGGAATCGGCCCTTGGGCAACGGGCAGGTCTTTGGGCGCGAAGAGGCGATCAGCATTTCGGTTGCTGTGATCAGTACTCATTGGGTGGTTTCCGATCTTTCTTGGCTACCGAGACTTGTGTCCCTACTTCGGGTTGGGTCGACATTATGAGGGAATGCTGGGCCAGACGATATTTTTCCACCAGTTTTCTTTGCCCTTCCAGTATTGCAGTGTCTGGATCGCCCCGTTGATTACCGAGTGCATGGGGTCCGGTGCAATCCGTACCTCAAGGCCGGTGTGTGATGCGATCAGCCTGTCCATGCCTGGGATACAACTGCCGCCTCCGGTCAGACAGATGCCGGATTCCACGATCTCGCAGGAGATATGTTCCGGCAGCTTCCTGATCCCTGTCGCGATCATTGTGAAGATTTTTGCCAGTACTGGAGCCATGGCGTCGAGAATATCCCGGTTATGTACCGCGATGCTCACCTCCCGGCGGCGGATGATATCCATCCCCAGCACCGTGATATTCTGGTCGACAAAGCCATTATCCTGCTGTAACGCGACAAGTTGATGGGTCAATTGTTTCAGCTCCGCAGGGGCGGGGCAGACCTTGTGCCGGGAGATGATCGCGTTGCGCACTGCTTTCTGTAGATCGCTGCAGGCCGTGCGCGTCGCGGTGGCAAAGGCCAGCCGCCCGTCACGGATTACGGCCATGTCGGTAACGCCTTCACCGATATCGATGAGCATTTGGGCGGAGGGAAAGGTCACGTCGATACCCGCGCCGATGGCTGCGGCCCAGACTTCCGGGATAATGGCCACCTGGGCGGCGCCTGCGTCCCGAACTGCCCGGGAGAGCAGTTTTCGTTCAAGTTCGGAGGTGTCGGTGGGGGCGCAGGCTAGGGAAACCGGGTGCCGCAGGCCTGTGCGGGCTCTTTTGAGCAGGGGTTTGAGCAGGATGACGGCATTGTGAATATCAACAATCACCCCACCGCGTAACGGGGAAGAGGTGAACTGGGTATTGAGGTAGGAAAAGTAGTCATCCGGACCTTGAATTTCTTGATCCTGGCGGATGTGCTGGATAAGGGATGGTTCCTCGCTGAAATCTTCTCCTTGGCCGGAGTAAATCCTGGTATTGGCCGTGCCGAGATCAATGGCGATGCTGGGTTGGGCAAGTATTTGCCGGAAACATGAGAGCATGGCGTTGAGTCCTGGAATGGTTGCGGGAAGAGATCTTGCCTGTCAGCATACAAATTCTTTTGAAAAATGGCAATTTGTTGTTTTTGGGTCGAATCAGAAGACAGGCTGCGGACGGTCGTCCAGTACTTCATCCATCTCCGGCAGCTCGATGGTCACCTCCCGCAGGGCGTGGCTCTGGCAGGAAAGCCGCCAGCCCGCAGCGATCAGCGTTTCCCCAAGGCGGGCAATCTCAGCGGGACGCACCGGGCTCAGATGGGCCGCACCTTTAAGCACCCGGAACCGGCAGCGGCCGCAAGCGGCCTTGCCGCCGCAGAGCGTCTGCACGGGAATCCTCTGCATCAGGTAATTATTGAGCAGGCTGTAGGCCGGGTTGACCGCGATGGTGAGGGAGCGGTTGGCGATGAACACCTGGGGCTGGTTCGGCATGGCGGTTCTCCCGTAAAAAAGGCTTTCGGTGCGGTAACGGTCCAGTAGCACCGTGTCTGCCCGGTAGGGGCACGGCATGCCGTGCCCCTACTTCCTGATTAAAGGGCTGGCGCGGCGCGCAGGGTGAGGACCGCGATCTCGCCGGGGCAGTTGAAGCGCAGCAGCGCGCCGGAAGCCCCGACCCCCCGGCTGGTGAAGCCCTGCATCCCCTGGTATTGCCAGCGTCCTCTGGCGGTGAAACGGGGGGCGCGGCTGTTGGTGTAGATGGGTCTGCCCGATGCAAGGCAGATCTGGCCGCCGTGGGTATGGCCGCAGAGATACAAGGCCGCCTGGTGCCTGGCCCCCTCCTGGTATGCCTCGGGCGAGTGGGCGAGCAGGATGCTGAAGGCATCCGGCGGCACCGGCGCGAAGGCTCTGGCCGGATCGTGGGTCTTGTAATAGTTTGGATCGTCGAGGCCCACCAGCCAGAGGCTTTCGCCGTCTTGTTCGATCCGGGCCGCATCGTTGACCAGCATCAGCATCCCTGCCTCCTCGAAATCCGGAACCATTTCGATGCAGTCGTGGTTGCCCAGCACCCCGAAGATTCTGTGCTTTGCCCGGATGCGCGGCAGCAGGCGACGCAGCTCCCTGAGGCTTGGGGCGGTGGGGCCGTAGGTTTCCATGCGGATGTCGCCGCCGATCAGGCAGAGGTCGAATCTTCGACCTTCGATCCGGGCGAGAATGACATCGACCAGCCCCGGCAGGCCGTCGAGATGCAGATCGGTGAGTAGCAGGATGGTCAGGCCGTCAAAGGATTTGGGCAGGGTGGGGCAGACGATCTCGTGTTCGTTCAGCTCCAGTTTGAGGGCGTTGGCAACCCCTTGCTCGTAGTGGCCCAGAAGCCGGAAGACGGTGGACACCAGCCCCCGGTTGTAGAGCAGGTTGGAGAGATTGAGCCAGACATGCCAGCGGGCCAGGGGCTGGTGGCAGGAGCGCCATTCCCGCAGCCGCACGGTGGAGCGGACAATGCGGGAATAGTTTTCCATGGGAGGCCGGGAGAGGACGTATTTCCAGAAGCGGGCTCCGGCATGAGCTACAGGCATGAAGACGGCCAGAACCAGGGCATTTGACCAGAGATGGGCCTGCATCTGGCTGCCCAGATAGAGGGCGGGCAGCAGCGATTCGAAAATTTGGTCCAGTACGAAGACCGACTCGCCGCTGGCCATCCGCAGCCGCCGCTTGATGAAGCTGGAGAGCAGGTCGCCTGCTATGAGCAGGGCTGCGGCGCAAGCCGCCACCTGCCAGGAAACCCCGAGCAGCGGAAAGGCCAGGGTGGCGCCGGCAAAACATACCAGGATGCCCCGGATGGTTTTGTGGGGGCCGAAGAGCGGCAGCCCGTCGAACCAGGTTGCCCCGAAGTCGACCGGCCGGGCGAAGCGTTCGCCCATGATCAGGCTGGCCAGGGGCGGCAGCAGGTTGCCCCAGAAGAGAAAGAAAAGGATCTTGAGCGCGTCGGTCATTTTGGTTCAGCGCAGGGGCGGGTTGAAATAGCCGAAGCGCAGCCGGGGAAAGCGTTGCTTCAGCTGTTTTAGCCAGGAGCGGATGCCCATGGGCGTACCGGTTTCTTCAAATTCCAGGGATTCAAAATACCAGTCCGGGTCTATGTTAATATTGCGGAGTTGGAGAAAATCCGGTTGGTATTCCGCAATCAGTTCGCAAAGGGCGGCAAACTCCGCCGGGTCGTCGGTGAAGCCGGGCAGGATGAAATAGTTGAGCGAGACAAAGCGGCCATGCTGCTTCATGACCCGGATTGACTGCCTGACTGAATCCAGGCTGAACCCCTTGGGCCGGTAATAGCGCTGGTGGTAAACGTCTTGCGCGCTGTTCATGCTGACCCGCAGGCTGTCCAGCCCGGCATGGGCCAGGCAGTCAACACCCTTGGGCAGGGAGGCGTTGCTGTTGAGATTGATGGTGCCCTGATCGGTCTGTTTGCGGATCAGGAGGATGGCTGTCTCTATGGTGTCGGCCTGGAGCAGGGGTTCGCCCTCGCAACCCTGGCCGAAGCTTACTACCCCGCCTTTGACCGCCTTGAGGTGGGGTACGGCGATCTCGGCGATCTCCTTAGGCGTAGGGACAAAGGTGATCCGGTCCTGGGTGGAGGGGCAGCAGCCAGAGGGCTGAAGCGAGATGCAGCCCAGGCATTGGGCGTTGCACACCGGCGAGCAGGGCAGGGGTGCCTCGAATTGGCGGAGAAAATAATTGATCGCCGCCGGACAGCGGTAGGTGAGGCAGCACTTGCCCAGGTGCTGGATGAGCCGGTTGTGTTCGTATTGCCTGAGCCACTGCTCGGTGCGGCGGACGAGTTTTTCCGGCTGAAAGCGGTTCATCTCCTGGCGCTTGTCCGGGTCGCTGCGGAAAGCGCTGACCCAGAATTGGCCGTCGTGCCAGCCCACCGCAGTGTAGGCGAAAAGCGGCAGGTGCGGTAGCTCGGTTTTGGACTTTTCAAATCCGGCCCAGTGGATGGCGGTATGGGCCGGCGACATGAAGGCTGCCACCGCCTGGAGGCCACCGTCCGGATCCAGCGGGTTTTCCGCCACCAGAAGCGGCTCGCCGGTTTTCGGGTCGATGCCCACCGGCAACCGGCCCGGCAGGACGAAGATGTCGCTGCCTTCGGGCAGGGGGATAAGGTCTTCGAGGCTGGGCCGGGAAAAATGGCTGCCGCTGCGGCCCGCCATATCAAGATCGGGAAAATCCGTGATCTCGCCGGCAGCGTTGGCAAAGACCAGGCTGGGGGGTTTGTTTGGGTGCTTTGGGGCGCTGCTCATGGAGACTCTACCTGGCAGGGGGCAATATCCTTCGCGCCCTGCCGGATTGCCTCATCCATTTCGGCGATGGTTTTGGCCTTGCCGAGGTATGGCAGGCAGGCGGCAACCTGTTCGAGGGTTGTTTCGGGGAAAGGCTGTGTGATGTTAAGTAGAACGCCATTCTCCATGTCGATTACCTGTAATTTTTTGTCGGGGTGCCAGTCATGCGGCAACCGGAACGGTTCGGGGATAATGATTGCCTCTTGCGGAAGAAACTGATGGCTGGCATGGGGCATACGGAAGCAACATTAAATTGGTAAAGCTGAGTTGAGCAGCTCGTCTGCTTCAAACGAAACTTATGCCCTCTGAGTGTAAGATTGTAGTATGACAAAAGAGGTGTATTGTCAACACACGCGTTCTCTGTCCCCAGCAGCTTTTCTTGACAAGTTGCCCGCATGACGACTATGAAATGGTCACGATAGTCATCGTGACTTGGTAGTGATCTTTTTTCCACAGGAGTTGTATCATGCTTGCAAGTATCCGTTGCCAATGCCAAAAGCCATTTCCCCGAACTCATTGCCAAAAGTGTCCATGGTCATGAACGATTCGTCTTACCCGTGTTTTCGATGAGCGCCGGTTTTATCAACTAAAAAAAGCGGCGTAGGATTTTCGTGTCCACTATTGACGACCCAGCTCAAATGGTACTGCCAACTCATTTAAGGACTCTAATTTGACTTCTGCAAGCGCAACCGAGAAAACCGCTTTTGCCATCCTGATTATGATCAGCGCCTGTCATCTGCTCAATGACATGATGCAGACTCTGCTTTCCGCGATCTATCCGCTGCTTCAGAGCAGCTATGGCTTGAGCTTCGCCCAGATCGGCATTATCACCCTCACCTTTCAGGGCACCGCCTCGATCCTCCAGCCGATGATCGGTTTTTATATCGACCGGAACCCCAAGCCCTATTCCCTCGCCATGGGGATGGGCTTTACCCTGCTCGGGCTGGTGCTGTTTTCCCAGGCGGGAAGTTTTCCGGTGCTGCTGCTGGCGGCGGCCCTGGTGGGGACAGGCTCGTCGGTCTTCCATCCGGAATCATCACGGGTGGCACGGATGGCTTCGGGGGGACGACATGGTCTGGCGCAGTCCCTGTTTCAGGTGGGCGGCAACGCCGGCTCGGCGGTTGGGCCGCTGTTTGCCGCGCTGATCGTCCTGCGGCATGGCCAGACCAGTTTGGCCTGGTTTTCACTTGCGGCCCTGCTGGGCATCTATCTGCTGATCCGGGTCGGCCACTGGTACAAGGGGCGCGAGCGAAAACGCCTTGCGTCCCCGGCCACCGCAACGGCCCCTCAGGCGGCGCTGCCCCGCGGCAAGGTAGCTCTGAGTTTAGCAGTGCTGCTTGCCCTGATGTTCTCGAAATTCTTTTACATGGCCAGCATGTCCAGTTACTATATATTTTATCTGATCGAGCGCTTTCAGCTGCCGGTCCAAAGCGCCCAGCTCCATCTCTTTGTGTTCTTTGGTGCGGTGGCTGTCGGCACCGTAACCGGCGGGCCGATTGGCGACCGTTTTGGCCGCCGAATAGTGATCTGGGCCTCGATCCTTGGAGTGCTGCCCTTCACCCTGGCCCTCCCCTACGCCAATCTGTTCTGGACCGGGGTGCTCAGTGTGCCGATCGGGATGATTCTCGCCTCCGCCTTCCCGGCAATTGTGGTTTATGCCCAGGAACTTCTCCCGGCCAGGGTTGGCGCGGTGGCCGGGATGTCATTTGGCTTTGCCTTCGGCGTGGCGGGAATCGGCGCGGCGGTACTCGGTCATCTCGCCGACAGGACCAGCCTGGTCTACGTCTATCACCTGTGCTCGTTTCTGCCCGCGATCGGCCTGCTTGCCATTTTTCTGCCGCAGTTGGAAACGGAAGCCAGACGCCGGCTGCGGACGAACAAGGTCAGTTCTCTTTGATTTTCGAACACCGCGGTATTGCAAACGAGGGAAATTCACCATGGCCAGACTGCTATGTGTACCCGTTGCTGTTTTCCTGCTGGTTCTCTCTTTAGCGCAGCCGGGGAGCGGCGCGGAGTTGCCGGCCCTCTCCCTGAGCATGGGCGAGGCCATCAGCCAGGCGCTGCAAGCAAACTTCCATATCGAAGTGGCCGCCACCCGAATCAGTGAATCGCAAGGAGCGTATGACCGCAGACTCGCAAGCTTGTTGCCCCGTGTCCGCCTGGAAACACCCCTTGCCTACCAGACCCGCAACCTGAAAGCGCAAGGGATTAGCATGCCGAATCTCCCTTCTGTGGTTGGACCGTTCACCAGTTATGATTTCAGGGGCTACGCCGAACAGGCGCTTTTAGACCTGCAAAGCTGGCACAACCTCAGGGCCAGCGAGAAGACGCAGACGGTTCGCAGAAATGAGTATGAAGATGTCCGGAGTGCTGCGATCAGACAGGTCGCCGCACAGTATCTCTCCGCGCAATACGCCCAAGCACAGGTGGAGACGGCAGCGTCCAGAGTAAGAACCGCCGAGGTGCTCGAAAAGCTCGCCAGAGATCGACGGGAGGCAGGCACAGCCGATGGACTCGATCTGCTGCGGGCTCAGGTGCAACTCGCCAACGACCGGCAGAATCTTCTGGTCACCCAAAATGCGGTCCAGCAGTCGCTTTTGCTATTAGCACGGCTGCTGGGGATGGATCTGGGCACCCCGATTATCTTGACGGATAAACTCAATTTCCAGGCTTGTGACGCCCCGCGCATCGAACAGGCCGTCACTGCGGCCCTGAAAAGTAGAGCGGATTACCGAGCCCTGCTTGCGCAACGGGAGGTACTTGAAGAGCAGCTCAAGGCCAACCGTTCCCGCTACCTGCCGAAACTTGTCCTCAGCGGCAATTATGGCGACAGCGGCCAGGAACTTGGCGACATGGAGCCGTCCGGCGCAATCCAGGCGAATCTCATCTTCAATGTCTTCGACATGGACCGGCACGGTGAACGGCAGGAAATCGACAGTCTGCTGAAACGGGTCGATAACCAGATTGAGGATCAGCGGCGCGGCATTGAACAGGACATCCGGGAAGCCCTGCTAAACCTCGAATCGGCCGCGCAACAGGTCGAGGTCGCTCAAGGAGGGGTTGGCCTGGCCGAACGCGAACTGACCTTTGCCCGGGACCGTTTCAGGCATGGTGTCACCAACAACATCGAAGTCATCACCGCCCAGGATGCGCTGGCGCGGGCTCAGGACAACCGTTTGCATGCCCTGGCTCGACATGCTGACGCCAAGATCGCCCTGGCGAGAGCGCTGGGGGCAACCGAAAACGTGTATCGTCTGTTCCTGGGGATCTGAAGAGTCCGGGACGAACCATCCTTACGAAAGGTAGAGCAGCCATGAAAAAGAAATTAATCCCGGTCATACTCCTTATCGCAGCAGGAGCCGGCATTGCTTCCTATTATTCTTTGCATCGTTCACGAGGCGCGAACGCCAAAGAGTTCATGGAATTATCAGGGAACATTGAAGCCCATGAGAGTCTGGTCGGCTTCAAGATCCCGGGAAGAATTGTTGCACTGCCGGTGGAGGAAGGTCAGGAAGTTGCGGCCGGAAGCCTCCTGGCCCGGCTTGACCAGAGCGACTATCGCCAGCAGGTGGCCGTGGACGAGGCATTGGTCAATGCCCGTTCCGCCGAATTGAAGCTGGCCCAGGCCGGCAGCCGCAGCCAGGAGAAGAAAGCCGCCGAACAGCTGCTGCTTGACGCCAAGGCCGATTTTGACCTGAAAAAACTCGATCTCGAGCGCTATCAGGCCTTGTACGAAAAGGATGAAGTGGCCGCCCAGGTCAGGGATGCCGCGGCGACTGGCTTCAAACGCTCCCAGGCCATGTTTGAGCGGGCCAGGCAGAATTATGAGCTGATCCTTGCCGGCACCCGCAAGGAACAAATAGCGATCAACCAGGCCAACGTCCTTACTGCGCAACAGGCACTGGGGTTGTCCCGCATCAAACTTGGCTACACAGAACTCACGGCCCCGACTGCCGGGGTAGTGCTGGTCCGCCAGGCTGAGATCGGCGAAGTCATCTTGCCCGGAGCCCCGGTACTCAGCCTAGCCGACCTTAACAACCTCTGGTTGCGCGGCTACATCGCTGAAACCGACCTGGGCCGGGTCAAGCTGGGGCAAGCAGCTTCGGTAAGAATAGACACTTATCCGGGCCGAATCTTCAAAGGACGTCTTGCGTTCATCTCGGCAAAGGCGGAGTTTACCCCCAAGACGGTTGAGACTCACAAGGAGCGGGTGACCTTGGTCTATCGGGTCAAGATCGCTATCGATAACCCCGGACATGAACTCAAGCCCGGGATGCCGGCCGATGCGACGATTGCCCTGGAATCCGCTAAATAACCATGCCGGCAGCAAAAGATGTGATAGCGGTTCATGAACTGACCAAGTCGTTTGCCGGGATCGTGGCCGTCGACCGCCTCAGCTTTTCGGTACAGCAGGGTGAAATCTTCGGCCTGGTCGGGCCAGACGGCGCCGGCAAGACCACCACCATGCGCATGCTGGCGGGAGTGCTTGCCCCTGATCGTGGTACCGTCCTGGTTGCCGGGCACGACGTTATCAACGCCCCGGAAACGGCCAAGCACTGCATCAGCTACATGCCGCAACGTTTCGGGCTCTACGAAGAGTTGAGCGTTCAAGAAAACATCCGTTTCTATGCCGATCTGTTCGGAGTTAAGCGGGCTGAACGGGAACAGCGCTCATCCCAGCTGCTTGCCGCCGCCGGAATGAGCGAGTTCCCCGAGCGTTTGACCGGCAAACTGTCCGGAGGGATGAAGCAGAAACTGGGTCTGGTCTGCGCTCTGATTCATACCCCCGAAGTGATTTTGCTCGACGAGCCGACCAATGGCGTCGACCCCGTTTCGCGCCGCGATTTCTGGCGTATCCTGTACACCCTCCTTGACCAGGGGGTGACCATCCTTACGACCACCGCCTATCTTGACGAAGCTGACCGCTGCCACCGCATCGCCATGCTGCATGAGGGGCACCTGCTCTTTTGCGACACGCCGGCCAACCTGAAGCAGAATCTGCCGGGCACGGTCCTGTCGGTCATCTCCGCCAGGTCAAGGGAAATCCGTGCCCTGTTGCAAGGAAGCGACGGCATATCGAGCATGATGCTGGTCGGCGACGGTCTTCACCTGGTGGTGCATGATGCAGCCCGCTTGCTCCCTGAGCTGTCGGCGCGCATTGCCGCGGCCGGCCTGCCCCTTGAGCGGATCGAAGCGGTAGCCCCGTCCATCGAAGATCTGTTCATTGAAGCGGTACAGGGCACCGGCAAGGCTGGTGCCCCATGAGCCGCCCACCTCCTGCCGTGGTGGTCAAGGATCTGGCCAAGCGTTTCGGAGATTTTGTCGCGGTGGACACCATTAATCTGGAAGTCCGGCGAGGGGAAATTTTCGGATTCCTGGGGCCAAACGGCGCCGGGAAGTCCACGACCATCCGCATGCTCTGCGGCCTGCTGAAGCCAAGCTCAGGGCTCGTGCTGGTTTCCGGCATTGACGTTGCCCGTTCTCCCGAGCTGGTCCGGCAGAACATCGGCTACATGTCGCAGAAATTCTCGCTCTACAATGAACTGCGAGTTATTGAAAATATTCGCTTTTTTGCCGGGATGTACAGCGTCGCCGCGGCCGATCTCGACGAACGGATCGACTGGGCGCTTTCGATGGCCGGTTTGAAAGGGCGCGAAAACGCCCTTACCGGCACCCTGGCCGCCGGCTGGAAACAGCGGTTGGCGCTTGGCTGCGCGGTCCTGCATCGTCCGCCGATTGTCTTTCTCGACGAGCCGACCTCGGGGGTTGATCCGATTTCGCGGCGCCAGTTCTGGGAGTTGATCCACCAGATGGCGACCGAAGGCGTCACCGTCTTTGTGACCACCCACTACATGGACGAGGCCGAGTACTGCAACCGGCTGGTGATGATCTACCGGGGCAGGATCGTTGCCGCCGGCTCTCCGCTGGAGCTGAAGCTGAACAGCATGCAGGGCGAACTGCTGCTGGTCAAATGCGAACAGGTGGGTAGGGCCCTGGAACTGCTCCAGACCGCGCCCGGCGTCATGGATGCGGCGATCTTCGGCAATGCGATTCATCTGGTGGTGGTGCAGGCGGCCCCTGCTATAGAAGGCATCAGGGGGTATCTGTCAGATAAAGGGATTACCGTTTCCCGGCTGGCGCCGATCCGCCCCACCCTGGAGGATGTTTTTGTGTCGCTCATCAGCCACCACGGCGGACTTGGCGAAAAGGCGGTGGCGCCATGAACCGGCACCGCCTTTTCGCCATGATCCGCAAGGAAATTATCCAGATCAGGAGGGACGGCCGCAGCATCGGCATCGTTATCGCCATGCCTTTGATCATGATGCTGGCCTTCGGCTATGGAGTCAGTTTCGACATCAAGCATATCCCGACGACTTTCTTCGACCAGGAGAACAGCCAGCAGAGCCGGGATTTTCTGCAACGCTTCCAGTCCTCGGCATATTTCAACGTGGTGCATACCGTCGACAACTATCCGGCCTTGATCCATGACATCGATGCCGGCCGCTGCCAGATCGGCATCGTCGTTCCCGCCGATTTTTCGAAGAGGCTGAACTCCGGCGGCACTGTAGAAATCCAAGCCCTGGTGGACGGCACTGACAACAACAGCGCCACCTTGAGTATGAATTACAGTCAGGCAATTGTTCTGGCATATTCGCAGCAGCTTAAGCTGAAATGGCTCCAGCACCAAGGCGGAAAGCAAGGGCAGCCAGCAATCAGTGTCGAGGCCAGGACCTGGTTCAACGAAAATCTCGAAAGCATGGCAACCATTGTTCCCGGCGTGGTCGCCCTGGTCATGGCGGTTATCGGCACCTTTCTCACCTCCCTGACCATTGCCCGCGAATGGGAACGCGGCACCATGGAGCAGCTCATTTCAACCCCGGTGACCCCGCTCGAAATCCTGCTCGGCAAGCTCACCCCCTATATGGCGATTGGCCTGTTCGATACCTGCCTCTGCGCCGCGATGGGGGTCTGGTGGTTTGGCGTCCCCTTTCGGGGGCATGTTCTGGTCTTTCTTTTCAGTTCGACCCTGTTCATGACCGTGGTCCTCTCCATGGGCTACTTTTTCTCCGTGGTCGCCAAGACCCAACTCGCCGCCAGCCAGATCTCCTTGATAGCGACCTTCCTGCCGGCCTTTCTCCTGTCTGGGTTCATGTATCCGATCGACCAGATGCCGGCTGTCATCCAGGGGATCACCCATGTCGTCCCGGCCCGCTATTACATGGCGATCCTGCGGAATGTCTTTCTGAAAGGGACTCCCTTAACGGGGATGTGGGAGGATCTCCTGGGGCTCGGCCTTTTTGCCGTCCTGCTGGCTATTGTCGCAACACGGGCCTTTAAAAAGCGGCTTACCTGAGGGGAATGCGATTGTTTGCTCGAATGCGCCAGATGCTGATAAAGGAATTTCTGCAGGTCTTTCGGGACAAGCGAGCCCGTTTTTTTCTGATCGGCCCGCCGATCATCCAGATGCTGGTGTTCGGCTATGCGGCAACCCTGGAGATCAAGCATGTCCCCCTGGCTATTGTTGATTACGACAATACCCAAGTCAGCCGTGACTTTATTGCCCGCTTCGAGGGGAGCCGCTACTTCGATCTGCGCAAACGCCTGGCCGACAGAAGTCAGATCCAGCCCCTGATCGATAGTGGCGAGGTGACCATGGCCCTTCAGATCAACGCCGGTTTTGCCGGCAGCGTGCGCAAAGGGCAGACCGCCCAGGTGCAGGTCATTGTCGACAGTACCAATTCCAATACCACTCTGGTGGGCCTTGGTTATCTTAATGAGGTGGCAAGCTCCTTCGCCGGGGATTACCAGGTAAAATTGCTCCAGCACTCCGCGCCCCAGCTGCTTGCCCGGATGCCGGGATTAAGGCTGGAAAAGCGCCCCTGGTACAACACCGGCATGAGCAGCCAGTGGTTCTTCGTGCCGGGGGTTATCGGTAATCTCTTGACGGTTATCGTGATGACCCTGACCGCTTTTGCCATCGTCCGGGAACGGGAAATCGGCACCCTCGAACAGATCATGGTCACCCCGATCCGGCGTTTCGAATTTATTCTCGGCAAGACCATCCCCTTCTTTCTGATCGGCTGTCTGGATGCAACGCTGATCTCTTCGGTCGGGACACTCTGGTTCGAGGTGCCGCTGCGCGGCAGCCTTGCTGTCCTTGCGCTCGGGACCATGCTGTTTCTGCTCTGCATGCTCGGAGTCGGCTTGTTCATCTCGACCGTTTCCGAAACCCAGCAGCAGGCCATGATTACCTCGTTCTTCTTTATCATGCCGGCGATAATTTTTTCCGGATTTGGCTCCCCGATCAGCAGCATGCCCAAATTTATCCAGTATTTGACCTATCTCAATCCGCTGCGCTACTTCCAGACCGTCCTGCGGAGCGTGTATCTGAAGGGGGTGGGGCTTGAGGTGCTCTGGCCCCAGATGGCGGCGATGGCGGTAATCGGCGTGTCGCTCATGACGATCAGTGTATTGCGCTTCAGAAAGTCAGTTGAATAGAGCCTGCTGCAAAATGCCGATAATTACGGTGCGGTAGGCGGTGGCGCCGGTCTGGTCGTTGCCGAAGCGGACGTTGAACAGGGACAGGTCAAGCTCGTGGTCGATGATGTGGTTCAGGGAGTACTCGAAGGTGTCGGGCAAAATCTGCTTGGCGAAGTGGACGGGGATGAACTTGCCCTGAGCGTACGAGTAAGGTTTGTAGCGGGCCATGGTGCAATATCCTTGTGCTGTAGTTAAGCGGTTTTGTTGCGGGATATTGCAGTCATTGTACAGCGCTTGCACGCATAAATAAAATCGAAATTACAATGAGTTGAGTTTTTATACAGGCGCAACGATGGCATGAGTGGCGCGGCGGTTTTATGCCGCGTCCCTCTCGATGCCTTTGTTGTGCCTACGGTTTTACTGCTTCGATGGTCGCCGAAACTATATAGTCCTCAATTTTGCTTCCCGGCGCCCAGTCACGGATGAATGTTCTGCTTTCATCTTTTGGCTTGATCTGAATGTTCTCAAAACCGGTTCGATTCAACATGCCTTCGAGTTCCGGAATGGAAGATGCGCCCGTGATACATCCCGTATACATCGCCATATCCTTCTTCACGGCGTCGGGAAACTCAGCCGTGGCAACGACGTCGGACACGGCAAGACGGCCGCCGGGTTTGAGCACGCGGAAAGCGTCATCGAACACCTTCTGTTTCTCCGGCGATAAGTTGATAACGCAGTTCGAGATGATCGCATCGACGGTGCTGTCCGCAACCGGCAGATGTTCTATCTCGCCAAGTCTGAACTCAACGTTCCTGAATTCCGTCTTTGCGACGTTTGCTCTAGCTTTCGACACCATTTCGGGCGTCATATCCACGCCTATGACCCGTCCTGTCTCTCCCACGGCCCCGGCTGCGAGGAAACAATCGAACCCGCCGCCGCTTCCCAGATCAAGTACGGTCTCTCCCAACTTGAGCGATGCGATGGCCTGCGGATTTCCGCACCCAAGCCCCATGTTCGCCCCTTCCGGAACAGCATTTACATCCTCGCCTGAATATCCCAGCCCCTGCGAGATATCCGCCGCTGTCACTTCCCTGGATGTCCCACAATAGGACGAGGGTGAGCAACCGCAACCGGCGCTCCCTGATGCGGCAACCTTTCCATAATTCTCCCGAACCGCACTGCGAATCTTGTCATTATTTAGCTTGTCCATTTGTGGCCTCCTTTAAAGGGGTTATGAGCAACTCTCACCCCTATAGACGAGGAAACATCAAAAAGGACGCAAACGATCAGCAACAATTATCATCAGTCCCCGCCTTTCGTTCATAGTCACAGAGCCGTCCACTATGATCGAACTCAAGCCTGCAGCATTCAATCAGCATGTTTTTCAAAAGGGCGCGCCCCCGTTGCACCCTGGATTTAGCCCCGGACAGCGACGTGCCCTGTGCTTTGGCAACTTTCTTCTGCGTCAATCCTTTCACTTCCGACAAAATGATTGTCTCTCGATAGCTCTCGGGGAGGAGTTGTATCATGGGTTGCAAGCATTCCGACAACTTTTGTATGACCTTTTCACTGGAATCGGTTTCTGGATGTGAGAGCTGATCAGGAAGCTCGACGGTCGGCTTCTGAGATCGGAAATAATCGATGATAGCATTTCGAGCAATTTGATAGAGCCAGCTTGCCAGCTTTGTCTCGTCCTTCAGGGAAGCCAATCCGGTATGCATTTTCAAAAACACGTTTTGAAGAACGTCATCGGTCGCCGCATCATCGGCAATTCGACTTTTGACAAAGCCGCGAAGCCTTGAATGATACTCCTGCCACACTTTTTCTGATACGTTCACTATAAATCTCCATGGGCATAAACAGCGAGTTTAGCGGCTTGGCCGCTGGAACGACTGGTTGGCTTGTTGGCACAATCTTATGATCTCATGAACGTCCACGGCTTACCCTATTCTACCTGGGAGCGAAAATTGACCGTATAGAATTTGTTTCATAGTTCTGCCTAAGACCATCTATAATCTCAATAGTTCTTAAAGGATGTTTACCAACTGTAGTTTCATGGGACAAAAGGACTGCATCAACTCCTTTCTCAAATAAGTAACAAAGATGAGCCAATTCTGAACGATTTGGTAACCAATTTTCTGAGAGACTCGGTAATAGGTCAGTACCAATAATTAGTGGCTTATTTAATTCAAAGACTGTTGAGATTACTTTCTTCTGTATTTTGTAGAAATCAAAAGGGCCTGTGTCTAGGAGCAAATCACCTCGTCCTAATAAAATTGCATCAGCAACATTAGCAATTTCGCTGACGTAATTAGCTCCTTTTTTTGTTTCTATTTTTGCAATAATAGGAGGGATTGCAATATTTTCTTTGTGGCCATTAATCATAGCTTTTCGAGCATCTAATATTATGCTGGGATTCTCCACAAATGACAGAATTACGCCCGTAAACGGTGTCAATGAAATTGATCCCAACGCCTCACGATCTGATTCTGTTAATGATTGATTTTGAAAAGTTTTCCCTGATATGACAACACCACGGAATTTATCAAGAACACCATCCATCATCGAATGGGCTATGCAATAGTCATTAAATGTCTCTTTAATAATTAGTGCATCTTCGCCATCCCCTAAAAAAATCAAATCACCAACATCAAATGAACAATAATTTGAATAATTTTTCAGGCCAATTTCAGGGGGAGAGCTATCTTGAACTGCAGGGAGAGGATTGTAGTTGATCCTTAAAGGCTCCCCTTTTTTGATCTTAAACCCACGGTTATTTGTAAGGCGCATTTTTGAGCCAGGCAAATCAAGAAATAGATCCAAAAAGACTCCCTTGTCTTTGGCAATTCTATTAACTTTTTCGGCTTGTTCAGAGAGGGCTCTTAGTGTGTACTTTGAAGCTGAAAACCGGAACGCGTTAGCGCCATTGTTAATAGCGCCAGAAATATTTTCTGAAGATTTTGTAGCAGGGCCATATGTTATAAAGATAGCAGTCATTGTTGTAAATTCCTTCCATTTAATTACAGAATGTGAAGTTTATCATTTGTTGATGGTAGATATAATATTTGGTGAGAATTTGATCTGCTCTATTGCAAATATTAAAATCCATGCTAGCACAAGAACTATAGCTACCATTAATAACTTAGAAGCAATTCTTTCAGCATATGATTTAATATATACAGCTGATCTAAGCTCTAGCATTCTCATGTTAAGAAGTGCTTGAGGATTAAACGTGCCATATTCATCATGGAAAAAAGCCAAATGTGCAGCTGCCTTATCATCTGGTGTTTTGCTTCGCAAGCTAGTGTATTTATCTATGGCGTCACCTTTTCTATAATGCCAATTTGTAGGTCCACCTAGTAAAATCGAAATAGACTGTTTTACATGTCCTTTATGCTCACTTGTTGCAAATGGGCCACTTGTCCTTCGAGAGGTTAACCCACGGATACAATACAATATTGAGAACACGGACAAAAATAGCGCAACCAAAAGCAAAGAATTTTTTATATTAAACTCTGTTATTTTTAAAACTTGATGCCCTGCTATTGCTGACACAAACGACGATATAGTTACAACGGTGCTAATTTTTTCGTCTATATCATAAAGCCACTGGGAGTATTGAGAAATAAAAAGAGTTCTCAATTTTTCCATTTGAGCTATACCTGTATGTATCTGCTTGAACGATGCTGCAATCTCTGGCCAAGATCTTGCTAACTCTACGCCTGTAGTTTGAGAATTGATTATCTGATCAATCTCAGCACTTGTTACTGTCGTAGTGATTAGTATTGCAGGTATATTAGATAGTTGAGCAGACTGAATGTCTTCAGGTCTATCACCAATTGCTGCTACAATATTATATTTTCGTGACAACTCTAAATATGATTCTTTTTTATATTCAAATGATATTTGTGATGAAAATACTTCAGACTTGCTATTCTTCCTCATGATTAGTTGCTCAGATTTACATTCAATACCATTATCGTTTAGCTCTTTTAAAGTAACTTCTCTGCATTCTTCGAGTCTCGATGTAAGAAATATTATTACAAAATTATTACTAGTTAGCCATTCAATTGTTTCGCAGGCCCCAGGAAAAGGGATTGCTGAGCATTCAGTTATTACTTCAGAGGTATCTAATAAATATAAAAATTTATTAGAAAGAATATTGTCTGCTCCTAGTATTTCTGCAAGATGGTAATCATTTTTTATGTCTATTAGTTCTGCATCTATTGAAAAACTTCTTTTTAGTAGTTTTTGTTTTCGTACAGATGTGTCAATAATTGTGTTGTCGATATCAATAACAATTGTTGGTGCATTGTCATTACTGTTCATAGTACACATGTCCTTTGTATTTATGTAAACCTATAAAACTAAATTGATACTTATGGAAAATCATAATAAACCCAAAAAGTCACAAAATTAGTTTGTTCATAGAATAGCATTCATCATCTAAACAAAAGATTCTTATAAAAGAATATTGACTATATAATATTAGACCTACTTAAGCGAGCCAAATAGTCTTTTGATAGATTTTGGTCATGCATAACATTTTCAAATATTTCATATGGTTTATCGACTAATATATTGCCAATTCTTTTTTGGTATGGTGCTCCATTGTGGTAGGGGTCAATAATCATTTCTCCATCCCCATAAACAATTATACATTCAGCATTAGTTGTATATGAATGAACAACAATCTCCATCCCGGAATTTGAATAATTATCAATAAGCTTGTCCTTCATTCCATTAAGTTTACTGTTAACTTCACCGTATTTATTAATAAAAGAATTTCCATTCCCGCTTTTCATTAAACCGAAAAGGTAGTATTTTCGTATTCCATTATTTATACACCACCTTGCAATATTATCAATTTCAAAATAATTGATATTTGTTACGACTGTAGTGACACTTACATTCCAATCATTATTCACACAATATTTTACAGCAGTCTCAATATTTTCAAATCCATTTTTGTAGCCAACTATTAAGTTGTGCTTTTCTTTAAGGCCGTGAATACTAAACCTTACAGAATCTCTTTTGCTAAGAGTGATTTTTTTTTCCATAAATGCTTTACCATCTGCTGACAAAAGCACATTCTCTAACCCTATATTACTTGAGTATTCCAAAATCATGCATATATCAGAATACAAAAGTGGTTCACCACCAGTTATGCATATTTTTTTTCCTCCTGCCTTTTTTATTATTTCTAGAATTTTTATGAATTGTGCTGAATCTGTATAGGGACGATTTCTTTTAGGTTCACAACAAAACATACATTTCATATTGCATTTCGATGTGACTTTGACTCCAACCGTATGAAAAAACATCAGTGTGTTTTTGTGTTCTATCATAATATTTCTACCATGTATATTTGTTGTCAACATATGAATTAGAGCAGAACAACAAGTAATTAACTGGTTTTCCCGATAACTCCGGGGCTTAAAAAAACATTTACACAATAACCAGTTCAGGCAGGCTGTTTGCTAACCTGATAACACCACAAAATGCGTGTTAACAAGAAATCTTATAACCGCGCCATTTTGGGTCAGACCACGTTTGATTGTGGCACTTTGTCATAATCTGCACCTATTGGAGGGAAGGCTAGTCACGCAACAAGCAAAAATTCCCCCTGACACAGCCAGTCCGCCGCACAAAAAAAGCCGCTCTCGGGCGGATTATCTCCCGAAGCGGCTTGCGTTTACCTGGTTGTTGGCGGCAGGTGGTGGTACTCGGTCCCGGCATGCCCTTTCCCCACGGTGGCATTTATCTGAACAGCGAGGAGGTCAGCTTAAACAATAGGCCAGGGATTAACAAGCAGAAAGTTGTTAGAAACAAATCACTTCCCCTGCCGCGGGCCGCGCTCGTTGCCCCGGGTAAATGATCGGGGACATCCTATATTCCCCCCGTCAAGAGAAAATCGCTTACTGAAAAATATCATGTAAAATAGGGCTGTTATCTGCCACCCTGTTTTTCGAGCGCAATTCACCCTCTCCTTTCTCCGCAGGA
>JBAYTO010000003.1:0-121490 GCA_041675585.1 Desulfurivibrionaceae bacterium
CAAAGGAGTAGTACAAGATGGCAGAAGGCACAGTTAAATGGTTTAATGATTCAAAGGGTTTTGGTTTTATTGAGCAGGACGGCGGCAAGGATGTATTCGTCCATCATTCCGCAATCCAGGCCCAGGGCTTCAAATCTTTGCAGGAAGGCGCCCGGGTAACCTTCGACGTTGTCGACGGCCCCAAGGGACCCTCCGCAGCCAATGTCGTTCAACGCTAAAACCTGTTGAATGATATTCTAAAGCCCCGCTTCGGCGGGGCTTTTTTTTGCCCGGCATCGCAGGCAAAAAAAATGGCTTACGGTTATTCCGTAAGCCATTCATTTTCCTGGAGCCAACGAGCGGAGTCGAACCGCTGACCTACTGATTACGAATCAGTTGCTCTACCAACTGAGCTACGTTGGCGTTATACCTTGCAGGATAACGATATTTTCCGTATTTTAAATGATGCATTGCATCTATCAACTTTACCCAAAAGTGTCAAGTCCTTCCCGTACTCCAAGCGGCAAAATGGCTAAAATTTCATCCCAGGCCTGGCAGAAATGAAAAAAACCCGTCCGGTTTCCATTCTCATCGTCGATGATGACAAAATTCATCGGATCATGCTGAAGTCCATGCTGACGCAATGGGGCTGGCAGGTAGAAGAGGCGGATGACGGGACAACCGCCATCGAGGCGGTCCACAACACGCCCTTTGATGCCATTCTCATGGATGTCCGCATGACCAGGCTGGACGGTATTGAGGCCCTGCGGCAGATTCATGCCTACAATCCAGCCATTCCCGTGGTCATCATGACCGCATATTCTTCGGTGGATGCGGCCGTAGAGGCCATAAAAATCGGCGCCCACGACTACCTGACCAAACCCCTTGATTTCGACCGGCTTAAACTTACCATGTCCAAAGCCCTTGATCATCGGCAGGTCCAGGGAAGCAAGGATTCTTCCCGCAACAATAAAACATTGGCCACGGATGCCGGGGGAATTATCGGCAACTCAGAGCCGATGCATGAGCTTATGGAAATGGTTTCCTATGTTGCGCCGACTGAAGCAACTGTTCTTATTTCCGGAGAATCAGGCACGGGCAAGGAATTGATTGCCGCAGCCCTGCACCACAACAGCGCCAGAAAAAATGGGCCTTTCATCAAGGTCAACTGTGCGGCTCTGGTTGAGAATCTTCTGGAATCGGAACTGTTCGGCCATGAAAAAGGCGCCTTTACCGGAGCAGACCGACGGCGAGAAGGTAAATTCGTCCAAGCCAATGGCGGCACCATCTTTCTTGATGAAATTAGCGAAACCTCCCCGGGGATGCAGGCAAAGCTCCTGCGAGTCTTGCAGGAACACGAGATCCAACGGGTTGGGGGGCAGGAAACCCTTGCCGTTGACGCACGAATTCTGGCAGCCAGCAACCGTAAACTTGAGGAAGAGGTGGGCAAAGGCACTTTCCGGGAGGATTTGTACTACAGACTCAACGTGGTGTCCATGCACGTTCCCCCGCTCAGGGAGCGCCGGGAGGATATTCCACTCCTAGTCGAACACTTTGTCAAAAAATTTGCCACGAAAAATAACCGGCAAGTTTCGGGCGTTACGCCCAGCTGCATGACTATGCTTCTTAACTATCCCTGGCCCGGAAATGTGAGAGAGCTTGAAAACGCCATCGAGAGGGGGATTATCCTTATGCGCGGCGACTACCTCGACGAGGAGAGCCTGCCCATCCCGATACACCGTTTCGCCATGAAAAACAAAGCATCGCTTATCTCTGCCGCTGCGCCCCCAGGCTCGCTTGAAGAGGCGGAACAGGTCGTCATCAAAAACATCCTGGCGGAAACCGGTGGCAACAAAAGTGAAGCATCCCGCCGCCTGAATATCACCCGCAAAACCCTGCTCAGCAAAATGCACAGGTACGGCCTGACCTGAACCATTTTCGTTTACAGAGCCCACTCCTTAAAAAGTTCATCCCCCAGAGGCTCCGCGGTCAGGTGATGCTCCTCTCCCCCGGCAGCAAACAACACCGTTGCTGCTGCCGATTCGCAACCCATCTTTTTCCCAAAGCGAACCACCAAGCCGGCTGCCGCGACCAGATCGTCTGGATGACCATCACCATGTAAAACCCCCATTGGCCCTGGCCGCTCCGGCATGTGCACCAAAAAATCGCCCGGATCACGAAGCGCCTCAAGTCGCCTGTTCTCAACTTCATCGCGGCCCAGAACAAACCAGCCGCCATGCGGCAGATGGAAATGACGTCCGAAAAGAAGCAAACGAATATCATTGAGCCTGACCTCGGGGTAGCGGGCATAATACCAGGCAATCCGTTTTGCCTGCTCTCGCTCGGTAAGGACACAGCCTCCGGCGGGACTGGGATAGCTACTGATACCAAACTTTGCAGCCAGCTGTATTTGCGGTTGCCTTCCCCTGCCGTTGAAATCAAGAAGAAGCTCTCGATCCACCAGCCCCTCGCGCTCCGCCAGGGTCGGCTCCAGGGTCTTGGCGCATAACGGTCGAAGGAGGATACCGGTGCAGCCGCTGTCCCTTTCAATCACCCGCAGGGTATCACGGCGCTGGGACATGGGCCGCTGGCCGATTATTTCGCCGGTAATCAGGAAAGAGGCGGAGAATTCCTCCATCAGCCTTCTTGCCTCCCTGAGCAGAAGGATCTTGCAATCAACGCAGGGGTTGAAATTTTTGCCGTAGCCATGGGCAGGGTTGCGCAGCATGGCAAAAAAGGACTCGCTCACATCCCGCAGGACAACCTCAATCCCGTAGCTGTCTCTGACCATCCGGGCATATTCCTGCTCCCTGGCCAGAAGCTCATAGCCAAAGAAGGGAGTGACGAATTTTACTGCCTGCACCGAGATCCCCTGCGCCGCTATTACCCGGCAGGCAAGAAGACTGTCCAGACCACCGGAAAAAAGAGCCAAAGCGCGGGTCATAAAGCCACCTTCCGCGCCATGAGCGTGCGCACATAGGCCAGGGTCTGCTCGCTGACCGAATCTCCATCCAGCATCCTGGCAAGTTCATGTTCCCGCTTTTCCGCGGACAGGGGACTGATCGAGGTTCTGGTTCGGCCATCGGCCACGGATTTTTGCACCAGGAAATGCTCGTCGGCCAGGGAGGCGATCTGAGGCAGATGGGTAATGCAAAAAACCTGGTGATGTCCGGCCAGCTCCCGAATCTTCCTGGCCACCGCCTCGGCCGCCTTGCCGCTGATCCCGGCATCGATCTCATCAAAAATGACCGTATCGACCTGATCTTTCTGGGCAAGGATCGTCTTCAGGGCCAGCATCAACCGCGACAGCTCGCCGCCGGAAGCCACCTTGACCAAGGGCTTTGCCGCCTCACCCTGGTTGGCGGAAAACATGAATTCCGGGCGGTCCCAGCCAAGCCTGGAGATCCCCTCCAGCTCCTGACCCTGTTCCCCCTTGAAACAAATCTCGAAAACCGCCTGCTCAAAGCAAAGCGCGGCCAGGGACGCGCTAATCTTGGCGGTGAGTTCCTGAGCAGCAACCTTACGCCCCTTGGAAAGCAGCGCCGCCGCCTCGCTCAAGGCGGTGCCGCTTTGCCGCACTTCTTTCTCCAGAGAGGCCAGCCGCTCATCCAGCGCCTCGATTTCCGCAAGCTCCTGTTTCGCCTCCCGGCCAAAGGCGAGGACCGCCTCAAGCTCACCGCCATATTTTCTTTTAAGTCGCTGCAACAGATCAAGACGCGCCGTCACCATATCGAGACGTGCCGGGTCACTGGCCAGGGTTTCCACATAGTTGCGGATTACCTGGACCTGGTCTTCCAGTTGAAAGCAATTCCCGGCCACTTCTTCGGCGAGACCGGCAAGGCTCTGATCAAAGGAGGCCATCTGAACCAGATTTTTCCGCACCAGGGAAAGCGGGTTATTGACCGCCTCCGCCAGAAGATGCCAACTTTTTTTCCCAAGCCCGATAAGGTCATCGGAGGCCCGCAACCTGTCTCGCTCAAGAACCAGGGCCGCGTCTTCGCCGGGGCTGGCCGCAGCCTCCTCGATCTCCTTGACCTGAAAGGTAAGGAAATCCCGGCGCTGCTCCTTGTCCCTCTCCCTGATCACAAGCTCCTGATATAATCTCCTAGCATCCGCCCATGCATCATAACACTGGGAAACGATGAGCCGCTGCGGCCAGAGACCGCCGACCGCATCAAGGCAATCAAGATGACTGCGGGACTGCAACAGTTGCTGGTGATCATGCTGGCTGGCAACGCTGAGCAGATTCTCCATCACCTCGCCCACCACCTTGGCCGTGGCCAGGCTGCCGTTCATGAAATAACGGCTGGAACCCGTGAGGGAGACGACCCGCTTGACCACCAGCTCCGTATCGGGCTCACAACCCATTTCCGCCAGTTTCTCCAGGATGATCCCCTGCTGGGGACTTAATTCAAAAAGGGCCTCAACCGTTGCCATCTCTGCCCCGCTTCTGATCCAGGTGGCCGCGGCCTTGCCGCCGCCAAGCAGATGAATGGCTTGGAGGATGATGGATTTCCCGGCCCCGGTCTCGCCGGTAAGAACCGTAAGCCCTTCGGCGAAAGAAACATGCAGCTTCTCGATAAGGGCAAGATTAGTGATAATGAGTTCCTTCAGCATATGGTTCTCTATACAGGATTATTGGGAGATTGCAATGGTCGACCTACCCGGCATGACAGAGCGGAACAAATGCTGGCGCAAATGACCGATCATAATTATAGTAAAAACAAAGTGAAGCTGTAAGCAAACAAGACCCTATCGCATATTACTCTGAATATTTCACATGAATCACCACAAAACCTTTCGGCGCCTAACTGCATGCATCCTCTGCGCTGTTTTTTTGTTCGGCAATCCGCCGGCGGGGCGTTTTTCCCCGCCCCCGGCCCAGGCCTTCAGCATTGGCGAAGAACGGGAGGTCGGCGAAAAGCTCCTGTCCATTATCCGCAAAGAATTTACCCTGCTGGATGATCCTGACCTTACCGAATACATAACAAATCTTGGGCAACAGACCCTGCAACTTGCAGGGCCACAGTTCTTTGATTATCATTTTTTTATCATCGACAACAAGGAATTCAATGCCTTCGCCGCTCCCTCCGGCCTGATTTTTTTCCATTCCGGCCTCATTGACCTTTGCGATACCGAAGGCGAACTGGTCAGCGTCATGGCCCACGAAATCGGCCATGCCACCAGCCGTCATATCGCGGACCGGATGAGCAAATCAAGCAAAGTCAATGCCACCTCTGCCGCCCTGATGCTGGCAGGCCTGCTTCTCGGCGGTGGGGCTATTTCCCAGGCCGTGGTTACCGGCGCCATGGCGGGCGGCCTTACCGCAAACCTGAAATTCAGCCGCGAGGACGAAGAAGAAGCGGATCGCTTGGCCTACAACTGGATGCAGGAAGAAAAACGCGACCCGGCAGACATGGTGAACATGCTCAAAAAAATGCGCCGGGTCAGCCGCTATCACCGGAAACAGGTGCCGACCTACCTCCTCACCCATCCCGAGCCGGAAAACAGAATCGGCTACATTGAGGATCTCATCGTACAGTATCCCCCAAAAAAAATCCAAACCCAGGATGAGTTCGCCTACCAGAGGTTCAAATACCGGATCCAGGCCCTCACCCGGGACACACAATCGATCCTGCCAATCCTGAAAAACAGGACTGAGGAACCTGGCATCCTGCAGAGTGACCCCATGGTTTTTTACGGTCTGTCCCAAATCTATCTGGCGAACCGTGACTATCAGCGGGCGGAAGAAAATCTCCATAAAGTAATAAACCGTTTCCCGGACAGGCACATCCTCAAAACGGATCTCGGCAGGCTGAAACTTGAAGCGGGTGAAACCAAAAAAGCCTTGGAAATCTTTCAGGAAATAAACAGACTGGCTCCCTCCGGGACATACAACACTTACTATCTGGCCAAAGCCCTGCAACAAACAGGGGATTCGGCACAGGCGGTACTCATCTATGAAAATCTGACCGAACGCATGCCAACCTATGCAAAACTCTATCAGGAGATCGGCAAGATCAGAGCCGCCCTCGGCGACAGGGCACTCGGACACTACAACCTCGCCATGTCTCAATATTATGATGGTTCAAGCAGCATGGCCCGCTACCACCTCGAACAGGCGCTTAAAGGCCTCCCCGAGAAGGACCCCCTTTCCCCCAAGATAAAAGAGCTGAAGAATAAAATCGACCGGATCGATAAGATGTGAGGCTAGGGAAACTCGGGCTGTATACTTATCACTTTGCTGCCCCTGCAGATTCAGGCAATACCCCGAAAAAGGCTAAATTATGCAGGATGAAACGATCAATCTTGAGGACTATACCAAATCCGATTGGACCATTTTGTGCGATGACCAGATGATCACCAGCTTCACCACCCATGAAGGTAGCAAACTCATTATCGGCAGCAGCCCCGATGCGGATGTGGTCATCGACAACCCCGCCATATCCGGCCATTGCTTCTCCCTGGAACTTCGCGATGGCCGCCATTACCTGGCAGAACTGGAAGTCAGCAACGGCATCACCGTAAATGGGAAAAAAATTACCTCGAAGGTGGTGGTAACGGAAAAAGACGTTATTTCCATCGGAAAATTCAGCTTGCTCGAAAAGGCGGCGGATGAGCAGCATGCCGCGTTACCCAAGATTACCGCCATGGCTATTGGCGACGACGCAACTGCTTTTGCCACTTCTCTCCACCCCCAGGCTGCCATCCAGCCCAGTCAAGCCACGCTACCTGCCGCAGACGAGATATACGGCCTCACGGTAATTGAAGGCGAAGCCGCGCCGAACACGCTCTCCCTTGCCGGCAAGAACCGCATTAAAATCGGCCAGGATCCGGCCTCCGATCTGATCATTCCGGGCTGGTTTGTCGGCAAAACCCAGTGCTACGTGGTGAGTAAAAAAGACAAATATTACATCGTGCCCCAGCTATCATGGGCAAACACCAGACTTAACGATGTAATCATCAAAGGAGAACGCCTCCTGCGCAAAGGCGATACGATCCAAATCAAGAATGTAAAAATCAGGTTCAGTTAAGATCGCACTAAAGGAAGAGCCAATGTCTGCCCAGCACAACACCCCGAACACCCTAGAAAACATCGCCGCAGAGCTTACGGCTCTGGCCGAAGATCTTGCCCTGGGGAAACTCCGGGTTGGCAATCGGCTTGTCGCTATCGGCCACCCGGAGTTCATGAAAACCAAACAAAAGATCAGGGACAACACCGCCTACTTCACCCTTTCTTTCCAGGCGCCTCTCAGGGATTCAAACAGGGCAGACAACCTGACCATGCTTGACCATGAAAAGCCTGCCCGGAGAAAAGGCGGTGAGGACAAACACGACATGGAGTTGCGCTTAAAGGGGCGACCACCGGAGGGGAAAAAAACAAAAAAGGAGATTGCCCGTCTCTGGAAGGATGTTTGCAAAATGCTGGAACAGGGGCAACCCCCTGCTCCGGCCGAAGAAAAAGCCCTTGTCTCGGCCTTTGAAGGTTATACCGTTTTCTCGGAACCGGCCTGGCATGAAGAGTGGCTTGCCTGTCTCACGATCCTGCGGGAAGCCCTGGCCTGTGCCCGCAAGGGAGATATGCCCAGAGCCCTGGAATATGCCGCGGAGGTAAACCGCCTCACCCAGACCTGTCACCAAAAACATAAGTAGCCTGCGCCCATGACTCCCTTCGAGATTGTCCGCCGAACCCCAAAGAGCAATTGCGGTCAATGCGGCTATCCTACCTGCCTCGCTTTTGCCGCAGCGGTAGCCAAGAGTGGCGAAGCCTTTGGCAAATGCCCCTATCTTGACCCCGCCGGCCTGAATGTTTTGCCGGAAAAAGGCCCTGCCCTGGAAGAACTTTCCGGGCAACGCGATCTCGCCCTTGTCGAACACCTTAAAGAGAAGATCTCCGCCCTGGATTTTCCCCGTATTGCCGCCCCCCTCGGCGCCACCCTCTGTGGCGGGAACAACCAGACGCTCTCCTTTTTGTTTCTAGACCAGGAAGTACTCCTGAGCAGACAGGGAATCATCCTTAACGGCCGCCTCCCGGATGATCCCAGGGACCAGATCCTGATCTACAATTATATCCACTCCCAGGGCGGCGCCGACCCAGCCTGGGACTGGATCGGCCTTGAGACCCTGCCCAACTCGATCTCCAAGGTGAGAACCCTTGCTACCTATTGCGAAAGCAGATTGGCGGAACTTTTTTCCCCTCTGCCTGTCGATACAATAATGACGGCATGCCATAGATTGAGAGGCGTAGCGCAGCCGGCGCCAGCCGCCACGCTCGGATGCATCATTCCGGTCCTGCCCAAGATTCCGCAATATCTTGTCTACTGGGAGGAAGAGCCGGACGAAGGATTTCCCGCCAAGGTCAAGATTCTTTTCGATCGCCAGGTTCTTAATTTTCTCGACCTGGAATCCCTGATCTTTTCGGCGGAACGGTTGGCCGATCGCCTGGCTGTCCTGCTGGCGTAAAAAATTCAGGGAGTTTGTCCCTGCCATTCCGGAGTATCGACTGATGACATTCCGGCAAATTAACGGCAAACTATTTTTGCTGAAATTGATTCCCCAGTCCCCTTTGACCGCCCGATAAAGAGCCATGGTCCGACAACCTGCCCCACACATCGCCCCCCTGGCAGAACGCCTGCGACCGCAAACAATAGATGATTTTGTCGGGCAAAGACAGCTGCTGGGCGAGGACAAACTTCTCAGGCGGCTCATCCAGCAGAAATACCTGCCCTCCCTGCTGCTCTGGGGCCCGCCCGGCACCGGCAAAACCACCTTGGCCCGGATCTTGGCCCAAACAACAGGCGCTGATTTTGCCTTTTTTTCCGCCGTACTGTCCGGGGTCAAGGAGATCAGGGAGATAGTGTCTCAGGCCCAGGCGGCCAAGGAAGAGCGCAACACTGCCACCATCGTTTTCGTGGACGAAATCCACCGCTTCAACAAAAGCCAGCAGGATGCCTTCCTCCCCCATGTGGAAAGCGGCCTGCTGACGCTCATCGGCGCAACCACCGAAAATCCCTCTTTCCATGTTATCGCCCCGCTTCTTTCCCGGTGCAGGGTTCTGGTTCTTGAGCCGTTAACCCATGAGGATCTGCAGACCATTCTCCAGAGGGCCATCACGGACCGGGAACAGGGGCTGGGCTCCTGGCAGATTGCCTTGGAGCCGGAGGCTGCCGCACACCTGGCCAGGATTGCCGACGGCGATGCCCGCAGCCTGCTGAACAGCCTGGAAATCGCCGCCAATCTGTCCGAACCGGATGAATCGGGCACACGGCGGATAACCCTGGAAACGGTGGAAGAAGCCATCCAGCGCAAAAGCCTGCGCTATGATGCGGACGGCGAGGAGCATTACAATCTGATTTCGGCTCTGCACAAAAGCCTGCGGGACAGCGATCCGGACGGGGCTCTGTACTGGCTGTGCCGGATGCTCGCCGCCGGGGAGGAACCACTGTATGTGGTCCGCCGCCTGATCCGTTTCGCCTCGGAAGACATCGGCAACGCGGACCCCCAGGCCCTCACTGTTGCCCTGAATGCCAGAAACTCCTATCAGACCCTGGGCAGCCCGGAAGGCGAACTGGCCCTGGTCCAGGCCGTAACCTATCTTGCCACCGCCCCCAAGAGCAATGCCATCTATGCCGCCTACAACACGGTAATGCACGACATCAGGCACACCGGCAGCCTGCCGGTGCCGCTCCATCTCCGCAATGCGCCAACCGCGCTGATGAAGAACCTCGGCTATGGCCAGGGCTATCAGTATGCCCACGATGACCCGCATGCCCTGGTGGACCAGGATCATTTACCGGCCGAACTTGAAGGAAAGATCTATTATCAACCCGCAAACCGTGGCTACGAAGCAGTCATCCGGGACCGCCTTGGCAAATGGCGCCAGCTGCTGCGGGATCGAAAAAAATAACCGTTACCACCAAGGCGCAGACCCCCATGACCAAATCATCCATTTTTCTGTTTGCTCTCCTTATCTCGTTCACGCAACCCCTCACCGCAGAAGCGGCGGAGAAAAAAACAGGCGGCGGCAATCCGGCCACTGGCCTGCACGAGCTAACGTTTTTTTTCTCCAATGATGTCCGGGGGGAAACCGAGCCCTGCGGCTGACAAAGCAACCAGTTGGGCGGTCTGCCCAAGAAAGCACAACAACTGGTTGAGTTGCGGGAGAAAAAAAACGGGGTGCTGGCTCTGGACAGCGGCGCCATGCTTTTCAAGGAGGAAAAAATTCCGCCGGACCAGGTCCAGCGACTCACCACCACGGCGCAAGGCATTGTCGCGGCATATGACAAGATGTCTTTTGCCGCACTCGGCGTTGCCGGGCTGGATCTTGCCGCGGGCTTGCCATTTCTCCTCGACCTTCAGCAGAAATCAGACTTCCCCTGGCTGAGCGCCAACCTTGTCAGCCGCACCCTGGGCAAACCGTATTTCAAACCGCACACCCTGTTCACCATGGCCGGCATGAATCTCGCGGTTATCGGGCTCACCGGCAATCAGGGCGCAAATGATCTTCTGACGGAAAAAGACAACGCCGTTATCCTCCCCTGGGAAGAGGTGCTTCCCTGGGAGATCTCCCTGCTGAAAGGAGGGGCGGATATGTTGGTCCTGCTTTCCAGCTTTCCGGCCGCAGTGAACAAAAAAATCGCCGAAAGGCATCCGGAAATCCATCTCATCTTGCAAAGTGGGCAAAGCGGAAACGCCTTGGGCAATCTGCCGCCGGAGCGGATCAACAACACCCTGATCACCCAGGTTGAGCAGCAGGGAAAATCGGTCGGCATCCTGGAGATCAACTGGAATGCGCGAACAAAGAAATGGGAAGATCCAAGCGTGGATAATCTGCTGCTGGATAAAAAAAATGAACTGGACCGTCTGGCGTGGCAGATAGGCCGCTACCGCAAAAACGGAGCCCCGCATGCTGCCTTCAAGGATCAACCCGAAGTTCTCGCCGCATATGAGGTTCTGCTTGCCCAGCGCCAAAGATTGGAGCAGGAGATAGCCCGCCTCACGGTCGAACAAAACGCCACAAATGCCAGCCGCGCTCAGTTCTCATCCTTCAGCTATCGCTTTGAAGCGATGCGGAAGGAACTTCCCGACAACCCGGCGGTTCGTGCCATTGTCGAGGCCACCACCGCCGAAGTAAACAGGCTGGGCAAGCTAGCGGCCAAGGCGAGGGGCGCAACTCCCCTCGCCCGAAGCCAGGGGTTTTTCCCGGATAATCATGCCGGAAGCACCGTCTGCCGGAGCTGCCACACCCCACAGTTCAAGAAATGGCTCAACACCAAACACGCCTCCGCTTACACTACCCTGGAGCGCAAAGGGCAACAGTTCAATACTAAATGCCTTCCCTGCCATGTAACGGGCGCTATTGGCCAAGCTGATGAAATGGTGCTAACCCTGGCTGCCGACCTCCGTCAGGTTGGTTGCGAAACCTGTCATGGCCCGAGCAAGCAGCATGCGGCCCGGCCACAAAGCGCCAAACCGGGCCAGCCGGCCAAGGATATTTGCCTGCGCTGTCACACCGCCGAGCAAAACGATAATTTCATTTTTGCCGAGGCTCTTGCCCGCCTGCGCTGCGGTAATCCATAAAATGGAAAGTCTGAGACGCGGCAGATTGCACAAAAAAAGCCAAGGGGAAAGCTTTTTGCTCCCCCCTTGGCTAAAAAATTTGCTCGATTACCTAAACGCTTACTGCCTGGCAACTCCTTACTTCACTTCTTCAAAATCAGCGTCCACCACATCGTCATCATCCTTCTTTGCCCCACCAGACTGACCAGCAGCGCCTTCGCCGCCTTCCCCAGCCTTGTCCTTGGTCGCCTGGGCATACATCATCTCAGCCAGCTTGTGAGAGGCCTGGGTCAAAGACTCAAGCCCCTTCTTGATCGCCTCGACATCGTCGGAGTCCATGAGCTTCTTGAGGCTGTCAATCTCTACCTGGACCTTATTCTTAGTCTCGCTGTCAACCTTGTCGCCCAGATCCTTCATGCTCTTTTCCGTAGCGTAAATCATGGAATCGGCCTGATTCTTGGTTTCGACCAGCTCCTTGCGTTTGCGGTCCTCATCGGCATGGGCCTCGGCGTCCTTCTGCATCCGCTTGATCTCTTCCTCGGAAAGGCCACTGGAAGCGGTGATCCGGATGGATTGCTCCTTGCCGGTGCCAAGATCCTTGGCGGAAACATGGAGAATGCCGTTGGCGTCGAGATCAAAGGTGACCTCGATCTGCGGTACACCGCGAGGGGCCGGAGGAAGATCGGTCAGTTCGAAGCGGCCGATGGTCTTGTTGTTTGCCGCCATCTCACGCTCACCCTGGAGCACATGGATGGAAACAGCGGGCTGACTGTCGGCCGCGGTGGAGAAAACCTGGCTCTTCTTGGTGGGGATGGTGGTGTTTTTCTCAATGAGCTTGGTCATCACCCCGCCCAGGGTCTCAATGCCTAGGGAGAGCGGGGTAACGTCGAGGAGCAGCACGTCCTTGACATCGCCCTTGAGTACCCCGCCCTGTACCGCGGCGCCAATGGCCACAACCTCGTCGGGGTTTACCCCCTTATGGGGGCCCTTGCCGAAGATTTCCTTGACCTTTTCCTGCACCTTGGGCATCCGGGTCATACCGCCGACCAGGATCACCTCGTCAATGTCCGCCGCATTGATCCCGGCATCCTTCAGAGCAATCTGACAGGGCCTGACTGTACGTTCGATCAGATCATCCACCAGCCCTTCCAGCTTGGCGCGGGAGAGCTTCATCTGCAGATGCTTGGGCCCGGAGGCGTCCGCCGTGATAAAGGGCAAGTTGATGTCGGTCTCCATGGTAGTGGAAAGCTCCATCTTCGCCTTTTCCGCCTCTTCCCGCAAGCGCTGCAAAGCCATGTTGTCAGTGCGCAGATCAATGCCCTGATCCCGCTTGAACTCATCGGCAATCCAGTTGACAATGCGCATGTCGAAGTCTTCGCCCCCGAGAAAAGTATCGCCGTTGGTGGACTTCACCTCGAACACACCGTCGCCGATCTCCAACACCGAGATATCAAAAGTGCCGCCGCCCAGGTCGAACACGGCAATCTTTTCCTCGCCCTTCTTGTCCAAGCCGTAAGCCAGTGCCGCAGCCGTCGGCTCGTTGATTATCCGCTGTACGTTGAGGCCGGCAATCCGGCCCGCATCCTTGGTGGCCTGGCGCTGGGAATCGTTGAAATACGCAGGCACGGTGATGACCGCTTCGGTAACTTCCTCGCCCAGATATTCCTCCGCGGTCTGTTTCATCTTGGTAAGAATCATGGCCGAAATCTCGGCGGGGGTCATAACCTTCGCGTCAACCTCAACCGCAGCATCGCCCTCCTTACCGTTGACGATCTTAAACGGGCTGATCTCGATGCTCTTCTTCACTTCCGCATCGCTGAACTTGCGCCCGATAAGCCGCTTGATCGCATGCAGGGTACGAGTCGGATTGGTAACCGCCTGCCGTTTGGCAACCTGACCCACCAGTCGCTCGCCGCTGCTGGAAAAAGCCACCACCGAAGGCGTTGTTCTGTTACCTTCGACATTGGCGATAACCTTGGGCTCGCCGCCTTCCATCACCGCAACACATGAATTTGTTGTCCCTAAATCAATACCAATAATTTTTCCCATCTCATTTTCTCCTTATCTAACGGGATGAAGCATCTTTAATTATTCTTCAACATTACCCTTCGAAACTACGACCTTGGCCGCCCGGATAAGTCTGTCCTTAAACATATATCCTTTCTGATATTCCTGTAAAATCTGATTCTCCGGGACCTCCGCGCTGGGTTCCATGGCAACGGCTTCATGAAAATTCGGATCAAAGGGTTGCCCCTCGCCAGCCAGGGGTTTCACCCCAAATTTTTCCAGGGTATTGAGTAGTCCCTTGCAGGTCATTTCCACCCCGGCCAGAAGAGACCCGGCATCAGGAGAACACTTGCACTGCTCAACAGCACGTTCGAGATTATCAAGGGAAGGAAGAATCTCTCGAAGAATGGCTTCTTCCGCATACTTGAGCGATGTTTCCCGCTCACGCTGCATTCTTTTCCTGAAATTATCCTGCTCAGCCGCGAGACGCAGCAGCTTGTCTTCCAATTCCTGATTTCTCTCCAGAGCTTTTGCCAATTGAGCCGAGAGGTCTTCCGTCCCAGAGTGATCTTCTCCAAAGCCGTCGTGTTCAAGACCATCTTCTCTATTTTCTTCTTGTTCAGCCACCCGTATCTCCTTTCCGGTGCGATGAAACACTGGGATTCGCAAATCCAACTGTATCCCCTTGCAATAACTTGTTTTTTTTAAGGATTCTTAATTACGTTTCCAACAATAAGTATGCTCTTTTTCATTGTCAAGACAGCAAACGGGAATTATCGAAGAGCGAAAAAGCCAGAGCCGTAACGCATGTCGGACGGTAACTATCTGTTTTTACGTATTGATGACACAGCACTTTCCTCCAGCTCAATCGAAGTATAATTTCATACGTAAAAAAAATTTCAGGCATCCGCTGATTCACCGATAATATCGGTAACAGACACTTGCCAATACCAACAAAATCAGGGTCGACACAAATGCGTCTCACAATAATTCTTCCCCTTTCATTGTTTGTCATCATTTCTCCCTTGGCCAGCAAGGCGGATATGCTCCCGATCAAAAAGCTTCGGGCAGGATTACCTCCCTATGCCGTGGCAGAGAAAATCGTCCGCCACAATGATCAGGTTGTGAACGGCAAGCATGGCTTCGAGTCGTTGCAACCGCCGAATACTCCACACCTGATCTGGCTGGCAGATTGCGATGCCAGAGTACAGGCGACTCTTTTCTATCCTGACCCGATTGACACAGTTTATACAGTACGAAATCCCGGCAATCAATTTCTACTGTCCGCCGGGGCGATTGATTACGGGGTCAATGAACTCTTCACCCCTGTTCTGCTAATCACCGGCAACACCAACAACGACAGCCTTCGGCTTTTCGCAAAGGGCTATTCCCACTTGAGTGCTGACCTGCGCCGGGATCTGGATATGCTGCGTCTTTCCTTGGGGGAATCGGCACCAGACCATGAGGCTGGGGCAAAGACGGAGTTGTTGCTAGTAGAAAAGAATGTTGACTTTCAGGTGGCCACGGCCGTGAAACGGTACGAGCAGAGAATAGACCGCGGTCGACTGACGGTGATCGGGGGGGTGATCGATTTAAGTAATCAGTACGGACTTGGGCACAATCGCCTGATCATCATCAACATCAATGGGGAAACCGACCTGGAAAAATTACGGAGCATGCATCATCTCACCAGGCTGGACAAACGGCTGCTTGACCTGGTGGGCCGCAAGCCGTGGACAGAAGAGAAGAACCAGAATAACAAAGCCGACAACATCCCAAAAAAGAGTCCCGGCAAGCTATAATACCTTTTGGCTAACCGCTGTACTTCACTACCCATGAAACAAAAAAAAGCCCCACCGATGAAAAGTTTCGTCAGGTGGGGCTTTTCAAAAAACAACAGCCTGAATATTAAGGGATCTCAGCAGCCAAAAGCCTTCTGCAAGGGCGGAACAGTCTGTTTCTTGCGGCTCATCATACCGGCTACCCACATGGAGTTGTTTTCGATCTTGCCGCCGAAAGCCTGCTCAATAACTGCAGGCTCGTCGGAAACCACCAGCAAATCGGTACCCTCCTTAACAACGTCGGTAAGCATGAACAGTACGGAATGACGACCATCATTTTTAAGATCCTCAAGAGCCTTGTACAAGTCGGCGCGAATTCCGGCAACCTGCTCAAGGGTGGCGAGTTCAATCTGGCCGATGCCGACCTTCTTGCCATTCATGTCAAAATCCTTGTAGTCACGGAAAACGAGATCCTTCATGGGCACACCATCCACAGAAGACTTGGCCTTCAGCATCTCCATGAAGAGCGCATCGGTGTCGTTAACACCAGCAATGGTTTTCAGCGCGGCAACCGCAGCCTTGTCAGGAGCGGTGCAGGTGGGGGACTTGAAGTTCACGGTGTCGCTCAAAATGGCGGAAAGCATAGCGCCGGCAATATCCTTGGGCAAGGCGACATTGTTGTTTTTGAACATCTCGTAAAGAACGGTGCAGGTGCAGCCAACCGGCTGAGCATTGAACACAATCGGGGTGTTGGTGGTAATGTCACCGATTTTGTGATGATCGACAATAGCAACCACCTCGGCGTCCTTGATGTTTTCCGGAGCCTGACCGATATCACTAAAATCGACCAATGCAACCTTCTTGCCGGCAGCGTCCATCATGGTCTGGGGTGCAGCCAGGCCAAAGTTTTTGAGAACAACGGTGCTCTCGGGGTTCAGCTTGGCTGCCTCGATCTGCATGCAGGCAACGGCGTCAGTGCCGGTCGCCTTCAAGTAATGGGCGTAGGCAATGGCTGCGGCAACGGAATCGGTATCGGGATTTGAATGGCCAACTACACAAACAGACATGATGATCCTCCTTAAAATTTTTTATTAAACCCAAAAACACCCTGTTATGATCCCAGGACAATGATCTTTGCTGGAATCAGAAAAAACAAGTTTTCTTGCTGCGGAATGCGCAACACTACGTGGCAACTAAAACTTGCAAAGTTTAGTGCTATTAGGATAGAGAGTCAAGAAGAAAGACACCCGGACGGAGACAATCATTCAGCGCCCCATCTAATGAAATAACCGGATGATTTCACATGGCAATTCAAACAAACACAGGCCAATCCTGGTTTTGTCTTGCCCCATAACATTTTTTATGTAAAAATTCGATAAAGGCTTTAGTTCCGCTTTACAGGCAAATCTGCCAACCATTGAGTGCATCCCCATGAAAGAAGAAGCCGAACAAGAGACAGCCATAACCAAAACGCCAAAACACCAGAAGATCCTGGTCGCGGAAGATAACCCCGTGGTGCGCAAGGGCTTGAATAATTTTCTGGTGAAATGGGGATACGAACCGGTCGAGGCGGATAATGGTGACATGGCCTGGGACACCCTGGAAACTGACCCCACCATCACCATGGCTATTCTGGACTGGAACATCCCGGGCCTCAGCGGCATGCAAGTCTGCCAAAGGATCAGGATGCGTACGAACGGCCCCTATGTGTATACGATCATCTTCAGTGCCCGTAGCTCCATTGAGGAACAAGTCCTTGCGCTGGAAGGCGGGGCGGACGACTACCTGGTCAAACCGGCCAAACCATCGCTGCTCCGGGCAAGGCTGGAGGTTGGCCGACGGATTCTGAATTTTCTGGTTGCCCCCAAGGCCGGTTCCACCAAATAAACCAAGGCATCACTGCCCCCTATGACTCACCAAAAGTGCGCGCTTTTTGATTTGGACGGCACCCTCGTTGACAGCCTCGTCGACCTGGCTGATTCGATGAATCGAGTTCTGACCAGACAGGGACTTCCTGTCCATCCGGTACAAGCCTACCGCTATTTTGTCGGAGATGGAATAATCAGGCTGGTCCAGCGTGCCCTGCCGGCTGAGGCCCAGCAAGAGGACCTTGTTCAGGACTGCGCCAGAAAGATGCGGCAGGAATACGCCTTGCACTGGGCAGACACGACCAGACCCTATCCCGGCATTGCCGAGTTGTTAGATGCCCTTACAACCCGGCAGATACCTATGGCAATCCTATCAAATAAGCCAGAAGAGTTAACCCAGGAAGTGGTCAAGAAGATTTTGCCTGACTGGCATTTTGCCACAATTGCCGGAGCCAGGGAAACATTTCCCAGAAAACCTGACCCTGCCGGGGCATTGCGCATCGCTGCCCTGCTACAGTGTAAACCGTCTGAATTTCTCTATCTGGGCGACACCAACACCGACATGCAAACAGCGCGGGCTGCCGGAATGTTTGCCATCGGGGCGCTCTGGGGTTTTCGCACCGCAGAAGAGCTTAAAAAAAATGGCGCCCAAGCCTTGCTTTCCGCACCGCTTGACCTGTGCCCGTTTCTGGACCACACTACGTAATCAAGAAACACGGCAGGCTGAAATAAAAATCCTGCCAGCACAAGGTCTAGCGCAAGTGTCGTAAAAACAAGCTTAACAGCCCACTAAACTCCGAGCCGTTCCGCTTCCTTTAGATTCCGTATCTCGCAGGCCATCTTGAACGCATTTTCTTTTCCGTTTTTATTAACGGAAACGGAGGTTTTGCCCTGCTTGCCAACACGATTAACCCAACTTACTTCATACCGGTTCAGCTTCTCGTTAAACCGTACGCCGACCACCCCGGTGGAGGTGTTGCTCACCGTGACCAGATGTTTATCGGTTCTGATTTTCCCTATCTTTTTTTCCGTGGTATCCCGCCAGGCAAGGGCGGCAAGCAGACTTGAGTAACGTCCGCCGCATTTGCCATCGGAAAAAAATTTAGAATGCGTTGTCCCCTGGAAACGAACTCGAACATACCAGCCGTGGGTGCGCTTGTCTTCCTGATCGATCCGCGCCACATCCTTGTTTTTTTCAAGTACAACCTTCTTTGCCATGGCTACTCACCTCGCACAGGTTAAAAAGCAATAAGAAACAACAGTATTCTCCGATGAAGGAGTGATCTATATCCAATAAAATCTCTTTTTGCAAGATATAGCAGATGACTGCTTTTTTCAATCCCTACCGGGAGAAATATTAGCAGCGACAATAAAATAACTGAAGATTAGCACCAATCAAGTATATTGTCGGCTTCAAGCCATTCCATACGCTAGGAACCTGCATATAAAAAAATCCAAGATCAGCCGACTGCAACACAAACAAAGATTACCCATACGCCATATTCTTTGGATTACGGCGAACAAATGTTTGCTGCCAGGAGTACATGCCATTATTCACCATCTCTCGAACCTATAACAAAGGCAGGCCCATGACACGCACTGCGGAAAAATTCCTTGCTCTCCTTGAAATTATCAACCGTCTCCGCGCGCCGGATGGCTGCCCTTGGGATAAAAAACAAACTCCCCAGACCTTCAAACAGTATCTTGTCGAGGAAACCCACGAATTGCTCGAAGCAATAAATGAGGACAGACCCGATCATATCTGCGAGGAACTGGGAGACCTCCTTTTTCAGCTTATTTTTCTCAACAATCTCTACCAGGAAAAAAATATCTTCACCCTTTCCGAGGTTATTGACTCCATTTCCGCCAAAATGATCCGCCGCCACCCCCATGTGTTCGGCAATAAGACCGTAGACTCGGAGCAAGAGTTGCGCAAGCAGTGGCAGACAATAAAAGCCAAGGAAAACGAGGGAAAAAGCCAACCCCGGCATCATCTGGATTCCATCCCTAAAAGCCTACCAGGCCTGCGCCGGGCCCAACGGGTGGCAGAGCGGGTGGCACGGGAAGGCTTTGACTGGCCTGATCTCTCATGGGCTCTCGATAAGGTAACGGAAGAATTCCAGGAACTGCAGAAGGCCTTTGCCCATGGGTCGCACGAACAGATCAGGGAAGAATTCGGCGATCTCCTCTTTGCCCTGGCGGTTGTGGCGAGGAAGGCGGATATCGACGGGGAAGAGGCCATGCATGAGGCAACAGGCAAGTTCACGACCCGCTTTCGCCTGCTTGAGAAAATTTTAGCCGGACAAGGAAAGCAGATGGTTGCCCTTGCCCCAAATGAACTCCTGGAGGTCTGGCAACAGACCAAAACCGAACCTTCATAATTTCCGGCATTAAGCTGGATAGTTACGAAAACAATTGACAAACAAACGGTTAATTGCTATCAATCGCGATTGTTTTTTTACGTTTTTTTCCCACATACCTCCTTGCTCTTCGCATGAAACGCAAAAAGCAAGGGCCACATGACCACAAGGAGGAATCAATGCGCAGGTACGAGACAATTGTTATTGTCAGGCCGGGGGCCGGAGAAACGGAATTCTCTTCGGTTTCCGACAAGGTAACAGGAACCATCGAAGGTTTTGGCGGACTCATCGTGAGAATCGACCGCTGGGGCCTGAAAAAGTTGGCCTATACCATCAAGAAAGAAGTCCAAGGCGATTTTCTTTATGTTGAATATGCCGGGCTGCCTGAGGGCGTCAAGGAAATGGAACGACTCATCCGCATTGATGACCGGGTTCTCAAATATATGACGGTAAAAACCCAGGAAGTCTTCACTCCTGATGCCCCTAGGGCAGAAGAGCCAGCAGAGCCGGAAACCAGCCCTGCTGCAGCAGAAGAAGCAGAAGAAGCCTCTGAATAGTTCTTGCGCCAGGCGCGATTAAACTATCCCAAATATTGAACCAACAAAGAGGAAAGCACATGGTTATCAAGAAAAAGAAGATCTTCAACCGGCGCAAGGTTTGCCGTTTCTGCACGGACAAGAGTCTGATGATTGACTATAAAGATGTAAAAACCCTGCGTAATTTTGTGACGGAACGCGGCAAGATCATCCCCCGCCGCATCTATGGTAACTGCGCTCATCACCAGAGGCAGCTTACCGAGGCAATCAAGCGAGCGCGCCAGATTGCCCTGTTGCCTTACGCCGGCCAGACTCAGCAGTAGAAAAGGAAGCAGCCAGGAATCGTGTTTTTACGCGCAGGAGCAAGCAGACAAGCAGAAACCATAGGGGCTATCGCGGTCACAGCCCTCGTTTTCACGGTACCGGCAGCTTTTACCGGCCTTGAATGGCTTCATTGCCTGATGCCCCTGCCAGCCTACTACTTCCTGAGCGTTTACGGGCAAAAACAAGGGGCAATCATTATTGCCTGGGCCCTTGGCCTTGCAGGCGGCATGACTTTCTGGTCCGGAACCGTACCGGGGCTGCTTTTTTCACTGACCATCCTGCCCGTTGGCTTCATCCTTGCCAGGGCAGACAGGGAGTACGAGCCGGTCCAGCGAGCCGGAATACAGAGCGTTGTCTATCTCGTCCTGGTCTGGCTGCTCACTGGTTGGCTTGTCGGTATGGCCACCCAGAGCAATCCGTATCTTGAACTGAGACAGGGGCTGGACAAGGGGTTTGAGGCAACCTTTGCGTTGTACCGGGATTCAGGACGTTTCCCGGCTGGTGATCTTGAAGAAATCAAGAACTTCATCACCCAGCTCAGGGAACAAGTAGCACGGCTTTTCCCGGCCTTGCTCCTCACCTCGATTATCAGCACCGTCTGGCTGAATATCCTGCTTGGCCGATGGCTGCTGAAAAAGAAAGACTCCTCCCGGACAGATCGGGAAGAGTTGAAAAACTGGCGGCTCCCGGAATTGTTGGTCTGGCCAGTGATAATGACCGGCATCGCGCTTCTGGTCCCGGACGAAAGGTTCAAGACCTTGGGCTTGAACGCGGGCTTGGTGCTATTGGCACTTTATCTTTCGCAAGGTTTGGCGATTGTTTCGAGCCTGATGCAAAAATGGTCGCTGCCCCTGGCGGTCAGAATTATAACTTACAGCCTTTTGTTTTTGCAGATTTACGGCATTGGCTTTGTTGCCGTGCTTGGCCTGGCGGATGTCTGGGTCGACTTCAGGAAACAACGGCTTGAAAATGATAAAGATGTGGATGACACCTCGGTGTCTTAATAATGAAACACACCATGAAACTGGGGACCTTTTCAAGGTCTTCATTTTTCAGAAATAATGAATCCGGCAAGGCCAGGATTCAACCGGAGGTACAACATGGAACTCATTTTAAAAGAAACCATTGACACTCTTGGCGAGGAAGGCGATGTTGTTAAGGTAAAGGACGGCTACGGCCGCAACTTCCTGATCCCCCGTCGTCTAGCCGTGCCTGCCACCAAGGCAAACCTCACCAATCTGGAAAGGGAAAAAGCCTCCATTGTCGCCAGAAAGAAAAGCCAGCGCGACGAGGCGGAATCCCTTGCCAAGAAGGTGACTGGAGCCACGGTGGTCATCGCCCATCGTTCCGGCGACGACAACAAGCTCTATGGTTCGGTCACCTCCGCGGACATTGCGGCAAAGCTGGCCGAGCTGGGCATTGAAATCGACAAGAAAAAAATAGTTCTTGACGAACCCATCAAGACCCTGGGCGTCACCATGGTGCCGGTAAAGATCGGTTTCCAGATTGCCGCGGAAATCACGGTGGAAATCGTGCCATTGGCTGCGGAATAATTCCTGGCCCGCAAGAAGAAGGCGGAACGGGGACCGGCGCGTTATCCGCCGAATCCGTTCCGCTTGCCTTGACCTTGGAATAACGCAGGATAACCGAGTGGGGGCGGGAAATCGCCCCCCATTCATTACAACCAACGATAATCCATGGAATCCGGATCAGGCCCTTCCACCACCCACCGTCTACCCCCGCAGAATCTTGAGGCCGAGCAATGCGTTCTCGGCTCAATCATGCTGCAACAGGGCGCCATGCCCAGGGCGGCGGAGATTCTCACCGAAGAAGACTTTTACCGCGACGCTCATAAGCACATCTTTTTCGCCATGATCACCCTGTTTGAGCGTGGCGAACCTCTTGACCTCATCACCCTTTCCAACCTGCTGAAAGACAACAACCGCTTTGAGGCGATTGGCGGCCCCACCTACCTCGCCACCCTCACTGACATCGTGCCGGTTGCCGCAAACATTGCTTATTACGCCAAAATAGTCCGGGATAAAGCCATCCTCCGCAGGCTGATCCAGACCGGCACCGAGATCGCCGGCCGCTGCTACGAGGAGCAGGACGACATCGACACCCTCCTTGATGATGTGGAAACGACTGTCTTTGAAATCTCCCGGGCCAAGAGCGGCCAGTCCTACCACTCGCTCAAGACTGTCATCTCCGACACCTTCAAATACATTGAACAGCTATACGAACGCAAGGAACACATTACCGGCGTTCCCACCGAATATCACGATTTCGACAAGATGACCGCAGGGTTGCAGCGCTCTGACCTCATCATTCTGGCGGCCCGTCCCAGCATGGGCAAAACCGCCCTGGCCGTCAACATGGTCCAGAACGCCGCCCTGCTCCACAAGGTGCCGGTGGCGGTGTTCAGCTTGGAGATGTCCAAGGAGCAGCTCGGCATGCGGATGCTCTGTTCCATCAGCCGGGTTGATGCTCAGCGATTAAGAACCGGCTTTCTCAAAGAGCAGGATTGGCCCAGACTTACCCGGGCGGTGGCCCAGCTTTCCGATGCTCCCATCTACATCGACGACACCCCGGCCATTACGGTGCTGGAGATGAGGGCCAAGTGCCGGCGCCTGAAAACCGAACACAACATCGGCATGGTGGTGGTGGATTATCTGCAATTGATGCGGGGCAGAACAAATGCCCAGTCCCGTGAACAGGAAATCAGTGAGATCTCCCGCTCGCTAAAAGCCATGGCCAAGGAGCTCAGCATCCCGGTCCTCGCTCTTTCCCAGCTTAACCGCAGCCTGGAAAGCCGCCCCAACAAAAGACCGCAGCTTTCCGACCTGCGCGAATCCGGCGCCATCGAACAGGATGCCGACGTGATCGTTTTCATTTACCGCGACGAGGTGTACAACAAGGCGGAAGACAACCCAAGAAAAGGCATTGCCGAGATCATTATCGGCAAACAGCGCAATGGGCCAACCGGCACCGTAGAACTGGCCTTTGTTGACCGCTTTACCTCCTTTGAAAATCTTGCCCGCCATGATTTTCCCACATCTTAATAAAAATAGCTGATACCGGAATCCAGGCCGCCGAGAATTGACTTCACGGCGCCTTACCCACCCTCAGCACTGAAAAACCCGGACTAACGAATATGAAATATGATTTCAAGGCCATCGAAGAGAAATGGCGCAGCTTCTGGCTGGAAAACAGCACTTACACGGCAAGCGAAGACCCCAGCCGGCCCAAATACTATCTTCTGGAGATGTTCCCCTACCCTTCCGGCCGCATCCACATGGGCCATGTCCGCAACTATACCATTGGCGATGTGGTGGCACGCTACAAGCGGATGAAGGGCTTCAACGTCCTTCACCCCATGGGCTGGGACGCCTTCGGCCTGCCCGCCGAAAATGCGGCAATCAAGCACGATACCCATCCTGCCAAGTGGACCTACGAAAACATCGATTACATGAAGCAGCAGTTGCAGCGCATGGGTTTCAGCTACGACTGGGGCCGGGAAATCGCAACCTGCAACGATAAATACTACCGCTGGGAACAGCTGCTTTTCATCAAGATGTACGAAAAGGGGCTGGTCTATCAGAAGGTGACCACGGTCAACTGGTGCGAGACCTGCCAGACGGTGCTGGCCAACGAACAGGTCATCGACGGCGCCTGCTGGCGTTGCGACAATGCCGTGCTGCCCAGGGAGATGAACGGCTGGTTTTTCAAGATTACGGACTATGCCGAGGAGCTGCTGGCCGGCTGCGACCAGCTCACCGGCTGGCCGGAAAAAGTACTCACCATGCAGCGCAACTGGATCGGTAAGAGCGTAGGCGCCGAGGTTAACTTTCCTGTCGAGGACTCCGGAAAAACGCTGACCATCTTCACCACCCGGCCGGATACGATCTTTGGCGCCACTTTCATGTCCATCGCCCCGGAACACCCCCTGGCCCTTGAGTTGAGCGCAGGAACCCCCCAGGAAACTTCCGTCAAAGAGTTCGTTGCGCGAATCAAGATCGAAAAACAGCGGCAGAGCCCGGAAGACGAGGTGGAAAAGGAAGGGGTTTTCACCGGAGGCTACTGCCTCAACCCCTTCACCGGCAAACGGCTGCCGGTGTACGTGGCCAATTTTGTCCTCATGGAATATGGGACCGGGGCGGTGATGGCGGTTCCGGCCCATGACCAGCGCGACTTCGAGTTCGCCAAAAAATACGGGATTGAGATCAAGGTGGTCATTCAGCCGGAAGGCGAGCCCCTGGAGCCGGCGGCCATGACCGAAGCCCACGAAGAGACCGGCACCTTGGTCGACTCCGGGGAGTTCACCGGCCAGTCTTCGGAAAAGGCCAAAAACGCCATCACCGCGGCGGCCACGGAGAAAGGCTTCGGCTGCCAGCGCACCACCTTCCGCTTGCGCGACTGGGGCATCTCCCGCCAGCGGTACTGGGGCGCTCCTATTCCTATGCTCCACTGCGCCCACTGCGGGGTGGTACCGGTGCCGGAAGAGGATCTGCCCGTCAGCCTGCCCACCGATATCCAGTTTGACAAATCAGGCAAATCGCCTCTGCACACCCTGGAGAGCTTCTACCAGACCACCTGCCCGGTCTGCCAAGGCCCGGCCCGCCGCGAAACAGATACCATGGACACCTTTGTCGAGTCCTCCTGGTATTTTGCCCGCTATGTAAGCCCCCGCTACACCGATGGGGTGCTGGCAAAAGATAAAGCCGACTACTGGCTGCCGGTGGATCAGTACATCGGCGGGGTGGAACACGCCATCCTCCACCTGCTCTACTCCCGCTTTTTTACCAAGGTTCTGCGCGATCTCGGCTACCTGTCCATAGACGAACCGTTCACCAACCTGCTCACCCAGGGCATGGTTATCAAGGACGGCACCAAGATGTCCAAATCCAAGGGCAACGTGGTGGACCCCAACGAGCTGGTGGAAAAATACGGCGCCGACACGGTCCGCCTCTTCAGCCTGTTCGCCGCCCCGCCGGAACGGGATCTGGAATGGAGCGATCAGGGGGTGGAGGGAGCTTACCGCTTCCTGAACCGGGTCTTCCGCCTGGTGGACGAAAACCTCGGGGTCTTTGATGCGCCCGCCTCCGCCCTGCCGCAGGAGATGAATACGGCAAGCCTTGCCCTGCACCGAAAAACCCATCAGACCATCCGCAAATTCGGGGCGGATATCGAGGCAAAATTTCATTTCAACACCGCCATCAGTGCGGTGATGGAACTGACCAACACCCTATACAGCCTGGCCGCAGACGAGACGAACGAAGCCCCGCATCCCACAATAATCCGCGAGGCCATCGAGGCGGTGCTTGCCCTGCTCTCCCCCATGGTTCCGCATCTGACGGCCGAGCTCTGGGAGCTGACAAAACACCCCACCCCCCTTGCCGAAGTACTCTGGCCGGAGTACGATGCCGAAGCGGTCAAGGAGGAGGCGATCACCATCGTCGTCCAGGTGAAGGGCAAGGTCCGCAGCCAGCTCCAGGTTGCTCAGGGCACCAGCGAAGCAGACCTTGAAGCGATGGCTCTGGCCGATGAAAAGGTGCAGAAATTCCTGGAAGGCAAGCCGGTGCGCAAGGTGATTGTCGTACCAAACAAGCTGATCAATATTGTTATTTAGGGTGACGAGCCTGATGCAATCGGAGCCTGACCATGAAAAGCCTTCCTCTGAAAATCCTGAGTCTGCTTCTCCTTCTGCTGCTTGCAGGCGGATGCGGCTACCACAATCCCAACATGCTGCCGCCGGATAAGCAGGGAAAAGTTCGCAAACTTCATATTCCCATCTGGCCGAACCCGACCACTGAAATCAGACTCGCCTCCGACATCCACAATGCTCTGCAGGACTGGCTCGGCCAGAGCAAACAGTTCAACCTGGTGAACAGCGCCGGGGAAGCAGATTATGTCTTGAACGGCAAAATCAACGCGGTAAGCTATACCGGCCGGGCCTACGATGCCAAAGACCGGGCTCAGGCGCTCATTGCCAACCTTAGCGTCAGCTATACCGTGATCGAGACCAGTACCGGCAGGACAGCCTGGCAGTCCACCTTCGCTCTCTCCGAATCTTATTCCCTCTATACCGATGCCCACAAAAAACAGGCAATAACAACCCTGGTGGACAATCTGGGTGAGGATATTTACATCCGTCTTTACAGCGCCATCTCCCGGTATGAAAAAAACCAGGACCGAGGGTATTGAGTGCTGAGTGCTGAGTGCTGAGTGCTGAGTGCTGAGTGCTGAGTGCTGAGTGCTGAGTGCTGAGTGCTGAGTGCTGAGTGCTGAGTGCTGAGTGCTGAGTGCTGAGTGAAAAAATTATGATTGGCAATATCCCGCAGGGAAAGGTATATAGCAAAGTTTTGTAATCATCCTTACCCCGACAACACATCATCGCAGAACCAGAACCCGGAGGTCCCCCATGCCATCCCGCAGAGAACTTGCCAATGCCATTCGCGCCCTGAGCATGGATGCCATCCAGAAAGCCAAATCAGGTCATCCCGGCGCGCCCATGGGCATGGCCGACATCGCCGAAGTGCTGTGGAACGACTTTCTTTGTCATAATCCAGCCAACCCCAAATGGGCCAACCGCGACCGCTTTGTCCTCTCTAACGGTCACGGCTCCATGCTGCTCTATTCTCTGCTCCACCTCAGCGGATACGACCTGCCCATTGAAGAAATCAAGAACTTCCGCCAGCTGCACGCCAAAACTCCCGGCCACCCGGAATACGGCTACGCTCCAGGTATAGAAACCACCACCGGTCCCCTGGGCCAGGGGATCGCCAACGCGGTGGGCATGGCCATTGCCGAGAAAACTCTGGCCGGTCAGTTCAATCGGCCGGGCCATGCGATTATCGATCATCACACCTATGTATTCCTGGGCGACGGCTGCATGATGGAGGGCATCTCCCATGAGGCTTGCTCTCTGGCCGGCACTCTGGGCCTGGGTAAGCTCACCGCCCTGTACGATGACAACGGCATCTCCATCGACGGCGAGGTCCAGGGCTGGTTCACCGACAACACCCCCATGCGCTTTCGCTCCTACGGCTGGCATGTCATCGAGGGTGTGGATGGTCATGACGGGGAAGCGGTGAAAAAGGCCATTGCCGAGGCAAAGGCTGTTTCGGACAAGCCCTCGCTCATCTGTTGCAAGACCGTGATCGGCTGGGGCTCCCCCAACAAACAGGGCAAGGAAGACTGCCACGGCGCCCCCCTGGGTGACGTCGAGATCGCTCTGGTTCGTCAGACCATCGGCTGGCCTCACCCCGCTTTTGAGATTCCGGCAGAGATCTATGTCGGCTGGAATGCCAAAGACCAGGGCGCTGCCCGTGAGGCAGAATGGAATACCCGGTTTGCCGCCTATAAGGCCGCGCACCCGGAACTTGCTGCCGAGCTTGAGCGCCGCCTTTCCGGCACCCTGCCCGCCGACTGGCAGGCAAAAGCCGGGGCCTATGTCGATGCGGTCAACGCCAAGGCGGAGAAGGTCGCTACCCGCAAGGCCTCCCAGAACTGCCTCAATGGTTACGGCCCGCTCCTGCCGGAACTCCTCGGCGGCTCGGCCGACCTGGCTTGCAGTAATCTTACCCTCTGGGCCGGTAGCAAGGGGATCAATACGGAGACGGGCGGCAACTATATCTATTACGGGGTCCGCGAATTCGGCATGTGTGCCATTGCCAACGGCCTCGCCCTGCACGGCGGCTTCATCCCCTACACTGCCACCTTCCTGATCTTTTCCGAATACGCCCGCAACGCCCTGCGCATGGCAGCACTGATGAAGCAGCGTTCGGTATACGTTTTCACCCACGACTCCATCGGCCTGGGCGAAGACGGGCCCACCCACCAGCCGGTGGAGCAGGCCGCTACCCTGCGGCTGATCCCGAACATGGGGGTCTGGCGCCCCTGCGACGCAGTGGAGACGGCAATGGCCTGGAAGATCGCCATCGAGCGCAGTACCGGCCCCACCTCTCTGCTGCTCTCCCGGCAAAACCTGCCCCATCAGCCCCGCACTGCGACACAACTGGCCGACATCGCCAAGGGCGGCTATGTCCTGCTCGATTGCGGCTGCGAGACCCCGGACGCCATCCTCATCGCCACCGGCTCCGAAGTCGAGCTGGCAGTGGCGGCAGCCAGTGAGCTTACCGCCAAGGGCAAAAAAATCAGGGTGGTATCCATGCCCAGCACCGACTGCTTCGAGAGCCAGAGTAAGGAGTACCGGCAATCCGTGCTGCCGGATGCAGTCCAGGCCCGGGTCGCCATCGAGGCCGGAGTAACCGCCGGCTGGTACCGCTATGTCGGCACCAGGGGCAAGGTTATCGGCCTCGACCGCTTCGGCGAATCCGCCCCGGCGGAACAGCTTTTCCCATACTTCGGCTTCACCGTGGAGAAGGTGGTGCAGACGGTGGAAGAGTCACTCAAATAGGCTCGAATCCTTGTAGGCGCAAGCTTGCTCGCGTTTTTTTACTGATTCGCGAGCAAGCTCACTCCTCCCCCTCAATTTCATGAACATCGGCCCCTTAACTATTACCAGCTCTTTCATCCTCGCACCATTGGCTGGCTACAGCGATCTGGCCTTCCGTCTGCAATGCCGGGAGCATGGTGCCGGCCTATGTTTTTCGGAGATGATCAGCTGCCACGGCCTTCATTTCCGGCAGAAAAATACCCTGGACATGCTCAAGACCACGGCGGCGGAACGCCCGGTGGCCATGCAGCTTTTCGGAGCCGAGCCGGAGATGATGGGTGAGGCCGCGGCCATCATTTCGGAACTGCCCATTGATCTCATCGACCTCAACATGGGCTGTCCGGCAAAAAAGGTGATCAAGAAAGGGGCGGGCTGCGCCCTGATGAAAAATCCCGCCCTGGCTGCGGAAATCATCCGGGCCGTGGTAAAAAACGCTAAAGTGCCGGTTACGGTCAAATTCCGCTCCGGCTGGGATCACCAGAACATCATCGCCGGCGGCTTCGCCAGAATGGCCGAGGATAATGGCGCCGCCGCAGTCACGGTCCACGCCCGGACCTGGAGCGATGGCTTTTCCGGCACAGCAGACTGGCGGATCATCAGCCAGGTGAAACAGGCGATTAAAATCCCGGTGATCGGCAACGGCGATATTCAATCCCATGCCGACGGCTTGCGGATGCTGGCGGAAACCGCCTGCGACGGGGTGATGATCGGTCGGGGGGCCCTGGGTGCACCCTGGATCTTCTCCGCCGATGCGCCGGAAAACCCATCCCTTGCCTTCAGACTCACGGCCCTGCGCCGCCACCTGGCCCTCATTGCTAAGCACCAGCCCGACACCCCGCCATCGCAAATCAAAAACCACGCGGGCCGTTATTTCAAGGGGGTTCCGGGCGGAGCGGAAATCAGACGCCAGATCTTCAACCAGACCTCCTTTGCCGACGTGGCGGAAATCGCTGGCACTTTAGCCAATCTCGCCCTCAGGCTATGAGGTTATAAGGTTTCAGCCTTCTTATCCCAGCCTTACGTTGACATGATCATCCCGGTTAAGTACACTGCACTGACCGCAACCAGCAGCTGACAAAAGGATCGATCATGAGATCGTAATGAGCTCAATTACTAAGACCCTTCCGACACAGAATAATCCCGCGAAACCAGCTGTGTTGCTAGCCGCTGCTCCGGTCAAAATATGGGGAGTGTCCCTGTTTTTATTGGCGTTTGAAACTCGCCTGCCGCAAATAAGTCCCCAAAAACCACCAATCGTTGACACCCCTGAAAGAATATGGGGAGTGTCCCTGTTTTTTCTCCTGTTTTTTCTGTTTTTCGCTATCTTGACCAGCACTCACGTGTTGGCCGCAACTTACTCGTTGCCTGCGGGGATCGGCTCAGGCCCATTTGCCAATTGTTCCCTGACGTCCGGCACAACCTATACCTGTAGCGGTAGCGGGAGCGGGAGCGGGGATATAAATCTTGCAAACAACGACATCCTCAATTTCACCGCGTCAATGACACTGTTAGCGACAGACGACTTCACCGCAGGGAATACCGTATCCGTAAACAGCAACGGGAACACCGTCACGATTTCTACAAGTGACGACATTACCTTTGGAAACAATTTTGTCGGGACAATTAATTGGCAGGCGGGCGATACATTCAATGTTGGTAACGGCGCCACAATCACGGGAAATATTACTGCAGGTGACGATATTAACATCGGAAACAATGTCACGCTCAGCGGGAATATGACTTCGGGTGACGACATTTCTGTCGGCAATAATGGCAACATTACGGGCAATGTCGTTGCCGCTGACGAATTGACCCTCCCCGCCAACACATTTGTCACGGGGAATTGCACACCGACACACAGCCAATGCACGGGTGGGACGCCAGCGGTTATCGCCGAATACCGATTCGACGAATGCTCCTGGACCAGCGGGACAAGCGGCGCAGTCATCGATTCAACCGGCAGTTATTCAGGCACCCCCTACAGCACGAACACGGTCTCCGGCGGCGTGGTCAATCGTGCCGCCGATCTCTCCGCCACAGGCACATCCGACTACATCCACTGGCCGATCTCACTCTTAAACGGGCGCACCAATTTTACCATCAGCTTGTGGTTCAAGACCTCGAGCCACCCGGACCAACAGGAAATCCTCCACGGTCTGGGTAGCAGTTCGGGAGACGATGAGATAGAAATTTATCTCATCAACACCACGGGGATTCGGGTAAACATTCGCGACGAGGGCAACAATTACACTGCTCCTTCGTCCTTTACCAACGGCGCCTGGCATCACCTGGCGGTCACCCGTTCCGGCGCCAGCGTCTGCGTCTATCTCGACTCGACCGTGCTTGCCTGCAACACCCGCAGCTCAAATGCCTTGTCGATCACCGACAGCAACGCCCTGTTGACTGGCCAGGAGCAGGACTCCTTCGGCGGCGGTTTCACCAGCAGCCAGGCGCTGGAAGCGCAGCTCGACGAGTTCAAGGTTTTTGCTGCCGCTCTTTCCGCCAGCTCGATCAGCAGCATCTATGCCAACGAACTGGCTGGCAACAACTGGGACGGCTCTTCGCGCAGCAACCCCTGTCTTATTACCTCCATGGCCGAATACCGTTTCGACGAAGCCTCCTGGAACGGCACAAGCGGCGAAGTCGCCGACAGCTCCGGTAACGGCTATGCCGGCACCGCAGCCAGCCTATCCGCCACCAAACCGACCACCGCCGACACAACCCCGGCGATTGCCGGCAACCCCGGCACCTGCCGTTACGGCGTATTCACCAGGGCCAACAAAGATTATGTCGCCTTGCCCGCCTCCTTCCCTAATCTGGGCAGCACTGGCCAAGCCTTTACCATTACCGCCTGGCTCAGGACCACCAACAATACCCAGCCCGGCCAGCGCATCCTCATTGACGACCAATCCAACAGCACCGGCTACGGCTTCAGCCTGGGCGACGGTGGCACAGGCAGATTGCGTTTTTATTCCCGTGGCACTCCCTCCCGGCTCATTCTCGACACCGACAATGTGAATGTGATCGCCAACAATACCTGGTACTTCGTGGCTGCGGTGATCGATGTCCCCAACAAGATCAAACGAATTTACGCCTTCAACAGCGCCGGAACCTTGTTGACCAGTGTGAGCAGCGCGGCCTGGACCGAGGCTTCCTTCGGTTCGGACAGCGGTATCGCCTCCATTGGCGGAGAAACTAACGCCTCCGGGGAAAACAGCAGCAGCTTCGGTTTCTCCGGCAATCTGGACGAGGTAAATGTATTCACCAGCGCCTTAAGTCAGAGCGACCTTGCCACCATCCTGGCCCGCACCCATCCCTGCACGGCAACCGTCAATCTCGACCATATCCGCCTCGAACACGACGGTGCCGGCCTGACCTGCATGCCGGAAACCATCACCGTCAAGGCCTGCGCCGTTGCAGACTGCACCTCGTACTACACCGATACGGTCACCGCCACGCTCTCGCCATCCGGTTGGGTGGGCGGAGACGCCATTACCTTCAGCAGCGGGACGACCACGGCACAGTTGCGCCACACGACGGCGGAAACGGTGACCCTCGGCGGCTCGGTCACCTCGCCCGGCGCGACCAATTCGACCCGCTGTTTCAACGGTGGCACCGAGTCCTGCTCGCTGCCCTTTTCCAATGCCGGCTTCATCATCGCTGCGCCCGATCTTATCGCCAACAAGCCGGGTACCGTGACGATCCAGGCGGTTAAACTGGCGGACAACGGCATTACCTGTGCTCCGGCCTTCACTGGTTCGCGCACGGTGAACTTCTGGTCGGGATACGAGAATCCAAATACGGGCACGAAGCAGGTAAGCCTTGGAGGAACACCCATTTCCACGAGCACGTCCGGCACTGGGATCTCCCTAAACTTCAACGCCACTGCCACGGCAAGCATTGCCGTCAGTTATGCCGACGCCGGACAGATGCGCCTAAATGCGAGCTACACTGAGAGTGGCACCGAGGCTGGATTGGTATTGGAGGGTAACGATCTCTTCGTCTCCCGGCCTGCGGGCCTTTGTGTTTTCAGTGGCGATACTGATGCGGCCTGCCCAAGCAACGACCACACCTGTTCGGTTTTCAAAAAGGCAGGGGAAGATTTCAACCTGACGGTCAGGGGCGTAGCCTGGGAAGTTGATAGCGACACCGATATGTGCAGCGACAATGTGGTGACGCCGAACTACCGGCAGGTCGGGATCGCCCTTGGTCACAGCCTGGTTGCTCCGAGCGGCGGCTCAGGTGGCAGCCTCGGCCTGACAACCTTAAATCTGGCAGCCGCCGACAACGGCAGCAATACCGTCACCCAGACCATTTCCGAGGTGGGAGTGTTCAGGTTTACTGCCACCCCACCTACCAACGGCTACTTCACCACCTACACTGTGCCAGCCGGCACCAGTGCGAGCATTGGCCGCTTCATCCCCGACCATTTCGCCATCTCCCCGAGCGGGATAAACGAAGGCTGCGTTGCCGGGAACTTCACTTATTTCGGCCAGGACGGCTTCAGCACCGCCTTTACCATTACCGCCCAGAACACCGGCAACGCCACCACCGCCAACTATACCGGCAACTTTGCCAAGCTTGGTCTGACCGATTGGAATAACTTCGTCTTCACCGCCACCGGCCTGCCGACCTCGCCGCTTTCGATCCTCGCTGCAAGCGCCAGCACCCTGCCAAGCGGCAGCTGGGCAAACGGGGTGGCCGCTGTTGTGGCCAAACACCAGGCCAGCCGCCCTACCTCGCCGGTGGCTCCCGCCAGTGTCATGGTCAGCGCCAAGCCGGTGGACAGCGATAGTGTCACTCCGGCCTCGGCCACTGCGGTGCAGTCGGCAAGCACCGCGCTCCGTTATGGCCGGGCTGTAGTGCAAAATGCCTATGGCCCGGAAAGGGAAACGCACAAAATGCGGCTCTTGACCCAGTATTACAACGGCTCTTCCTTTATCAACAACAGCGATGACTCCTGTACCATCTACAATGCTGCCAGCCTTACCTGTAACAACCTTACCGGCCCCATTGCCTGTAGCGATGTGACCCCAAGCGGCACAGGGATCGGCCACGGCCAGTATTTTCTCCTTACCCCGCTTTCGACAAAGATTGGCCCCCTCCTCTACACCCTGACCGTTACCCCCTGGCTGCAATACGAATGGGACAACGCCGGTAACGATTACGATGAAAACCCTTTTGCCCGGGCCAACTTCGGCATCTATCGCGGCAACGACCGGATCATCAACTGGCGGGAGATCATCCGCTGAGCCATGACTATAATCCCTTATTTATACGACACAAACCGGCAGCGCGGCTTCACCCTGATTGAGCTGATCATGATCATTATCCTTCTCGGGATTCTTTCCGCCACCATCTACGCCCGCTGGCCAGTAGGCATGGAAGAAGAGGCGGCGGCAAAAGAATTCAAACGGGCGGTGCGTTATGCCCAACACAAGGCCATGACCAGAGAATACACCACGGCTGGAGCTGCCTGGGGGATTATGGTTAATGCCGATTCCAGCTATACCGTGCAGCGGGCAAGCGGAGTCGAACAGGCAGAGGCCGGATATGTGAACCGTTGCCTTAACTCCGACAATCCGCCCCCCTGCGATATCCCGATTTCCACTGGCTCTCTATATTTCAACGGTCTTGGAGAACCATTGAGTGGAGGTGCTTCTTTCACCATCGGCGTCGCCCCCGACAGCAAAACCGTTACGATAAGCCCGGCCACCGGCTATGTGGAATAGCATGGAACAAAACACCAGGAAAAATGCCGATAGTTGCGGCTTCACCCTTATGGAGATCATCATCACCATTGTCATCCTCGGCTCGGTTGCCGGGATTCTGGTGCCGTTCTTCAACGCCGTCACCCACAGCCCGGACCCGGTGATCCGGGAACGGGCCATCTCTCTTGGCCAGGCCATGATGGACGAGATCATGGCCAAGCGCTGGGATGAGAATACCCCCATGGGCGGCGGGCCTCTGATTACCAGTGAAACTCTGGCCGACGATGGCTCCACATGCACGACTCCACCCACCCCTTGCACCGGAAATCGCCTCAACTGTTTTGTCTGCCGGAATCCAGGCTACATACCTGGAACGGCAAGCACCGGATTCAACGATGGCGAATTACGGATAGACTATGATGATGTGGACGATTACCACGGCCTCAACGAAACCGGCACCTTCACCGACCAAAACGGCAACAGCTTCGCCCTGACCAACTACACCCGCCAGGTGGCAGTGCTCTACATCGCCAGCTCTGCCAGCCCCATTGACCAAAACACCTTGGCCGCGTCCGGCACCACCGACACCAAGCTGGTGGTGGTAACCGTGACCTCGCCCCTGGGGGAAACCTTTTATTTTGTGGCCGTGGCCTGCAACCTATGAAATCACCCCATAAAACAGACCTTCGTCTCCATCTTTCAATGGCATGCGCAAATAGCATGGTTCGCGAGCTTGCTCGCGAACCCAACTGCGCGGATTACCGTAGGAGCGAGCTTGCTCGCGAACCCGTCCCAAATAAAGCGAACAAAAATTCTCATCCTGATCACCCCTTTCATGGCAGCAATCTTCGCAAAAGAAGATACTCCGAATCAGGCCGTCCATACCTGGTAACATCGGTTACCAACCACCGGCAAAAATTGTTTGCAACCTGGCAAGCAGGCCGCCCGCTTGCTTTAGAGTTCAACTCTCCCTGGCTGCAAAACCGGGCGGAAACCCTCGCCTGGGTAATCATGCCCGATCATTTTCATTGGCTTATCTCTTTGCAGGATTATGGTGACCTGCCGGAAATCATGCAAAGGTCGAAATCCCGTTCCGCCATTGCCTTGAATTTGCTCCAAGGACAAGGGGGAAGGCAGGTATGGCAAAAGGGATATTATGACCACGCCGTACGCGCCGAAGAAGATATTGTTGCTCTGGCCAGGTATGTCGTCGCCAACCCCATCCGGGCCAGGCTGGTTGCAAAACTCAATGATTATCCCCTGTGGGATGCGGTTTGGTTGCCATGATTTATTTACGGAACAAAAGAATTCGCGAGCAAGCTCACTCCTACAACTGCGCGGAGGACTGTAGGAGCGAGCTTGCTCGCGAACCATACCCATGCACGAAAAACCGGAGGAAATATTTTCTAATAACCCACCTCCTTCGTGGAAGACAAAACGGTTTCACCCTGATCGAACTGATCGTGGTCATTGTGCTACTTGGCATCGTTGGGGCCATGGGAGCCGACTTCATCAGTCAGGCCTTCAAGGGTTTTTTCGATAGCGATGTCCGCATGGAGATGTATGAAGAAGGCAAGACGGCCTTGGTGCGGATGGAGCGGGAGATTCATATCGCCCTGCCAAATGCGGTGCAAGAACCCTTCGACTCAGATGCAGATACCGTTGATGACACCATCAGCATCGGGGTAATAGATGAAAACGCCATGGCCGGGGTATTTGGCCAATACACAGAGGCTCATCCCAGCGGTGACTTTACGATCACCGACCGCACCGCGGCCCTGCAAGTAAGCAACCCACTGGTTTCCATTTACAATACCTCCTGGGCCGATTTTTCCGACAGCAGCCGCATCTATCGGGTGACTTCCGCCTCCGGTGTCAATCCCATGATCCTGAGCGAGACCATCGGCCCGGCCTCGCCCTATGGCCGCTATTACGCAGTCCGCTCCGAAGCGGTTCGCTTTTCCGTGGCCAGTGGAGTTCTATCCCGGTCAACGACTACAGTGACTGAGGGAAGCGCCTTGGATGAGACCGATTTTGCAAACAACCAACAAACTCTAGCCAAAAATGTCCAGCCAGCAGTTGACCCATCAAATGCCCCGCTGCCCTATTTCACTTACGAACCCGGCACCTCAACCCGCAACAGCGTGGTGGTCATCAATTTCGCCATCAGCCGCAACGAGGAAACGGTTAACTTCCACAAGGAGATCCAGGTCCGCAATGTGCCGTGAACCGAGTCGCATATTCACCCCCGGCGCGGGGGAACGGGGCATCGCCCTTATCACCGCCATTTTCGCCATTGTCATTCTCGGGCTGTTCGGCCTGCTCATCGCCCGTTACACCGTGACCACCCAAACCTCTTCGGTCGAAGATTACCTGTGGGCCCAGGCCCTGTACAGCGCCGAGTCCACCATGCGATTGAATATCCTCGGGGATGATGACGGCGGGGGAATTACTGCGCCTGTAAATCCCACGGTGGGGGGGATAAAAACAGAATTGCTGGAAGTTATCCCTGGTACTCCCTTTGCCTTCTCTGCTCCAGGCACATATGTAACATTACAGGTCCGGGGCTTTCACGATATAGGAGTCAGCCGCACCGTGGAGGCAAAATATCTCCTGGCCTCACCGTAAGTTTTTTCACGACTCATCAAGACTTTAGCCGCATAGTGCAATAGACTTCGTAAAGTCTTTGACACACGCATAATCTATGCTATAAGGAAATAATTTTATTGGTAAAATTTAAAGATTTAATTAAGCACTCCAACCACCGGGGGAGGTGTTCCGTGCCCAGACTTGACAATAAAGGCTTCACCCTCATCGAGCTGATCATCGTCATCATTCTTCTCGGTCTCATCTCCGCCACCGCGATCCCCTACTATCTCAACATCCAGAAAGAAGCGAAGATCTCCGTGGTCAAGGGCAAGCTCGCCGCCATTCGGGGCGGACTTGAACTGGCCCACGCCAAGATTCTTGCCTCCGGGGTCAACACCGGCCCGGATGGCAACAACCCGGACTGGCCCACCCTGGAAGAGGTGCAATTCAACGAACTGCGCCTCAGTACCCGTCCCGCCGCCCTGATCGGGTTGCGCATTGTCCGCAGCGACTTTTACTCCACCGAACAAAACAAGGCCCTGCCGCTTTGCAACCTGCCTGATCAACCGCCGGGCATGTCCGCCAGCCCCTCCGGCGTTTCCGCAAAATCCCAATTAGAGGCGCTGGCAAACCCCAGACTGGCGGATGAATCCACGGGCTGGGCTTACTATCCCGGCAATGAACGCGATAGCGCCGGCCGGGGAGTCGACGCCATCTTTTATGTGAATGATGACCGGACCCTCACCGACAATGTTGACTCCGCCGACAGACGGCCTTCTGAGTGGTAAGCTGACGCGTGAGCAGACTTTACAACACCCTCGAAAAGATTCGCGCCACTGAGCATGGCGCCGCCCCCGGGCAAAAATCCGCGCCGGCCACGGGAACCGGCCAGCCTGCCGGCAAGAGAGGCATGCGTCTATTTGTTTTCCTGGGCACTTCGCTAGCGCTGTTGCTTGCCTTGCTGATATTTTTTAGCGGGCCAAAACGCAAGAACTCAGTAAGACAACCGGAGAAAACCGCAGGGGTAACCTCCAGCGCTGTTGCTCCGGCGCCCACCACTGGCCAAGCCCCGGGGCCGGCCCCGAATAGTCAGGCACCAGCAGGCCGGCCGCCGTCAGTCGTCGCGAGCCCAGGCAACTACCAGCAGCTCAACGACACCGGCCTGGCCCTGATCAAGGATAACCAGCCATGGCGGGGACTCTACCAGCTGGACAAAGCTCGCCGCCAGCAGCCGGAAAGACCGGAAGCCCTGATCAACATGGCGGTAACCCTGGCGGAAATGGGTCTTTCCGCCCCGGCAAAAAGGCTGTTCCACGAGGCCCATGCTCTGGCGCCAAACCACCCTATGCTCCGCAAGAACCTCGATCTGCTGGCCCGGAACGATCTGCTTGACCGCCAATGGCTGTTTTCCCTGAGCGCTGGCGACTCCGGGCCAAAACAGACCACACCGCCGCAATGATGCAGACAAAGGGACCTTATTTTTTATGAATTTAAATCTGCCCTTTGGCCAAAAAAATTATCTCGCGCTGACCGGAGACAGCCAGAACTCCATGCTGGCCACCATTGCCAGATCCAGATCCGGGGCGGCCAACCTGCGTATTCTGGCCAGAACCGACAGCGCCATCACTGCGGAGGTCGCCATCCCGAGGTTGCTCGCCGCCGCCGGCAGCATTAAGGGGCAGGTTTCCATGACCCTGCCCCTTGCCTTTTTTGAGCTAGTCAACCTGAGCATCCCGGCCATGCCGGATGGCTCGGTGGGCAAGGCCTTGCCTTATCATCTTGCCAGGTCTCTGGGCAGCCCGCTCAATGAATTTACTTACGACTGGCAGATAACAGGCCGCTTCAAAGACCGGCTGCAGATCACCGTTTATCTTTTTCCCGTCGGGATATTCCATAAGATCCGCCGTGAGTTCGCCAGAAAACAACTCGAACTTGCTTTTTTTGAACCGGATGTCTTTTCGGCCTTCGCCTTTCTGGCCCAGGAAAATATGCTCTCCGAAAACGAAGCTTCACTCTGCGTGCTGCTCTGGCAGGACAGCATTTCCCTGGCTGTTTACGAAAAAGGCAAGCTCCCCCTGGCCCGCACGGTAAAAGCACCTCAACCCCAGGGAGAAATAAATCTGCAAGCTCCGGAGCAACAGACCCCCCAAGCAATGCCGGAACCAGATGACGAGCTGCTGATTTTCGAGCAAACTCCCCAGCCAGACAGAGATCACCTTGACACCACCTCCATTCTCGCTGATTTTTGCGTACTGACGACTGCTCCTGCCGCCGACCAGTCTCAGGCAGGGTCACCTGCCGCAGCTAAAACCGAAGATATTGCCGCCTCTCTTGATGAATCAGAAACCGGCGAAACTACCGGCAACTCCTGGGCTGAGTACCTGAACAATATCCCCCTGGAAATTATGCGCACCCGCGATTATTACGCCTCAATCCAAAAAGGCGGGACCATCAAGAATATCTTCGTCGGCGGGGCCGATGATTTCTGGCCCGAGTTTACCGAAGCCTGTGGCAGTCTGCTTGGCCTTAAGTGCAAGCCCCTCACTGTTGCTGGAGCAGGAGAAGATGCTCCTTCCCTGCTGCAGGTCATGGCTATCGGCACCGGGGCAAGGTGGTGAGTCATGCTTGAAAGAATCAACCTTGTCCCCCAGCTGCCCCTGTCCGAAAGGATCAGAAAAATCACCTTGCCGGCAACAGGCCTCCTTTTAGCCCTGGTTATCATTTTTCTTGTCGCCAGCGACCTGACGCTGAAAGCACGAATCAGCTCGCTTGGCCGGGATATTGCCGAGGCAAGGCAACGGGCCGGAGAAATCGCCGTTGTCCAGGCAAAGGTCGGAATGCTGACCAACAACATCAAGCAGCAGAAAGAAGAAAAAGCGCGTTTAACCGCCGAAGCGGCAAGACTTACCAGCATCCAGGAAAGGAAAAAACACTTTTCCCTGGCCTTGGCCGCCATTACCAGCGCAATGCCAACGTCTATCCGTTGCGAAAAAATCACCTTTCAGAAAGATGGAGGGCAGATTTTCGGCAAGGCGCTCCAATACCGGGAACTGCCTGCCTTTGTGAGAACCCTGGGCAGCAACCCGCTTTTTACCGGAGTATTCCTCCACGACCTTGACCGAAACCCGGACGCCAAAAAATCGGACTTTAACTTTACCATCTCCTTTCAACTGAACCGGGAAGCAGAGCCATCGTGAACACCCAGCAGCTCACCATAATCAGCAACAAGCTGAAGGAATGGTTTTTCCTGTTTAAAAGCGACCCGGAAGCCACCGCGGAACTGAGAAAGCTTTGCCTGGGCATGCTGATCTGCGCCGCTGTTCTTTATAGCGGCTCGGATCTGTTTCTGGCCCCGCAGAAAAAAGTCCTTGCCCAGGAAATCGCCCAGAAAAAAGAAGCGGCGAACACCGCGCCTGCTGAGCTTGCCGGCATGTTTGCCTCCCAGCTTACCCTGCTTGAAGCAGAGCAAAAGTCTCTTGTGGAAGAAACAGAAACCCTGGCTCTGCAAATTCGTCTTATTGAAGAACAATGGCAGGCGCTCAGCGACCGCGAACAGTTTTCCAAAACACTTTTTGCCCTGCATGCAGACGCGCCAGTCAACATGGAAGGCCCGCTACGGCAGATGAACCAGCTGGCAGACCGCTCGGTAAACGGCTTTACCCTTAGCACCGTCAATCTGGCCGGCGAGGTTCCCTTTCCCGATCTGTACCGGTATCTGCAATATCTTGAAAGCCGCCCGGAAATTGGCATTATCGAGGATCTTGCCGTAGAACGTCTAAGCGCCGGCTACGACCAGCAGGCCAAAGTAAAATTCAGCATGATTGTCGGCAGAACGACCCTGGACAAACCATGAAAAGAAACCGGCGCCCATCTCACCATAAAAGCTTCTTCCGGATTACGGATTCGCCTCGCCTGGCGGCCGGCTGCCTTGCTTTGGCGTTGCTGATCCTTGACCAGCCCTTGCCGCTTCAGGCCGAAGAAATCCAGGTTCTCACGGTGCGGCCGGAAAAAGTCAGGGATGCCATGGGGCAGAAAAATTCCGGCCAGCCCCTTACCAGGGATCCTTTCAACTGGAGCCGCAAGCAGATCAGCCTGCTTAAGCAGCAAGAGCCGCGAGAAAAAAGCTCTTCCATCGGCGGCCTGACCATAACCGGAATAATCTGGGATAAAAACAAACCCCAGGCCGTCATCAATGACCGGCTGGTAGGCCGGGGCGACACGATCAACGATTCGGTTATTACCAAGATCCTCAAGGATCTTGTCATCTTCGAACAAAACGGGATTTCCCACACCCTGTGGCTTGAGTCCTCGCCCAGGCCTCTTCCCCTTAAGGATAAAAAACCGTGATGCGAACCTTTTCCTTAAACACCCTGATCCTTGCGACCCTGTTTCTTTTGGGACAGATGATCCTTCCGCCTTCCGGCCTCACCGCCGCCCAGGTAGAACCGGAAAACGAGCTCCCCTTGCTGGATGTGCTGAAAAATTTCCCCGCCTCCATCCGCACGGAAAATCTGCAGGTCTCCACCCTGCTCAGGGGCATTGGCCGTCAGGCGGGGATCAACATCCTGGTGGCGGAAAACATCACCGAAACCATCAACTTTGATGTGGAAAACCTGAATCTTTACGAAGCCTTCATGGCCATCCTCGATGCCAAGCAGCTGCGCTGCTACCAGAAGAACAATGTCATCATCGTGGAAAAAAAGGCCGCCCAGGGAGAGACGCGCGATTTTGTCAGTGAACGGTTCTGTACCAAATTCGGCAACGCCACCGCCTATGTAGATCAACTCAAACCACTTTTGGGCCAGAATGGCTCGATTACCGTGACCAACCGCGGTAACTGCCTGGTCATTCAGGACCGGGCCGGCAATATCCCACGGCTGCGGGATCTGCTGGGCGAGCTTGACCAGCCGATCCCCCAGGTCCACATCGAGGCCCGCATCGTCTCCATCTCCAATGCGGCGAAAAAACAACTGGGCATTATCTGGGGAGATGTGAAATACACCCGTGACAATCTGCCCGACAAAACAACCAGCCTTGGCGCCGGCATAAACCTTCCGGCCAAAGACCCTTCCACCACCCTGGCCTTTGGCTTCATCCGCGAAAATTTCAACCTGAACGTGGAACTGCAGGCCATGCAGTCGGATAATCTGCTGGAAATCCTCTCTTCCCCCAGCGTGCTGGTGCTGGACGGCATGCCAGCCGAAATAAAACAGGGCAAGGAGGTCCCCTATGTGACCGGGGGGACAAGCCTTACCCCCAGCAACACCTCTTTCCGTGAGGCCAATCTCGGCCTTAAAGTCAAACCCACGGTGCTGCGGGACGGCTACATCATCCTGGATGTCAATGTAACCAACGACAGTGTTGACGAACAAAGCTCACAAAATTCAAGCGGCATGCTGATCAACAAGCAGGCGATCAATACCAACCTTTTCCTCGAAGACAACGTCACCGTGGTTATCGGCGGCATTGTCCAGAAGAACAAGCAGTATTCCAACGGCAAGGTTCCCGGTCTGGGCGACATTCCCCTGCTTGGCAACCTGTTCAAGAACACCAGCAAGTCGGATGAGCAGACCGAGCTGATGGTTTTCATCACCCCCCGCATCGTCAACATGGTGGCACCTAAAAGAACAAACGAGGCCGCCGGCGTGACAGGGAGAGAAAAAATCACCCCTCCGGCCACGCTTTCGCAAAAAAAACCGGACACCCAGGCAGGATCACAGCCGTAATGAATCATCTTGATTTTTTCGGCCTGCGGGAAGACCCTTTCCGCCTCACGCCGGACCGCAATTTCTACTTCCCCACCCGAGGCCACACCGCCTTGGGCGAAGTTATTCGTTACGGGCTCGAAGAGGGTGAGGGGTTCATCATCATCACCGGCGAGGTGGGCTGCGGCAAAACCCTCCTGCTACGCCTGATGATGGATCAGATTGACGACAACCGTTTTGAAACCGCCCTGATCCTTTCCCCGCACCTCTCCCCACGTGAACTGCTGTTCGCCATTCTGCATGATCTGGGGCTGCCCGCGGCAAAACACAGCAAGGCTAGCCTGTACACCCTGCTCCGGCTTCTGAACGACCACCTCTCCACCCTGGCCCAACAGGGGAAAAAACTGCTCATCGTCATTGACGAGGCTCAGAATCTTCCGGATAAAAGCCTGGAACAGCTCCGGCTGCTCTCAAATTTTGAGACCGACACCCAGAAACTTCTGCAAATCGTGCTTTTCGGTCAGCCGGAGCTGCGCACCAAACTGGCCCAGGCCAGTCTGCGCCAGTTTGTCCAGCGGGTGAGCATCATGGAAAATCTCACCCCTCTGACCAAGGGAGAAATGTCCGGTTATATCCGGCATCGCCTCAAGAAAAGCGGGGGCAACGAAATACCCTTCAGTATTTTCGGCGCCCATCTCCTCTGGCGCCACACCAGGGGCTACCCAAGACTGATCAACAAAGTCATGAGCCGGGCGCTCATGGTGGCCTGCGCCGCAGGGAAAACCACCCTTTCCGGCAGGATTATCCGGGAAGCGGCCGCCTCGTTCAACACCCCGGAAAGGTTCATCCTACCGGGAGGAATTAAGTTTCGCCGCTCCGCCGTCCTGATTATGGTCCTGCTCTTGCTCCTGGCCGCGGCCGGTATCCCCGACTGGCTTAAAAGCCGCGACGTGACGAGAATAACCGCGGCCGGCACCACCCCGGCCGGCGCAGCAACAACAAGCCCGGAGCGTACCGCAACCGCCGGCTTCACCTTGAAAAATCAACCATAACGACCTGATGAGTACTCAACTCCCAAGAAAGAGATTTGGCGACATCCTGGTGGAAAGCGGCCTGATCACCGCCACCCAGCTGCAACAGGCCCTTGCTTATGGTTCCGAGCGAGATATGAAGCTTGGCGAGGCACTGCGCGAATTGGGCTTTGTCACCGATATCGCCGTGGCCAACACCATCGCCACCCAGTTGAAGATCCCCTTTATCGATTTCAGCCGGATCGTGGTTGATCCGGAGGTGGCCCGAATAATTCCGGAAGCCATCGCCAGAAAGCACAAGGCCCTCGCCCTGGGCAGGCGCCCCGGCGAGGTGCTGGTAGCCTTTGCCGACCCCCTCAACATCTTCGCCGTTGACGAGGTAGGCCGCTATATCAAAGAAAAAACGATAATCTGCGTTGGCATCGAATCGGAGATTGTCAGCGCCGTTGCCCGCCTGTACACCTCGACCACCAGCGCCAAAGGCCAGACGCAACGGACGGAAGAATCCGGGGAGGAGTCAGCCACCGTCACTGCGGTCAACGATATCCTGCTTAAAGCTGCCAGACAGGGGGCCAGCGATATCCACCTCGAACCTGACCACGATGGGGTCAGGGTCCGCATTCGGGTTGACGGCATTCTCCGGGAAATAGCCAAATTCCCCCTGGAAATGCACCCCAACCTGATCTCCCGTCTTAAAATCATGGCGCATCTCGACATCGGCGAGCGGCGCAAGCCCCAGGACGGCCGCTTTGAACTGCCCATCGCCGGCAAGGAATTCGATGTGCGCGTCTCCATCCTTCCCCTGAACGCCGGGGAAAAGGTGGTGATGCGGTTGCTGGACAAAAGCAGAGTCAGCTTCAGCCTGAAGGATCTTGGTTTTGAAGCTTACCAGCGGTCAACTTTCATGGGCCATCTTGCCAGGCCCCACGAGATCATTCTGGTAACCGGCCCCACCGGCAGCGGCAAAACCACCACCCTTTACGGCGCTCTTAACCACCTCAACTCGGTGGACAAAAACATCATCACCGTAGAAGATCCGGTGGAATACGATCTGCTCGGTATCAACCAGGTACAGGTAAACCCCAAGGCCGAACTGACCTTTGCCAGCGCCCTGCGCTCCATTCTCCGCCAGGACCCGGACATCATCATGATCGGGGAAATCCGGGACACGGAAACCGCCGAAATCGCCATCCAGGCAGCGCTCACCGGCCACCTGGTACTTTCCACCCTGCACACCAACGACTCGGCCGGGGCGATCACCAGACTCATCGACATGGGCATTCAACCATTCCTTATTGCCTCGGCTGTGGGGTTGGTGGTGGCCCAGCGCCTGCTGCGCATGCTTTGTCCGAATTGCAAGGCTACTTTTACCCCGCCGGAAGAGCTCCAGGAAGCCCTGGACCTGCCCTATGACCCCAACCGTATTTTTTACAAACCGGTGGGCTGCGATAAATGCGAGGGCTCCGGCTTCAAGGGCCGGGTAGCCATTTACGAAACCATGGAGATTTCCAAGGCCATCGAAGAGCTGATTATCAAGCGGGCTTCCAGTCATGACATCTTCCGCCAAGCCCAGGCCGAGGATCTTGTCTCCCTGCGCCAGGCCAGCATCGCCAAGGTAATCAGCGGCCAAACCTCGGTGGATGAGGCCTTCCGGGTAACCATGGAACTGAAGGAGTAGCCGGTGCCGCTTTTTCGTTATGAAGCCATCAACTCCGCGGGCCGGGTGATTTCCGGGGCCCATCAAGCCGAGGTCATGCAGGAGGTGGAGGACTGGCTGCAGAAAAACAGCTTAAGCCCGATCAACATCCAGGTTATTTCCGAGCAACTTGCCCAGGCCGCCGGTACAGGCGAAATATCTGCCACCCTGCGCGAGCGGCTGTTCGGGGTAACCCTTGACGACAAGATCCTTTTCACCCGGCAACTGGCAACCCTGCTCTCCGCCGGAGTAAGCATTATCGAAGCCTTTGCCATTCTAGCCCTCCAGGTGAGCAACCCCATTCTCCGGGATATTTTGGTTGCGATGAATGCCGAGGTGGAAGGCGGCGCGAGCCTCAGCGAAGCGATAAGTCGGCATCCCAAGGTTTTCAATCAGCTTTTTTTCAACATCGTCAAGGTTGGCGAGGAAACCGGCTCCCTGGACCGGGCCTTTGCCTACCTGACCTCGCTCTTTGAAAACGAAAAGGCCATCAGGGAAAAGGTCAAATCCGCCACCCGCTATCCCAAGCTGGTGATCATCGCCCTGGCTGGCGCGGTCTTCTTCCTGATGAGCTTTGTAGTGCCCAAGTTCGCCAAGCTTTTCAGCTCGGCCAAGGTCGAGCTGCCTTTCGCCACTCGGGCGCTCATGGCGATAAGCGGCTTTTTCGCCGAGCATACCCTGGGGATCGTTGTCGCGGTCATCTTGCTGATCATGGCCTACCGGCTGGCCTTGAGCTCCCCGGGATTCGTCTATTTCCGCGACCGGCTGCTGCTCAGGATGCCGATTTTCGGCCCCCTTTCCACCAGGATTTTCATGGCCAGGTTCTGCCGGGTATTTTCCGTCTTGAACCGCAGCGGCATAGACATCATCAAAACCTTGCGCCTCTCGGCCAACGCTCTGGAAAATATGGTGCTGTTCACCATGATCACCGAGATTATCGCCGAGGTGGAAGAAGGGGTGAGCCTGCACGAAGCCATGGCCAGACACAAGGCCATCCCGCCCATGGTTCCCCAGATGCTCGCGGTGGGCGAACAATCCGGCCGGCTGGATGAAATGATGGAAAAGGTGGCCGACTACTACGATCTGGAAAGCGACTACATCATCAAAAACCTCGCCACCCTGATCGAGCCGATTCTTTTGCTGTTCATGGGCATCATGGTGGGCCTGATGGCCCTGGCCATTTTCACCCCCATGTGGGATATGATGAACGTGATGCGCGGGCCTCGCTGAGCCTGATGCGCACAAAGGATAAAAAGATAAACGCAGGGAAAATTGTTTGACTGTTCACCGACAAAGGTAGTAAGAATAACTGCATAATCATTTTACCAAAAGGAGATGAGAGATGAAAGTGATGGGCAATGAAAAAGGCTTTACCTTGATTGAGCTGATCGTGGTTATCGTTATATTGGGTATCCTGTCTGCGGTGGCAATTCCCAAGTATGCTGATTTTAAAACTGATGCACAAAAAGCTGCGGCAAACGGGGTGCTTGGCGGCGCACAGGGAGCTTCTGCCATGAACTTTGCCGCAATCATCATGGGTAAAGCAGGCTTTACCGCGATCACCAATGCGACAACCCTTGTGGGCGCTTTGGATGGAGGGTTGCCCAGCGGCTGGGCGTTACAAGATACCGGCGCTACATGCTTGGCAGCAAAGGGGGTGGCAGGAGCAGCCGTAACTACTTCGGTTGGCTGTCTATACCTTGACGTTGATGGAACGGCCGGCCTTTCAGCCACGGATTATATCGTCAACATTAATACTGCGGAAAGCGCTACCGCGAAAGCGGTATTGTCAAAATTTGGTGCAGCCTACTAATAGAATTGTCAGGGGAATATCCTCTCGCCCCGTGCGCTTCTTTGCTGAGCGCACGGGGTATTTTTTTATTTAAAAATAACCCAAGAAAGAGAACATGGTGAGATCCCCCTCTGGTTTCATTCACCACTAAAGCTGAGTTGCGCAGCTTCCCTGCTCAAACGAAACTTATGCCCCCTTGGGTATAAGAAGCCGTCCTCTCTCCGCTTCCGACACTATCAAATTCGTCCGGGACAGCTATCTGTACCCGCCATGAAACCCAATCTTCGAACTTGTCGGACAGAGTAATTCTCCAACCGAGTCACCAGACCAACGGCTTTCCAACCTTGGCAATGATGAAGGAATCACCCTTTACCCTCTGTTCCATCAACCGCGACAGATCTGCTTTGGCTTCTATATATTGATCCGCAGGGAAACCCCGGAAGACAGCCCGGGCGACAGTCATCATTTTTTACTAAAAACCGCCTTTGATAAATTGACTTTCCCGAGGTTTCCTTATACTTTTAGACATTCCTAAACATATTTATCTCTGGAACAGGCGACCGATACCCTCTGGGAGTAGACATCCTTATGCCAAGCAATCAGCCCATGCCCATCCCAAAAAGGCTCAGCGCCAGCCTGGAAGACTATCTGGAAACCATCTTCCACATCATCGCCGAAAAACAAGTGGCCAGAGCCAAGGAGATCGCCAGCACCCTCAAGGTCAGCCGCTCCTCGGTGACCGAGGCCTTCCGCTCCCTGGCCCAGAAAGGGCTGATCAACTATGCCCCCTATGAGGTCATCACCCTCACCCCCGCCGGGCGGGAAATGGCCAAGGATGTCATCCTCCGTCATCGGGCGCTAAAGGATTTCTTTATCAAGGTTCTCGCGGTCGAGGAAAAAATTGCGGAAGAAGGGGCCTGCAAGATTGAACATGCGGCGCCTAGGGAGATCATCGACCGGCTGACCCAGTTTGTCAGTTTTCTCGAACAATGTCCTCGGGGCGGCAGCGATCTGATCACCGGCTTCACCAAGTACTGCCAGACTGGGAAAACCGACAAGAAGTGCAAGGATTTTATTTCCCACTGCCTGGAGAAGTAGCAATAGGCAGGCGGGGTTACAATGATAAACCATTTGGGAGACACACAGGCACATGGACGGCACATATACTGAAGGCTGGTTTACCCACCCCAACCAGGGACTGATCAAGATTTTTCGCAATGAAACGGGTTGGTATTACCGGTGCTACACAAAAAACGGCCAGAAGGCGCTCTCCAAGGAGCGCCCTCTGGACAACTGGACCTGGGCCTTGAGCGAGGCGGCCAGCCAGGATTTCGCCCCAGGCTGAACCGCTTGCCTAAGAAAGTTTCCCCAGGGCCTCGGCCAGCCTCCTCATGCCCTCTTCGATGGTCCCCATCCCGGTGGCAAAGGAGAAACGGATAAAGGCATCCGCCCCGAAAGCCGCCCCCGGCACCGTGGCCAGCAAGGCCTCGTCCAGCAGATAATCCGCCAGATCAAGCGAGTTCGCCATCACCTTCCCCTTGAAACTCCGGCCATAATAGGCGGAAACATTGGGGAACACGTAGAAAGCGCCTTTGGGCCGCACGCAGGTAACGCCGGGGATCTTGCCCAGGGCGGTCATGATGAAATCAAGGCGCGGGACAAAGGCGTCCCGCATCATGGTCGGGAAATCCTGGGGCCCGCTTACTGCGGCCAGCGCCGCCTTCTGGGAGATGGAACAGGGGTTGGAGGTACTCTGGCTCTGGATCTTGTTCATGGCCGCGATGATCCGCTTGGGCCCGGCCGTATAGCCGATGCGCCAGCCGGTCATGGCAAAGGACTTGGAAACGCCGTTCAGCACCAGGGTCTGCTCGGCGAGCCGCTTGTCCACATTGAGGATATGGGGCAACTTTTCCCCACCGTAAACGATGGTGTCATAGATATCGTCGGAGATGATCAGCCATTTATTGGCCAGGGCCATCTTGGCCACCGCCTCAAGCGCCTGGGCGGAAAACACGGCGCCCGTCGGGTTGGAGGGGCTGTTGAGGATGATGGCCTTGGTCTTCGGCGTGGCGTAGCGGGTGAGCAGTTCCTCGCTCAGGTCAAAGCCGTTGACCTCGGAGAGCGGCACCTCCACCGGGGTTCCGCCTGCCAGCAAAACGATGGGCGGATAGGAAACCCAGTACGGGGTCGGGATCAGCACCTCGTCGCCGGGGCCGAACAAGGCCTGGGCCATGTTGTAGAGCCCGTGCTTGCCGCCGCAGCAGACCTGGATCTGATCTGGCTCATAGCTCCAGCCCTTGTCCTTGGCCAGCCGGTTGGCGATGGCCTCCCGCAGCTCCGGAATCCCAGGCACGGCGGTGTAGCGGGTAAAGCCCTCGTCGATTGCTCTTTTCCCGGCCTCACACACATGGGGGGGGGTGTCGAAATCAGGCTCGCCCACACTGAAATTGAGGATATCGGCGCCCGCCGCTTTGAGGGCCTTGGCCTTGGCGTTCACTGCCAGGGTTGGCGAAGGCTTGATCTGCTTGACTCGTTGCGCAAGAGCAATAATTTCCGCTTCCATTATCCTTCCTTGTAATGGCGTTTGCTTTAAAAGCTCCGACAGTCATCCCCACGAAGCCGACAAAAATCAGTACAAAACACTCATCAGGGTCAAACCCTTGGCGGGCGCGGTTGCCCCAGCCTGGGACCGATCCCGGGCCGCCACGATCTCCTGAAAATCAAGAGGGGTCAATCGCCTGCGACCCACGGCAAACAAGGTGCCGACAATATTGCGCACCATATGCCGCAGAAAACCATCCCCGACGAAGGTCAACCGATACACCGCCCCACCGTTTTTCTCATCCTCGGCAAGGCTTGCGGCAAAGATGGTCCGCACGGCGCCCCTGCCCCCGGAAATGGACAAATCACGGGAGCCGGTTGCCTCAAAGCTGCTGAAATCATGGGTCCCGATCAACATCGGCAGACAGAGCCGCACGGCGGAGCAATCGAAAGGAATCCTGACCTGGGCAGCATACAGCCGCAGACAGGGCGGCATGGTCTCCGTGGCCATAAAGATGTATTCATACACCTTGCCCGTGGCGTTATAGCGCGCATGAAAATCGTTGGCAACATTTTCAGCAGCAAGCACCCTGATTGCCTCGGGCAGCATGCTGTTCAATCCCTTCACCAGGCCGGAAAGCGGGATGAGCGACTCGGTCTGAAAATTGGCCGTCATCCCCTCGGCATGGACCCCGGCATCGGTTCGGCCAGCCCCGTGGAGAGTGACAGGTCCCTGGGTGATCAGGGCAAGGGACTCTTCCATGCTCTGCTGGATGGAGGGCTGACCCAGCTGCCTCTGCCAACCGGCGTAACCGGTCCCGTCATAAGCCAAAACAAGCTTGATGTTTCGCAAGCGTTCACCGGGCACCACATCTTGAGGCGATCGGCCAGGCTCACGTACCTGAGGTACGCATCGCCGTCCCGCTTGCCGCAACCTGCACCACCCTGTGCCCGCTTGTTCGTCGGCTTTCCCTGTTTTGCGGCTCACCCCGTGAACGGTTACGATGTTTCGCACCGGTCTTTACGGAAAAAGAGGAACGATTCGAAGTCCGGTATTTTCCGGAAAGCCGCACATGAGATTCATGTTCTGCACCGCTTGCCCGGAGGCGCCCTTAACCACATTGTCTATGGCGGAAAGGATGACAACCCGGCCGGTGCGCGGATCAAACCTGGTGCCGATATCGCAGTAATTGCTGCCCCGGAGATATTGGGTCGCCGGATACTGCCCTGCCTGGCAGACCCGAACAAACTCCTCGTCCCGGTAATAATCCTGGTAGAGCTCGGTCAAATCCGGAAGCGGCTTGCCGGCATGCGCGTAAATCGTGCTGAGAATGCCGCGCGACATCGGCACCAGATGCGGGGTGAAAGACACCGTTACCGGCCGGCCGCACAATCCGCTCAGCTCCTGTTCGATCTCCGGGGTATGCCGGTGCTCACCCACCTTGTATGCCTTGAAGCCGTCGGCCACCTCGCAAAACAGCGCCCCGGTCTGTGCCGCCCGCCCTGCCCCGGACACCCCTGACTTGGAATCGATGATGATGGTTTCCGGCTCGACCAGCCCGGCTTTGAGCAGTGGCGCCAGCCCCAAAATAACACTGGTCGGGTAGCAGCCGGGATTGGCCACCAGCTGAGCCTTGCGGATCGCCGCCCGATGCAGCTCGGGCAGACCGTACACCGCCGTGGCCAGCAAATCTTTGGCACTGTGGGCCTGGTACCATTGCTCATAGACCTGCGCGTCATGGAGGCGGAAGTCGGCGGACAGATCAACGACCTTCTTGCCTGCGGCCACCAGCAACGGCACGATATCCATCGCGGTCTGATGGGGCACTGCGGTAAAGAAAAAATCAGCCCGGTCAACAAGGGCCTCGACCGGAAGATCTTCGCAGACAATGTCCGCCCTGCCCTGCAGGCTGGGAAAAACCTGGGAAAGCGGTTTCCCCGCATACTGCCGGGAGGTCGCCACCGTCAGCTCTACCTCGGGATGATTGCACAGAATCCGGGCAAGCTCCGCCCCGGTGTAACCGGATGCCCCTACAATGGCGATTCGTATCATCTTTATCTCCACTCACCCAAGAAAACAACAGGCCTGATTAAGGCCAAAAAAAATCAGGGGAAGAGCGATAGGCGCCTTCCCCTGATGAGATAACAATGGTGTCGATGATATTGACCAGGCAATACCAGGCAACGATTAACGCTTGGAGAACTGGAACCTTGCTCTGGCGCTCTTCTGACCATATTTTTTCCGCTCCTTGACACGCTGATCACGGGTCAGAAAGCCCGCTTTTTTCAGGGTGACCCGGTGCTCGGGATCAACAACCAGCAAGGCGCGGGAAATCCCGTGCCGCAAGGCTTCGGTCTGGGCAATCTTGCCGCCGCCGGTCAGGGTGGCGAGGATATCAAACTTTGCCGCGGTATCGGTCAGGGCCAGAGGTTTGGAAATCTTCTGCAGGTAGTCAAATCCACCGCCGAAATAATCCGGCACGCTCATCTTGTTGACCAGGATGTTGCCGGAACCAGGCTTCAACCACACCCTGGCTATAGCGGTTTTTCTTTTTCCGGTCGCGTAAAAACTATTATCTGCCATGTTCAAGCTCCAATATCCTGTTTAAAAGGGGCAGGATTTTATACCCAGAGGGCATAAGTTTCGTTTGAGCAGGCAAGCTGCTCAACTCTGCTTATAATTCCAGAGACTGAGGCTGCTGGGCGGAATGGGGATGGTCCGCTCCGGCATATACCTTTAATTTCTTCAGTTGATTTCGCCCCAGAGTGTTCTTGGGCAACATGCCGCGGACAGCCTTGCGCAATAATTCTTCCGGCTTTTGCTCCAGAAGCACCTTGGCTGTTTTTTCCTTCAAGCCGCCCATAAACCCGCTGTGATGGCGATAGACCTTGTCATCCCACTTCTTGCCGGTCAGACGAACCTTGTCCGCATTGACCACGATGACAAAATCACCTACATCCATAAAGGTGCAGTAATTTGCCTTGTGCTTGCCGCGCAGACGCGTGGCAATCTCGGAAGCCAGACGGCCAAGCACCTTATCTTGCGCATCAACGATCAACCACTTGCGCTCAATATCTTTGACCGGGGTCAAATATGTTTTCATTTCCAAGCCCTCGCAAAACTCAATAAAGAATATATCTATATAAGTCAAAATGGCCCGTTCTGCCATGAAAAAATGCAGACGGGCTGTCGATCGATGCAAACAGGCCCACAGGTTCTGGCCTAGGTCAAAATGTGGAGCGGGAAACGAGATTCGAACTCGCGACTTCAACCTTGGCAAGGTTGCACTCTACCACTGAGTTATTCCCGCTCATTTTCAGGATGTGAAAAACGCCAGATGTATAACAATGCAGGAAGGGGTTGTCAACAAAAAACCGGGATACCAGGGATAATTTTATCCCCTTGCCCGTTCATGCTCTCCGTTCTCTTTGCGGCGAGAAGATCATGGATATACGCCCGACTTTACAAACCATACCTGACGTGGCATAGTGCAAAAGTTTTATTTACAATTGGTGCAGCCAGATCAGGCATAGCTTCATCCCACCTTTAAGGTAATGAACAGACGGCTTAGTGATGCATTTTCAGATCGGCCGCCGTATGACCCAAACCAAAACCCACGAAGTCAGCAAAGAGGCTCAAGATGGCCAAAAAGATAGGAAGAAATGACCCCTGTTTCTGCGATAGCGGCAAGAAATTCAAAAAATGCTGCCTGGGCACCGGCGCCAGCGCCCCGGCCCGCCTCGCTCTCCCCTCAATAAAAACTGAAGTTGAAAAAATCCAGGAAAGCGCCGGCGCCGGGAAAGCTGCCGTGCTGGCCATGGGTGTTTTCGTGTTCTTCTCCACCTCCGGCGGCGACGCCTGGCTCCTGGAGGTCACGGACATGGATGCCATCCAGGTAGCAAAGGGTGGGGAAAAGCTGGCGGTGGAGATCGAGGAGAATCCCGAGACCATCGAGATCAACTGGACCCATAAATTCGAGATCAAGAACAAACAGTTTATTCTCACCTCATACAAGGACGAAAGCGAAGAGGCTCGAGAAGACTATCCGGCCCATGCCATTCTTTCCTTGGTGAAAAAAATCCGCAGTCGTATTCCGCCCGAGTTGCTCAGCACCCTTCACCTGGACAGCAGCGAAGAAGCCCGAACCCTGGCAGGTTGAGGCCGAACCGCCCACAATGAACTGTTGCGGCATCACCCTCTGAAAACAGCGCGCGCCACATGAGCTACCTCATCATCTGCACCGTAGCTCTGCTGGCCTCGGGCCTGACCCTCTTCTCCGGCTTCGGCCTTGGCACCTTGCTCATGCCGGTTTTCGCCATTTTTTTCCCGGTCGAGGTGGCCATTGCCCAGACCGCGCTGGTCCACTTTGCCAACAATCTGTTCAAGGTCTGGCTCTTCAGCCGGAGGGCGGACTGGCATACGGTGCTGCTTTTCGGCCTGCCCGCCTTTCTGGCGAGCTTCGCAGGCGCCAGGGTACTCCTCTGGCTGGCTGACCTTGCCCCGCTTTACACTTATCTTCTCAATGGCCGGCAGCTTGCGATCCACCCGGTCAAACTCGTCGTTGCCATGCTTATGGCCGGGTTTTCCGTGCTCGAATTATTTCCTGCCACCAAACAGCTCGCCATCAGCCGAAAATACATCCCCGCCGGGGGACTCCTGAGCGGTTTTTTAGGAGGGCTCTCCGGCAATCAGGGCGCCTTTCGCAGTGCCTTTCTCCTCAAGAGCGGTCTCAACAAGGAGGCCTTCATCGGCACGGGCGTGGTCATCGCCGCCCTGGTTGATTTTTCCCGCCTCACCGTCTATGCTGACCTTCTCGGATCAACAGAGGTCATGGGAAACCTGCCCCTCATCCTGATTGCCACTCTGGCCGCCTTTACCGGCGCATTCTGGGGCAGCCGCCTGATCAGGAAGGTGACCCTCCGCAACGTGCAGGTGCTGGTGGCGGTCATGCTTGTCCTGATTGCCATCCTGCTAGGCAGCGGGATCATTTAAACGATTCTGGTACTGTCAAATTTGCGGATCTTCCAGCAAGAACGGACACTACTTAAAAAGAAGAAAATAACCATGAATCTGCTCAGGCTGTTCCCCGTGATTTTCAGCATGCTGCTTCTCACCGCCCATTTTTACCGGGCAGGGTATCTCCTTCTTGCCGGCGGCTCCTTGCTTGCTCTCGGACTGCTCTTCATCCGCCGGCCACTGGCGGCCAGGCTCATGCAAGGGCTGCTCGTGGCAGGCGCGATGGAATGGCTCGCTACCGCAGGTCGGCTTGTTATCTTCCGGCAAGCCCAGGGACTTCCCTGGCTGCGCCTCGCGATGATTCTCGGGCTGGTCGCCCTCACCACTCTGCTCTCCGCCCTGGTCTTCCGGACAGGCGGTCTCAAATCCCGGTATCATCTTTGGCAAAAGGAACAGGAGAAGGGCTAATTATCGATCAGGCCATTGCGCGGCAGCAAATTTTAAACTGGACAAAGATTAAGAAAAGACTTAAATTACATTCATCCATGGAATCGCGAAACCGACTATAAATCTTCCCGGAGACCGCCATGCCCATCTATGAATACCGCTGCCAGGAATGCAAGGCGCTGTTTGAAGCCATTGTCACCTCGACGGAGAACGCAACCGAGGTGAGCTGCCCGAAATGCTCCAGCCGCAGCGGCAAAAAAATCATCTCCGCCTCAAGCTTCCGGATCGCCTCCGGCTCAAGCGCCATCCCCGCAGGAGCGCTCTCGGGCTGTGCCACTAAATCGGGTTTTTCCTGAGCCTGAAAACATTGCGGCCGGTCCGGCCGCACCACATATTTTTTCCAACCTTTCTAATCTTTGAATCGCTCATAAGTAGCTGCGAACTCTGCGGTATTTTCCTTGAATACCGCCAATACCCGAGGATCGAAATGGCCTGGCATGGTCCGGCCGTCACCATCGATGATGATGCCGCAGGTGGTGGCATGGTCATAGGCGGGCTTGTAAACCCTGGCATTGCGCAGGGCGTCATACTGGTCGGCAAGATTCATAATCCGTGCGGAAAGAGGTATCTCTTCGCCGGCCAATCGATTGGGATAGCCGCCGCCATCCCAACGTTCGTGGTGCGCCAAGGCGATCTCAGCCGCCATGGTAAGGCGCGGGTGAGCGCCGAGGATCTTGACCCCGTAAAGCGGGTGCTGCTTTATCTGGGCAAACTCATCGTCGGTTAATTTGCCGGGCTTTTTCAACGTCTCCGGGGGGATATGGATCTTGCCCACATCATGCATCATGGCCTGCAAGCGGACAATGGAGACAAACTTATCTGACAGGCCGAGTTTGCCGGCGAGGAGGGCGCAGTACTCCCCCACCCGCAGAATATGGTTGCCGGTATCTTCGTCATTGACCTCGGAAGCTCGGGCCAAAGCAGAAACCGTATAGGCGAAGGCATCGTCCGTTTCGCGGATCTGGGCGGCAATGGAGTTCAAGAACAGGGTCTGGGTCACCAGGCTCTCGATTACCGAGGCATCGTATCTGGTAACCTCCCGACCGTAGTTGATCGCCAGCACGCTGATGTCCTTACCCAGATAAAGGACAAGATTGTGTACAGGGATACCGAGCGCCTCCAGCTTGTCCAGGCAGACATTTTTCGTTCCCTTCCCTGCCGCAAGCGCAATCTGGTTGTAAAAAACTATTTCTTCCCCGTCCCGGGCAAAAAAATCAGGCCGTGGATCAAAGGCCAGCGAGGTTCGGCTGAGGGCGCCGGCCACCACCTCGTACCGGTACCAGCCGCCTCTCCCCACGTTCCCTGGAAGGTGAACCAGCATCGTCTGGGGACGATCCCGCATCCCCTCTTCTTGCCTGATGATCTGGCCGACCATGCTGTCAATCGTGTCCAGCAGATTGAACTCCAGCGGTCCAAAGGTCTGGACTAGCTGCCGGGCAAAAGAGGTCATGGCAAGGATGCTGGCGTAACTGTGCTTGAGCCGGTCCTTAAGTTCTTTAACTTTTAAGAGCATCCGGACCCGGGCTATCACCTCAACCCGATCGAAGGGCTTAACCAGATAATCATCAACCCCGGCCTCTATGCCCCGGACTCGATCATTTTTGGAAGAAAGAGCGGTAATAATGACCACGGGGATGTCCCGAAACCCCTCATCCCCCTTGAGAATGCGGCAGAGTTCAAAACCGTCCATCCCCGGCATAATCACATCCAAAAGCACCAGGTCCACGGACGACTCTTTCAGTTTGGCCAGAGCCTCACAGCCGTTTGTCGCGCCCAGCACTTCATAACCCTCGGGCGACAGAATCGCCTCCAACAACCTGATATTGACAAGCTCGTCATCAACGCAAAGAATTCTGACCTGCTTACTCTCCATCAGCCTTTCCCTCGCCAAGATGTCTTTTGATCGTTGCCATCAACTCCAAGATATCCACGGGCTTGCTGAGATAATCATCACAACCGGCCTGTAAAGCCTTCTCCTTGTCCCCTGCCATGGCAAAGGAGGTTACGGCGATGATCCTCAGGCCATGCAACCCGGGATCGTGGCGCAAGATATTGACGGCGGCAAAACCATCCAGCACCGGCATTTGCATATCCATCAGGATAAGGTCCGGACGCTCTTCCCGGGCCAAGCGCACACCTTCCTCGCCATTTCTTGCCGTTAACACCGCATAGCCGTGATATACGAGGATATCCCGCATGAGGACCAGATTTTGTTCATTGTCTTCCACCACCAGAATTTTGGGGGCCATTGTCTTTTCTCCCTTACAACCGTTCAACCGTTCAACCGGTCACCCGGTCAACCACGGCAATGAACTCCTCCCGGTCGAGCCTGCCCTTTTCCAGCACCGCCTGAGCCCCATGCCTGAGCAACCGGCCCCTTTCCTCCCCGGGCAACTCCATGGCGGTCAGAATGATAACCGGCACCTCCGTGGTGTTTTCCCGAGAACGCAGCGCGCCAAGCACCTCAAAGCCGTTCATCTCCGGCAGCATAAGGTCCAGAATAATCAGTCCCGGCGGATTTTCCTGAGCCGCCGCCACCCCTTCCCTGCCGTTGACCGCCGAGCGGACCACAAAGCCCTCGCCGACAAGGGCGGCCTCCACGATTCGCGAGGCGTCCTGATCATCTTCGATAATCAGAGCGGTCTTTTCCCTCGCCCCCCCCCGCCTCCGAACCGCCTGTTCCGGGGCTGACTGTGCCTGACCGGGCTGCCGGACCGGAATGGTGAAGATAAAGCTGCTGCCCTTGCCCTCCTCGCTTTCCACCCAGATCCTGCCGCCGTGCAGCTCCACCAGCTTCCTGGTCAGGGCCAGACCAAGGCCGGTGCCCTCATATTTTTTGGCATAAGGAGATTCAAGCTGAGCAAAAGACTGGAAAAGCCTGCCAATATTTTCCTGACTGATGCCGATGCCGGTATCCGCCACGGTAACCCTGAAAAAATCCCCTTCTTGCTCAGCTGAGAGCCGCACCGAGCCGCCATCGGAAGTAAATTTCAGGGCGTTGCTTAATAGGTTGAAAAGAATCTGTTTAAGTTTTCTGGCGTCCGCTTCGATGATCGTCTCATTCAGGGCAGAATCAAGATCGAGTTCCAGGGAGACGCCGTGTTTAAGCGCTTTCTCCTTGAACATGATCATAGCCGCGTCCAGCAGGGTCTTCAGAGTAAAACGGTTTATCTCCAGGATCATCTTGCCAGCCTCGACCTTGGCCAGATCGAGAATCTCGTTGATCAGCTCCAATAAATGCCTGCCGCTGCCCAGAATATAACTCACATACTCCTGCTGCTTTTCGTTTAGGTTGCCGAACATTTGCTCCTGCAAAACCTGCGAAAAACCGAGGATTGAGTTGAGCGGCGTGCGCAGCTCGTGACTCATGTTGGCCAAAAAATCGGACTTGGTGCGGGATGCTTCCGCCAACCGCTGATTGAGCAGAGTCAGCTCCTGCTGCTGGGCTTTGAGCTCCTCGTTTGCCGCCTGATATTCCTCGTTGGCCTTGGCAAGCTCCTCGGAAATCCTGGCCTTTTCCAGATTGTCGGCCAAAATTTGCACAGCAACACCAAGCCGGGGGGCAATGCGCTGAATAATCTGCCGGTCCATATCGCCCAGGCCATGAATGCAAGCCAGTTCAAGAACCCCGATGGCTTTGCCCTGATACTCCAGGGGGACAACCAATATCTCTTTTGGAGAAAACGACCCCACGCCGGCATGCAGAATCAAATGCGATTCCGGGGCAATTTCGACCAGCTTGACCGTCTTGCCCTGGTCCAGACAAGCCTGGGCCAGGCCATCAGACTGCAATGGCTTGGACACGCCAAGAGCCGCGTACGGGACAACCTGCCCCTCCAGACCGAGATAAAATACTCCGGCCTCGGCGCAGGTTGCCTCGCAAAGTTTGCGCAACGCAGCCTGGCCCAACTCTTCCAGACCGCTCCAAGACAGATTGAGCAGGGCCAGGAAATCGCCGTAGGCCTTTTCCGTCGCTTCTTTTTCCGCCAGCTCCCGGTTGAGCCGGGCGCTTCCGGCAAAAAGATCAGCGCCCTTGTAAGCTGAAAAACCGCCCAGCAAAAGCATGAAACCAGCAAAACCGATGATACCGTAGGCAAGACGCCGGAATGGGGCCAGGGCTGCATACCGGGAATCATAGAGGACCACCCCCCAGCCGACCTTCTCCACCTTGGCGTAAGCGATGATTTCCTGTTCCTTATGAATATCGCAAAAGATGATTTCTGTTCCTTCTTCTCCCCGCAGCAACCGTTGCACGCCAGGACGGGTGGAAAAATCAACCAGGGCCTCAGCCATTTTCAGCTCGGAATGAAAAATCAACCGGCCCCTGCCGTCCACCACATAGGCATGCCGCCCGTTCCCGGCAATCTGGGGCATGAGGGTGGCGAGATAATCATCCTTGGGCTGCATGACCAGAATGCCGAAAACCTTATCGTCTTTGTCTTTTATCGGTACCGCGATGGCGAAAAGAAGACGCTGGGGCCTGGCATCCCTGAGATAGAACTCCGAGACATAGGGCTGCCAGTTCCTGGCCACGCCAAGATACCAGTCCCGATGGGAAAAATCCTTGCCCAGGGTGGCGGGGTCTTCGGGAAAGGCGGCCAGTTGAATCCCGGCTTGCGAGGTGATGAAGGCCCGCTCGATGTTCGGGGCATTTTCAATCAGGTTCTTAAGATGTTTGTCCAGTTCCCTTTTGTCGCCGCGCTGCAATCCTTCAACCAGATAAGGCCTTGCTGCATAGGCCATGGAAAAGGCGGTTTCACCGGCCAAACGCTCCTTGATCCGACCGGCGACGAATCTGGCGATCTGTAAATTGTTGTCCATGACCATTCCTGAGATGTGACTCTGGATTTCCTGAACAACAAAAACGGCAAGAAAAACGGTGGGGGTGACGACCAGCATGATGCCTGCCAGGATAATCCGCCAACGGCGCGCGACAAACCAGTTAAGCATCTCGGCTCTCCTTGATGAATATTTTGGCATTGGGCAGTATTTCTTTAAATCCGGGAAACCCTTCCGGCAAGGTTTCGGCCTCGCCCAGCACCAAAGCGCCGCCTGGATGCAGACAACCGGCCAAGGTGGTCATAACCCGCCGCTGGCTCTCTCGTTTAAGATAAATCAAGACATTGCGACAAAGGATGAGGTTATAGCCGGAAAACACTCCGCCGCTGGGTGGCCGGTCGGTCGTGACATCGTGGCGAGCAAAGGCGACCATTCCCTTTATCTCCTCATGCAGGCGGTACCGGCCCTGCTCCTGAATGAAATAGCGGTCAAGCAGATTCTTCTTCACCTCGGCCACACCCTCCTCCGGATACACCGCCTCCCGCGCCGCCAGAAGAGATTGCTCGTCTATGTCCGTGCCCAGGATAAAAATCGGAGGCGCAACCTGGTTACGGCCAAGCAGCTCCCGGAAAAGAATAGCCAGGGAGTAAGGCTCTTCCCCGCGGGCGCAACCAGCGCACCAGACCCGAATCGGTTCTGGACCGACGGCGAGCAGCCGAGGCAGAATGAGGGCGGCGAGCGCCTCAAAGACAAAGGGATTTCGGAAGAACCTGCTTACCTTGATGGTAAGAGAGTCAATCAGCGCCTCTATTTCCTGATTGTTTTCCGTGAGGTAACGATAATAGGCCGGGTAGTCCGGAAGGTTAAGAGCTGCCATCCGCAGAGCCAGCCGTCTGTTGGTGGCGCCGGGCTGATAGGCCTTGAAGTCCAGCCCACGTCTCTCGCGCACATAATGGAGGATTCGGATGAGATCATCCGCATCGCCATCAGCAAGGGATCTTTTAAAAACCAGGCCGCTTCCGTTCTCCATAAGACACCCCATGGTGCAACCTTTACAAACGGGTCTCTGGCAACATTCCGTCAATCGTAACTAGAATATCACACCGGCAGCCCTTCTAACAAACAAAAGTTTCGCAAATAAAAAAAGGGGCATCAATAGTACCCCCGCAACGACCAAAGCAAAGTAGTAGGCAGGATCCCCAATTCCGAACCGATGGCGCCGCTTTCAGCCTTATCCCCCCAAGGAATGGACAGAGTGACCGCCAGCTCCGCCTCGTCGGAGAGCGAGTACACCCCGTTGAGACTCAGCAGCTGGGACTGATCGCTCCAGTTGGCAATAAGCAGGGCCTGCCCGGTCAACAGGGGAGAAAACTCATAGCCAGCACCCAGGGCGGTGTAGTCCCGCCCGGTGTAGCCTTCCCGCAGGCAACCCGCGGCCAGAGCCTGGTTCAGGGCCGAGCTGGAGCTGTATCCCTGGCCATGGTGGAACTGTTCCAACCGCAGCTCCAGGCTGTTGGCAAAACGATGTTCGATCCCCACGCTCACTTCGGTGCCGCCGGAAACCCCCTCCTGTTCCGGGGCCGCGTAATGCCCCTCCGCCCGGACGCCCAGCCAGTCAAACAGTTCGCCTTGCAAAGAAGCGCCGGTGATCCGCTGGTCGCGCACCAAGCCGGCGAGCAGCCCCCATTCCCAATCGTGACGGTTGACGGCCAGCCTGGCCAGCAGGGAGTTCCGGCTCCAGTCGGGCCGGTTTCGCCACTCGGTATCGGTATCGCTCTCCGCCGAATAGCCCAGCACCCCGATAAGGCTCAGCTGGGCGAGATTTCCAAGGCGCACCTCGGCCCGGCCACTGTCCACCCCAGGTTTGTAGGCCCGGTAAAAGGTTTGCGCCGCAAAGGGCGCAAAAAAATCATTGGGGGAAAAATACATGGTGGTGGCCAGATTAACCGGCTGCCGGCCCAGGCTCCACTCGATATTCCGGTGTACATAATGGAAGGCGGCGGTGTCCACGCTCAAGCTGGCCTCCGAGTTGGTACTCGCATGCTGCTGCCAGAAAAGCAGCCCGCTCCGCTCCGTCCCGACCGGTCTGGCGCCAAGACCGGGATTGGGGGCAGTGCGGATACTTTCCAAAAGGTTCAGGTCAAAACGAATATTCTCCCGATAATTTGCCGCAACCAGAAGCCTTTGCTCCAGATCCCAGAACAGATCTTCCCGGCGGTCATAAAACGCTGCCGCCTCGGGATTGCGGCTGTAAGCAGCGCTCAGGCCGGTAAACCCCCGCAGGCTAACGGAACCCTCCTCGAACTGCCGTTCGGAAAACGCCGGAGCGGGCGCAGGCAAAAGGAACAGCGCCCCCAGGCAAACCGCGGCCAGCACCAGCCCCCCCCTTCTCACCCGCGCACCTCGTCGCGCTCCAGCCTGCCATCCCGGAGATGGATAAGCCGGTGCGCCCGATCCATAACCCGCTGGTCGTGGGTGGAAAAGAGAAAAGTTATCCCCTGTTCCCGGTTAAGTTTCACCATGAGATCGAGGATCGCATCGGCCGTGGCCGAGTCCACATTGGCGGTGGGCTCATCCGCCAGAACAATAGCTGGATGGGAGACGATGGCCCGGGCAATGGCCACCCGCTGCTGCTGGCCGCCGGAAAGCTCATCGGGCCTGCGCTCGGCCAGTTCGGCCATGCCCACCTCGGCCAGTACCGCCATGACCCGCCGGCGCCGCTCAGCAAAGGGGATGTTCTGCAGGGCCAGGACGAACTCGGCATTCTCGCAGGCGGTCAGCACCGGATTGAGGTTGTAAGACTGAAAGACAAAACCGATGCGGTCGCGCCGCAGCCGGGCCAGACCGCTACGCCCCAGCTCAGCGAGATCACGCCCCTCCAGCCGCACCTTGCCAAGAGTCGGCTCATCCAGGGCGCCGATCAGATTGAGGATCGTCGTTTTTCCGGAGCCGGACGGCCCGCAGAGTACGCTGAATTCCCCGGCCTGCACCTTTAGGGAAAACTCCGTCACCGCAGCGACCTGCACCTTGCCCTGCTGGTAAATCCGACTGACATTTTCAAGCTGCACAAGCGGGGTGTTGTTCATGGTTTGCTCTTCCATCCTGATAAAATAAGAGAGTTCTTTGTTTTCATATGCAGTTAAAATCCCATTGGCCCGCAGCCGAGCACCGGAGAGGCTGCCGAAAAAGGGCTTTGCACTGTTTGAGGCGCAGCCGAGTTTGCAAAGCCCCGGCAGCATCGAGGAGCGCAAGGTATCCCGCCCTCGGCGGGACAAGGGACACAGGGGGCCCTTTCTTTGGTTCGTTTCTTTGGGCAAGCAAAGAAATGAACAAATGGTAATTAATACGTATTTACCCCTGCTTCAAATTCTCCACCGGCGTAGTCCTCCCCGCCTTGAAGGCCGGAAAGATCCCGGCCACCAGCGTCAGGGAAAACACCGCCCCGGCAATCCACAGGGCGCTTTCCCTGTAGAGCCGGAACTTCATCACCGGGTCGACGAGAACCCCGCCGGCGCTGTAATCCTCCCCTATCTGCCTGCTGAAATCAAGGCCGACCGTGGCCATGTAGAAAAACCAGGGGGTGGTGATGATCACCCCCAGAATCAACCCCAGAATCCCCAGCCAGCAAGACTCCAGCAGCACCAGCCGCACCACCTGACCCGGCATCATCCCCAGGGCCATCATGACCCCGAATTCCCGCCGCCGCTCCATGACGCTCATCAACAGGGTATTCATGATCCCGGCGGCGATGACCAGACCAACGAGAAACTGAAGCAGATAGTTGAACAGCCGGTCCACCTTGATAAGCCCGGCCAGATCCGGCTGGCTCTCCTGCCAGGTGAGTACCCCGATATCCTGACTTTTTACCCACAGCCGGGCCAACGTGGTCTTGATCGGCACTGCCTGCCGGTGATCGGCAAGAAAGATCGCCACCAGGGAAGCGGCGCTGGGCTCATAGCCGAGGGCTTTGCGGACCAGAGCCAGGGGCAACAGGACAACCGTCCCGTCCACCGAGTCGTCCCCGGTCTTAAAAATACCGCTCACCCGGCCCAATTCGCTGACCAGCTCCCCATCCTTGTCGGTCATGGTGAAGATCAGCTTCTTGCCCAGACGCAGGTTCAGCTTTTCCGCCATCTTTGCCCCGACCACCACTCCGTGTTCCTCACCGGCGGAAAAAAGCCGCCCCTCCATCAAGGTACGCAGGAAAATATTGTGGGCCGGGGTTTCCCGGGCCGGATCGATGGCAATGAAGGCGCCACCAACGCTCTTGGCGCCGCTGGCGAACATGGCCTGCCCCATGATGCGGACCTGAGCGGCGGTAACCCCGGGGATTTGCAAGGCCTTCTGTTGCACGGCTTCTGCATCAAGCAGCCGCTTGTCCAGGGTCGGGGTATCCTGGTAGTCCTGATGCTCCACGCTCAGATGCCCCAGCCCCATCACCGCGCTGGTGTTGATCATGTTGGTGTAGGCATAGTCGCCGGAGGCGGTAAAGGTCACGGAGAGCAAAACACCGAAGGCCACGGAAAAGGCGGTGATCACGCTCCGCCGTTTGCTGCGCATCAGGGTTCGCCAGGCCATGGTCGCAAGCTGCATCAATACACTCCTAGCGGTGGTAGATGGCGGCAAGAGGCTTGAGCATCGCCGCCTTGAGCGCGGGATAGAGGATGGCCAACCCCGCGACCAGATAGAGGAAAATGACGGGCAGCACCACACTGTTGACGGTTACGACACAATACCATTTCGCATCCAGGGCGACCCCGGCAATGGTGGATGACGATTGAACAAAAGACGAAAAATCAATGGGATGGATGGCAAAATAAAAGGAAAGTGGCAACCCTGCGGCCAAAGCCAAAAACACCGCGACGGTGACCTGAAGCATGCTCTCCACCACGATCATGGCGAAAAGCCCCCAGGGAGAAAAGCCCAGGGCCTTCATGACCCCGAATTCGGGAATCCGCTCAAAGACGCTCATCAGCAGGGCGTTGAGAGTCAGGATGCCCACGGCGGCATAGGTGATGAGCAGCATGATCACCAGGGAGACATCGCTCATCTCAAAAAGCCGGGCCAGTACCGGCTGGAGCTGTCGCCAGTTGCGCACCTCATAGCAGGGCAGCAAGCGGGCCAGCCGTCCGGTCGCCCGAGTCAGATCTTCGCTGGCCTGCCGGCGCTTGACCACGATCTGCTGCACCCCCTGCGGCACGAGCATCAGTCGGCGAAAGGCGGCAGCGGCGAGGAAAAAGCCGCCGCGATCCACCCCTTCGGACACCGATTTCAGGATGCCCCGCACCCGAAAAAGCTCATTGGCCATGGAGCCGTCCGCAGCCTGGGCCACCACCACCACTTCGTCTCCCAGCTTCAGCCCCAAAATCCGGGCCAGCTTGCGGCCAACCACCACCCCGGCCGGATCATCCTCGGCAAGCCATTGCCCCTGCCAGACATGCTGATGGATGTCGGTAACCAACGGCTCCCGCAGCAGATCCACCCCTCGCAGCTCGATGCCGCTTGAGGCATTACCCGCTGCGGCCAGGCCGCTGGCGTACAGCCTAGGGGCCGCGACAAAACCCGCCCGGTCGAGTTGGGCCAGCACCTCCTCTTCCCCAGCAATGCGTTTATAGAGATCCGGATCGGCGCGATAGCCTCGGGCGTGGACCTGGAATTCGCCAAGATCCATGCCCACCGCGTTTTTCTCCATGCCGGCGAGCCAACCTTCCAGCAGGCTGGCATAGAAGATCATGATCGCGCAGGCAAAGGCCATGGCTGCCACGGTGATCCGGGTTCTGGTCCGGGCGCGGTTAAAATTTCTGAAGGCAAAGGAAACAATCAGCACGTTTCACCTCTCAGCGGCGGCGCAACTCCAGCAGGGAAAAAAGCGACTCCGGCAGCTCCAGGTCAAAACGCAGGGATTCGTAAACCAGCTCCGTGTATTCGCCGGGCTTGTCCGTGGGCACCACCTTAAGCAGGGCAGGCAGGAGGCGCCCCCCCATGTTCGTGACCTCGCTGAAATAGATGGTGCGGGCCAGGACATTGTCCTCGTCGTAGTAAGTAGCAAGCAGAGGCAGGTGACCCTGAGCCGTGACGGTCATGACGATCCGGCCCCAGACCACGGCGGCGTCGGGGTGCGGCAGCAGGGTGAATTCGATGATCTCCCTACCCTCCCTTTTCCCCTTAAAGCTGATCCTCGGCTCATAATCCTCGGCCAGCCGCGACTCCTTGACCAGATCGTCGTTGGTGAAATGGCTGCCCATCCAGGAGCTCATCATCATGCTGGAGGTTAGGCGGATGGTGCGGTCGGTTTTGGAAAGATAGGTGTACATGGTGTTGCCGGTTTTCAGGCTGGCGGTATCTTTTTCCTTAAGCGGCGAGATGATACGGACCAGGGATTTGTCCTTGCCCTTGGACCACATCTCCATGCGCATACTCCGGGTGTAGTTGGCGGTTTTCACCTGCATTCGCACCGTGCCCTGGGAACTGGTGGCGCGCCAGAGATCGTCGATCTCCAGAAGAATGGCCCGGGCCTCCTGCTCGTCCGAGGATTGGGCGGAAAGGGCGGTTCCCGTCTGCAAAAAAAGACCGGCGCAAAGAACCAGCAGAGCCAAAAAGATGCGGGCAAGAGAGACCGCCCGGTTCATAAGAGGGTGCCTGTATAGTTGAAGGTTCTTAGCCTGCTCCCCCCCCGTCCTGACTGGCCGGACTGGCGAAAGACGGCGAACAGTTCGTCCGGCCGGGGCCGCAGGTGGGAAAGATCAACCACCCCGTAAGCAACCCCCCGAGCGGCAAGCTCGGTGCTGTGCACCACCAGGGAAAAGGGCTGGTCGGCCACGGCCACGGTCTGGCCCCAGCACTGCTTAAGGACGATCACCTCGCCCTTGGGGCTGACCAGGGGCTGGTCGTATTTGAAAAACGGCGAGGCCAACCGGGCGGTGAAGAGCGGGGGCAGACCGTAAATGGTCAGGCCCACTGGCAGCGCGTTTGCATGGCCGAGAAGATCAAAGAGATTCTGCCGGTCGGTTTCAATGGCCAGCTGGGCGTTGCTGAGCCCCAGTCCGGCCAGGGCTTGGACGCTCAGGCTGTTCAAGACGTTCAGGGTATAATCGCCAAAAAGAAGCAACCTCTCGGTCGGAGCCTGCCCACCCCTCCCTTTTTTGCGGCCGGGAGACGCACTTTCCCCGCCCGCGTCAACCGGTGCCTGGGCATCCGGCGCAAAAAGCAAGCGCTGGCCGATGTGGCCGATCTGCCAGGCGTGGTAACCGCTCTCCCGCAGATGGGCGATGGCCTCACGGTAAAAGGGCAGATCCGCCTCCAGGATCACCGGCGGCAGGGCCCAGACCAGCCGCCGCCGATACGGGGTCAGCCGTTTCTGCTGGCGTCCGTATTGGGCAAAGGTCCGGCGGGAGAGGGTAATGACCAGTCGCGAGGGGGGGGTGGGCAGCTGCACCTTGAGCGATTCAAAATCGTCGATTTTGAGCCACCATTCCAAGGGCAACTGCACCTGGGATAGGGGCCGGCGGCCTTGGGTTTGACCATGCGCCTGGCCGCGGACGGGCCTCTCCTCCCTGCTCCTGGCCGCGGCTGGCCTGCTGGCCGGTTTTCCCAAAAAATGGGCAATCTGGGTGAGCTTGCGGGGATCAACCAGATTGGCTATCTTTTTGCTGAACAGCCCCGGCTCAATCCCCTTTTTGCCTGCCAGTCGACGGCGTTCTTCCGAGTCCACCTTGTAGAGGCTGTCGCCCCATTGCGCGCCCGGCGGCAGATCGAGCTGCACCTTGCTGCCCATCGCCGCCTTGTCCAGGTCCACCTTGCCCTGCCACAGACCTTTCAGGGTAAAGGACTGCCGCTCGCCCGAGCCTTCCTGGTGGATACGCAGCCGGTCACCGGCCCGGAGCGGTTCTTTCAGGGTCATCCAGGCGCGATTGGCCGTGACCTTTTCGATCTTGCCCAAAAACAGGCCGATGTTGCCAGAGTGCTGCGGAGCGATGATGTCCGTTGGCTGCCCCTTTTTGAAATAACCGAGCGAGGGTTTGCGGCCCATGGCCTGCTCCAGCAGCTCTTTGCCCTCGGCCAGCACCGCCGGGGTCGCGGGATTATCCAGGGCCAGCCGGTAGGCCTTGACCACCGAGCCCACATACTGAGCGCTGCGCATCCGTCCTTCGATCTTCAGCGAGCTGACCCCGGCCTGCCGCAGCTGGGGAATCAGCTCGAGCCCGGCCAGATCGTTCATCGAAAAGAGATAGCCCGCCGGGCTCCCCTGGCTGCGCCCCTTGCCGCCCCAGGTGTAACGCCTCCGGCAGGGCTGGACGCACCTCCCTCTGAGCCCGCTTTTGCCGCCGAGATAGCTGCTGAACAGACACAGCCCGGAATAGGCGAAACACAAGGCCCCATGGACAAAGACCTCAAGCTCCACCGGGCATTGCTGGTGGATCAGACCTATCTCGCCTAAGGTCATCTCCCGGGCCAGCACCACCCTTGTAAATCCCATTTCGGCAAACTGGCGGACATTGAGGGAGTTGTGCGCGCCCATGAGGGTGCTGGCATGCAGGCGCAGGCCGGGGAAAAACTTGCGGGCCAGATAGGAGATACCGAGATCCTGGACGATGAGGGCATCGGCCTTGAGCGCCTCCAGGGCGGCCAGCTCCTCCACCGCCTTGGAGATCTCCTCTTCCTTCATCAGGCTGTTCATGGCCAGATAAACCCTGACCCCGTTTTTGTGGGCATGGTCGATCATCGCCGCCACCTCGGCCAGGGAGAAATGGCGGGCCAAGGCCCGGGCATTAAAGGCCGGGGCCCCGATATAGATGGCATCGGCGCCGCTCTCCGCCGCCGCCTCAAAGGCCTCGATGGTGCCGGCCGGGGCAAGCAGTTCCATGTTTGGTGCGGATTGTTTTTCCATGAAGTTAATGTACCAGATCAAAAGCCGGTCCGCTTCCGGCAAAATCAGCGGAATCAGCCCGGGAAGACAAAAATGATGGGAGGTTAACCGCCTAATTTCTCTCGCCGAACAGGGCCGTACCCACCCGCACCAAGGTGGCGCCTTCCTCGATGGCCACCTCGAAATCCCCGGACATCCCCATGGAAAGCTCCACCGGGCCGTGGAGGCCGAGCAACCTTTTGGCAATGAAGCTTTCGGACAACAGGCGCAATTGACGGAAAAAGGGGCGGGCCGCCTCGGGTTGGTCGAAAAAAGGCGGCATGGTCATCAGCCCCCGCACCTGCAGATGCTGGCATTGGGCCATCTCCCGCAACAACATCTCCGCCGCCTCCGGGGCAACCCCTGCCTTTTGCGGCTCGCACCCCACATTGACTTGAATCAGCACCGGCAGGGCCCGGCCTGCCGCTTCCCCCTGCCGGTCGAGCAAGCGGGCCAACTTTAGGCTGTCCACGGTCTCCAGCATGGCAAAAAGGTCGGCTGCCTCACCGGCCTTGTTGCTTTGCAGATGTCCGATGAAATGCCAGGTGAGTTCCGGCGGCAAGAGGGCAATCTTCTCCTTGGCCTCCTGGAGATAGTTCTCCCCGAAAAGATTCTGCCCGGCCGCCACTGCCTCGGCGATTCTTGCAACCGGTACCCGCTTGCTCACCGCCACCAGGCGAACCTGCTCCGGCGCCCGCCCGGCCCGCCGGGCCGCCGCCGCCATCCGCTCGCGAATCAGGGCCAGGTTATCGGCAATACTCATGCCCGGCACTCCGCCAATCTGAAAAGCCTTTCCGCATTGGCCGTGGTGGCCTGCGCCAGTTCGGCCAGGGAGACCTCTTTCAATTCCGCGACTTTAAGGGCGGTATGGAGCATGAGCGCTGGCTCGTTGCGCTTGCCCCGCCTGGGCACCGGGGCGAGAAAAGGACCGTCGGTTTCGAGCAGCAGCCGGGAAAGCGGGACCTGGCGCACCGCCTCCTGCATGACTTGGGCCTTGGGAAAGGTCACCACCCCGGGGATGGAGATATAAAAGCCCAGGTCCAGCACCTCCTCGGCAAAGGCAGCATCGCCGGAAAAACAGTGCATCACCCCCCCGGCCTTAAGGGGCAGGGCGGCGCGCAAAACAGCCAGGGTGTCGGCATGGGCTTCACGGTCGTGGATGATGAGGGGCAGAGCCAGCTTGCGGGCCAGGTCTACCTGACGGGCAAAGTGCTCCTGCTGCATGGCTCTGGGCGAATACTCCTTCACATAATCCAGGCCGATCTCCCCATAGGCCACCACCCGTGGATGCGCGGCCAGTTCGCGCAAGCGGCCGTAATCTCCGGCGCCCAGCTCCCGGACATGGTGCGGATGTACTCCAACCGTGGCAAAAAGCGCGACATCGCGGGCGGCAAGCTCGACCGCCGCCTGCGAAGTGGCAAAGTCGATGCCCACGGTAACGATCCGGCTGACCCCGGCCTGGCGGGCCCGGCTGAGTACCTCCGCCAGATCCTCCTGGTAATCGGGGAAATCAAGGTGGCAATGGGTGTCGATCAGCACCACCCCCTCTTCGGTCACCGGCAAAAAATCTTCTTTCTTTCCTTGGGTCACGCAAGCCTCTCAAGAATCAGTGTTTAATGGTTTGGGTCATTTCCGGCCTTGAGCCGGATAGTTACGAATCAGTTATGTTCGCCGGATTGTAGCGCAATGGATCATCAAGCGCCAGCTTTCAGGAAACCTTTTGACAAACCTGGGGGCACCGGCTATGTTTTTCTCGAAATTTCGGGATCTTCCGGACAGGCAACCTGCCGGCGCAACCATAACACCAGCGACAAGCCCATGCCTTCCCCAGTCCTAGACGCCATCAGAACGCGGCGCAGTATCCGAACCTTCACCGAGCAACCGGTGGACTCCGCCGTACTCCACGAAATTATCCAAGCCGGGGTCTGGGCGCCTTCCGGCCTGAACAATCAACCCTGGCGCTTCGTCATTGTCACCGATCCGGCAATCCGCGCCCGACTGGCCGAGCAGACCAATTATCGCCACATTGTCCTCGGGGCCCCAGCCCTGATCGCCGTATATCTTGACAGAGAAGCCATGTATGATGATCTTAAAGACGCGCAATCAGCCGGGGCCTGCATCCAGAACACGCTGCTGGCCGCCGAGGCCCTTGGTTTGGGCGCGGTCTGGCTGGGGCAGATTTTAAAAAATCGGGGAAACGTCGGCCTGATTCTCGGCCTTGCCGGCAAACTGGAGCTGATGGCGGTGATTGCCGTCGGCCACCCGAGCCGACACGACCAGCAGTCACAGAGAAAACCATTGGCGGAATTCATCGTCAAAGAGTTATAACCATAATATCGTAACTATCCAGCTTAATGCCGGGAATGACTCGAACCGCTAAATCGTAACTATTCAGCAGTGCCGTAGCTGCTAGGCAGAAGCCTGCGAAGTGTGCTGGTGCCCATGAGCAGGTTGATAACAACGCAGATGCGGTGCTGCTGGATAGTTACCATAATGTCTTGCATCCCATTACCCCAGGAGGACTTCATGACCACGCCACGCAAATCTTTTCGCACCGCTATCCTTTCTACCGTTCTTGCCCTGACCTCCCTTGTCGCCTTCAGCGGCTGCGCGGGAATGGGCCTGGGCGGCAGCAGCGACCAAGGACCCTCCGCCTCTTCTGCCACCACGGAAAACCAGCCCTATCGCGCCAACGAATTTTCCGATCTGCTGATTCCCGGTGAACTTTCCTGGGACCGGGAGAAAAGCATGCTCGTCCGAACCGAGTCCTTTGCCGGCGGGGTGATATACTATTCAGGCCGGGTCGATATCGCTTCGCTGGCCGATTTCTTCACTAATAGCATGGGCAAAAACGGCTGGAAACTTGCAGGCTCCGCCAAGTACAAAAATATTCTCCTCGCCTTTGTCAAACCGAACAAGACCTGCACCATTGTCCTCTCCGAGGATAAGCTGCTCATGCGGACCCTGGTCTCCATCTATCTAGCCGAGGACACTACGGCATTGGGTTCTGGCGGCATGAATCAAACGGATCCCTTTGGTTATCGCAAGTAGTGATTGAGGCTGCGAACATCATGCCTCTTCTGACCGACAAAAAAATACTGCTCGGGATTACCGGCAGCATCGCGGCCTACAAGGTGGCGGACTGGATTCGCGCCCTGCGCCGGGAAGGATGCCGGGTAACCGTGGTCATGACCGAGGCCGCCTGCCGGTTCATCACCCCCCTGACCATGGCGGCCCTTTCCGGCAATCCGGTGCACACCGGCATGTTCGCCGCCGAGGCGCCGGAAACCATTCCGCACATCAATCTGGCCCGGGAACATGACCTGCTGGTCATTGCCCCGGCCTCGGCCCAGACCATCGCCCGCCTGGCCCATGGCCTGGCCGACAATCTGCTCGCCACCGTAGCCCTGGCCTTCTCCGGGCCGGTCCTGGTCTGCCCGGCCATGAACAGCGCCATGCTCCAGCATCCGGCCACCCAGGCGAACCTTGCCACCCTAAGGTCTTACGGGCACATGGTTCTCGAGCCGGATTGCGGCAAGATGGCCTGCGGCGAAGAAGGTCCCGGCCGCCTGCCCGAATGGGAAGACGCCCGGCAGGCCATTATCACCGCCTTCGCCCCCCAAGATCTTACCGGCGAGCAGGTACTCATTACCGCAGGACCGACCAGGGAATACTTTGATCCGGCCCGGTTCCTCAGCAACCCCTCAACCGGCAAGATGGGCTATGCCCTGGCGGCTACAGCCGGACAACGTGGGGCAACGGTCACTCTGATCAGCGGGCCGACCGCCCTGCCCGCCCCGGCTGGAGTAAGGTACATCCAGGTAACTTCTGCCGCCGAGATGCAGGCCCAGGTCATGGGCTGTCTCACGGCGGCCACCATTATCGTCAAGGCCGCGGCCGTTTCCGACTACCGGCCCGCCGAGCCCCAGCCCCACAAGGTAAAAAAAGGCCAAGCCTCTTTATCGCTGCCCTTGGTCGCCAACCAGGACATCCTCAAGGAGCTGGGAGCGCGCCGGCGGACATCAGCGAATTTCCCTCTGCTCATCGGCTTCGCCGCGGAAAGCCGGGATCATTGGGCGGAAGGGAACAGAAAACTCAAGGAAAAGAATCTTGATCTGATCGTGATCAACGATATCAGCGGAACGGAAACCGGTTTTGGTGCCGACACCAACCGAGTCACCCTGCTTGACCGCAATGGCGGGCAGGAAGAAGTGCCATTGCTGAGCAAGGAAGAAACCGCCCACCGGATCTGGGATGCGGTGACCAGGCTAAGAACGGGCCTTAACTAGTCTCAAACATGAACAGCCAGCCAGGCCGCCGGCTCACGTCATCGCCTGCCGCGCCGCTGCATCTCCTCATGTAACTCCGGATACAGTTTTTTGCTGCAATCGGGGCAAATGCCATGGCTGAACAGGGCATTGGAATGCTTGCTGATATATTCCTCTATCTGCCGCCAGTAACCGGTATCATCCCGTATTTTTTTGCATGAAGCGCAGATGGGCAGAAAGCCGCTCAAGACCTTCACTTCTTGTATAGCCTTTTGCAACAGGGCAATGAGTTGCTCTTTTTCCACCTCTGTCCGTTTGCGTTCTTCGATTTCGCGAACAAGCTCGCTGTTTGCTGCGTCAAGATCTTTGGTTCTCTCCTGGATCCTGTGTTCCAGATTGAGATAAATATCCAGATATTTGGCGGTAGCCTCCTCATACTCTTCCCTGGTCAAACGAAGCTCATTGACAAGATGGCGCACTTGGGTTTCAAGTTCTTGTATTGGTTGTTCGAGGTCCTGGTCGCTGTTGCTCATGCAATGAGGTATCCTTTCTCTTCGATTTTCCCCATTTCTTCCTTGACCAGCTCAACGATTAGACGCAAGGCATACCACTGCAGGCCAAGATCCCTGATGTACATATGAAGAATCTCCCGATCGGGAAGCGGCATGGCAACATAGCCATATCCCTGCTCAAACATGAGATAGTCGGCGACAAAAATTGTTTTCACAAACAAACGGTGTTCTTCGCTGGCATTCTCGGGATTATGGTGAAACCCTATGCCTTCCCTGAGTTCAGCCGGAAAATTCCAGTTTCCTGCCAGGGCCATGCCTACCAGACCATGGTTGTAGCCCAAAAATGAGGTCTCGCAATCGGTCAGGGCCTGAGGCGTATCCGCCATACTCTGCATCAGCTGCATGAATTCCTGATGCAGGATCTGGTCTTCAACAATAACCCCGATATCGTGCATCAACCCGGCAGCATAGGCATTATTTCCCTTTTCGCCAAATTCTCGTCGGTAAATATTCTTGGCGAGAAGGGCGACCGCCAGACTGTGCCGCCACAACTGGAGGCGGGAATAGCCGAGAAAGGGCGTGCCGCCACGGTATATTTCGCTGATCTTCTGGGTAAGAATTATTTCCTTGAGGGTATCAAAACCTATCCAGATCAGAGCCTGATTGATATCGCTGATGTCTTTTGCGGTAGAATAGTAGGCTGAATTGGCAACCCGGAGGATCTTTGCCGCCAGCGGAGGGTCAACCTCGATAAGCCGGATCAGCTCAGAGGAACTAACGGCAGGATCGCTGATAATGGACAGTATCCTGCTGACCGTCCCTTTGATGGAGGCGAGAGGCGATGTCTCAACGAGTTCCAGCAGCCCGGCCAGAGAAATATCGGAATTTTTCACACCATCCATGGAGCATCGCCTTCTCTGAAAATTTCAGACGGCAGAACAACGGCATTAACTCCTGACAGATCCCTCTTTCCCTTTCCAGAACACAACGATGACAGTAACAGGTTTTACATAACCGGCGGTCCGACCACATCGCCCCGGCGCACTTCGTGGGCGCTCCGTTTCGTTACCACGGCAGCCGCGGTGTTTGCCGCAACCCGCAGAATCATGATCTCTCCGGAAGTCCTGACCGCAGCCTGATCAGTCCCGGCCACCGACAACAAGTCTCCAGGGACAAGCCCCTGATTAGCGCCGATATTCAGATAGACAATATCACCTGGTCCGGCAAGCTGGCGCTTGAAATGAAACGCCACCACCGAACCATTTGCCGTGGCCGTCCCTGCCTGGAACGGACGCGGAGAAACTTTGGTCCGCTCCTGAACCCGGCCCAGAACGTCACCGGTTTTCACTTCGGCAAAAGCCTGCCTGATAACCGCCCGCTGCCCGGAGGCATCCGAAGCGACAATCTCGACAATAGCAATGTCCGCCAGCAGATGGCCGGGACTTGTCCCATAATAACTGAGGGAATCAACCTTGCCCATATCCCGGTATACGCCAAACTGCCGGCCAACCGGCGCGCCAGGGGCAGAGATGAGGATGACCTCGCCGACAGCCGCACTTTGCCAACCCTGTTGGGTATGCAGCACCTGTCCCTCGCTGGGGATCTCGTTGGTGAGCATGCCGATCCCCTGGCCATAATCCAGGGCCGGGACTCCCTCATAGTTCGCCTTTCCCTGTACCTCGTTCTGAAGCTGATCTTTTTTTACCATGATAAGGGGAAGCGGTTCGGAAAATGACGCCATGCCAGCCTTTGCCAGAGCCGAGGAATTCGAAGCCACGGGGCCGACACCATTATCCGCGGATTTATCCATGGCCAAAGTACTTCCCTGGCCTGGAATCTTGACGAGTTGGCCAGGGTAGATCCAGTGGGGGTTGGCAATCCCTGGGTTGATGTTCCAGATTTTCGGCCAGAGCAGTGGATTATCGAGATAATTTCCGCTCAAATCCCAGAGGGTGTCCCCCTTTTTTACCGTATGAATGGATGTATTTTTCGCCAGAATTTCCTTGCCGCCAAAGACTCCGCAGGCAGAGGCGATAATCACCGCCGTCGCAACAATTTTCCTCATGGGATGCTCCTCTTAATCCGGACAAATCAAAAAAATGGTATACACTCCTCAAACCCCATGGCCATTGCTATTATCTACGCAAGATTTATAAAAATTGTCAAGAAGATGCTTGACTGTGGCCTGTTAAATTAACCTGACCAAAAAGGGCCGCAGTGCTGGAAGCGTTGGCAGCCTGACGGAATGGCCGATAAAACAGCGATGCTTTTTCCAGCACCGGTTACGCGTTACGGCTCCTGAAGAACCGCAGCCGCAGGGCATTGGAGACCACGGAAACCGAACTCATGGCCATGGCCCCGCCGGCGAGCATGGGATTTAAGGTCGGCCCGCCGAAGAGATGCAGAACCCCGGCCGCCACCGGAATGCCGATGATATTGTAGATGAAAGCCCAGAAAAGATTCTGCCTGATATTGCGCATGGTGGCGCGGCTTAAGGAAAGCGCGGTGAGCAGGCCGGAAAGATGGCCCTTCATCAGCACGATATCTCCGGCCTCGATGGCCACATCGATGCCGGTGCCCATGGCAATGCCGACATCGGCCCTGGCCAGGGCCGGGGCGTCGTTGATGCCGTCGCCCACCATGGCGACCCGGAACCCTTCGGCCTGCAAAGCCGCCACCTTTTCCACTTTCTGGTCCGGCAGCACTTGGGCAAAGACCTCGCCGATCCCGGCCTGGGCGGCAATGGCCCGGGCGGTAAGCTCGTTGTCGCCGGTGAGCATGAAGATCTTGATCCCCATGCGTTCCAGAGCGCGGATGGTCGCGGGCACCTCCGGCTTAAGCCGGTCGGCAATGGCGAGCAGAGCGATAAGCCTGCCATCGGCCGCACAGTAGAGCGCGGTCTTGCCCGCCCCGGCAAAGCCCTGGGCGATTTGCGCAACCGCCTCCCCAAGCCCTGCCACCTCCTGCTCCACCATGAACTCCCGGTTGCCGAGCAGCACCTTCTCGCCTTGAACCATGGCCCGGATCCCTCGGCCGGAAACTGCCTCGAAATCAGCAACCTCTGCCAGGATCAGTCCCTTTTCCCTGGCCGCCTTGACAATGGCTTCGGCCAGGGGATGCTCAGAGCCGCTCTCGGCGCTGGCCACCAGGGAGAGGATCCGGTCACCATCCATCTTCGGGGATAGCGGATGCAGGTCGGTCAATTCCGGGCGGCCATGGGTCAGGGTGCCGGTCTTGTCAAAGATGATGGCGTCAATCTTCTGGGCCATCTCCAGGGCTTCGCCGCTCTTGACCAATACCCCCAGCTGGGCGCCGCGTCCGGTGCCGACCATAATCGAGGTCGGGGTGGCCAGACCCATGGCGCAGGGGCAGGCAATGACCAGTACGGCGATAAAGATCCGCAAGGCAAAGGGAAACTCGGCCTGACCGAGGAAATACCAGGCCAGACCGGCAATAACAGCCAGGCCGATAACAGTGGGCACGAAATATAGGCTGATCCGGTCAGCCAGATTGGCGATGGGCGCCTTGGAGCCCTGGGCCTCGCGGACCATGGTGATGATCCGGGCCAGCACCGTGTCCTGCCCCACCTTCTCGGCCCGTACCTGCAGGAGGCCGTTCTTGTTCAGAGTGGCGCCCACCACCGGATCGCCAACCTCCTTGGAAACCGGCAGGGATTCGCCGGTGAGCATGGATTCGTCCACACTGGAACGGCCCTTGACCACTGAGCCGTCCACCGGGATGCGCTCGCCCGGCTTGACTAGCAGGATATCGCCGACCTCAATCTCGGCCACCGGAATTTTTTTCTGCCCCTCAGCCCCGGCCACCACCAGGGTTGCCTCTTCAGGAGCCAGGGCCATAAGCTGGCGAATGGCGTCAGAGGTGCGCACCTTGGAGCGGGCCTCCAGATACTTGCCCAGGGAAACCAGGGCGATCAGCACCCCGGCCGACTCAAAATACAAATCCATAACCCTGGCCATGACCTCGATGCCCAGGCCGATCTCGATCAAGCCCCAGGTGCTGTAGACAAAGGCGGCCCCGGTGCCGATGGCGATGAGCGAATCCATGTTGGGCGCCCTGCGCCAGAGAGCCGGGAAACCGAGGAGATAAAAATTCCGGCCCGACCACATGATCGGCAACACCAGAAAAAACTGGACAAAAGCAAAGGTGAAAGGCGCCTGATGGGGAGCCAGAAACGAGGGCAACGGCAGCCCGGCCATCTCGCCCATGGAAAGAAGCAGCAGCAGAACGGCAAAAGCAAAAGCCGGATAGAGCCGCCTTTCCATGGCAGCAAGCCGGACGAGGGCTTCCTCCTGCTGGCGCTCGAAGTCCGAACGACCTGCCCCCCCGGCCACCCTGGCCTTAAAGCCAAGCCGCTCGATGGTCTCGCGGATCTGCCTTTGGCTGACCAGTTCGGGAGCAAAAACCACCGCTGCCGATTCCGAGGCCAGGTTCACCTGGATACTCCGCACCCCAGGCATCCCCCCCACCACCTTTTCGATCCTGGCGGAACAGGAAGCGCAGGTCATGCCGGAAATGGCCAACGCCAGCCGGACTTCCTTTTCCGGCAGTACCAGCTCGGAACCAAGCCCCTTGACGATCCCGGCAATAGCCGCCAGGCTGAGCTGAGCACCATCCCACTCCACCTCCAGGCTCTCGGCGGCAAGATTCACCGTAGCCGTCCGGATGCCCTCGGTGGCGGCCAGCACCTTTTCGATGCGGGAGGAACAGGAAGCGCAGTGCATGCCCCGGATAGCGAACCGTTGTTTTTCGGTAGACGGTGCCATGGATATCCCCTTGCTTGCCCAGAACCTTGGGCTTATAAAAAATCTTTGCGCCGGCCAGCAATTTAGGAGCCGTTCAGAAACAACATGGCCATTCATGTTGCCTTACTATACGGCTCCTTATGCCATCTGGCTGACTGAAACGGACTATGTTATAGTGTAACAATGGCTTAGTTTTTAATATAATCGTTTAAATCCTTCAACCACAACCCCGACCAAGGAGTTTCCCATGCCAACCATCCGGATCAAGGGTATGCGCTGCGGCCACTGTGTGGCCTCGGTCACTTCGGCGCTCAACGCCATCGACGGCATCAGCGAGGTGAACATCTCCCTCGAAAAAGGCGAGGCCACCTTCAAGCAGAGCAAGGAGGTGCCGATAGCCGCCATCAGGCAAGCCATCGCCGCCATCGGCTTCGAGGTGGTTGATTAAAACCGGGCTGCGCCGTAGAACCTCTTCCGCCCCGCGGCCTACAGCACCAGGACCACCGCCGGATGCCCCTTGAAGGCATGGTACTGGGCCTCCCGATCCTCGGTGCTGGCCACGACAAGTTCCACCTCCAGACAAAGATACTTGCCGCCGCTGCTCGAATTGGACAGGGAGACCAGACATTCCCGCGCCTGAACAACCTCGGCGATGGCTCCCCGCAGCTCCTCCTGCTCCCGGCCGATGAGCTTATAAACCCACGGGCAGGGGTAGACCAGCTCGACCTTTTGCTTGCAATCATTCAACAACACGAGCAACCTCCGTATTTTTCTCTCGTTCGCCACGGGAAGAAAATCCCGTAAGCCTATCATACCAGAGCCGACCTCCCATCGCCAACAGGATCAGGGTAAGCGGTCACAAAGTTTTTATCCTTTTATTTCAGAATGTTGCCTTAGCACCTCTGCATCTAGGCGTTACGTTTTCAGTTGTTCCACGATCATAATCGTGGCAGTATAGTAAAAAATTTCCCCAACCCCATCTCCACAGGAGTTCTCCATGAACAAAACAGCACCCTATGACCTTATCATCATCGGCGGCGGGCCAGGCGGCTATACCGCAGGAATCTATGCCCAACGGGCCGCCCTGAAAACAGTCCTCATCGAAAAAGGCATCCCCGGCGGCCAGTTGAACAATACCGGCGAGGTGGAAAACTGGCCCGGCACCGAAAAAATCAGCGGCTCGGATCTGGCTCTGAAATTTTCCCAACATGCCGCCGCCTATGGCCTTGAGATAATGAATCGCGAGGTTGTTGGGGTTGAGCCGGGGCTTGATTACCATACCGTCATTTTGGATAACGGGGAAAGTTTTTCGACCCACGCGGTTATCCTGGCCACCGGCGGCAGCCCGCGAAAATTGGGAATTCCCGGGGAAGACCGGTATTATGGCCGGGGGGTTTCCTACTGCGCCGTATGCGACGGCTTCTTTTTCCGCGACAAGACCGTGGTGGTGGTGGGCGGCGGCGACAGCGCCCTGGAAGAAGCCCTGTATCTGGCCAAACTCGCAAGGCAAGTCTACATTGCCCACCGGAGGGACGCCTTCCGGGGCGGGATGATCCTGCAAAAAAGGGTGCTGAACGAAAAGCGGATTACCGTGCTCTGGAACACGGTTCTTGCCGAGATTCAGGCGGATGAGCAGGGGGTGAACGGAGTGAGTACCAAAAATACCCTGGATGGGACAACCTCCGCCCTGGCCACCGACGGAGTCTTCATCTTTATCGGTTTTGAACCGAACAATTTCCTGGTGCCGGCGGGCACCAGGATGAATGCCAACGGCTATGTGATTGCCGATGATAAATGCGAAACCAGCACCCCGGGCATCTTTGCCATCGGCGATCTGAAGGAAAAATACGCCAAGCAGATCGTCACTGCCGCAGCGGATGGCTGCACCGCGGCCCTGGCCGCGGCCCATTATGTCGAGCACAAGAAAAACGGCTCTTAGGCAAAAAAGATCCACTATCCGGATGGTGCCGATTGTATTGCAAAACGACAATCACCTTAAGAAACGTAGGCGCCGCTTCAGCCGCGATGTCTTGCAATTCCGCGGCTGAAGCCGCTCCTCCCAGTCCTGTCGTTATAAAATTGCACCCACAGGGTATAAGTTTCGTTTGAGCAGACAAGCTGCTCAACTCAGCTTACCCCCCCCACCTGCCCTGCCACCTTCCCGGGGCTTTGCTTGAAGAAATACAACAGGCATACCCCAGTTATAAAGCCGCCAACATGGGCCCACCATGCCACCCCGCCTTCGGCCACCCCCACCATCGCCTGCTGGGCGGCGCCTTGCAGAAACTGCATGAGAAACCAGAAGCCGATAAAAAAGTAGGCCGGGATTTCCACCAGATAAAAAAGGATGAACACGGGGATAAAAGTAAGAATCCGGGCGCGGGGATAGAGAAGAAAATAGGCGCCCAGCACCCCGGCAATGGCGCCGCTCGCCCCGATCATCGGCACCTGGGACTGAGGGTTGGCCCAGAATTGGGCAAAAGCCGCGCCTGCACCACAAAGAAGATAAAAAATCAGGTAACGGCCATGCCCCATCCGGTCTTCCACGTTATCGCCAAAAATCCACAGCATCCACAGGTTGGAAAAAAGATGCAGCAAGCCGCCATGGAGAAACATGGCGCTGAAAATCGGGCGATAACGGCCAAAAGAGATACCATTCCCCGCCTGTTCGGCGGCAAAACGAACCGGGACAAAACCATGGCTGACGATAAACCCTTCCAGCTCCGGGCCAAGACTCGACTGATAGACAAAACAAAGGATATTGACGATGATAAGCCAGAGATTGACCACCGGAAAATGGCGGGATGGGATATTATCTTTTAGGGGGAACATGCCTCGCCAATTCCGCGTCAGGCCTGGACAACGGGGAGGTTGTCCGGCTCCGGCAGAGGCAGGATGAAATAAAAGTTGTTCCCCTCTTCCGTGGCCTCGTAGCCTGCCGCGCCGCCATGGATCTCCACCACCTGCTTGACAAAAGTCAGGCCATGCCCGGTGCCGGGCCGGGACTTGCCCCGCTCTCCCCGGACCCCTTCGTGAAAAACCGTCTTCGCCTCGACCTCGGAAAGATGCTCACCGGTGGTAAAAACATTAAATTTAACCCCCGGCTTGCCTGGGCCGAAATAATCGGCAAGCACTTCGCGGCCATAGGCCATGGCCTTTCTGATCTTCCCATTCCGGTTCGTTATTTCCCCGGTGTACTTAACCGCATTGGAAAAAAGATTGGCATAGACTTGCGAGAGCAATCCCACATCCACCCGCAGGAAGATTTCTTCCCCCTGCATATCCGCGGGCTTTTCCACCGCTATCCCCCGAGCCCCGAACCTGCTCAAGAAATGGTCCAGCTGCGGAGAAACAATCTCCCGATCAATGGCGCATTTTCTCAGGCGCAGGACAAAACGGCCCTGGGCAAAATGATCCCGCCGGAACAGGCTCTCCAGGAAAAGGCTGTAATTGGCATGATGCTCCAGCAACTCCCGATGATTCTCAAGCAGGCCCCGGTGCAGGTCACTGACCTTGCCGGCCACCAGGTCAAAACTCGCGGCGGGGACACCTTGGGAACCATTTAATCCGGCAAACAGTTTCTCCAGCTCGGCAGTCTCCTCGATCCGGGCCTTGAGCTGATTGAACAGATGCTTGAAATACATGTTGGGGGTGATGACGTTGTGTTCAATGTCCATCACCAGATTGTTGATAAACTGAAGATGCTTGATATTCTCGTGGGCAATCAAACGGTTATGCAGATTGTAGCCGATTCGGTTCGTGTACTTGCGCAGAAAAAAACGATCGGCCTTAGATATTTTTTCAAGGGGATATACTTCAAGAACCCCCAGGATCTGAGGATTGAACAGTTGCCTCTCGCTGTCCTGCGTATCGAGAGATGGTTTGCGATGAATCGGCACCAGAAGTGAATGCTCGCTCTCGTAACTTTTAAAGCTCAACCGCACATGGTCCGGGGCCGGGAGCGGTTTCAGCAACAGCCCTTTTCTGCTTTCACAGACAAGACAGAGTTTCTCATGCTCCTTGTCAAAAAGATAAAGTCGGCTGTGCAGGCCGAGAAATTCGAAGAGGGCCGCCACGCAAACCCTGTAAAAATCCTCGTTGGAGTCGAACTCCTGGGCAAGATCGAAAAAGGTGCGCAACAGATCGTTCTGGGCAGGGCTTAGGTTATAACTCGCGTAGCTCCGCTGCTTTTCCTTGATTCGCAGCCTGATCTGCTGCAAGTCCTTGCCTGAATGGGGTTCCTGGCTCATGATTCCCCCGGGCGGCAAGCGCTTGCCGCATAGTTCCTGACTTCCAGAAAAAATCCTCTCACCTGGGGCGGCACTGCGAAAAAACTAATGCCGGCCGACCAGCACGATTTCGTCGGCCCCGCTCTTTTCAGCAAGGCGCACATGCACATGCTCATCGGCCTTGACCGGGATGTCCATGCCCACGTAGTCCGGCTGAATCGGCAGCTCCCGACCGCCCCGGTCAACGAGAACGGCCAGCTGGATGCACTTCGGCCTGCCGATGTCCATCAGGGCGTCCAGAGCGGCCCGAATGGTGCGGCCGGTAAAAATAACATCGTCCACCAGAACCACGACCATCTCTTCCATGGGAAAGGTGATGCTGGTTTTCTTGACGATGGGATTCTGGCTGGCCAGGCTCCAGTCGTCCCGGTAGAGCGTTATGTCCAGGGTGCCGGTGGGCAGCACAATATTTTCCCGGTCCTGGATCAGCTTCTGAATCCGGTCGGCGAGAAAAACCCCGCCGGTATGGATGCCGATTATGGCCAGATTGGCAACCCCGTGGTTGTTCTCCACGATCTGCAGGGCCATCCGGTGCAGTGACCGGTCGATATCCTCTGCCGACATGATCCGTTTTTCCATCTCTTTTCCTCCGAAATTAGAAGATCCCACCCGACTGGTTACAACCAGAAAGAATCAATGCCCCGGTCTGCCACCATGTTGATCGCCTCGGGATAGGCCTCGCATTCGGCCGCAAAAACCCGGTGGGCAATGTCGTCCGGGGTATCGGCCTCGTCCAGGGGTACGCAACGCTGGACCACGATCGGCCCCTCGTCGTACACCTCGTTGGCAAAGTGGACCGTGCAGCCGCTCACCTTGACTCCCCGCCCCTTGACGGCCCGGTGTACCCGCATGCCGTACATCCCCGCCCCGCAAAAGGACGGGATCAAGGAAGGATGGATGTTGAGCACGGCCCGTTGCAGGTTAGCCGGTGGCTGATAAAGCTTGAGATACCCGGCCAGCAGCACCAGCTCGATCCCGTACTTCTGCAGGATACCGTTGATGGCCCCGTTGTCCTGGGCAGAAAAAGCCGGGTAGCCGTATTTTCTGGCCTTGGTCAAACCGAGGGCGTCGGGCAGGTTCGAGATCACCACCTCGATGCTCCCTTGCATGGTGCCGGCGGCAATCCGCTCATGAAAGTTGTCCAGGGTCCGGCCGGAGCCGGAGAGCAATACCGCCATCTTCATCGGGGCCACCTACTTGAAATAGGGGTTGGCATCGACCGCCACCGTCTTCAGCCAGTTGACGATGGCGGTATCGTAGGCGCTGGTCAGGGCAAAAACCTTTACCGCCAGATAAAAGCGGGTTTTGAGGGTGGTATTGCCGGTGGCCTTGATCTCGGCGAGTACCTGCGGGTAATCGGACGGATCGACGATCACTGTGACATCCTGAAAATTTTTGGCGCTGGAGCGCAGCATGGTGGGGCCGCCGATGTCGATATTTTCGATGGCCTCCTCCAGGGTGCAGGCCGGATTGGCCACGGTTTTCTCGAAAGAATAGAGATTGACCGCCACCAGATCGATGGGTTGCAGGCCGTGTTCCGCCATCTGCCGCACATGGTCCGGGTTGGTTTTCTGGGCCAGGATGCCGCCGTGCACCTTGGGATGCAGGGTCTTTACCCGGCCGTCGAGCATCTCCGGAAAGCCGGTGAATTCGGAAACATCCTTGACCATGATGCCGTGTTCGCGCATCTTTTTGGCGGTGCCGCCGGTGGAGAGAATCTCGATCCCCAGCTGTGCAAGTTCCCTGGCAAACCCCTCGATTCCGGATTTGTCGGTCAGACTGATCAATGCCCTTTCCATCTTTCTCATGCTCTTTTCCTTGATTTCTGTTGGTTCCGGTCTGCCCGGCAATGGCGCAGGCAAACGACTGTTCGTCATAAGGGAATGTACCCCGAAGGACTCCGCGAATGCAAGAACACTCGCGCATCTTTTCTTAAAATCCCTGCCTGCACGTCAAGCGTCAACAACCATTTTTCTGAAATGGCCTTCAAGTTGGCCGCGCCTCAAGGGAGGGGGATGATGAGGGCGGCGGGTTGGCCCAAACTCAATCTTCCGTGACGGGATATACCGAAGACGACAAGTGGATGTCTGGTCGCCGGATCAGCCGACGGACCACAAGAAGAGATTTAAGAAGCTTGGCCGGGAAGAAGGGCAACACATAAGGTTGTCGGATGACAACCGGGAGATCGACGGGAAACCTACGTTTTCCCTTTGACTACTTATCATGGCTGTTCCGGTTTTCTTCTAGTATTTCTGCGTACCTGAAGCAATCCACCGTGTGGTCGTTCACCATGCCGACGGCCTGCATGAATGCGTAGCAGATGGTCGAGCCGACGAAGTTGAACCCCCTGCGCTTCAGCTCCTTGCTCATCATATCCGACTGTTCCGTCCTGGCCGGCACCTGCTCCAAAACGGTCCAGCTGTTTTGCCGGGGGGCGCCGCCAGCAGAGCGCCACAGAAAATCGCTGAAGGTTCCGAACTCTTCCCGGATGCGCAGCACTCCCTGGGCGTTCTTTATGGCCGCTTCGATCTTCAGCCGGTTTCTGACAATGCCCGGGTCGGCAAGAAGGCGCTCTCTGTCCTCGGAAGAATACGCGGCTATTTTCTCGGGATCGAAACCAGCAAACGCCTTCCGGTACTGTGCCCGCTTCTTGAGGATGGTCAACCAGCTCAGGCCCGCCTGCGCACCTTCCAGAATCAGCATCTCGAAAAGGCGGCAATCGTCATGAACCGGCACCCCCCACTCCTCGTCATGATAGGCAAGGTACAGCGGAGAACTCCCGCACCAGGCGCATCTGTGTTTCATCTCATCCTCCATTGCAGGGAACATCCCCCGGATCACGCAATGTTTGCGTTCACGATACAGGGTCGGGGTCCATCTCCTCGTATGCCGAGGCAACAAAACGCGGCGAGCAGATTGCCAGAAACAGCAAATCGCAGGCCGCCGTGTTGGTTATCCGTTGCCGGCCTCCCTGCGGGATAAGGACCACATCGCCCGGGCCGACATCGCACGGGGGAAGATCGCCAATTTCAACCCGGCCCTGCCCCTCAAGAATCACATACCGCTCGACAATTCCCACGACGCGGTGCCATCGGGTTGTAACCCCCGGTTCCACGCGGGCCCGGGCGATGGAAACGTCCCCATCGCCGGGCGTGTTGGACATCTCAATGATGTGGCAACGCTCCGAGGTATAAAACTCGGCATCAGGGGAAAAGCGCCGTATCTGCTCCTTCATGATTTCTCCTGTCAACAACCGTGCGACGGCATACCTGCAATCCTGTCAATGCAGCCTTTGCCCGATGCAACCAGCCGCCTTTTTTGCTCCGTACCAATCGTTGCTGCCATGCTGTCTTGACTAAACTAATACCGGGGGTGCCGGATTTCTTCCGGAATTCCGCTCAAAACATCAGATTAACAGGCAGCTTAGAAAAAATCACCCCATACCGCTTGACATTATTATCGCAACGCAATACTATTTTTAATGATCACCGCATTTCACGACAGCGACACGGAAAAGGTCTGGCACGGCGAATTTTCGCGGCGTTTGCCCAATCAGATTCAGGCCACCGCTCGCTGCAAGCTGAGAATGCTGAACAACGCCCGTACTCTCGACGATCTGCGCATCCCCCCGGCCAATAGCCTTGAACTGCTTGCTGAAGACCGCGACGGACAATGGAGCATCCGGATCAACGACCAGTGGCGGGTCTGTTTTGCCTGGACGGACGGCAACGCGGAACAGGTCGAAATCTGTGACTATCACTGACAGGAGGCAACCATGAACAGACTGCCCAATATCCATCCCGGCGAGATACTGCGGGAAGAATTTCTCACCCCCATGGGGATCAGCCAATACCGGTTGGCCAAGGCCATCGACGTTCCGGCAATGCGCATCAGCGAAATTTGCGCCGGGAAGCGTTCGGTCACCGCCGACACCGCCCTGCGGTTTTCCCGCGCTTTCGGCACCACGCCGGGATTCTGGCTTGGGTTGCAGGCCGACTATGACACCGAAGAAGCTGAAAAAATCGCCGGTGAATCGCTGGCCCGCATCACGCCATTGGCTGCATGAAACAATTACAGGGCAATCCAAAAAACAGGGGAGTGTCCCTAATTTTTCCCTCTCCTTTAATCGCAACTTCCAGCAGTTAGGTAGTAGCACTTAAGTCCTCTTGTCAATACCGCCTCAATCTCGCCTGTTTTACGGTCAATTTTCCAGGCGCGCCCTACTAGACGTGAATCGTGTCCGCAATCTTCCTTGCCAACTTCTGGCTTGACTAAGCCAATAATAATTTGACCACTAGTTACATCGTCATAGCTGCACCATTGGGCCAGCATATAGCGGCCTGAAAGCCAATCCACAGGAGGACGGCTTTTTTTCTTTAAGTTGAGACGGTATTCGTACAACTTCGGTGGCATTGCCTGGGCATCCAACACTTCGATGGAGGTTGCCCCTTCGGTCGATTTGCATATAAGGAACGCGGGCGTAGTGTTTGCAAATCCTTCTTCCAATACTAATGCAGTTCGGTCTGCTAATTCTTCCATTACAGCACCGCTCACTTCGTGGAATCCCGGAATATCGCCGTGCGAGATTGCTGGATTATTGGAGGAAATCTTCATCCCGATTAGCGCCTTCACCTCCGGTGGATTTTTATCGCGCGAATCGGTAGCGTTGGAGTGTCCGGGTAACGTCATGACAAACAAAGCAATAAAAATACGAATAAAAATCAGGTGGAGTAGGAAGCTGACTCGCCGACTTCGTCTGGGACTTTCACCAACGCCTCGCCGCACGCGGCTACTGCGTGTCATCTGGCTGCCATCGTCCATCAGCCTCCCCTCATCAAACCGTGCGTGCGGTTTTCCCGCACACGGCTTTCCGATGTTCTTCACCGCAAGGCATGCGCCTTCGTCCAACGCGCTGATGTCGGCACTTTGTACAGGCCGTACTTTTCATACAACGACCTATTGGGAAACTTAACGTAACCGGTAATCCTAGCTCTGACCTTGTGCCGCTTGCGCAGATGGGTGATCAGTCTTTCTTCCAGGTGGTGCCGTACCCTAGTCAGCGTCCTGCTGCAATTGCGGTAGTGAAAATACCCAACCCAGCCTCTTACCATGGCGTTGACTTCGTTAACCACCCATTCAAGGGGCATAATCGTCCGATTTCGCGTGGTGAGTTCGGGAATCCGGCTCTTGACCTTCTGTTCGGCCTTCTTCGAAGGCTGCACATGGGGGTAAAAATTCCCGGTTTTCCTACTTCTACCCAACCAGGCCGTAAATCCAAGAAAGTCAAACTCCCCGGAGTAGGCATCGACCACCTTAGTCTTCGCCTCATTCAGGGTGAGCTGCAACCGTTCCAGAATTTGCCGCAGCATGACCATGGCCCCGCCGGATTTACCTTTCCGGCAGAGGATGACGATATCGTCAGCATACCTGACGATGCGGGCGCCCAACCGTGCTTGCAGATCGCGCCGCTCCCAGATCCTATCCAGAATATGCAGGTATAGATTGGCCAGCAACGGTGAGATTACCCCGCCCTGCGGTGTTCCTTTGCGGTTGCCCTTGCCGCCGCCGACGTTCCGTTTCGTGCCGCCCTTGTCCACCTCCATGACCGGGGCCTTAAGCCACATTTTGATCAGGTGCAAAATCGCCCCGTCACTAATGCGCTCGGCGACCACGGCCAACAGGTTGGCGTGAGGGATGGTATCGAAATACTTGGAAAGATCGGCGTCGATGACTTCGGTATAGCCGGTGTTCAGGGCATACGCTACGTCATCGACTGCGTCATGGGCTGACTTCTTCGGTCTAAACCCGTACGAAGTTTTACAAAAGTCCGCCTCGAAGATCGGCTCAATGACCAGTTTGGTGGCCATCTGCGCCACCCGGTCCCGGATAGTCGGGATACCCAGAGGACGCTGACTGCCATCCGCTTTCGGAATCATCACCCTTCTAACCGAATCGGGTTGATACGTCTTGTTTCTCAGTGCTTCTTCCAGCTCCGCAATAAATGCGGCTACCCCAACCTGTTCCTCGATGGCCTCGAAGGTCACGCCGTCAATACCGGCGCTCCCTTTGTTGGCGCGGACAAGGGCATAGGCATGACTGAGGATGTCGGCCCGATAGACCTTGTCGTACAAGGCATGGAAGCGGCAGGCCGGTTCCTGTTTGGCCTTGCGATAGAGCTTCCTCTGTAGCGTTCTGATATTCTCCGGGGTTGTTAGCATCTCTGCAATCCCTCTATCCTCAGCTCTTCGGTTGCGTGAACAAAGCAGGGTTCCTTCCCTCGGGTCGGGTTATGTTGTCCATGGCCCTCAAACGGTACTATGAACCCCTCCGACTCCCGATACGGCCCACCGCGATTTCGTTTCCTTATACGCGCCGGTTGATGTTCCCCAACATCACCGCATCGGGTCTCCAGCACTGGACTTGGATATCATCCGCAACATGCCGACCCTGCTACCCCGGAAGATTACACAGGCTGCTTCCGTTCTCCCGGCCTGTGACACCGGCCTTCCCCTTGTGTCCACAGGGTCGGCATCTTCAATTAGGTTAACGAGGCTACATATAGGTTCACTTTCGTTACGGCCTGTTGCTTTGCCAATTGGGAACTTACGACCCTCTGTTGCCAGAACGCCGCTCCCTTGTGCTACCGGGGTGTACGGACAACTCCCCGGACGGGACTTTAACCCGTTTGATATCAAGCTGTTACTGCGTACGGACAATTCCCAGTTTCCTTGTCACCTACCCACGGCAACCTGACTATAACGAATCGCCAGGCGGCGGACAACGTAAAACCTAGCAGTCTGTCAGGGGAACCCCTCTGGGGTCGCGCTTGCCTTTCTGCTATTCTCTGGTTTGACTCAAAAAAAAGGGGCATCGAGGTCAATACCCCATCTCCCGAAGAATCGATTGCATCTTTGCCGCAGAAACGTCTGACTGCTCCGATTTGGAGTAAATTGTGATCAAAATAATGTTGTTACGAGTTTTGAGGTAGTAGATGCAACGGTAACCGGAACGCTTCCCTTTCTGAATATCTCTGTTCTAAAGACGTACCTTGAAGATGGCCAGGCTGACGCCGGGCACCTGATCTCCGGGAAAGATGCCGGTTTACAGTTGATCAATAAGTGGCTGAATATCTGAGCGGATGGAGCGGTATTTCTTGGCAAGCGCACGCAGGTTGCGCTTGAATTCGAAAGTGAAGGATATGCTGACCTGATCAGCGGGCATCAATGCCCTTCCACAGTTCTTCGACGGGCAAGGTATCTCCTTGGAGTGCCTCCTGCATACCCTGATGAAAACTTTCATCTGCGGGTTTCAAAAATATACCATGACGAAATCCTCGTACGATTTCGAGAAGGGCGGGCAGATACTCCTCGGGAGTGGTTTCTATCTCACGATAGAGTTCTTTGGTGCAGGAAGATTTTGCTGGACTCATGGGGGAAACCTCATGATGATTTTGCTATAACTATTCATCGGACAAGCAGAAATGTCAAGCAACGAGTATGCGCTCTGAATGGAGTGGCGGTGGGACATACTTCGACCGGCGCGGCGCAAGTTGCGCTATCTTAACCGGAGAAAAACAGATAACAGCGTTGCCCCCCATATCCCCAGACGCCACTTTAAGACTGATCCGGGGCCAGCCAGTCTTCGTGTCCGTGGCGAACCCGTACGATCAGCACATCCTGGTTTTCTTCGACAAGATAAATGATCAGATGCGAACCGTAGGGATAAACACGAACGGGAGGAGAGATTTCCAAACGATTTCTGGATAATTCGGGATTGTCGGAGATAAGCTGAAATATTCCCTCCAATCCGGCATGATACCTTTCCGCTTGACCGAGGCCAAACTGGCGGGCACCTTCGCTGAAGAGGGCGCTGATATCTTCGGCGGCCTTGCGCGTCAGTCTATATGCCATGATCCTGCTTTTTCGCTTCCGCCTGCAAGCGGGAGGAATTCAGGATGGCGGCCATGGACTGATCGCTGATCCCGCTTTCCAGGCCTTCGCTTACCAACCTTTGCATTTCGGCAATCTTGCCCGTATGCTCCTGGTCTCTGCGGATAAGGTCGCGGACATAATCGCTGGCATTGCTGTAGCGCCCGGTATGCGCCTGTGTCTCGACCCAGAGTTTCATCTGGTCGGGGAGAGAAACATTCATTGTGGCCATATAAGTACCTCCACAACCATAATGCCATGAGTTGGCAAAGATTGCCAACAATTATTGGTTCTGCTAAAAGTCTGTCGGAGTGAAATGAGCACGTTGTTATCTGTTTTTCTACTGCACCCCTGTCCCAGGGTACATCAGGCGCGGCCCGTGATGAACTCGTAATAACTCATTTTTTAACGCAGAGGCGCAAAGGCGCAAAGTTTTTATCCTTTTATTTAAGCATGTTGCCTTTGCGCCTTTGTGTCTTGGCGTTACGTTGTTCAGTTATTACACGACCATCAAGTATTCGCCATTTTCAAAAGCGGATATTCCTGCCCGGCGGCCGATTGGTTCGCGGAAGGCAATCAGATATGGTATCCTGTTGACAAACATCGGGTTTGCCTTTGTCTCTGAGCCCTCACCTCCATGCGCGGAAACCAGAAATGCTGAAACTTGTTAGAACCACCTCGCGGAAAGCCGGGCTGCCTCCGGGCAGCCCCATATTCATCGGCGAAAAAGTTGCGGAAAATTTCGGCCTGGACATGGTCGCTTACGATGCCGAGAACCTTTCTTTTAGCACCCCGGCCCGGCTTGACGATTTCCGCCTGCTGAAAGACACCCCCGGCAACACCTGGATCAGGGTCCATGGCCTGCACGACGCCGAAGCGGTGGACAAGTTCTGCCTCGGTTTCGGCCTGCACCCCCTGACCATCGAGGATATTCTCCATACCGGTCAGCGCCCGAAGATTGATCACTATGACGATTATCTGTTCCTGGTCATCAACCTGATCAACTATGACGAGGCAAACAAGGGAATGAGTATGGAGCAGATAAGCTTCGTACTCGGCCCCAACTACCTGCTCACCTTTCATGAAAAAAACGACGATATTTTTGACGAAGTGCTAGCCCGGCTTGAGAGCAACAAGGGGCGCAGCCGAAAAATGGGGGTCGATTACCTGCTCTATTCCCTGCTTGACCGGGTGGTGGACAACTTTTTTTCCGTGCTGGAAAAAATCGGCGAAGAGGTCGAGGATCTGGAAGAGGAGCTGATTGCCGCGCCCTCCCCGGAAACCCTCCAGGACATCCATTTCCTGAAACGGGAGATGATCCTGCTCCGCAAATCGGTCTGGCCGCTCCGGGAGGTGATCAACGGGCTGCAGCGGGATGAGACCGCCCTCATGGGCGAGGCGATCCGGGTCTATCTCAAGGATCTTTACGACCACACGGTTCAGGTGCTCGACACGGTGGAAACCTTCCGGGACATCATCTCGGGCATGATCGACATCTATCTTTCCTCGGTGAGCAACCGGCTGAACGAGGTAATGAAGGTGCTGACCATCTTTGCCGTAATCTTCATCCCCCTCACCTTTATCGCCGGGCTGTACGGCATGAATTTCAACACCAGCCGGAGCCCTTTCAACATGCCGGAACTAAACTGGTATTTCGGCTACCCTTTCGCCCTCCTGCTGATGGCGGCCACAGCCGGCGCCATGCTGATCTACTTTAAAAAGAAGAAATGGTTCTAAAAAAAGACAAAAAACTGTGGCAGACAATTTGATAATTAAGTATACAATTAAATACTAATTATATAAACACGCTTCCAGCCCTTGGAGGCACCAACACAGAGACCTTGGAACCATGCGCCAACGAACAACCCCTCCCAAATATTCCGGCTGTTTCCGTGCCTATTGGCTCAGGATTGGCCTTATTTGCCTCGCCCTCCAGTTTATGGCCGTTTTTTCCCAGGCAGCGGCCGAAAGCAATGGGGCCACCCCGGCGATGCCGGAGGTCTGGACCCTCCGCAATGCGGTACACTTTGCCATCAAAAACAACCCGGACAGCCGGATGGGTAAAAATCGGATCGAGGCGGCCCAGGCCACCATCAGCATGGAGAGGTCCTCCTTTTACCCGAGACTCGAGCTGAACTCCCGCTACGACCAGACCAACAATCCCATGTACTCCTTCGGCAATATCCTGAATCAGGGGAGTTTCAGCCCTGCCATCGACTTCAACAATCCCGGCCGCACCGACTCCTTGAACCTGGGGGTCCGGCTTGGTTACCGGTTTTTCAACGGCGGCCGCGATCTGGCCGGGCTGAAAGCCGCCGAGGCCCAGGCGGTTTCTTCCCAAATGGAGCTTAATGCCGTGCAGGCCCAGCTTGCCTTTGAGGTGGTTCGCACCTTTCACCTCATCATGCAGGCGGAAGAGCTGCTCAAGGCCCACCACTCGGCGGTGGCCGCGATAAGCTCTTCCCTGGCCGTGGCCCAGGCCCGCTACCAGGAAGGGGTTCTGCTCAAGTCCGACCTTCTCGATCTGGAGGTGCAACAGGCCAAGGCACAGGAAAATTTGAGCCAAGCCAGGCACAGCCTTGAGCTGAGCCGCCGGATCTTCCTCAACTTGCTGGGGCTTCACGACGGCCCGGTACTCCTCGACCCCGCCCAGGATTATGCCCAGGAGATCCCGCAGTCCGCTGCCCCGGATCAGCGTTATGAACTTAAAAGCATAACCGCCCTGATCCTGGCGGCCAAGGCCAAAGTCCGGCAGGCCCAGGGTGGCCATTACCCATCCCTGGAAGGCTATGCCGGCTACGAGGCGGACAAGGGCTATGTCACGGACGGCTCAGGCGACTCCTGGCAGGCCGGGATCAAATTGCAGTACACCCTTTCCGAGGGAGGCAGGACAGCCGCCGAGATTGCCAGAGCTTCCGCCCTGCTTGCCGAAGCGCAGGATCGGAAACGCAAGACCGAGCTGGCCATCACCCTTGAGGCGAAACAAGCGGAATTTAACCTGCAAGACGCCGACCAGCGCTTACAGGTTACGGAAAAAAGCGTGGCCCAGGCTCAGGAAAGCGCCCGTATCAACAGGCTCCGCTTTGCGGAAGGGAAACTGCTCTCTTCTGATCTTCTAGAGGTGGAAAACCGGCTGACCGACGCCTTGGTGCGGCGCATTGTGGCGGAAACCTCACGGCGCCTTGCCGTTGCCGACTTGCGCCGCGCCCTTGGCTTGCCGCAGTTCCCTGATGCCACCGAACACCAGCCCGATAAAAACGATGCCCCAACTATGCCCTGAAACAGGAAAATGACGCATGCCTACTAAACATCTTTTCACCGCGCTTCTTTTATTTTTGCTCCTCCCCGCTGCCGGTTGCAAGGATTCAGCTCACCACAGCGCAGCCAGGCCGCCTCTTCCCGTTGCCGAGGTGCGGGTGATCACCGTGGCCGGCCAGGCAAGCCTGCGGCAAAACGAAGTCCCCGGCGCCGTCGAGTCGGTTCAGAAGGCGACCATTGCCGCCAGAATAACCGGGACTATCACGGAGATGCCGGTGGCTCTTGGTTCGGTGGTAAAAAAAGGCGCCCTGCTGATAAGGATCAACGCTGAAGAAACTACGGCCCGCTTGTCGCAGGCCGAAGCGCAGCTCGCCCAGGCGCAAAGAAACCATGCGCGGGAAAAACGACTGCTGGAAAAAGACGCCTCCACCAGGGAAACGGTCAAATCTCTGGAAGAGGCCTGCCGGGTGGCGGAGGCTGGGGTGCGCGAAGCCATGGCGATGCGCGGCTACACCCTGATCACCGCCCCCTTTGCCGGCATCATCTCCCAGAAAATGGCCAATGCCGGCGAGCTGGCCGCCCCCGGCGCCCCTCTCCTGGTCCTGGAAAATACGGAACATTTGCAGGTGGTTGCTGCAGCGCCTGAGGGTCTGGCCCTGAAAATTAAAAAGGGTGATCCTCTAACCGTTACGATTCCGGCGGCCGGATTTTCCCAGACCGGCACCGTGGCCGAGATCGCCCCGGCAGCTGACCCTGCCTCCCGTACCGCCCTGGTAAAAATCAGACTCTCCGGCGCTGCAGCCTTGCAGCCCGGGCAATATGCGCGGGTGAACCTTCCCGGCGCCGCCGGGCGCACCGCCTTTCTGGTGCCGGAAACAGCGCTGTCGCTCTTTGGCCAGATGGAGCGCCTTTTTGTCGCAGACAACGGTACAGCCCGGCTGCGTCTGGTGCGCAGCGGCGAACACCGGGAAAGTCAGGTGGAGATCCTTGCCGGTCTCAATGCCGGAGAGCAGGTTGTGATCCAGGGGGGCGAGCGGCTTGTTGAGGGACAACCCGTGCGGATCGTGCAGTGATGAAACAACCCTCCAGCAAACAACAAGATTTTGCCGGCCGACTCGCCTCGGTTTTCATTGCCTCCAGGCTGACCCCCATCCTGATCATCGCCTCCCTGCTCCTCGGGGTCGTGTCCGTCGTCATGCTGCCCCGCGAGGAGGAGCCACAGATCAAGGTGCCGATGATCGACATCATGGTCGCCATGCCCGGCGCCACCCCCAAGGAGGTGGAGGAACGGGTTTCCATTCCCATGGAAAAACTCCTCTACGAAATCCCGGGGGTCGAATACATCTACAGCACCTCCATGCCGGGCCAGAGCCTGCTGATCGCCCGGTTCTATGTGGGCGAAAAAATGGAAGATGCCATCGTCCGTCTCAACCAGAAGCTGGCCACCAATTCCGACCGCATTCCCCACGGCATCCTGCCGCCGCTGATAAAACCGCACACCATTGATGATGTGCCGGTGCTCGCCTTGACCCTGCACAGCTCACGCTATGATCACTACACCCTCCGACGTCTCGCGGCCCAGCTTGACGATGCGGTAAAAAACATCCCCGAGGTGGCCGAGACCAAACTGATCGGCGGGGTACGGCGGCAGATGCGGGTTCTTTTCGATCCGGCACGGCTTGCCGCCCGCGGCTTGACCGCGACGGAGATCATTCCCAGGCTGCAACAGGCTAATCTCCAATCGTACTCCGGCACCCTGCAATCCCGAAACCAGGAAATCATCCTGCAGACCGGCCGTTTTCTCGCCTCGGCAGGAGAGATCGGCCGTATCGTCGTCGGCGTTTACGGCAGTAAGCCGGTGTATCTCGACGAGGTGGCCAGGGTGGTCGATGGCCCGGAAGAGGTGAGCAGCTATGTGCTGTTCGGCACTGGCAGAGGGGAGGCGGAAGAGGCGGCCGTTACGATTTCGCTGGCTAAACGACCCGGAGCCAACGCCGTGCAGGTGGTGGAATCGGTGCTGGCCAAGGTCGAGACCCTCAAGGGCACCCTCATCCCCGGTGATATCACCGTGAGCGTGACCAGAAACTATGGCGAAACCGCGGCGGAAAAATCCAATGAGCTGTTGCTGCACATGGGCATCGCCGTTTTCGGGGTGACCTTGCTCATCCTTTTTTTCCTGGGCTGGCGGGAGTCGCTCATCGTCATCCTCGCCATCCCCTCCACTCTGGCCCTGACCCTGCTGCTTTTCTATCTGTACGGCTACACTCTGAATCGCATCACCCTCTTTGCCCTGATTTTTTCCATCGGCATCCTGGTGGACGATGCCATCGTAGTGGTGGAAAACATCGTCCGCCATCTCCGCTTGCCGGAGAATAAGGAAAAGCCGCTGCTCGCCATTGCTATTGAGGCGGTCAACGAGGTGGGCAATCCGACCATCCTCGCCACCTGGGCAGTAATCGCCGCCATTTTACCCATGGCCTTTGTCGGCGGGCTGATGGGCCCATACATGCGGCCGATCCCAATCGGCTCATCCGCAGCAATGCTTTTTTCGCTGATCATCGCTTTCACTGTTACGCCCTGGGCCGCCGTCCGGGTGCTGAAAAAGAAGATTCGGCCCGACGAATCCCAGGCCGCGTCTCAGGCATCCTTGACAGACCATGACCACGCCCCGAATGATTTCTTCACCCGTCTCTATCATCGGGCCATGGAACCGCTCCTGGCCAAGGCCCACTGGCGGCTGATCTTTTTTTTGAGCATCGTCGCCCTGCTCCTCGCTTCCTGCGCCATGGTCTACTTCGGACTGGTCAAGGTCAAGATGCTGCCCTTTGACAACAAAAGCGAATTCCAGATAATCCTCGACCTTCCGGAAGGAGCCTCGCTGGAAAAGACCACCCAGGCAGCCAGGGAGATGGCCGCGCTCATCGGCCGGGAACCGGAGGTGATCAATTATCAGGTCTACGCCGGGACTGCCGCGCCCTACAATTTCAACGGCCTGGTCCGTCATTACTACCTGCGAGGCAGCGCCAATCTTGCGGATATCCAGATCAATCTGCTGCCCAAAGACGAGCGCCAGGCCCAGAGCCACGAGATTGCCAAACGCATTCGGCCGAAGGTCGCGGCCATTGCTAAAAAATACGGGGCCGCCGTGGCCGTGGCCGAGGTACCGCCGGGGCCGCCGGTGCTGCAAACCCTGGTCGCCGAGGTTTACGGCCAGACCGATGGCCAGCGCCTTAAGCTGGCGACCCGGGTCAAGGAACTCCTCACCGATACGGAAGGGGTAGTCGATGTTGACTGGTACCGCGAGACGGAGCGATTGAAAACCGTCATTGCGGTGGACAAGGAAAAGGCCGCCCTCAACGGCATTTCCGCAGGCGAGATCAGCCAGGCCGTTGATCTGGCGGCCAAGGGATTAAGCATCGATCTTTTTCACCAGCCGGAGGACAAGGAGGAAATCAATCTCGTCATGGAGCTGCCTCTGGCCCAGCGAGCCCGGGTTGAAAGCATCCTGAACCTCCAGCTCCGTTCCGGCCTTAATCCGGCCGGACCCTTGGTGCCCCTGCGGGAGCTGGTTACAGTCAACGAGGCGCCCATTGACCAGCCAATTTACCGCAAAAACCTCAAGCCGGTTATCTACGTGACAGCCGACGTTGCCGGGACGGCGGAAAGCCCGGCCTACGCCATTTTTGCCCTGAACAAAAAGCTTGCCGAGCTCGATGGCCGGGAATACGGGGGCAGCCGGAAAGCCATCGCCCTCTACAATCTCCAACAGCCCTTTTCCGAGCTTGAACCGGCGATCAAGTGGGACGGCGAGTGGCACATCACCCTGGAGGTCTTCCGGGATCTGGGCCTGGCCTTCTGCGCGGTGATGATCCTCATCTATATGCTCATGGTGGGCTGGTTCAAAGATTATACCGTACCGCTCGTGGTGATGGCCGCCATCCCCTTTTCGCTGATCGGCATTCTCCCGGCCCACTGGGGTTTCGGCGCCTTCTTTACCGCCACCTCCATGATCGGCTTCATGGCCGGGGCCGGAATCGTGGTCCGCAACTCCATCATCCTGGTGGACTTCATCGAGCTGCGGATCAGCCACGGCCTGCCGCTTGCGGAAGCGGTGGTGGAAGCAGGGGCCATTCGTTTCCGGCCCATGCTCCTCACCGCCCTGGCCGTAGTGGTCGGGGCTTCGGTGATCCTGGCCGATCCGATCTTTCAGGGACTGGCCATCTCGCTGATGTTCGGGGAGATCGCCTCGCTCTTAATCAGCCGCATGGCGGTACCGGTTCTCTATTTCATGCTGCGCACCCACCGCAAACCGCCAACGGATTTGCTCAAACAAATTGCCGAATAATTTTTGCCAGCCGTCGACGAATACCAGTTTTTGCAGGCGAGCAAGGCAGTCCTGCCCTAATTTTATGCTGGCAAACACCTGAAATTTCTGGTATCGGGTCTGTGTACTAATTAATTCGTCCGATAGCTGTAAAACCAGAAAGATTACAGATACCAGCTTCACCCCTTCCCCCCCTCCACCAACCATTGTGCCCATCGCACACGGAGAAGAGCATGAAAAGAATTTCCCTGGCCCTGTTACTCCTGATCGCCATAACCGGCTGCGACTCTAAACCATCGCAACAAGCCGCACCCGTACAGGCCCTGTCCATCAAAGGCTCCGACACCATGGTCCACCTGGTCAGCTCCTGGACGGAAGAATTCATGAAAAATCATGCCGATACGGACATCTCCGTGACCGGGGGTGGGTCAGGGACCGGCATCGCCGCCATGATCAACGGCACCACCGATATCTGCGCGGCATCCAGAGGGATGATGGAAAAAGAGCAGAAACAGGCCGAAGCAAACAAGGTTTCCCCGGTGGAAACCCCGGTAGCCCGCGATGGCATCGTTCTGATCGTGCACCCGGAAAACCAGGTGAACAGCCTGACCATTAACCAGTTGCGGTTGATTTACACGGGCAAGATCTCAAACTGGAAGGAAGTCGGCGGGCCAGACAAACAAATTCTTCTCTTGTCACGCGAGTCCAGCTCCGGCACCTTTGTTTTCTTCCAGGAGCATATCCTGAACAAGGAAGATTTCAGCAATTCCGCCCGGTTGCTGCCCGGCACCTCCGCCCTGGTACAGGCCGTGGCCGCTGACCGCGGGGCCATAGCCTATGTGGGTTTGGGCTTTGCCGCGGAAGCAAAAAACACGGTAAAAGCCCTTGGCGTTCAGGCCGAAGGCCAGACCAGCCCGGTACTTCCCAGCGAGGAAAGCGTCCGTTCCGGGGCCTACGCGGTTTCCCGGCCGCTTTTCTTCTATACTAACGGGACGCCCAAGGATACGACCAAAGAATTCATCGATTTCTGTTTGAGTCCGGCAGGTCAGAAGATTGTCAGAGAAACAGGATATGTCCCGGTCTCGTAAGCTGCTCATAACCGACAGACTGATGAGGCTGCTGCTGATGGGGGCAGCCTCGACCAGCGTTCTTGTCGTCTGCCTGATCTTCCTTTTCCTGTTCAAGGAGGCCGGCCCGTTTGTCTTTAAGCCGGGCCTGGCTAAACTTATGGACAGCCAGTGGATTCCGGTTTCCTTTCAGCAGGAACGTTTCGGGGTTGGGCCGCTGCTTTCAGGTTCCGCCCTGGTAACCGCCCTGGCCATGCTGGTCACGGTGCCCGTCTCCGTGCTGACGGCCATCTACATCGCGGAAATCGCCCGGCCCGGCGAACGGGAGTTTCTCAAACCGTTTATTGAAATCCTGGCCAGCATTCCCTCGGTGGTTCTGGGCTTTTTTGGTCTGCTGGTGATGGCCCCCCTAATCAAGGCAGCTTTCGGCCTGAGTACCGGCCTCACCGCCCTGACCGGCGCCCTGCTCCTCTCGCTCATGGCTATCCCAACCATCATCTCCCTTTCGGAAGATGCCCTGGTCAGCGTACCCTACGCCTTGAAAAACGCCTCTCTGGCGCTGGGCGCCAGTCACCTGCAGACCATCTTCCGGGTTACTTTGCCGGCGGCCCTGCCGGGAATCGTGGCCGCGGTCATGCTTGGCATCGGCAGGGTTATCGGAGAAACCATGGCGGTGCTGATGGTCACCGGCAATGCGGCCATCCTCACCGCTTCCCCCCTATCCTCGGTGCGGACCATGACCGCCACCATCGCCGCGGAGATGGGCGAGGTGCCTTTCGGCAGCATCCATTATCAGGCGCTTTTCTGGATAGGCATCATCCTGCTGGTCATCACTTTTGCCCTCAACATCGTTGCCCAGCGCGTCCTGAATAAATACGGCATGATGAAATGAATAACAACACCGCCGACAAATTCATCCTTCTCTCCTTGCGGCTTGTCACCTACGCCATTGTCCTGGTGGTCGGCTATATCCTGTTCGACATCATCAGAAATGGGTTCTCAGCCCTCAACTGGCAGTTCGTCAGCAGCTTTCCCCGGAGAAGCGGGGCGGCGGGCGGCATTTTCCCGGCCATTGTCGGCACCTTCTATCTGGTGGTGGGCACCATCGCCGTTTCCCTCCCCCTGGGGATCGGCGGCGCGATTTATCTGGCCGAATATGCGGAGCAGAACCGGTTCAACAGCCTGATCAGACTGGCCATTATCACCCTGGCCGGGGTTCCTTCCATTGTTTTCGGCCTTTTCGGCCTGGGCATCTTTGTCCTCTTCTTCGGCTTCGGCCCCTCCATTCTGGCGGGCAGCCTGACCCTGGCCTGCATGGTCCTGCCCACCATTATCGTGGCCAGTGAAGAGTCGTTGCGCGCCGTGCCCAAGGGGTTCCGCGATGCCAGTCTGGCTCTGGGGGCCACCAAGTGGGAGATGATTCGCACCAATATCCTGCCCTATTCTCTTTCCGGCATGATTACCGGCGCAATTCTGGGCATTGGCCGGGCCGCCGGGGAAACCGCCCCCATCCTCCTGACGGTGGCAGCCTTTTATCTCCCCAGGCTGCCCAAGTCTGTTTTTGATCAAGTCATGGCCCTGCCTTACCATCTCTACATCCTTGCCACTCAGCATCCGGAAGCGGAACGGATCAGACATATGCAATACGGCACCGCCCTGATTCTCCTTCTGCTGGTTCTGGGCTTAAGCCTTGGCGCGATACTCCTTCGAACTCATTCCAGGAAAAAATTCCGATGGTAGAACAATCCATTTATCCCGAAAACCAGGAAATGGTTATCACCACCAGCCAGGTCAACTTTTTCTATGGCCAAACCCAGGCGCTTTTTGGCATTTCCCTCCTGATCCCGGCCAAGCATGTCACGGCCTTGATCGGCCCCTCCGGTTGCGGCAAGTCCACCTTTCTCCGTTGCCTGAACAGGATGAACGACACCATCCCCCACAGCCGGGTGGAGGGAGAAATCTTCATCAACGCCAAGGATATCTATGCGCCTGGCACCGATGTTGTGGAGCTGCGCAAGGAGGTGGGCATGGTATTCCAGAAATCCAACCCCTTCCCCAAATCCATCTTCGACAACGTTGCCTACGGCCCCCGGATTCACGGGGAGAAAAACCCAAAACGATTGGCGGAGATCGTGGAGCAAAGCCTGCAGCAGGCCGCCATCTGGGACGAGGTCAAGGACCGGCTGCACGCCAATGCCATGGGCCTCTCCGGCGGCCAGCAGCAGCGGCTCTGCATCGCCCGCGCCCTGGCGGTCGGCCCGAAGATCCTGCTCATGGACGAGCCGGCCTCGGCCCTTGATCCCAAAGCAACCACGCGGATCGAAGATCTGATCGGCGAGCTGCGCATCAATTACACCATTGTCATCGTCACCCACAACATGCAGCAGGCAGCCAGGGTTTCCGACTACACCGCCTTTTTTTATGAAGGCCAGCTGATCGAATGCGACAAGACCCCGAAAATATTTACCAACCCCCGGCAGAAACAGACAGAAGATTACATAACCGGCCGCTTCGGTTGAAAAGGGAGCAACTATCATGGCAAAACACATGCAGCACGATATCGACAAACTGAAGGCCCAGATCATTGCCATGGGCGAAGCCGTGGAAGACCGGGTCTACCAGGCCACCCTTTCCGTAATCAACCGGGATCCGACCAAGGCCAACGCGGTGATCAAGGGGGATCGGGAGATCGACGACATGGAGGTGGAGATCGAGGAGGATTGCCTGAAAATTCTCGCCCTTTATCAGCCGGTGGCCATCGACCTGCGCTTCATCGTGGCGGTACTGAAAATCAACAGCGATCTGGAGCGGATCGGGGATCTGGCGGTGAACATCGCCGAACGGGGTTTATTCCTCGCCAGTCAGGAAAAGTTTGCCATCCCCTTTGACCTGACGGCCATGGTAAATCTGGCCGAGAAAATGGTCACGGAAAGCATTGACGCCCTGATCAACCATGATGTGCGGTTGGCCCACCATATCCGGGCGAAAGACGACACCATGGACGCCATGAACAGGGAGATGTATACCAAGATCAAGGAGATGATCATCACCGATGCAGAGCAGGTCAATATCCTCATGCACGTCCTCTCCGTGGGGCGGCACCTGGAGAGGATCGCCGACCACGCAACCAACATCGCCGAGGATGTCATCTATCTGGTCGATGCCCAGATCATCCGGCACACGCCAGAACTTTACGACGAATAGGATATCGCAACAGTGCTGAGTTCCGAGTACTCGGCACTCAGCACTCAGCTTCAGTGCCGCAAGATGTGCTGCCCGGTGATCGCTTACCTTATTTCGCCCCCTTGCGCACGATATAGCCGCAGAAATTGTACCACTTGAAAAAGATCTCGCATTCGCTGAAGCCATTCTGCAAAACCAGCTCCTCGTTTTCCTGCACCCGATACGGGATGAGGACATTCTCCAACGCCTCACGCTTCCGGCTGATCTCAAGCTTGCTGTAGCCGCTGGCCTCCTTGAAATCGTAGTAATACTTGATAAAAAACCGGTTCAAGAGTGAATCCCGGCTCAGAACCTTCTCAATAAGAATCAGGCAGCCGTTTTCGTTGACCCCCTCTGCAATCCTCCGGATGAGCCTGTCCCGGTTCAGAGGCCGGACGAACTGGAGGGTAAGGTTCATGATCACCACCGAGGCATTCTCAAGCCGTATCTCGCTGTTGAGATCCATGTCCTCAAGATGGTAAGCATGCTGCATGCCGTGGGCTTTCAGTTTTTCCTCCGCCTTCTTCAGCATCTCATCGGAATAATCGCAGCCCACCAGCCGCACTCCCGCGGGAAGGGCCTGGTCCAGCTGGAGCAGGGTCGTCCCGGTTGAGCAGCCCAAGTCATAAATATTGGTCCCCGGCACGGCAAAATCCCGGGCCAGCTCGGACATCATCCGCTGCACCTCAAGATAATAAGGAACCGAGCGGACCAGCATGTCGTCGAAGACGGAGGCGGTGTTCGCGTCGAAACTGAAATCCGCCACTACCCCCTGTGATGTTGCGAAAATTTTGTCCTTGCCCATGGAAACTCTCTTCTCCTGCTATATTTGCAAACCTTTTTCCTTATTACTTATCACAATCTCTGACGAACTTCCACACGCATCCCCTCTCTTCCACCCCCGGACCGAGGTACCGTGGCCGCTGCCTGGCTGATTCTTGAACGACGCTCTTCCCCGGACCAATGGCCCCAGCCTCGCTGATATTGCAAACTGGCCCCCTGGTAGAAGCAGATGGCCTTGCCGCTCAAATCCTTATTCTCGACAACCGGAACCAACACCGCATCCTGCATGGTTTCGCTGGCCACCTGATACTGTGAAATCCCTTGCCGTTCGTCGAGAATGGCCAGATACCCATTCTCCAGATAACCAAGCCGCTGGTAGTTTCCGATAAAGGCGCGGGGCGTGAAATCAGCGGCCAGGATATCCTTGCCAAAAAACTTGCTGTGGTATTGCCAGTTGAGAATGCCAAACAGGGTGGGCCCCAAGTCAATCTGGCTTGCCAGGGTGGTATTCACCCCCGGCTTGATGATACCCGGCCCATAAAAAATCAAAGGGATATGATAACTATGTACCGGAAGCTCCTGACGACCTGCGCTGCCAGCACAATGATCCGCGACAACAATAAAGATGGTGTTGTCAAACCAGGAGTGATGCCGGGCCGCAGCAATAAATTTGCCGATAGCGTAATCGGTGTACTTGACTCCCCCTGGCCGCCCGGTTTTTGAGGGAATATCGATCTTTCCCTCGGGATAGGTGAAGGGCCGGTGATTTGAGGTGGTCATCACATACCCGAAGAATGGTTTCTTCCGACTCGCGGACTGATCGAATTCCAACAGAGCCCGGCCCAGGATATCCTCGTCGCACACGCCCCAGATATTGGCAAAGCTGGTCTCTTCGCTGCTGAGGTCGCCTCGATCGGTAACGTCAAAACCATTGCCGCCGAAAAAAGCGTTCATGTTGTCAAAATACCCGTAGCCACCATAGAAAAACCTGGTGTCATAGCCTTTGTCCCGGAAAACGAACCCCAGGGAAAACAGGTTGGCATTATCTGGCCGCTTGACAATGGACTGCCCCGGCGTAGGCGGCACTGAAAGCGTAACCGCCTCCATACCGCGAACCGTCCTGGTACCCGTGGCATACAGCCGATTGAACAGCAAGCCATCCTTGGCCAGGGCGTCAAGATTGGGGGTGAGGCCACCAGTGTTGCCAAAGGCGCCGAGATACTCCGCGCTCAGGCTTTCCACCATGATCAATACGACATTATGACGTTTTTCCGGATGTATGGAGACAAGTTCCCGCTCAATATCCGTGGAATTATCTTCAACATAGCGACTGTTTTTGGTCTTGAGTAGCGTCCGCAATCCGTTGAACACCGTACCCTCATCCATTTTTATATAAAAGGACGCATAATCCAGGCTATTGTTGCGAAAGGCGGAAAACAGCTGGTATATCCCATTCTCTGCCAGTTCATTTTCATAGCGATTTTCAAAAGACGCACCAGGAAGGGCGCCGTCCACGGTCAGGAAGACTAGGAGAGGCAAAAGCAAGAAAACTGCCCCGATAGCCAGACGGACGGCAAGCCCGGAGGCTGGTTGAGACAGCGCCCCCTGTTGTCGCACCGAGTAGATCACGGCTTCAATCCATGGACGGATGACGACAAAAATCAATGCTGCCGTGCCACCGACGAGGGCGAGCAACTGGGGCACCGGATATGACTCACGGATATTGCCTATCACCTCATGGGTATAGACCAGATAATCCACGGCGATAAAATTAAAACGCACGCCGAACTCATCCCAGAATAGCCATTCCGCCAAGGCGGAAAAAACCAGGGCATAACACAGGGCAAAAACAAAGGGATATAAAACAACCCTCTGCCACCGGCTGACAAAAAACCTATGGGGGATGATCATCAGATACAAGGCCATGGGGATGAAAAAATACACGGCATTGAAAAAATCAGACAATACTCCGACCAAAAAGATCCCTGCCACGGTCATGGGAGCATGCCCGACCTGTGCCCAGCTGTGAGTCATTAACGCCAGCCGCACCCCAAAGGCATACAGAATGTAACAGAGAAAAAAAAGGCGGATAAGCTTGAAACGGCCAGGAAACGAAAGACGGGACAGGCGGAGAAACACGGTAGGTATGATCTTCTTTGACATAATTTTGGCTACCTTGATCCATTGCGCAGGCCTACCCGTGTTTCGGCCGGAATGGCCAGGAATTTTCCCAAGGGGAGTACACAGCGTTGGCTGAATCTAGCACACCAAAAATTACCAGATAATTTCCGGGAGATTACAAACGTGAAAGGTTGTTTTTTTTGAGAATCCAGGGGCCGAGGCAACAATAATTGCTGGGAATGACAGGTCAGGACAATAAAGGAGAGTCGATGGGCAGCCGCAGGATAAAGGACGCCCCCTGACCGGGGACGCTTTCCACCTCGATGGTCCCGGCATGGGCATGGATAACGGCTTTGACAAGACTCAACCCCAAGCCCAGGCCGCGCTGACTGCGGCTATGATCCCCCCGATACAGACGGTCAAAAATCAAGGGCAAATCGTGCGGCGGAATACCTGTCCCGGTATCCCGCACCCGGATCACCGCATCTCCAGCCTGACGATTACAGGTAAGTTCTATGCGGCCACCGATCGGGGTATGCTTAAGGCTATTGTCCAGCAAATTGCCGATAACCTGCCGCATCCGGTCGATATCAGCCATCATTGTGAGATCAGACGGGCCGGATACGGAAACTTCCACTCTCTTTTCCTCGGCTACATATTGGTACAGCTCGACTACCTCTGCAAGGGTCGAAACAACATCGATGGGTTGCCGATGCAGCTTCATCACTCCGGTCTCTGCTTCGGAGATATCCATCAGGGTATTGAGCATGGTGATGATCCGCTCTGACTCTTCGGCGCAGTCCAGCAAAGCCTCGCGAAACACATCGGTATTATTGCCAAACTGCAACGCTTCTTCGATCCCAGCCCGCATACGGGTCACCGGGGTCCGCAAATCATGGGCCACATTATCCAGAGCAGCCCGCATGCCGGTAATCAGCTGTTCGATCTTTTCCAGCATGGTGTTGAAGAGGTGAACCAGCTCGTCCAGTTCATCACCGGTATGCCGCGATGGCACCCTGGCGTCCATCTTGCCGATGCCGATGCTTCGCACAACCTGAATAAGGTCGCGCACTGGCCGCAGGGAACGAAAGGCCAGAAAAAACCCGCCGGTAAAACCAAAGATGATCATCGGCAACATGATTCTCGCAAAAATCTCCCCGAAATAATCCAGAATTTTTTGCCGTTCTCCGGACCCCCTGCCAATCTGGAGCATATATCCGTTCCCAATTCGCCGACTGACAATCTCCAGAGAATCGCCTCTTTCTCTCGCAGGGAGTACAATCCAGTCATCAGATTCGCCCCCACTGCGAAACAGCGGTGAAAACCCGCCGGCCAAATGCCGCCAGTCCGGAGGCAGGGTGACAATGAGCGATTGACCGGTTGGGTCGGCCACTCGCACAAAAAAACCCGCCTGACTGTTAGCAGCATCCTCAAGGCGAATTTCGGCAAGCATGCCCTGCAACCCGCGCTCCTGCTCCTGCAAGGTGTATTCATTGAGCCGCCCCAGAATGATATTCCGGTCCTTTTCCAGAATAGCAGAGCGCAGGGGAAAATAGAGCAGGGCAAAAAGCAGGAGCGAGCTTGAAATAAAAATTAAGGAATACCATAGAGCCAAGTGGAAGCCCGTGGTTTTTGTCAGTTGTTTAATCGTTACCAAGGGCATAGCCAACCCCGCGAATCGTCTGAATCAGCTTGCAGCCGAAATCCCGATCAATTTTATTGCGCAGTCGACAGATGAGCACATCCACCACATTGGTCTGGGGATCAAAATTATAATCCCAGACATGCTCCAGAATCATGGTTTTGGAAATAACCCTCCCTGGATTGCGCATGAGATATTCGAGAAGGGAAAACTCCCTGGGCTGGAGATCGATCTTGCGATCCCCCCTGTAAACCTCCCGCTTCAGCTTATCAAGGGAGAGATCCCCCACCCGCAGGATCGTGACTTCCGGCGCGGCGCCTGCCCGGCGGATTAGGGCCTGCACCCTGGCCAGCAACTCGGAAAAGGAAAAGGGTTTAGTGAGATAATCGTCTCCTCCTGCTTGCAACCCTTTTATCCGATCCTCAACCGAACGTTTGGCGCTCAGAATGATCACCGGGGTGTTGACCTGCCGACGGCGGAGTTGATCAAGCAGGGCAAGGCCATCAAGCCTTGGCAGCATTATATCGAGAACGGCAAGGTCATAGGCACCATCAAGGGCCCGAACAAGACCATCCTCCCCATTGTCCACAACATCAACGGAAAAACCCGCCTGCCGTAGCCCTACACTGATGAACGAGGAAATTTTGAAATCGTCTTCGACTACGAGTATGCGCATGGCCGCCTTATCCTGGGAAAGAGCCCGGTCACTGTAACTTCACAAAGATTAGCAGCCTTGCGCCCACCCGGCAATCATAACTTTGCAGGAGAAAATGAAGGACGGCTTCCGCAGAAAGGAATATATTGGGGCTTGCGGAGCAGTATGGTATATTCCTTTGCCTGCTTTTTCAGTATCTTAAACACTTTTGCCTTAAACAGGCAGGACTTACCGCCGGCGAGAGTTATTTTCCCCACACAATAACAATGATCCCAACCGTGCCCCCATATCTCTCCCGGCTGAATGCAGCCATAGCCCCCTATGCCGTATTTTTGCTCTTTCTTCTCGGCTACACGGAGATCCTCCAGCAAAATGGCGGTCTGCCTTCCCTGCTTCCGGCCTGGCGTCTGGAAATCCCTCTGCTCCTCTATCTTTATTTTCTTTTTCTCCAACTCATCCGCAAATCACGCCTGCAGCCGCTGATTGCCGCAACTCCGCTGGTCCTGTTTTACGGAGTGTTTGATGTATATTACCTCATGTTTGGCAGATTGCTGCGCATCACCGAAATAACTGAACTGCCCGAGATGCTTCAGGTGCTCCCTCTCCTGCCTCTCACTATGATTGGGGTTTTGACCGGCCTCCCCCTGCTGGCCTTTCTGGCTTCCCTCGAATTTCGCACCCATCGGTTGGCCATGTTCATGGCCTCGTTGCCTCTCCTGGCTCTACTGCTGATGGTGGAAATGACCCCGCACTTCTTTATGGCGACTTTCCAGAAAACCCAGCAGGAGATCGTCTTATATTCCGATATGTTCAGCGCCCGCAACAACGGTCGCCTGAGCATGATGCTGTATAATGAGGCCAGACGAAGAAGCTCCCGGGAAAAAATTGCCGGACATCAGATGAATCCCGCTTCCCAGATTGATTTAGACAAGGTGATTGAAGGTCTCAAAGAACAGCCTGAAAAAAGGAATATTCACCTCATCGTTCTTGAAAGCTTTCTGGACCCGAAGCTTTTGCAGAATGCTCAATTTTCCCGCAACCCCGCCCATCCAGCTTTCCGCAAGCTGTTCGGAAAAAAAGGGGGTATCTCCATCTCTCCGGTATTTGCCGGGGGTACAGCCCAGGCAGAGTTCGAGGTTCTCTGCGGGGCTCCTGCCCTGCGGGAGTTTTCCGGCATTGAGTTCGATATGTTCACTGGAGCCAAAACCCCCTGTCTTCCCAGAATTCTCTCACAGGGTGGCTACGAAACCAACGCCACCAACGCCTACAAACCTGAGTTCTTTAACTCAACCAATGCCTATACCGGAATCGGTTTTGAAAAAAGGTACTACCCGCGGGAATTCGCCGCAGGTTACGATACGTATTTCTCCGCCGGGGACGTGACGGACGAGGATTACATGTTCGACGGGGTGCTTCTCTCCCAGAATCTGGAATTCATCACCAGGCGGATCCGGGAAAACCCGACGCTCCCCCTCTTCAACTACATCATCGGTATGTACGGCCATACCCCCCACGACCTCAACAACAGCAAGCGGCCAATGATCATCAAAATGCTTGGGAAATTGCATGACGAGGGGCTGGAGAAGGCCGTCAACCAGTACTACTACCGCACCGAGGCCGTTGCCGCCTTTGTCCAGGGGCTGCTCGCGGCAGACCCAAAATCGCTGATCATCATAGTGAGCGACCACCTGCCAAGTCTCTCGGGAAGCCAAACCTACCAGGAGTTCAACTATCTCGGCGGAACGACAGAAGCCACTTTTCTCAACCGGATATACATCATCGAAAACGGCCGCCCTGTGCGGAAGAGTACCATCCACCACTATGACATCCCCCGCATCATCCTCAACTATGCGACCAGAGGAAAATACTGCCAGGAGCATGACTGCAACTTTACAACCGACGGCACCAAGCTAGCCAAAAACAATTACCGGACCGACTACCTGGATATCATGTCTCAAGCCATGGATGCAGCCGCCTCACCTTTCCGCATGATCGAAGCAAAGTAACCGATCACGGGTAACCCCACAAAGGTCAAATAACCACGGAATCACCATTCGGGTATAAGTTTCGTTTTTGAACAGACAAGCTGCTCAACTTAGCTAAAAGCGGTCACAGGTGCCATGTGATCGATTACGACGCAAAAACGCAGGGTGCGCCATAACTCAGGGAGAGCAAGGGCACGTTCTACCCGTGATTTCAGGTCGCTAAATATCGCTAAAAATCCCACGAAAAAAGGGTTTACGGAATTAACCGCAAACCCTTGCTATTACTGGTCGGGATGAGAAGATTCGAACTTCCGGCCCCTTGAACCCCATTCAAGTGCGCTACCAGACTGCGCTACATCCCGATAAAAATATCTCTGCTCAACAGGTTGGCCCTATTTAGCACGCCAAAGAGCGCCTGTCAAGCTGGACTCTCGCCAACCCCATTATTCCTCAAGAATTTTCTGCATGGCCAACAACTCCGCTTTGACCTGCGCAAAAATATCCGCATGGCTCCCGGACAACTCCGGCTCAGGTTCGGAGACGGCAAGATCATGCTCCTGTCCGCCGCTATTTCGCACCAAGGCTTTTTTGGCCCCGCTGATGGTAAAGCCCTCATCCTTGAGAAGCCTTTTGATCACCAGAACCGTTTCCACATCCACCCGACGGTAAAGCCGCTGTTTGGACTGGGCCCGTTGCGGGTTAAGGATCCTGAATTCCGACTCCCAGTAACGAAGCACATGCTGCTTCACCCCGGTTATCGCGCACACCTCGCCAATCTTGAAGTACCGCTTGTCAGGAATCCCAGGCAGACGAACGCATGCTGTTCCCCGAACCTCATCAAAACTCTGGCAAGATGTTTTGGTCACACTGTTCCTTTATTCCTTGTTCAAATTCTCCCGGACCACCTTACTGGGCCTGAAAGAGACCATGTGTCTTTTGGAAATCTCCATGGTTTCACCGGTCCTGGGGTTGCGTCCCACCCGCGAGGATTTTTTCCGCACAGTGAAGGTGCCGAACTGGACGATCTTGATGGCCTCTCCTTGCAGCAGAGTTTTCTTGAGCGCTTCAAAAACCATGTCAACCATTTCTCCGGCACTCCGCTGGGAAAAGCCCATCTTCTCATTGATGGTCTGCGAAAGCTCTTTCCTGGTAAGATTGGATCGTTTCATCTATTATGCCTCACGTAACTCACCGTTAAAATGGGAAATCATCATTTCGATAATTTTTTGGTGGATCTTGCCAACTGTTGCGTCATCCAGGGTTCGATCAAGCGCCCGATAGGTGATGGAGATTGCCACACTCTTTTTTCCGGCCTCGATATTTTTGCCTTGGAATACATCAAAAATTTCGGCCTGTTCAACAAGCTTCTCCCCACACCCCTTGATGGCGGCAAGCATCTCTCCGGCGGCAACCCCCTCCGGGACGATGAGGGCCAGGTCCCACTTGACAAAGGGGAACTTGGGCAAAGGCGCAAAGGTTTTGGCCAGGGCCGAAAAACTGCCAAGCGTGGCAAGATCGAGATCAACAAAAAAGGCCTGCTGCTTGATGCCAAAACCCTTCAAGGTTTTCTGGTTGAAAGCCCCGCACCAACCCAGAATTTCCTTCCCTCCCATGACGGCCAGAATAGTGCCAGGTTCGGCAAAGGGCAGCTCAGACCCCACCCGGCCAGCTTGACAGGTGACTGACGTGGAAAGCCGCAGACTCTCAATAATCTGGGCCACAACCCCCTTGAGATCAAAAATATCCGCCGCGCCTTCCCCGACATGGAGGACAGGAGCCCCGGGGTTACGGCGACCGGAGACAACGGCGGCGAGACGGAAAAGCTCCTCCGGTTGCCGGCTCCCCAGAGGATGGAAGACCTTGCCGATTTCAAAAAGCCGAACATCATGGCTCTGGTGATTGAGATTGCGGCGCAGGTTTTCCAGAAGCCCGGGCAGCAATGTGGTGCGCAACACACTCTGATCTTCCGCCAGAGGGTTCAGGAGATGCACACTTCGCCGCCTGGCATCGTCCGCAGCCAACCCCAGAAGATCATGGTGCTGCGGGGCCACAAAGCTGTAGTTGATCGCCTCATAAAACCCGAGGGCGGTGAGGGTTCCGGCCACCTTTTTCCGCAGCTCCCTGAGGAAATCCGGCTCGGAAAAATTCATAGGCACCATGGGCAGAGTGGTGGGCAACAGATTGTAGCCCACGATCCTGGCAACCTCTTCGATGAGGTCAACCTCCCGCTCAAGATCAACCCGGAAACTCGGGGGTGTCACCCGCAGGATATCGTCATCAATCTTTTCCGCGGCAATTTCAATGGAGGCCAGGGCTGAACCAATCCGGTCCAAGCTAAGATCCATGCCCAAGAGCGCCCGTGTCCGCGCGCCCCGCAGAGTGATCGAGGCTGGGGCGACAACGCCGTCATGGTAATCAACGCCCCCGGCAACGATCTCCCCGCCGGCCAGCGCGGCCATGAGCTGAACCGCCCGCTCCATGGCCCAGGGCACACCTTGTGGATCAACACCCCGTTCGAAACGGTAGGAAGCCTCGGTGTTAATATTGAGCCTTGAAGCGGTACGCCTAATGCCGAGGGCGGCAAAACAGGCGCTTTCCAGAAGAACGTCGCAGGTCTGGGGATCAACCTCGGAATTGGCTCCGCCCATGATCCCAGCCACGGCCACCGGCTTTTCTCCGTCGCAGATCAGCAGCATCTCCCCGTCCAGCTGGTGCTCGGCCCCGTCCAGGGTGGTCAGGATCTCGCCTGACTTTGCCCGGCGGACCACGATCCTACTCCCGGCCAGCTTGTTAAAATCAAAGGCGTGCAGGGGCTGGCCGTACTCGAGCATAACAAAGTTACTGATATCGACGATATTGTTGATCGGCCGCTGGCCTACGGCCAGCAACCGCTGCTGCAGCCACCAGGGCGAAGGCCCGATCTTTACATTCTTGACCAGTCTGGCCATATACCGCGGACAGTCAGCGGCGGATTCTACCTCCACCCCAAAGGGAAGATTCTCACCGGTCAGCACGGGAAGTGTCCCCACCGGCGGGGTAATCCGCTTGCCGACCACCCCACCGATCTCTCTGGCAATCCCCAGCACACTGGCGCAATCAGGCCGGTTGGGGGTGAGATCGACCTCGATCATGGTATCAATCAGCCCAAGGGCCTGACTGATCGGTTGCCCCGGCGGAAGGTCCGCTGGCAGCTCCATAATCCCGGCCTGTCCTTCGCCGATCCCGAGTTCCTTGGCCGAACAGAGCATGCCGCAGGATTGTTCCCCGCGGATCTTCGCCGGTTTGATGGCAAATCCCCCGGGCAAAATCGCACCGGGCAGGGCCAGAGTGGTGACCAGTCCGGCGCGCGCGTTGGGCGCGCCGCAAACAACCCGCACCTGCTCCTGGCCGGCATTCACCTCGCAGAGTACCAGTTTGTCCGCATTGGGATGGGGAGAGACCGCTTCGATCCTGGCGACCACGACCCCGGTCAGCTCCGGATAACACGGCACACAGGCGTCCACCTCAAGGCCGAGCATAGTGAGGTGATCGGCAATCCGCGCCGGTTCCAGGTCGGTGTCAATGTATTCGCGCAGCCAATTGAGCGTAAACTTCATGGATGGTGTCTTTTGGTCGTCGCCCCAAAGGGGCCTAAGCCGCCGTCATAAACAAAACGGCATAAAGAGCCGTAGCAGCATCAGCAACAACGGCGATGGTTATTCTGGCACAACTCCTAAAACTGGGGAAAGAAAACGGAGATCGTTTTCGTAAAAAAGCCGGATATCGGTGATGCCGAATTTTAACATGGCAATTCTCTCTATCCCCAGACCAAAAGCAAAGCCGCTGTACTCTTCCGGATCGTAGCCGACCTTCTTAAAGACCTCGGGGTCGATCATCCCGGCGCCTAAAATCTCAAGCCAACCGGTATGCTTGCACACCCGACATCCCTTGCCGCCACAGAGTACACAGCCTATATCCACCTCGGCGCTTGGCTCGGTAAAAGGGAAAAAACTTGGGCGAAAACGAATTGGGGTGTTTTCAGAAAACATTCTGGTGATGAACACCGAAAGCACACCCTTGAGGTCGGCGAAGGAAATGTGACGATCAACAAGAAACCCTTCCACCTGATGAAACATGGGGGTATGGGTGATATCCGAATCGCAGCGGTACACCTTGCCCGGCGCGATCACCCGCAGGGGCGGCTTCTCTTTCTCCATGATCCTGGCCTGCATTGGCGAGGTATGGGTCCTGAGCAGCAGGGTGTCGCTGATATAGAAGGTATCGTGCATGGCACGGGCCGGGTGATGCGGCGGGATATTCAAGGCCTCGAAATTATAAAAATCAACCTCGACATCCGGCCCCTCGGCTACCGCAAAGCCCAACCCCTCGAAGATGGCGCAAACCGACGTCATTACCTGGGTAACCGGATGCAGCTTACCAAAAGGCGCCAGCCGTCCTGGCAGAGTCAGATCCAGTTTAGTCTGGGTACTGTCACCACCAGCCTCAACCAGCCTGGCTTCCAGCTCGGCAAAAGATGATTCCAGCTCCTGCTTTATCTCGTTGGCCAGCTGCCCGAGTCTAGGTCGCGCAGCGGCCGGGGCCTGCCCCAATTGCCGCAAAACCAGGGTAAACTCCCCTTTGCGGCCCAGATATCTGACCCGGAACGGCTCGAGTTCGTCGATCGTGGAGATTGCGGCGAGTTCTTCACCGGCAGCGGCTTTCAGGCGCAGCAGTTCTTCTTGCATGCTGGGCACGGCAACAATCAGTTGTTGACGCCGGCCAGTTTGGAAACCTGAGTAAAGGCTCCCGGATCAAGAACGGCCAGATTGGCAAGAACCTTGCGGTCCAACTCCACATTTACCTTCTTCAGGGCGCCCATCATCCGGCTGTAGGTGGTGTTGTTTTCGTGGCAAGCCGCGCCGATCCGGACAATCCAGAGCTTCCGGAAATCACGCTTCTTCTGCCGACGGTCCCGGTAGGCGTAGACCAGTGCCCGATCAACAGCTTCTGTTGCCGTTCTGTACAGACTGTTACGGCCGCCGATAAAGCCACTGGCCAACTTCAAAACCTTCTTTCTTCTCCGGCGCGCTTTAAATCCACGTGTTACGCGAGGCATCGTACTTCTCCTTATTGACATTCTCCGACGTTTTTTCCCGTCGGCAGTTTTACACTGGTAATAATCTTGAGGCGGACTGCGACAGCTTCGCCGTTTTTTTACAGGTAAGGCAACAGACGCTTGATTCCCTTTAGATTGGTGGCGTCAACAATTCCGGCCTGTCTCAGGTTTCTTTTCCGCTTGGTGCTTTTCTTGGTGAGGATATGGCTGGTAAAGGCCTTGCGGCGGACAATCTTGCCGGTGCCTGTACACTTAAACCGCTTGGCAGCCCCTCTGTTTGATTTCATCTTCGGCATAATGTTCTCCCTTTTTTATATCTTCGCCGGCAGAAACGCACCGGCAAATACCCTAATATATTTCCGCCAACCCAGGCGGAAGCGTTATTTCGGCCCTACAAACATGGCCATCTGCCGCCCTTCCATCTTGGGAGGCTGCAGGATAACCGCGTCTTCCTTCAACTCCTCGACCACCTTGTTCAGAACCTCCATGCCGAGAGTATCAGCATAGACTATCTCGCGGCCCCGAAAACGCAAGGTGATCTTAACCTTGTTCTTCTGCTGCAGAAACTTCTTGATATTCTTGATCTTGAATTCGAGATCATGCTTCTCGGTCTTGGGACGAAGCTTAATTTCCTTGACCTCGATAACCGTCTGTTTCTTCTTGGCTTCCTGCTGTTTCTTGGACTGCTCGTAACGAAACTTTCCAAAATCCATGATCCGGCAAACCGGAGGAACGGCCGCCGCCGAAAGTTCAACAAGATCCAACCCAGCCGCTTCAGCATTTGCCAGCGCTTCACGGACAGACACGACCCCTACCTGTTGCCCTTCCTGATCAATGAGCCGAACTTCCTTGCAATCAATCTCCTGATTGATTCTGGCCCGCACTTCCCGCTCTGGTCGGTCACCAATTTTTTTTCCTTTGATACTCATACCTCCGTACAGATGATTCTGGAAACACCGTACGCGATGCAGGGCATCGGTACGCTGAAATATGGTATAATACTCTGAATCACCTAGCTATTGCAAGCGCCAGTTCTACCAGCTTGATTTTCCCCGGCAATCAGCGCCGCAAACTCTGGAATCGACATGGCCGGCAGGTTATCGCCGTTGCGCAGCCGCACCGTAACCTGCTGCGCCTCCACTTCCTTGTCGCCGATAATCAGCATGTAAGGAATCTTCTGCATCTGGGCTTCACGGATCTTGTAGTTGAGCTTTTCATTGCGGAGATCCTTTTCAACCCGCACTCCGGCTCGGCGCAACTCGGCATGCACCTCTTCCGCATAATCGCTCTGCGCATCGGTAATATTCATGATCCTGGCCTGCGTCGGCGCAAGCCAGACCGGGAAGGCGCCGGCATAATGCTCGATGAGCACCCCGATAAAACGCTCCAGCGAGCCCATGAGGGCCCGGTGGATCATTATCGGCTGATGCTCCTTGCCGTCTTCCCCGGTATAGGTCATTGCAAAACGTTCGGGCAGGTTGAAATCCACTTGAATGGTGGAGCACTGCCAGCTCCGCCCCAGCACATCCTTGATCTTGATGTCGATCTTCGGCCCGTAAAACACCCCTTCACCCGGGTCTATCTCATAAGCCAGACCTTTTTTCTCCAAAGCCATCTTTAAAGCGGCGGTGGCCTGATCCCAGTGCTCGTCGCTGCCCACGGACTTCTCCGGTCTGGTGGAGAGATACACCTCATAGCTTTCAAAACCAAAGGTCTTGAGGATGTGCAGATTCAGGTCGAGGATGTTGAAGATTTCCTCTTCCAGATTATCGGGCCGGCAAAAAATATGGGCATCGTCCTGGGTAAAACCGCGAACCCGCATCAGGCCATGCAGGGCGCCGGTCTTCTCGAAACGGTACACCGTACCCAGTTCGCACCAGCGCAGGGGAAATTCGCGATAGCTGCGCTTGCGCGTATTGTAGATGGCGATATGAAACGGGCAGTTCATCGGCTTGAGCTGATAGCTCACATCCTCAATCTCCATGGCGGAAAACATGTTCTCCCCATAAAAATCAAGATGGCCGCTGGTCTGCCACATGTCGCGTCTGGCAATATGCGGGGTGAACAACAGCTCATAACCGTTTCGATAATGTTCTTCGCGCCAATGATCCTCAATGATCTTCCGGAGCAGCGCGCCCTTGGGCTGCCAGAGGATCAGGCCCGGCCCGACCTGGTCGGCGACGGCAAACAACTCCAGTTCCTTACCGAGCTTGCGGTGATCGCGCTTCTTTGCCTCTTCGAGCTGAAAAAGATAGGCCTTCAGATCCTTGGGGTCAAAAAACGCCGTACCATAAAGACGCTGAAGCATTTTCCGGTTTTCATCGCCACGCCAGTAGGCTCCGGCCATTTTGATGACCTTGACGGCTTTCAGCCAGCCGGCATGCGGCAAGTGCGGCCCACGGCAGAGATCAACAAAATCTCCCTGCCGGTATAGCGACACGGTCTCGACGCCCAGATCCTTAAGCAGCTCAACCTTGTAGGTCTGACCGCTCTTTTGAAAAAGCTCAATCGCCTGGGCGGCTGGCATGGTTTCCCGGCGAAAAGGCGCAGCCACTGCGACAAGCTCCTGCATCTTTGCTTCAATCAGCACAAGATCTTCCGGAGTGAACGGCTCTGCGCGGTCAAAATCATAGTAAAACCCATCGGCAATGGCCGGCCCGATAGCAACCTGCACCTCCTTGCCGAACAGGGCAAGGACAGCCTCAGCCATGACGTGGGCCGCGCTGTGCCGGAGAATCTCCAGGGCCTCGGGGCTGTCAACGGTTATGGGCACAAAATCGGCATCAGCCTCGATGGGCATGGAAAGATCCACCAGCTTGTCAGCCAACCGGGCGGCAATGGTCTGCTTGCGCTCCTTGTTGGAAACCAGCTCTTTCAGGGCCTCGGCCACCGTGATCCCCGCAGGGACCGTTTTCTGCTCCCCAGAGGGAAGAGTGAGGGCTATTTCCGTCATAATTGTTATAAAAAGCCTTTCCGCAAATGCACAAACAAAAACAAGCACATTGACCTGGTCAATCTGCCTGCACAATAAGGCTTGGCACAATGCTTTCCGCCAAGCCCCGTGACATCAAGATATCGTGAATCTTCTCTGGTAGGCGCGGGCGGATTCGAACCGCCGACCTCTTGCGTGTCGGGCAAGCGCTCTAACCAACTGAGCTACGCGCCTAAAAAATAACTGTCCTGCAACTATGGCACTGCCGGGCAGTTACGTATCGATGGTTATTCACCATTCCCGGCATTAAGCTGAATAGTTACAAAAAAAACAAGAAGCACGCCGTCCATGGAGACAGCCCAATCTTCTTTTAAGACAAATCTTCCAACCGGCAACCAATTACCAACATTTCGCCCTAGTGTCAAGGACAAATGCCAGTTTTCACTTTCAACTTTTCACTTTGCATTTCCCAATCAAAAACAGGTATCCTTTCGTGATTCAATTGCTCTGCTAAGCGTGAGCTCATCAGCATACTTGATGTCCATTCCCATGGGAATCCCGCAGGCCAGCCTGGTCACCTTGACCGCGACGACCTCCTCTTGTAACCGCTTGATTAGATAAGCCGCGGTAGCCTCCCCCGGCACAGTGGAACTGGTGGCAATCAGCACCTCCCGCACCTGTTGTCGGCGAATTCGTTCCAGCAGGGCATCAGCCTTGATTTCCTCAGGACCTATCCCGTCCATGGGAGAAAGAACCCCGTGCAGGATATGGTATTTGCCTTTGAAAGCTCCGGTCTTCTCGATGGCCATGAGATCCGCGGATTCCTCCACCACGCAGACCAGACCGGCATCGCGTTCCGAATCTTTGCAGATAGCACAGGGATCGGTTTCCGCAAAGGCAAAACAGCCACTGCACAACCTGATGCTCCGGTGCAGCTCCCCGAGATTCCTGGCCATACTCTGGGCCTCGCTGGCTGGACGCCGCAGGATATGCAGAGCTAGCCGAGTCGCGGTTTTCATGCCTATCCCCGGCAATCGGTTCAGATCAATGATGAGACGGCTCAAGGCGGGAGGAACAACATTCATAAAAAAAGCTCAAGATTCAAGGTTAAAAAAAGTAAAATGAGATGTTACACGCTTAACTTTGCATCCTGCCCTAATACATTCCCGGAATCTTGACCCCGCCGGTAAGCTTGGCCATCTCGGCCTCGCTCATCGCCTGAGCCTTACGCATTGCCTCGTTCACTGCGGAGACCACAAGATCCTGAAGCATTTCCGGATCAGCCGGGTCAACCACCTCTTTCGCAATGGTCAGACTGATGAGCTCATGCCTGCCGTTCACCGTGGCACTCACCATGCCGCCCCCCACCGAGGCGCTGACCTGCCTGCCCGCCAATTCTCCCTGCAACTGCGTCAGGCGTTGCTGGAACTGCTGCGCCTGCTTCATCATCTGTTTCATATCCATCCGCACATCTCCGGCCTCAATTTTTCGATACCATGGACCAACAGCAAAAGCGTCTGCCCCACGCTTTCCTCAACTTTCAATTTTTCACTTTTTACTTTGCACTGACTTCACTTCCCCCCGGCCCCGATCCGAATCCTGCCGACCTGACCGGCAAAAATCTCGGCAGCCATCTGCACCATGGGATCATTGGCCAACCCTCGTCGCTCGGCAGCGAGGCTCTCCGCCTCATTATTTTCGCCATCGCCAGCGTCCGGTGCACCAGCCACCTTGAAAACGATCCGGAAATCTTGCTGAAAAAAATCCATAACAAATGATTGCAGGAGCTTCAGATTGTCATGCTCCCGCAACAGTTTGCAGTCGGAGGGGTCAGCAAATTTAAGGATCAGCTGCCCCCCTTCTTCTCGGGGCATGGCGCAGAGTTGCAACACCGGCGCCATCCAGTGCTTGCGCTCCTTTACATATTCAATAAATTCCCCCCACTCCTTTTTCACCTCGCGGCCCTGGCTAGGGACAACCGAAGATGAGAAAAATTGCCGCGATTGTTCCGGCAAAGTGTTTACCGCCTCAGCTATCTCATTTTTTTTTTCTTCGGCCAGTTGGGGGGAAGAGTGCCCAGATACCTCTGACACTGACATGAGGCTGGACACTGAGGCCGGCTCAGGTTCTGCCGTGGAAATCGGAGCAAAAACCGGCCTGGCAACACTCTGGCTTACAGGGACTGTGCCAGCCAGCAACTCGTCAAGCCGCCCCAATAGGGCAGTGGCCGGCACGATCTGCCCGACCTGGGTGGCCCGGACAAAAGCCATCTCCAAGGCGAGACGCGGCCGGGAAGAGTACTGCATTTCCTCACTTCCCTTCAACAGCAGGGAAAAATACTGATAAAGCGTTTCCTGACTGGCGCCGGCGGCAATATCCTTGATGGCCGCCAGTTCCTGATCGGAAAGGTCCAGCAGCTCCTCGGGCATGGCCTTGACCTTGGCAATCAACAAGGCCCGGAAAAATCCCAGCAGATCGTTGGCAAAACGCTTGAGATCCATGCCTGCGGCATGATTATGCTCAAAGATATCAAGACAGGCGGCCAGATCAGACGCCAGAAGCGCCCTTGCCAGATTTTCATAAATCTGACGGTCGACCAGCCCCAGAACCTCCGCCACATCCCCATCACTGATTTCAGCTCCGCCAAAGGAAAAAAGCTGATCGAGCAGACTCAAGCCGTCTCGCACGCTGCCTTCGGCCTCCCGGGCGATCATCTCCAGGGCGCGCTGGGAAACAGCGACCTTTTCCGCCTCGGCGATCCTGGCAAAGAACGCAACCAACTCGGCAAAGGAAACCCGCTTGAGTTCATAGCGCTGACAACGGGAGAGGATGGTAATCGGAATCTTGTGCAACTCGGTGGTGGCGAACATGAAATAAACATGGGCAGGAGGCTCCTCCAGGGTCTTCAACAGGGCATTGAAGGCCTCGGTGGTGAGCATGTGTACTTCATCGATGATGATAATCTTGTAACGGCCCTTGGCTGGGAAAAAACGGATGTTTTCCTTTAGTTCGCGGATCTCCTGGATGCCGCGGTTGGAGGCGCCGTCGATCTCATGCAGGTCCATGGCGTTGCCGGCCATGATCTCCAGGCAGGACTCACACTGGTCGCAGGGCACATCCGGCTCACCCTGGCTGCAGTTGAGCGCCTTGGCCATGAGCCGCGCCAAGGTGGTTTTACCAACCCCGCGCACTCCGGAAAAAAGCATGGCATGGGCGACCCGGTTTCGGGTGAGCGCATTGCGCAAGGTGCGAACCACGGCCTTCTGACCGACAACCTCAGCAAAATTCTGGGGACGCCATTTTCTGGCGAGTACAAGGTAGGACATTTTCAGTCCTCAGAGATCAGTCCCGGTGTTCCGGGGATAACAGAGATAGAGCTGCCAATGAAGAGAAAAAAATGTTCAATGGCAAGCGGTTGCAGGGTGCCGCAGATTGCGGCAAGCGGGACGGCGATACGTACATCAGGTACGTGAGCCGGACCGATCGCTGCAAGATGCGGTGCCCTGCAACCGCTTATAAAAAAATGATAGCCAGGCACCCCTGCGGCACACAGAGTAACTC
>JBAYTO010000004.1:0-105925 GCA_041675585.1 Desulfurivibrionaceae bacterium
ACGGAAGTTAAGCCTCTCAGCGCCGATGGTACTGCCAGGGAAGCTTGGTGGGAGAGTAGGTCGCCGCCGATTCTTTTTTTGTTGTAAAACCCTTCCCCTCAAAAGGAAGGGTTTTTTTTTGCCTAAAACCGAAGTATGTTTTTTTGAGTGTTTTAACAAACGGTTATTTTGCGGGGGAGTGTATGGAGTATTCTTCTGTTGTTGCTATTGTGTTAGCGGCTGGGAAGGGCACTAGGATGAAATCCGATAGCCCTAAGGTTCTGCACGAAACTTTTTTTTCTCCGATGATACATCATGTTTTGAATGCGCTTCAGCCCCTATTCCTTGGGGAAAATATTGTTGTCACCGGGCATCAGCACCAATTGGTTGAAAAAGCTCTCCGGGAATATTCACTCTCATTTGTTCACCAGTCACAACAACTCGGAACAGGGCATGCTGTTCTTACCTGCGAGGGAGAATTGCGCTCTCATAAAGGTCCTGTTTTTATATTGTGTGGAGACACTCCTCTGGTCAGAACCGAAACGCTCCAGAAGTTTCTCCATGCTCACGTCGAAAGCGCTTCCCTTTTAACGGTGATGACGACCACCATCGCAACGCCCGATAATTATGGCAGGATTGTCTCCGATGAACACGGAAATATTGTGAAGATTGTCGAAGAAAAGGATGCTACCTACGCAGAAAAAGGGATAAAGGAAATTAATGCTGGAATTTATTGTGTTGATGCGCAATTTTTGTTTGAGGCTCTCAAAAAAGTTGGCAGAAACAATAAGCAGGGCGAGATTTATCTTACTGATATAGTCGGAATTGCCACTGGCGATGGGGTTCATGTCCGCAAGTTTTCTTGTCCTGACAGTGAAGAAATCTTAGGCGTAAACTCAAGGCGAGAGTTGGCGCAAGCCCATGCTGTTCTGCAGAGACGATATCTTAATGTGCTTATGGAATCAGGAGTTACCCTTATCCAGCCCGAGACTATTAGCATAGAAAAAACCGTAACTATCGGAAAGGATTCCGTTATATATCCCAACACCTCACTCACTGGAGTGTGCAATATTGGCTGTGGTGTGCGCATTGATTCTTTTGTGAAAATACATGATTGTGAGATCGGGGATTCTGTGCTCATCGGCTCATTTTCTCATTTGCAACAGACCAATGTTCCCGCCTGGACTACTGTTGCGCCTCATAGCGTGGATATAAAAATGTCCTAAGTGTTGGGTGCGGCAATCGCAACGGTTTTTCTTTTCTGGATATAGGGCTTGACTTTCTTTTTTCCGAAAGGGTAAATTTCCGGTTCATTCGGTGGTTGCGATATGAAAATGTCTTTGGTTTTTTTGCTTGAGGGCTGGGTTCTGGAACGTGGGTTTTTTTGGGTGTAATTTTATCCCTCCCGTCTTTTCTTGGGAGAAGAGGAGTCAGTATGGAATATGAGGAAGATTTAAAAAAGCTTGAGAGCAACGTCGAGAAAATGTTGACTAGCCTCGATTCAGTTCAGGGAGAGAAGATAAGGCTACAAGCCGATGTTGCCCGCTTGGAAAAGGAGAATATAGAGCTTGAAGAGCAGATCAAGCACCTGACGAACGAGAAAAAGAATATCCTGCAACGGGTTTCAGGGCTGCTCGGCTCCATTGAGAAATGGGAAAAATCCGCGGCAATCGAGGTTGAGGATATTTCTCCGGCGGACACTCTTGGAAAGGGGTCTCCCGAACCTGTTCAAGGGGTTCTGATGGGCAACTGATGTGAAAATATATTGCTTTCAAGGAGTTATTCTGTTAACCCTTTCATGGATGGTGCATTGTGGAACGATTGGTCACCTTTAAAGTGCTTGGCCAGGAGTATCCTCTCTATACTGATGCCCCGGAAAAAGATGTGCAGGAAATCCTGTTTTTGGTAAAAATGCAACTAGAGGATGCGGGACAAGCCTCACAGTATGTTTTGCCGGCAAACAAGCTAGGGATCCTAACGAGTTTGAATATCGCAAGTAAATATGTGAAGATGAAAAGGGAATACGAAGAATATAGGCAACTGGTTGAGGAAAAAATCAGTCTGCTCAGTGAAAGGATAGAGAAAAATTTTTAGATGGCATAGTGTTTTCCCCTGCCTTGTTAGTGATCTGGGAGAGTGTCTCGAGCCAACATTTAGATTAAGGGCGACTTTGCTGTTTCTGGAAAGGAATCCATTTCGGTGGAATTCCTTCAAAGGAATACAAGTACCGCCCACCTAACGTAGTTAGGTTCGATGTCACTTCCTGACACTGCAATGGCGGGGGATTTGTTGTTACTTATTACTGCCCCCTACAATAGATGTGGTTGGGGTTTTTATATAATATGTGGGGAGTGGCCTTCGGGCAGGCAGAATAAACAATAATAATTTCTGTCCATTGTGAAGATGCGAGAACGGTTAGTGTCTGTCGCTTTTTCTCTAAGTGGGAACTGCGCATAGGGTTGTGGTTCAGGTCGCTTGTTTGCATCATACGACAAAAAAAGCTCTCCGGAGATATGGGGAGATATCATATCGATTATTGTGAAAAAACGTCGTCTGAAGATTTGTTGCCAAAACAAGAGAGTTATACCTGAAGCAGTCCTTTTTCTTCCGTTTTAGTCTCTTCCTGTTTTCTTCCCACGAGTTGTAAATCTGGGTTGGCGGCTTTTGTTGCAAGGCTGACAGCAAGGCTTGCATATTTCCGTTCCCATTCCTTTAGACATGAGTGCGATATCTCCTCCAAGGGGCTTGTGCGTGCTTTTCAGATAAATTCGACATTGAGGTTGTCTCCGTGACTGTACAGATAATATTAGCGATTGTCCTTGGCGTATGCAGTGGGGTTGGCCTTGGTTTTTTGGTGCGTAAAAGATTTATTGAAGATCGTACGGAGAATCTTGAGGCTCAGGGCCGCAAGCTTATTGAAAATGCCCTGGCCGAGGCAGAGCAAATTAAAAAGGAAGCTGTCCTGCAAAGTAAGGATGAAGCCTTTGCTCTGAAGCAAGAAGCAGAAAAAGATATCAAGGCGCTGAAGAAGGACGTCCTTGAGGAGGAGAAAAAATTCATTCAAAAGCTTGAACAGATTGAACGGAAAATGGATTTTCTGGACAAGCGTGAAATGGACTTTTTGAAAAAAGAGCAAGCTTTTTCCCGCGAGGAAGAAGTCCTGGCCCGTCGTCAAAAGGAGATAGATCTACTTATAGAAGAACAGCGAGCCCAGCTTGAAAAAATTTCCGGGATATCCCGCGAGGAAGCGATTAAGCAGCTTACTGACAGCATCGAAAGTGAAGCACGGATGGAAGCCGCCAAGATGGTGGTCAAGATCGAAAACGAAATGAAGATCACTGCTGATAAGAAGGCAAAGGATATCATCGCCTTGGCTATTTCTCGATATGCCGGTGATTATGTCGCTGAAAAAACGGTTTCGGTCGTGCCTTTGCCCAATGAAGAGATGAAGGGCCGAATTATCGGTCGGGAAGGTCGGAATATCAGAGCCATCGAGGCCGCCACCGGGATCGACATAATCATTGATGATACTCCTGAAGCGGTCATCCTCTCCGGTTTCAATCCGGTCCGGCGGGAGATTGCCCGTCAGTCTTTGGAGCGGCTGATCACCGATGGCCGGATTCATCCAGCCAGAATCGAGGAAATTGTCGAAAAGGTGACCGAGGAGCTTGACGTGACCATGCGTGAGGCAGGGGAACAGGCAACCTTTGATGTGGGTGCGCATGGCGTTAATCTGGAATTGATCAAGCTGCTGGGCCGTCTTAAATACCGGACCAGTTATGGGCAGAATGTCTTGCAACATTCCCTGGAGGTCGCTTTTCTTTGCGGCGTTATGGCGGCCGAGCTCGGAATTGATGTGAAACTGGCAAAACGGGCCGGCTTACTTCATGATATCGGCAAGGCTGCGGATCATGAAATTGAAGGGTCACATGCCAGCATTGGCGCTGATCTGGCTAAAAAATATGGGGAATCATCGGTTATCGTCCATGCCATTGCTGCTCACCATGAAGATGTCCCGCCGAATGGAATCCTTGATGTTCTCGTGCAATCCGCTGATGCCCTTTCCGGTGCCCGGCCAGGGGCGCGGAAGGAAATGCTGGAGTCGTATGTCAAGCGGCTGGAGGATCTTGAAAAAATCGCCAATTCTTTCAAGGGGGTGGAGAAATCCTATGCCATTCAAGCCGGCCGCGAGGTAAGGATCATCGTCAATAGCGGGGTGATCAGCGATGCGGAGGCAATGATCGTCAGTAAGGACATTGTCAAGAAAATCGAGCAGGAACTGACCTATCCCGGGCAGATTCGCGTCACCGTAATCCGGGAAACCAGGGCCGTGGAATACGCCAAATAAATTGTCATAATCCGCAATACTGAGGGAATCAGGTAATCCATGATCCCTCAGTATTTTTTTGCCGGGCCATCTCCCATTGATCACCACATGAAGACATCAATCGAAAAGCAGATAGAGCTGATAGAGCGCGGGGCGGTCAACGTTATTTCCAGGCCGGACCTTGTCAGGAAACTGGAAAAATCGGCAGCCTCTGGAGTACCTTTAAAGATCAAGGCCGGTTTTGATCCGACCGCTCCTGATCTCCATCTGGGCCATACCGTTCTCATCCAAAAGCTGAAGCATTTTCAGGATCTCGGGCATGAGATATGTTTTCTGATCGGGGACTTTACCGGGATGATTGGAGATCCGACCGGGAAGTCCGAGACCAGGAAGCCTTTGACCGTCGAACAAGTGGAGAAAAATGCCGAAAGCTACAAGGAACAGATCTTTAAAATTCTCGACCCCGAGAAAACTAAAGTTGTTTTTAACAGCACCTGGCTGAACAAGCTCACTTCCAAGGAGTTTATCATGCTGGCCTCGCAACTTACCGTGGCCCGCATGCTTGAGCGGGAGGATTTCAAGGTCCGTTTCGAGAATGAGCGGCCGATCAGCATTCACGAGTTCCTCTATCCTCTTATTCAGGGGTATGATTCCGTTGCTCTCCATGCGGATGTGGAGATCGGCGGCACCGACCAGCTCTTCAATCTGCTCATGGGCCGTGATCTGCAACGGGTGTGGGGGCAGGACCCCCAGGTGGTCATCACCATGCCTTTGCTCGAAGGACTAGACGGGGTCAACAAGATGAGCAAATCCCTGGGCAACTACATCGGCATCACCGAAAAGGCCGATGACATCTACGGCAAAACCATGTCGATTTCCGATAGCCTAATGTTTCGGTATTTCGAGTTGCTCAGCGATCTTGCCGTAGAGCAGATAGCCTCGCTGCAGGCAGAGATGCAGGCGGGCCGCAGGCATCCCAAGGCGGTCAAGCAGCAGCTGGCCCGCGAGTTGACCGGTCGGTTTTATGATGCCGAGGCAGCCCAGCGGGCAGAAGATAATTTCGCGAAGATCTTCAGCGAGCATGACAACCCGGAAGACATGTCCGAGGTTGTTCTTTCCGCCACGGCGGCAGGGATCTGGCTGCCGAAGCTTCTGGTGGAAGCCAAGTTGGTCAGCGGAACCGGAGAGGCGCGCCGGATGATTCAGCAGAATGCGGTTTCCCTCAACGGAGATAAGGTGAACGACATCGACCACCTCGTGGCGACCCAGGGAGAGGTCATCCTGAAAGTCGGTAAACGGCGTTTTTGCAAGGTGACATTTTCTTAGCTTTCGCCGTATCTGCAAGGCAACAAAAAAGGGGAATCGATAATTTCGATCCCCCTTTTTTGTTGCCAGCTTAATTCTGCCCCAGGCTTTTAGCTTTTACCCCATTTCCCTTGGATGCGTTTCACCGCTTCCTGCACATTCTCCCGCGCACCAAAGGCGGAAAGGCGGAAGTAGCCTTCGCCGCTTGGCCCGAAGCCGCTGCCCGGAGTACCCACCACATGGCATTCGTTGAGCAGCTTGTCGAAGAAATCCCAGCTTGCCAGGCCATCCGGCGTCTTCAACCAGATATAGGGGGCGTTTACCCCGCCATAGCAGGTGATGCCCGCCGCTCTCAACCCCTTCAGAATTAGGCGGGCGTTGTCCAGGTAAAAGGAAATGGTTTCCTGCACTTGGGGCCAGCCCTCCTCCGAATAGACCGCCGCCGCAGCCCGCTGCACCGGATAGGAAACCCCGTTGAACTTGGTGGTTTGCCGCCGATTCCAGAGTTTGTTTAAGCCCACTTTTTCACCACCCGCAGTTAGAGCCATGAGCTGCTCGGGCACCACGGTCAGACCGCAGCGAACCCCGGTAAAACCGGCGGTTTTCGAGAAGGAGCGGAATTCAATGGCGCAATTTTTCGCTCCCTCAATCTCGTAGATGGAGTGGGGGATATCCGGCTCGGTGATGTAGGCCTCGTAAGCTGCGTCAAAAAAGATGATCGAGCCCTGGGCATTGGCATAGTCCACCCAGGCCTGCAGCTCCGCCTTGGAGGCCACCATGCCGGTGGGGTTGTTGGGATAGCAGAGATAGATGATGTCTACCTTTTCTCTGGGGATGGCCGGGGCAAAGTTGTTTGCCTCGGTGCAGGGCAGATAGACCAGCCCCTCGTAGTAGCCCTTGGTGTCCGCTTCCCCGCTCCGGCCGATCATGACATTGGTGTCATTATACACCGGGTAGACCGGATCACAGATGGCAACCTTGTTGGCCAGGGCGAAGATGTCGAGGATATTGGCGCTGTCGCATTTGGAGCCGTCCGAGATGAAAACCTCCGAAGGCAAAAGATCCACGCCCAGCGGGTTGTATGATTTTTCAATGATGATTTTGCTCAGCCAGTCGTAGCCCTGTTCCGGCCCGTAGCCGTGAAAGGTCTCCCCCAGGGCCAGATCGTCAACCCCGTCATGAAAGGCCTTGATCACTGCCGGGGCCAGCGGCCTGGTTACATCGCCGATGCCCAGGCGGATAACCTTGGCCTTAGGATTGGCATCGGTAAATGCCTTTACCCTGCGACCGATTTCCGGGAAGAGATAGCCCGCTTTGAGTTTGAGATAATTTTCGTTGATTAAGGTCATTCGTTTCTCCTGCTTATTTTTGGATCAAATATCGTGTTGAGGCGAAAAATTCTACCTGCGGACTGCAAAAAACGAAACAAAAATAACTTGATTCCGGCGCGTGAGTAATGGGTAGTTTTGTTTATCCTTAGGGGTGGTTGCGGAAAATATGCGATTCATTCTAACTTGCTCTGCAGGCGGTCTTCAAAGATTTTGCCGTCCTGAAGCAGGATCAAGCGGTCGGACCAGGCGATGATGCGTGGATCGTGGGAGGAGAAGAGTACGGTAGTGCCGCATTCCTCGTTTAAGCGGCGGAGAAGTGCGATGATGGACTCGCCGGTTGCTGAGTCGAGGTTGCCGGTCGGCTCGTCGGCAAGGACCAACGATGGCTTGCCGATCAAGGCCCTGGCCACGGCCACCCGTTGCTGCTGGCCGCCGCTCAGCTCCGTGATCCGCCGTTGGGCAAGCTCGGCAAGTCCTACCGCATCGAGCATCATCGTTACCCGTTTGTTGCGTTCTGTCGCCCCTATCCCTTGCAGCAGCAGGACATACTCTATATTTTCAAAGGCGGTCAGTACCGGAATGAGGTTGAAGGTCTGGAAGACAAAACCGACGGCGGTTCGTCGGAACAGGGCGCTTGCTGACCGGCTCAAGCAGGAGATCTCTCTTCCTCCAAAGTGGATGGTGCCGCTGGATGGCTGATCCAGGGTGCCGATCAGGTGGAGCAGGGTACTTTTTCCGGAACCGGAAGGCCCGGCCAGACAGACAAATTCGCCTTGGTGCATGGTCAGATCAACGCCCGCCACCGCCTGCACCTGGTGACTATTGGTGCGGTAGACTCTGGTGACGCCGCGCAAAGTGATCTGGGTTTTAGTGGCGTCAGACATGGGAGAGTGCCTTGACCGGATTAAGCCTGGATGCCTTCCAGGCAGGATAGAGCCCCGCTGTTGCCGAAGTTGCCAGGGTGATGGCGTTGGCCAGAATAAAGTCGGCTGGAGTGAGTACCGCCTTGAGCACCGACCCGGCTACAAAATACTGGTTGGCACTAGTAAAATTAGTCAGGTCGATGCCATAGCGGGCTAGATAGACGCAGGCCCCGAAGCCCGTAAGGCTGCCCGCCAAAGCGGCGAACAGGCCGAGCAGCAGGGATTCGGTCATCACCAGACTGACGATGCCTCCAGGTGTGGCACCCAAGGCGGTCAGAGTGCCGAATTCCCTGAAGCGCTCAAAGATGACGGTGGTCATGGTGTTGGCAATGCCCATGGCCACAATGGCAAAAAGGATGATGATCAACAGCCGGAAAGTGGCATCGTTGAGTTCCATGAGCTGGGCCAGATCCGGGACAAGTCCCTGCCAGGCCATCACCTGATAAGTAGCGGCTGGCAGGTATTGTTGCAGATGGCCGGCCAGTTTGGCTGCCTGGGCCGGCGGGCAGGAGGCGGCCACTTCGCTGATGGAGTCTTCGGCCTCGAGCAGGGTTTGGGCGGTGGCCAGCGAGAGATACACGTGGCTTTGGTCAAAGGAGTCGAGCCCGGTGGCAAAAAGACCGCTCACCGTGAATCTGCCGGTTCTGGTCTGGCCGAAGAGGCTCTGCACCATGAGGGTCATGGAATCGTTGATCCTGAGGTCGAGCGCATCGGCAAGCCCCTTGCTGATAAGGATTTGCCCAGGGGCGAGCTGGTAGGTGCCCCGCACTATTTTTTGCCGGATCAGGGTGACGGATGCCTCCTGACCCGGCTCGATCCCACTCAGGTAAACCGAGGAGCTGTGGTGGCCAGCTATGATCAGAGCCGGAGCCTTGAGGCGCGGCGCGAATCTGGTGATTCCTGCGGCTTTAAAAGCGGGGGTAATAGCCTTGGGATTGGGCAGAGGCCGCAGGCGGGTCTGGTTGCGGGCAAAACCGGCGGCGTGGACTTGGATGGCTCCGGTGTCGAGGCTCAGCGCACTCTCCATCATTTTTTGGTGCAGACCACCCATCAGCGCCTGAAAGACGATGAGACAGAAGACGCTGAAGGCCACCGCTGCTACAGTGAGCAGGGAGCGCCGTCGGTGGCGCAGGATGTTGCGCAAGGCTATTTGAAGATGGGCTCCGAGCAGCGCCGGGGAAAAAGTGCTGCCGGAGAGGATGTCGCCGGTCATCCGCATGGACCGCCACCTGACTGGCCGGCCAGTGGTTTTATGGCACGGAAGAAGGAGATAAGGCCATGGAGATGGGCAAGGCGCTGAATATTAACAAAGCCTGCGGAACTCATCAAGGCAGGCAGTTGCCCGCGCAGGTTGTCTTCAAGTTCAGGTTGCAGGAGGAGATAGCGGCCGAGCCAGCCGGCTGCTCCGGCCAGCAGAGTGGTTGGTCGGTCTATGTCCGCAGTAATTAATCTGCCGCCAGGCTTCAAAGTGCGCCAGGCCTCGCGGAAGAAACACTGCTTCAGCTCGCGGTCGATGTGATGGGTAAACATGGAGTTGACCGTGAGGTCGAAAAAATTATCGGCAAAGTTGAGCTGTTCCGCAATTCCTACCTGGAAGTGCGCGGCGCTTTCAGCGAGGGCGGCTTTCTTCCTGGCGATGGCGATCATTTTTGGGGCTGCGTCAATGCCGATGATCTCGTTCTGTCCGAGGATAGCATCGGCAATCATCAGGGTCAGGGTGCCGGTGCCGCAGCCGACATCCAGCACCCGGTCAGTCGGTTTAAGCTCCAGCAGTGCCATGGTTTTGGTCCGGAAACGTTGCTCCCGGCCGAAGGAAAGTTTTTCGATCAGCGGATCGTAGAGCCAGGCAACATGATTGAGATCGCGGCCGCGGGTTGTTGGATGGGCTTTAGTCAGGCTCATGGCTCCGAGTGTCCTGCGGTCGCCGCAGTCGGGAAAAAAGGCAGCAGCTGTTTTACCCCCCGCAGGACAAAGAGATGGCGAACTAAATCATACGCCTGCTGCTGATTGAGCCAGTACCCCGCCTCATGAAGCATGGCAAAGCCCCGTAACGCCTCGCTGACCGCTTTGAGCATAACCTGCCGGAGGGTGGCAGGAAAGATTGCCTCGACGGGGGGGGACTCGGCTGCGGTGTCAAGAATGATCCGGAGTTGGCGCTGTTCTTCAGTGGTGCCTTGATGGAAAATTGCGGAGACCAGATAGTTGTGGTTGTCGGCCCTGATATCCTCGTAAAAATCGGTGAGGTCGTCGATTAATTGGAGAGCCACCCCAATGTGGAATATCCCCTGGTCGGCACATGCAAGCCGGGCTTGTAATTCTGGCGGTTCCAGCAGTCTGGGAGCGACAAAGGAGAGACAGAGAAGCTTGCCGCCCTTGTACATATGGACGGTATCGAGCACTGCCTCCGGGGTGATGATCTCCTTGACGCCGCCCTCTTCCCGGGCTTCTTCCGCGCCGATTGGGACAATAGCTTTAAAGAGCGCGCCGTCCAGGTTGGTGCTGTCTAGAGAGAGCAGCGGCAAGCTCCGAAAGCGTTCATGGATGCGGAAGAGCATCCGGTCAAAAATCAGGATGTGCATGACACTCTTGAAACGGGTTGCCGGTGTCGGAAAATTTAATGGCAGCAGCTCTTTGTACTCGTCGTCCAGCAGGTTATCGGCACCGGTGACGATGCCCCGCAGGCAGTGGTTGACCATGCCGTAGAGCAGCCTCCGTTCTGCCGTGATGCCGATTGCTTCATAGATGGACAGGAAGAGAATGGAGAAGAAATGGCGTTGGGCATAAGCCAACGGGTTGTGGCGCGGCAGCCCTGATGCCCGGATGTACTCCGGTTCCAGGAGCTGGTCCAGCAGTTGCTGGATTTCTTTTTCCACCCGGTGGTGTTCCTTGAGTGAGGAATAGAGTCTGCGGTATGCGGCAAGCGGAAACATGATGGAGATTCCTCATCGGTTATGTCAGGGCCTTGGGGCGTGGCCAAGGCAGCAGCAGGGGCACCTGCTTTATATAATCAGCATAATCCTTCCGAAAGCGGCGGGAAAGGAGATATTCTTCGTTCTTGAGAAAGCGGAGCTGCCAGACAAGCATAAGCGGGAAGCTGAGCAGGAGCATTGACCAGGAACGGCAGAGCAGGATGACACCCAGGGCGGCTAGATCATAGCCAAGAAACATCGGGTGGCGACACCAGCGATATGAGGAGATGGTGACGAGGATTTTCGGTGGCCGAAAAGGGCTGGGTGTGCCTTTGCCGTATTGTTTGAGATCTCCCGTTGCCTTGCTGATCAGCCAGGTTCCGGCCGCCAGCAGCGTCAGTGCGCCGCTGGTGAGCGCAACGCCAGCCGCAGGCGCCCGGGGGAATCCGAAAAGGGTGTCAACTGCCAGTCCGGAGAGGGTAACGGCCGACGGGACAAGCAACCAGTACACGAGCGCAGCGCGGAGTTGTTTTAGCCAAATTTTGGAATGAAAAAGCCCCATAACTTTCCAAGATAAAAAGGCCTCACCCCGAATGCCGGGGTGAGGCCTTGTGTTTGTCTAACGGGATGCCGACAGGTTACTTGGCAGGCTCCAGTGCCTTGGCGCGGCCTTCCAGGAACTTCCAGCCTTTTTCCACGTCCTTCTGGCTCATGGCCATAAGTTCATCCGCATGCTCCGGATTCATCATTTTCAGAGCCCGGTAGCGGTTTTCGTTCAAAGCGTATTCCGCAAAGGGGATGGACGGCGCCTTGCTGTCGATGGTCAAGGGATTTTTGCCCTGCTCCTCCAGCTCGGGGTTGTAACGGTAAAGGGGCCAGTGGCCGCAGGCAACCGCTTTCCGCTGCTGATCAAAGCCCTTGGCCATGTTGATGCCGTGGTTGATGCAGTGGGCGTAGGCGATGATCAAGGAGGGGCCGTCGTAGGCCTCAGCCTCGGCAAAGGCCTTGACCACTTGGGTCGGGTTAGCGCCTAAGGCGATTTTCGCCACATAGACGTTGCCATAGGTGGAGAAGATCATGCCGATGTCCTTTTTGGGCATCTTCTTGCCGCCGGCGGCAAACTGAGCCGTGGCCGCACGCGGGGTGGACTTGGACATCTGGCCGCCGGTGTTGGAGTACACCTCGGTATCCATGATCAGAACGTTGACGTTTTCGCCGGAAGCGAGAACATGGTCGAGGCCACCGTAACCGATGTCGTAGGCCCAACCGTCACCGCCGAAGATCCAGACGGATTTTTTTACCAGATAGTCCGCCACCGGCAGAAGGCGCTTGGCGATTACCGATTTGTTCCCGGTCAGCACTTCTTTCAGCTTGGCGACTCGGCCACGCTGAGCTTCGATCTCGTCCTGGGTTTTCTGGGAGGCGGTGGTGAGTTCGCCGGCCATTTTTTTGGTGATGATTTTTTCAGCCACCGCCTTTTCCAGCAGCTCCGCAGCCTGCTCCGCGAATTTGTTCGCGGTGTTGCGCATGCCAAGGCCGAACTCGGCGTTGTCCTCGAACAGAGAGTTGGCCCAGGCTGGTCCGCGCCCATCGGCCCGCTTGCAGTACGGGGTTGTGGGGAGGTTGCCGCCGTAGATCGACGAGCAGCCCGTGGCGTTGGCAATCAGCATCCGGTCGCCGAACATCTGGGTGGCCAGCTTGATATAGGGGGTTTCCCCGCAACCGGAGCAGGCCCCGGAGAACTCAAACATGGGGCGGAGCAGCTGGCTGCCCTTGACGGTGGAAGGATCGATTTCCTTGTTCGCGACCTCGGGCAGGTTCAGGAAATATTTGACATTGGGTATCTCCTGGGTGCGGACCTTTTCGGTGTTTTCGATCATCTTCAGGGCCTTTTCCTTGGCCGGGCAGGCATCGACACAAAGGGTGCAGCCGCAGCAGTCTTCGGTAAAGACCTGAATGATGGTTTTGCTTCCCTTGAACTGGGCGCCGACAGCATCGGCACTCTTCATGCTCTTGGGCTGTTTCTTGAGGTCGGTAGCCTTGACGATTTTCATCCGGATCGAGGCGTGGGGGCAGACCAGGGAACAGCGGCCGCACTGGATGCAGTTGGCCGGAATCCACTCGGGCACGTGTACCGCGATGTTGCGCTTCTCGTACTGGGTGGTGCCGGTGGGCCAGGTGCCGTCGCAGGGCATCTGGGAGACCTTGATCTGGTCGCCTTTGCCCTCGATCATCTTGGCGGTGACTTCCTTGACAAAGGCGGGGGCGTCAGCAGGAACGACGGACGGTTTCTCGTGGCCTCCGGCGGTCTTGGGAATCTTCACCTCCACGATGTTGTTCACCGCAACGTCAACGGCACCGTAGTTCATGTTGACGACCTTGTCGCCTTTTTTGCCGTAGGTTTTCTTGATCGCATCCTTGATGGCCTTGATTGCCTCATCCCTGGTGAGAATGCCGGAGATCAGGAAGAAGGCGGTCTGCATGATCATGTTGATCCTGGCGCCCAGGCCGATGGCCTCGGCCAGGGTAATGGCGTCGATGATGTAAAACTTGGCCTTTTTTTCGATCAGATCCTTCTGAACCGCGGAGGGCAGCTGTTTCCAGACCTGATCCTTGTTGAAGGTGGTGGTGAGAAGGAAGGTGCCGCCGTTCTCAAGGTTGCCGAGCAGGTCGTACTTGTCGAGGAAGGTGAAGTTGTGGCAGGCCACGAAGTTCGCCTTGTTGATCAGGTAGGGGGCAACGATCTTGTTCTTGCCGAAACGCAGATGGCTGGTGGTGATGGAGCCGGACTTCTTGGAGTCGTAGACAAAGTAGCCCTGGGCGTTGTTGACGGTCTCGGTGCCGATGATCTTGATGGTGTTCTTGTTGGCGCCCACGGTGCCGTCCGCGCCCAAGCCGTAGAACATGGCCCGGTAAACGTCCTTGCCCTCAATGTCGAAGGATGGGTTGTACTTGAGGCTGGTCTTGGCCACGTCGTCATCGGGGCCGACGCAGAAATTATTCTTGGCCTTTTTGGCGGCCATGTTGTCGAATACCGCCTTGACCATGGCTGGAGTGAACTCGGCGGAACCCAGGCCGTAACGGCCACCCAGGATGCTGGGGGACTTTTTGAGGGTGCCTGCTTCCACCGCTTCGCCGATTGCCGTCCGGATGTCGAGATACAGGGGCTCGCCGGCAGCGCCGGGCTCCTTGGTGCGGTCGAGTACGGTGATGCGCTTAACCTTTTTGGGCAGGGCCTTGATGAGGGCTGCTGAGTCAAAGGGACGGAAGAGACGGACAACGACCAGACCGAGCTTCTTGCCTTTCTTGGCCAGATGTTCGATGGTGGCGATAACGGTCTCGGCGCCGGAGCCCATCATGATGATGATATCCTCGGCGTCCGGAGCGCCGTAGTAATCAAAGAGATGGTACTTGCGGCCGGTGAGCTTGGCGAACTTGTCCATGGTTTTCTGAACAATGGTCGGGGTGGCGCTGTAGAACTTGTTCACCGTCTCGCGGCCGGTGAAATAGACATCGGGGTTCTGGGCGGTGCCACGCATCATGGGCCGGTCCGGGGAAAGGCCGCGCTCGCGGTGGGCGAGAATCAGATTCTCGTCGATCATTTTACCCATGTCGTCAAAGGTGAGCTGCTCGATCTTCTGGATCTCGTGGGAGGTGCGGAAGCCGTCGAAGAAATGCATGAAGGGGATGCGGCTTTGCAGGGCGGCCTGGGTGGAGATCAGGGCCAGATCCTGACATTCCTGGACGTTCTGGGAGCAGAGCATGGCCCAGCCGGTCTGGCGGGCGGCCATGACATCGCCGTGGTCGCCGAAGATGGAAAGACCCTGGCAGGCAAGGGAGCGGGCTGTAACATGGAAAACGGTCGGGGTCAGCTCGCCGGCCAGTTTGTACATGTTGGGGATCATCAAGAGCAAGCCCTGGGAAGCGGTAAAGGTGGTGCAGAGCGCGCCGGTGGTCAGGCTGCCGTGCAACGCTCCGGCCACGCCGCCTTCGGACTGCATCTGGGTGACAACTGGAATGGAACCCCAGATGTTCTCCTGCTTGGCGGTTGCCTTGGTGTCGGACTCCGCCGCCATGGGCGTAGAGGGGGTGATGGGGTAGATCGTGATGATCTCGCTGGTGGCGTAGGCCACATGGGTGCATGCCTGATTACCATCAATGGTGACCATTTTCCGGGACATAACGCATCTCCTTCCATTCTGATTGGGTTTATAAATGGTGTAAGCCATCGTTAAAAAATAACTTGAACGATTGTTATCCCGCGAACGGCATAAGGGGCCGTAACGAAATGGTCAAAACGGTTACAGATTATTTTTTAACGGCTCCTAAAATTTTAGGGACGCACTCCGATGGGTTCGTGCCCAAAATGAAGTGCGTCCAAAATAACGTTGTTAACGACAAAAGACAAAATTATAAGCAGTTCTTTACGTATAAATACGGGGGGTTAAGGTCATTATCTTGAGTGCTATTCTTACTGAACTGAACAATTTAAACGAAGTTTTTAAGAATATCCAGTTTTTTCACCCAAAGGGTATTAGTTTCGTTTGAGCAGGCAAGCTGCTCAACTCAGCTTTATTTTACCGGCTGGTTTTGCGTGGTTTTCATGATCAGTTCCTGGGACTTGAGCAAGACCTTGGTGTCGGGCGGCACAGATTGGGTCAGCCAGGTGTTGCCGCCGATGACCGATCTGGCGCCGATGATGGTGTCGCCGCCCAGAATGGTGCTGCCGGCATAGACCGTGACATCGTCTTCAATGGTGGGATGGCGCTTGCTCTGACGGTCAAGGGCGCCGGAGTCATCTCGTTTGAAAGACAAGGCGCCCAGGGTCACGCCTTGATAGAGTTTAACCCGCTGGCCAATGACGCTGGTTTGCCCTATGACCACGCCGGTGCCGTGGTCAATGAAAAATGAGGCGCCGATGGTAGCGCCCGGATGGATGTCGATGCCGGTGATGCCGTGGGCGTACTCACTCATAATGCGCGGCAGGATGGGCACTCCCAGGGCATACAGCTCGTGAGCCACCCGGTAAACCATGATGGCGTGGATGCCGGGATAGCTGAAGATGATTTCGTCAAAACTGCCGGCGGCAGGGTCGCCTTCGTAGGCCGCCCGCACATCCGTGGCCAGAATTTCCCGCAGGGCTGGCAACGTGGTGATGAAGTTGAAGGCGTTTTCCTTGCCGGTATCTTCGCAGTGCTGGCAGCTTTTGCCATGGCGGAGACACTCGTGCCGGATGGCATTGGTGATTTCTCTGGTCAGTTTTTCATAGAGGCCTGAGATCTCCAGGCCCAACTGGTATTTCAGGCTGATCCGGTCAATGCCCTGGTTGCGGAAATAGCCTGGGAAAAGGATATCGCGGCAGGATTCGAGGATGTCTCTAATGTGTTGCCGACTTGGCAAGGGGTTGGCTTCGATGTGTTCAAAACAGGAGTTGTTGTAGCAGGTGTCCACCACTTGATCAACCAGCTGCGGAAGCTGGCTTCGGAAGTCTGAGGTGACAGGATGTTCTTTGGGGCAGGCGTCATTCTGGGCTAGGGGAATTTGGGGTGTCTGGCTCACGGTTTATCCTCTGATTTTCGCACAAAAACAGGAAAAGAAGCAAACAACGGCATATGGATTAAGATAGTAACAACGATTTGTTGTTCCCTCAAGAACTCCCTGAAACTATCTGGTGTTTTTTAGGGAGAAGGGTGATGTTTCGGCAACAGGCCCATGGCAAGGGCACCCATAAGGGGAGCGGGCTGGTTGTCAGGCCGTATTTTTAGTGACTTTCACACTTGCCACAAACACCGGGATCGCGGCGAGAAGCAGGCCGGCCATGATCCAAAACGCCGGCAGGTAGTCGAACCGGGCAATCAGAAAGCCTGCAAGGATGGGGCCTGCGGCGTGGCCGATATCGAAGATCGTGCCGAAGGTGCCCATGGCCGCGCCAAAGTGTTTTTCCTTGCAGACATCGACAATTAGCGCCGCGGACGAGGAAGTCACCAGGGCCTCGCCAAGGCCGAAGACGAGCGCGGCAAGGCCGAGGGGATAAAAATTTTCCAGCAGAGGAATGGCCGCAAAAGAAATGGCGCACAGGAACAGGCCGGCGGAGATCAGCGGTTTTCTCCCATAGCGGTCCGAGGTTTTGCCCATGATCGGCTTGGCGACAATGGTGGCCACCACCTGCACCCCCCAGAGAAGGCCGGCCTGAAAGGCAGTGAGGCCGGCCACCGTCACCGCATAGATGGGCAGGAAGGCCTCCAGCGCGCCGACGGTCATGTTCTGCAATCCTTCCATGTTCGCGGTTATGATCACTCGCCGGTCGCTGGCAACCTCCTTGATCCCGGAGACAAAACGCGCATACGCCTCTTGCAGGCTCTGGTGCTTTCCCTTCTTCCGGTCATCCTTCAGCACCCCAAGGGCCAAGAGCAGAGCCATGACTCCGGCGAAGCCGCTGGCCAGGTAGGCGATCTGGAAATCTCCCAGCCCCGGCCCGGCGGCGCCTGGAGAGGTGTTCAGGATAAGCCCGCCCAACGGGGCGCCGAGGAGGTTGCCGATGATCGTCACCGAGGAAAACCAGGAAAGCAGCTCACCCTTGCGCTCCCCCGCCACATCGGCGACTACCGCCATGGACACCGGCCCGTAGATGGCCGTGGCCAAGCCATGGATGAAGCGCACCATGATGAGGGCCTGATAGTTGTCTATGAACAGATAGGCAAAGGGCAAGACCGCGAAGACCATCAGGCCGATGAGCATTGTCTTTTTCCTGCCGATCACGTCGGAGAGCGCCCCCGAGGGCAGCTTGAAAAATATCCCGGTTACAGTGGAAACCCCCACCGCAAAGCCGATCGCCTCCGGGCCTGCGCCGAGATAGAGGGCGAACAAGGGCAGCACCGGGCTTCTGGCCAGGGCATAGGAAAGTCTGGCAAGTAAGCCCACGGTGCAGAGCGCGGTAAACGGCGATATAAATTTCATCTTTCCCTCAGGCCTTGGCCGGCGTTTTCCGGTCGAAGTAAATGCTTTTTCCCGTAATGTTCAGGTGGCGCATTTTGAAGGGCGGAGGCGATCTCCCACGCTTTCATATTCGGTAGTAATTCTTTTGAGATCAAACATGATAATCTGACTTTTTCACATTGGTTCCGCCAAAATGATGCCACATCTGGCAGTGTGTTCAGGCTCATCCGGAGTACCAAGAAGCAAAACCCGCACGCGATAATTCAGGCCGGAGAGGAAAGATTCGAACACCGGGGTGTTGTGCATCGACAACACCCCGAGCAGCACAACCGGCCGCAGCCTCGTCAAGGTATCACGAGTCCCTTCCAGAATCGGCAAGCGCGCCAGAGGCGAGCGCAACACCAACAACCGGCAGGCGTCCAGGGCTAAAAGGTCAAAAGGCCAACACACCACTGACTCAGGCTGTTCGCCGTTAGCCATCATTAGGGGCCCGTATTCATCGGCCGCCTGTAAGCCGTTAATTTCTCGTCTGGTAAGATTTTCCCCTTCCGGCATTACCAGATGAGTCTCGACATGCCAGATCCCAGCTCGGGTAAGATTAGCGCATAACAATTGATGGAGGTGACGGCGTGGCTCAAAGGTCACCATATGGCCATCGCGACCGATCAACCGTGCCAAGGCTAATGAAGATTCCCCTGCGCCTGCTCCAAGAAGGGCCACCGTATCGCCCGACCGAACAATTTGTTCCGCCACCCTGGCTACGGTTTCGTCAAACAGCCTTGCCATGGGATCATCGTGTTGGCGTAGTGGAACCTCAAGGACGCCATCAGGCAATAATCGGGTTGGGCAGGCCATCGGCGCAGCCTTCCGCGCGGTCAACAACCGTTGCGGAAACACTCCAGCCGCCTTTTTTTGGATGACATATTTCAAGGCAGCGATTACCGCCTCTGGCTCCAGAGCCTGCCACGCGGCGTCATAAGTGCCAGTCATATCCGCCCAAATCTCTGCGGAAGCTTTTCCCTTTCCCCATGCAGGCAATTTTTCCGCGTTTGGCAACAGCAAGGCCTTGTCCAGAGGATAATAGGGATATCGCTCAGGAGTGATTGAGCTGTAAATTGTTACCGCGGGGGTCGAGACAGCATCGGCAAGATGAGTGGTGTAGGTATCCACCCCGACCAGAGCATCTACGGCGGCAACCAAGGCCGCCAATCGATCCACGTCGGTTATCTTCCCGGAGAGATTCACGAGCCGCGGGTGCTTGACTTGGGTCGCCCCCAAGAGGACGACCATGGCTTCTGGCCAAGCAGCCAAAATGGTTTCGAGCATAAGGGGGATAATCTTTTCCGGCATACTGCGCAATGGTACCGAAGCTTGCGGGTTAAACAGAAAAAGCGGCCCGGTGCCTGGCGGCAAAAGAGTAGCAACAAAGTTTCTTTCCGCCTCGGGAATGACCACGGCGTTACGCTTTTCTTCAACGGGTGTGCATAGAGGATCCAGTCCCATCCACCATAGGTACCAATCCACCATGGCCAGTTTTCCGTATTGCGGCAAATCAATCAGGTTGCTGGTGTCAAAGAGAGCCTGATAGCGTCCCAATTCAGCGAGGGTCAAACCCTGGATCCTGATGGTGTCGATTTCATCCATGTCCCGGAATAAGCGGGATAACCGATCATTTGAGTGCCAGCCCAACAGCACGTCAACCGTCACCACCGGGAAATATTTTCGCAAAACTACCAGAACATGCCGAAAGGCTGCCAGGCCGATTAGGTTGTCACCGAGATTAGCACCAAAGGCATTGATAAGCAAAAGCCGAAAATGCCGCCTTCCTGGCTGCCCGTTCTTAAGTGCCTGTGCCTGGGCGACAAGGCAGTTCGCCGGCAACTCAGCTCCGAGATCGGTAAAGGCCTTGACGCCCAGATAAGGCGGGAGGCCCGGCAAGTTGGCGACACTATCCGGAGTAAGCACATGCAGCAACTGACCAACCGGCTCCTCCGGGTAGGTCATCGCCAAAGCACTACGCACCAGATTTAATTCATTCTGAGAGGCAATATGAATTTCGCTCTTAGTCGGCGCCCCCTGGGAAACGGCTTTCAGGGTATGACTATGGGTCGATGTACATAATGTCAGTGGCCGGGATAGATAGTAGGCGCGCATTATAGCTCGGAGTTAAACATCTGCCGCAAAATATTGCGGGAAAGCTTGCCATTTACGGTTTTTGGCAGTTCATCCACTATTGCCACGACAATCTTCTGCCAGCCAGCTGTGGCAATACCAACCGAATCACGGATATCCTGGTAGTCAATCCCGGTTTCCAAAACCAGCGCTACGCATAAATCGTCCATTGCCTGGCCTGAAGGGATAGAGGTAACTCCAGCTTCAATAACCCCGGCGATTATTTTTAAGCGTTCCTCAATGGGATCCGGGAAACACTTGAAACCGCCGCGGTTGAGAATTTCATCAGTTCGTCCCAGCACCATTAGCCTGCGCGGTTGCGGTAACCGCCCGAGATCTCCAGTCAAGAACCAACCAGCACGGAACTGCCGCTGCGTCGCGACTTGATCGTCAAAATATCCGTTAACCATTGTCGCCGATCTCACGGCAATGTGCCCAGCTTGGCCAAGAGCCTGTTCATTCCAAAATTCATCGACGATCATCACTTCTACCCCAGGAAGAATGGTGCCTGCTCCGCACTCATCCATGTCGATTGCAATAGGCCATACTTCATTAGTGGCGTAGCGACAGGATATCCGCCCACATAGCATCCGCAAAGTGCGCTCCCGTAGCTGTTTTCCCAACGGAGCGCCGATCACTTTTACATTAAGATCAGCCGGCTTCACGAAATCATCCGGCAATTCAGCCAAAACCTTCTCGAGCTTGGCCGGGAGCACTTCAAAATAGGTGATCGAATGATCTCTGATCGCCCACAGCAAAGGGCCGACAACAACAAGTGCGCCGCAACGCAAACAAAGAGTAGCCCGCAAATAGGCACTATTTACCGAAAAAGGCATGGAAAGGAAAAATCTTTCATCCTTTGAGTAGTCAGCCGATTGCGCGTAATACATCAGCTTGGCTTCCTGTTCGCCACGATGGAGAAGCATCGCTTTCCGTCCACCGGTGGTACCAGATGAATGCGTGATTCTTTGTGGCTCAGCCATTCCTAAAACAATTCGTGGATGGTTGCCGAGATCCGAGAGGTTTTTCCGGAAAACCGCCTGGAGCCAACGCTGATCGAGCCGAATATAAATTGCCTGATCCGCGCCGGCAGGTGGAGGATCTTCAGAGAATATGTAATTGGTGTGTGCCAGTACCCTTGATGAGTCTATAGCAGCATGGGCAGGATACGATACCGAAATGGCGCCGATGTTTTCGCAAGCAAGCAAAAGCTGCCAGTGAACATAAATATGGGGATGCGAGACAAGTACAATATGTCCGCGCAAAACCCCATGCTCAGCAAGAGCCGTGGAAAAACGTTTTGCATCTGCGTGAAATTGTTCAGATGAAAACGATTCTTCAGGAGTAAGAAGCGCGATCCGTTTGGGGTCGACAAGGGACAGATATTCAAGAAAATCAAAGGTGGTAGCAGGAGAACGTAACATTGCTCATTATCACTTGTTCGCACCTCCCGCAAAAGGGGAAGGATTACTTAGCAGGGAAATCAGGGCATGTCAAGTTCAGGATATTAATGACAGCCCACATTTGTTCGGATAAGCAACGAGCCGGTGATAAAACAATACAAAAAAGAAGCATTTGTTAACGTGATCTGATCCAGATTACTCACAGATTGTTCATCGGTATCATAACACTTATTGCTTTGCAAGCTCTTATTCCGCCCCTCGGTCGCAACATGTTGTTCCTGCCAAGGTCAGACATCTCAGTGCCCGGGCTTCACGTTTGTCCGAGCAGCTTTTTGCCCGGAAAATTGCGGATAATTGGGGGGCAGGTCTTGCAAGTCGGAGAGTCAACTTGTTTGTTCCGCTTTGGCAAAAGCTTTGCTGACGGTACTGTAATGTAAGCCGAGAGGCGCGGCGATCGCTTTCAGGGTATAGCCTTGGGCAAGATGCGCCTGCCGGATCAGGAGGTTTCGTTCGCTTTTACCGCCATGGCCGGCAAACAGCTCGACCAGCGAGGCTCGGCAGGCATGCAACCGGGTTGAGAAAGATATTGCGGCATAGCTCCAGGATAATTCAATCGTAAAGGTCCCGCCACGCAGAGATCCTACCCTATCGACAGGCTGAATTGCAGGTCGATTCGGGTGCACATCCACCACCACCGTGGTCATACCGATACCCCGTGACAATTTGCCGCATTTTTTATTATGACACATAGAGGTACCCTATACATATAAGGTCGCACAAAGACGAGGCACTATGGGCATGCCCTCAATTTTCTTGTGAGAACATGTTGCAGTAATGAACGAATCCATCTTTCCCCCGGAAATCCATCGCCCCAACTGGCTTCCTCCTCTGATCCTGGCAATGGCCCTGCACCTGCTCTTGCTGATGGCCGTGTTTTATGCCCCCGGATTCCCTAGCTTCCGCCATGAAGTCAAGGAGGTGGTCCACCTGGTGAACATTCTCGACCAAGTGGAGCCCGAAAAGGCGGAGATCGCCATTCCTCCCAGGCCGGCGCCCCCAAAGCAGCCTGCTCGGCAACCAGCCCAGGTTGCGAACCCGGCCAGGCCTAGACCTGAGACGATAACGAGTCCCCGGCCGGACCGGACCAATCCCCCGCCGGCAGTAAGCGAGCAGCCGCAGCCGGCGAGCGAATACAGCGTTTACGGACAGGACACCAATCCGCCACCGGCTCGGCAGCTCGGGGAAAAATCAGCAGGGGCCACAGTCCAGGGGAGTTCAGGCGCGACCGCGGGCAAGGCGGGTCCGGCAAGCCTTTTCCCGGGCGGAGCCGGGGCGGAGGAGCGGGAAACGACCCGAAAACGCTATCTGGCCGGCATCATGGCTCACATTGAGGGCTATAAATTTTATCCGCCCGCAGCCAGGCGGCGCAAGATGGAAGGCACGGTCCAAGTCCGTTTTACCCTGGAAGCCGGCGGCTTGATCAGCGGGCTTCAGGTAAGCGAAAGCGAGCCGATTCTGGAGCAGGCGGCCCGGGAAGCGGTGGAGCGATCCCTGCCCCTGCCCGCACCAAAGGGCGCAGCGTCAACCCCCTTGCAAATCAGTTACCGGATGAATTTTCAGCTTCGCTGATTTTGCCTCCGTATTTCCAACAACAAAAAAAATGGGAGAAGAGATGAGAGAAATCACCAGAAAGAAATACCGGCTCAGCGCGATGTTCGCACTCTCAGCTATGGTTTTCGCAAGTCATGCCCTGGCTGCCGAAAAACCGGAAGACCTCGGCACCATTACGGTGAACGCCCCGCCGGTGAGCGACGACCAGCTGACCGGCAACGCGGCGGTGGTCGATGAGGCGGCATTGCCTGCACTGCGGCCTGCCACAAGCGACACCGCCAGCCTTTTGAAAGACCTTCCCGGGGTCAGCCTGTACAGCGCCGGCGGTGTTTCCAGCCTGCCGGTGATTCACGGTCTGGCGGATGACCGCATCCGCACCAAGGTCGATGGCATGGATTTAATCTCTTTCTGCCCGAACCACATGAACTCGCCGCTTTCCTACCTTGACCCATCCAACGTCGGCAGCATCAAGGTGTTTGCCGGAATCGCGCCGGTGAGCGTGGGCGGCGACAGCATTGCCGGCACGATCCAAGCGGATTCGCCCGCCCCGGAATTTGCCAAAGCGGGGCAAGGCACTTTGCTGAAAGGTCAGGCCGGCACATTCTATCGCAGTAACGGCAATGCGCTAGGCGGCAATCTCTCGGCTACAATTGCGAACGAACAGTTGAGCATGACCTACAGCGGATCAACCGCAAAATCCGACAATTACAAAGCCGCGAAAGATTTCAAACCGGCCGGCGCGGCTGCAACCGACAAACCGGGGCATTGGCTTTCCGGCGATGAAGTCGGCTCCACCGCCTATAAAACAGAGAATCACTCACTGGATTTTGCGCTGCGCCATGAAAACCATCTGGTTAAGCTGAATCTTGGCTACCAGGACATTCCCTACGAACTCTACCCAAACCAACGCATGGATATGCTCGACAACACCGCGCATCGGGGAAATCTGCAATACACCGGTCAGTTCGACTGGGGCGCTTTGGAGGCGCGCGTCTATCGTGAGACGGTCGATCATTTCATGGACTTCGGCGCCGACAAGCAGTACCAGTACGGGGTCGCCCCTGGCATGCCGATGTACACGGAAGGGAAAAACACCGGCGCACAGGGCAAGGCCGACATAGTGCTTTCGGACCGCGACACTCTGAGGGTGGGCGGCGAGATGCAGAATTACCGGCTGGATGACTGGTGGCCACCCTCTCCTGGCGACCAACCCAACTTTATCGGCGGGATGTCGCCCAATACCTTCTGGAACATCAACGATGGCAAACGCGACCGCTTCGGCCTCTTCGGCGAATGGGACGCAGAATGGAATCCGCAGTGGAATACCCTGTTCGGTGTGCGCGTTGAACAGGTGAAGATGGATACGGGGCCCGTACAGGGGTACAACAACGCGACTTCCGGAATATATTACCAGGGTTACCTGAAGTCGGCCACCGACTTCAATGCGCTCGACCGCCAGCGGACCGACAACAATCTCGATGTGACAGCGCTGGCGCGCTATACTCCGACCGCTACCCGCAGTTTTGAATTCGGCTTTGCCCAGAAGACCCGCTCGCCCAATCTTTACGAGCGTTATTCCTGGTCACGAAACGCGATGGCCCTGATCATGAACAACTTCGTCGGCGATGGCAACGGCTATCTCGGCGACCCCAATTTGAAACCGGAAGTGGCGCATACCGCCAGCGTAACCGGAGACTGGCACGATGTCGGCCGCACCTGGGAGTTCAAGGCAACCCCTTACTACACGCGGGTCACGGACTATATCGATGCGGTGCAGTGGAATCGCACGACCAACCTCCCGCAGACCCCTGCTTTGACCCAGCAGTTCGTGACCCTCAAGTATGCGAACCAATCAGCCCGACTCTATGGTCTGGACCTCTCAGGCCATTTCCCCCTGGCGAAACCAGCCGGCTGGGGTGAATTCACCGCCTCCGGTGTGCTGAATTATGTCAACGGCAAGAACCGGACGACCGGCGACGATCTCTACAACATCATGCCCATCAACGCAAAGCTGGCGGTGACCCAGAAGCTCGGACTCTGGAGCAACAGCGTCGAACTGCAAATGGTAATGAAGCAGGATAGGGTCTCCGATGCCCGGCAGGAAATGCAAACCTCCGGCTATAGCCTGGTCAACCTGCGGACCAGTTACGAGTTGAAGCAGGTGCGCTTTGATCTCGGGGTCGAGAATCTGTTCAACAAATTCTACTCCCTGCCGCTGGGGGGAGCGTATACCGGCCAAGGTAACACCATGAGCATCACAGGAGTGCCCTGGGGCGTTATTGTTCCCGGGATGGGGCGCTCGGTTTATACCGGCCTGACCGTCAAATTTTAGACGCTGGTTTCTGATTCATCGTTATCAAGGTCGACCCCGCCGGAAAAGGCCCGGTCTTGGAGGGATTGTGTACGCCCGGCATGGGCGTGATCTTATGGGGTGCAATCTTGAAATGTTATTTTTCATATACGCCCGGTACTGGAAACTGGAGTTGCCGCAATCCTTGCCAGCATTCGGATGGGATATGGAATAACAGAAGGAGATCGGGTATAGTTGCTCCATGATCAGGCTATCCCCCCGACAGAAACCCATGCAGGACTTCGCCGCGCAAACGGTCGTCTCCGTTACCGGCCTTAGCAAGCGTTTCGGCGAGCGGCTCGTGGTGGACAACATCTCTTTTGATCTCCTGCGGGGACAGTGCATCGGCTTTCTTGGCCCCAACGGAGCAGGGAAAACCACCTGTATCAACATGCTCCTCGGTCTGGTGAAAAAAAGCGCGGGCGAGATCCTGATTTTTGCTCTGGAGGCGCCTCGCTTTCACCGGGAGATCAAGGCCCGCATCGGAGTGGTGCCCCAGGCTGACAGCCTTGATCCGGACCTGAGCGTGGAAGAGAATCTGCGCACTTATGCCGGGTATTTCCGAATTCCGCGCCGTCCTGCCCGGGAGCGGGTTGAAGAACTTCTGCATTTTTTCGCCCTGTACAACCGGCGGGACGAAATCATCGAACATCTTTCCGGAGGCCAGCGGCGGCGGTTGCTCCTGGCCCGCGCCCTGATCAACGAACCTGAGTTACTGATTCTGGACGAGCCCACCATCGGCCTTGACCCTCAGGCCCGGCATCTGATCTGGGAACGTCTCGCCATTCTCCAGGCCAGGGGAACCAGCATGCTCCTGACCAGCCATTATCTGGAGGAGGTTTCCCGCTTAAGTCAGCGGGTGCTGATCCTTGACCACGGTCATGTCGTGGTGCAGGGTGAACCGCGGCAGCTTATCACCGATCTGGTCGGGCTGGAGGTTTTCGAGGTGGATGGAACCCCGGCTGAGCTTGAGGTGCTGGAGGCTTCCTTTAAGCAGTGCAATGCCAGGCTGGAGAGGGTGGGAGACAAGTTGTATGTCTACGCCAGGGAAGACTGTTCCCGTCTGGCAAAGGTGATGGGGCAAGCGGCCAACTGGGTGCGGCGTCCGGCTAACCTTGAGGATCTTTTTATTCAGCTTACCGGCAGGTCGTTGAGGGAGGCATGAACGGATTTTCTTTCTGGACAATCTGGCTGCGCAACGGGCGGGTCTGGAAAAAGCACATCCTCGCCACCCTGATCGGCAATCTGGGCCAGCCCCTGCTCTTTCTCCTGGCCATGGGCTACGGGCTTGGCCGGGGCATGGCGACGGTGGAGGGTCTGACCTACCTGCAGTTCATCGCTCCTGGACTGGTTGCCTCGGCGGTGATGTACAGCGCGGCTCTTGAAACAACCTACGGCTCCTATACCCGGCTTACCGTGCAGAAAACCTACGAGGCCATCCTGATGACCCCCCTCGGGGTTGCGGATCTGGTCCTGGGGGAGATTGTCTGGGGGGCGAGCAAAGGGGTGCTGGCCGGTTTCATCATGTTGCTGACCCTGCCTCTTTTCGGGGTAATTCCCTCTCTCTGGGCCATCGCCCTGCTGCCGGTGCTGTTCATCTCCGGCATGTTCTTTGCCGCCTTTGGCCTGATCATGACGGCGTTGGCGAAAAATTATGATTTTTTCAATTACTTCACCTCGCTGGTCATTACCCCGCTTTTCCTCTTCTCCGGCATCTTCTTTCCGGTAGAGACCATGACGGCCCCGGTCAGGGTGGTTCTGGAAATGCTGCCCCTGACCCCCATCGTCAGTCTGGCCCGCATCCTCTGTTATGGGCGGTTCGGCGAACCGGTTTTGCTGAAGCTTCTCGGCTCTTTTTTGGTCACCGGCGGTGCGGTATGGCTGGCGGGCTATCTTCTCAGGCGGCGCTTGATTCAGTAACCGGGCGGTTTTCTCCGGAAGCCTCGGCAGGCAGATGCTGGTAAATGAAACGGCGGATCGATCGTGGAGTGAGGATGATTCCGGTGAGAACATCGTTGCCGATCCTGATTGCCGGCACGGTCTTTATCCCGGTCTGGCGGAACCGGGTCAGGCTGGTGGCAACTTCAATGGATTCGAGTTCGAGGTGCGGCGAATCGGCAACAATCTTTTTCAGGATGCGGCTTACGAGCAGGCAACGCGGGCAGATAATGGTGTGGAAGAGTTCTATTTTCATGGCGTTCGCTAGGCTCTCCGGAGTTATCCCTCAATGTAAACTATCCAGCAGCACCGCATCTGCGTTGTTATCAGCCTGCTCATGGGCACCAGCACACTTCGCCGGCTTCTGCCTAGCAGCTATAGCTGAGTTGGGCAGCTTGCCTGCCCAAACGAAACTTATGCCCTTTGGGTGAACGGCACTGCTGAATAGTTACGGTTAGTTTGTTTTTGTTCGTTTCCGGTCTTAAGCTGGATAGTTATCCCTCGATCAGGGTTTTTATATAGCTCTGTTCCTTTTGTGTCGGGATGAAAATTTCCAGGTTGTTGTTCCAGCGGCTTACATAATGTTGGGTGAGCAGGGTGCGGATGGCGTTCTTGAGCTGAATTGCCGTAGTGTATTCATGAATGAAGTACTCGCCATAGCTGTTTTCCGTCACCATGGTCGACTTGAAGGTTTTTGCGCCCTTTACCGGTTCTTTTTCGAAATTTACAATTGCCAGCGCCCGCAGCACACTTTCCCGTTTGAGCAGATTCTTCGGTGAAATGCGGGAAAAATGGATGATGGGGAAGTTTTTTATCAGAATATCGGTGAGTTTTTGGATATCCACCAGATCGATGGGCAGGAAATTTTTTGTCAGATGGAGCTGGGTTCGGGCGGAAAGGATGCCATTGACCAGGAGCCAGACAACAAGCCGGATCAGGCCGTCTTCCCGTTTGATCACCGAATCAACATTGCTTTTCACCGTTTCGTGATCATGCTGGCCCTGGAAGGCATAGTAGTGAAAGACGCCTTGGTGTTTGGTAATATGAATGGTGAGATGCTCCTGCGCCATCAGGTCGCGGGAAACGCTGCGGATATATTCTACCTTATGTTCCTTCTGTTCATAGAAGGTGAACAACTTGCGGCCTAAGATGGAGATGTCCCGCTCAGTAATGGTCAGGCCCGTATTTTTGTCAAAGCTTTTAAATATTATCCGCAACCGTTTGTAGGTTTCGGTAAGATAATCGTGAACCTTGGCGCCGAAGGTGATGAGATCTTTGTACTTCCATTCGTGGAAGTGCGGGATCTGGCTGAAATTTTCAGGGAGAAGATGCCAGGTATGCATCATTTTCATGGTTGCTTCCAGATGACCGGCCTGACCTGATTTGATGTTTTTTTGTGATTCCACCCCCTCAAGAGTCTTGAGAAAGAGGCATTCTCTGATCAGGGGAGCCCATTTTTGTTCGCTTTTATCCTGCGTGTAAAAGGCGATGATATCACGAGCCAGCAGGATGTAAGGGTCAATCTCGGCCAGAGCCAAGGTTCCCTGCTCCGCTGCGGCAAGTTTTTCTGGATAGGTAACCAGACATTTTATCTTGTTTGAGAACAGGGGGAGGGTGGTTGCCTCCCCGCGCAGAAGGAGTTCGAGATAGGCAAATTTGATTACCGATTTGAACGGGCTGTCCAGGGCTTTATTCATTTGCCACAGGCAGGCCCCGAAAATTTCCGCTTTGGGAATGCCGGAGAGGTAGCCCAGATCAACATAGTGATCGAGGCGGAGTTTGTTGTGCGAAACAAGCTTATGAACAAAATTTCGATATTCGCCTTCGGTTAGTCCTGGGGGGATAAACCACCAGAGGAGAATCTTGCCGGCCACCAGAATATGGGTACGGAAAAGCTCATCTTTCAGCAGGAGTTTGATGGCGGAGCCTGCCGACTCCTCGTCTGTTTCCGCTTCGAAGTTGTTTACTCTGGTCTGCTCAGTGTCCATCAGGAAGAAGTGGACCTCCGAGCCTCGTTTTTGAGCCCATTCTTCTATCCCCTTGCATTTTTCCTGCAAAAGGAGCATCCCTTTTTCGCCGAGCTCTTCCTTGCGGATGCTTACCCAGTAATCGCAGTCGGAAATAGCCGACTGAGCGATGGTGCCAATACTGCCTATGGTTTTCAGGGAGTGAATGCATGGCTTTCTGGTAAACGAATTAGGCTTGTCGGTCCGTATGGTTGTCGAGGTGGGGAAAAAGCGAAGAAAAAGATCCTGGGAAAATTCTCTCGAGTTGAAGAGGTGGATTCCGTAGGGACAATCTGGATCATCAACAAAGCCGGGAAGGTCAGGGTAATTGCAGTGGAGCAGATAAGGGATAACCTTGAGTAAAAGGTTGCCTCGGTTTGGGTTGAAAAGCATCGCCTTGGCTTTTCGCTCCTCATTATATTCGAGGTAACGTATCAGCTTTTGTTGAAAGGAGTTTGCGGCTGGTTGAGGTTTGCTATCCATGAATGACGGTGTTTCCTGTCAGGGTGCCTGGAGGATGGCTTCGTGCAGACGAACCGCCTGCATGGTTTTTTCTACGTCATGGACCCGGAGAATATCCGCTCCTTGCGTAGCGCAATAGGATGAAAGCAAGGCAGTTGCCAGATCACGGTTCTGGGTTTCGATGGCAAGGAGCGCGCCGATGAAGCCCTTGCGTGAATGCCCGACAAGCAGCGGGCAGCCCAGACTTTTAAACATACGCAGATTCTTGAGTATTGTCAGGTTGTGCGCTACAGTTTTGCCGAATCCGAGGCCGGGGTCAATAATAATCCGTTTTCGGTCAAGCCCCTGTTCCGTTGCCCACGATATCCGCTCAGCCAGGAAATCAATGATCTCCTGAATAATATCAGCGTACACTGGGTTATCCTGCATATCTTTGGGAGTTTTGCGCATATGCATGAGAATTACCGGGGCCTCATGGGTGACGGCGACTTCGATCATGGCGGGATCGAAGCGTAACGCGCTCACATCGTTGATGATATCGGCACCCGCCATCAGGGCCTGGTGCGCCACTTCCGCCTTGGTCGTGTCAATGGAAACAGGGATGCTGCCATGCAGGGCGCGAATACAGGCAATGGCGGGAAGAACCCGGCGCAGTTCCTCGTTCTCCGAGACCGGTTCGGCATAGGGTCTGGTTGATTCGCCCCCCACATCAATGAGGTCAGTCCCCACGGCCAGCATGGCCTCGACCTGGGCGGAGATCGCCTCAGCCTGCGTAAAGCGGCCGCCATCGGAAAAAGAGTCCGGGGTAACATTAAGAATGCCCATTACCAGCGGACGGGAATCAAAAGCTATGGTTTTATTTTTGCTTGTGATCTGCAAGAGGCGGCCTGAAATGCATGAGTCCTTTAAGCGGGTGGGCCGCCAAAGGACTCGGTTGGTTGGCAAGTGATAGTGTGGCCAGCGGTTGTCCGACAAAGCGGTCGTGGCAAAAGCCTCGTCGCCTGAATGGCAAGAACGGCAACAGCACTAGCGGTGCAAAGAGCCATATAAAGGAGACAATTTCACGGATTATTTAGTGCCGATTCCTGAGCCTCTGCCGGCGATAACATCTTGTCGCCATCCGCCATGATCGTCTTGATATCCTCCAGGCCGAGGGTTTCCCTTTCCAGAAGGGCCTGGGCAATGGCCCGCAAAACCGCAATATTTTCGGAAAGCAGCTGGCGGACATTATCGTTTGCCTTCAAAACAATGCGTTTGACCTCATCGTCAATCCGAACAGCGGTGGATTCGCTGTAGTCACGGTGCTGGGCGATTTCCCGGCCCAGAAAAATCTGCTCTTCCTTCTTGCCGTAGGACAGGGGGCCCATTTCCTCACTCATCCCCCACTCGCAGACCATTTTCCGGGCCAGCAGGGTGCAGCGTTCGATATCATTGCCGCTGCCGGTGGTGATTTCGCCAAAGATCATCTCTTCCGCAACCCTGCCGCTGAGCAGGATGCAGAGATTATTCTGAAGGAATGATCTGGCGTAGGTGTGTTTTTCATCCACCGGCAGCTGCTGGGTAAGGCCCAGGGCGCGGCCGCGGGGGATAATGGTCACTTTGTGGATGGGGTCGGTGCCGGGCAGCAGCATGGCCACCAGAGCGTGCCCTGCCTCGTGATAAGCGGTGATTTCCTTTTCTTTTTCGGTGATGATCATGCTCCGGCGTTCGGCCCCCATCATTACTTTGTCCTTGGCCTGTTCCATGTGAATCATGGTGATTTTTTCCGCGTCGGCCCGGGCGGCAAGCAGCGCGGCCTCGTTCACCATGTTCTCCAGATCGGCCCCGGAAAAACCAGGGGTGCCCCGGGCGATTACCTCCCAGTTGATGTCTTCGGAAACGGCTTTTTTCTGGCCGTGAACCTCCAGGATTTTTTCCCTTCCCTTCACGTCCGGCACCGGCACCACCACCTGCCGGTCAAAGCGACCGGGGCGGAGCAGGGCAGGATCGAGGACATCGGGGCGGTTGGTGGCGGAGATAATAATGACCCCCTCGTTGGATTCAAAGCCGTCCATTTCAACCAGCAGCTGGTTCAGGGTCTGTTCCCGCTCATCATGGCCGCCGCCCAGGCCCGCGCCACGGTGGCGGCCCACGGCGTCGATCTCGTCAATGAAGATGATGCAGGGGGCATTTTTCTTGCCTTGAATGAACAGATCCCGCACCCGGCTTGCCCCAACCCCGACAAACATTTCGACAAAATCGGAGCCGCTGATGGAGTAAAATGGAACCTCTGCCTCACCCGCCACAGCCTTGGCCAGGAGGGTTTTGCCGGTTCCCGGTGCCCCGGCCAGCAAAACACCCTTGGGGATGCGACCGCCCAACCGGGTGAATTTTTTGGGATCTCTGAGGAAATCGATGATCTCGGAAAGCTCTTCCTTGGCCTCTTCAATGCCTGCGACATCGGCAAAGGTAACTTTGGTCTGATCCTTGTCCAAAAGGCGGGCCCGGCTTTTGCCAAAGCTCATGGCCTTGCCGCCGCCGCCCTGCATCTGGCGCATGAAGAAGATCCAGACCCCGATGAGGAGAAGCATGGGGAACCAGGAAACCAGGACCGTGACATACCAAGGGGACTCTTCCTTTTGCTTGACCATGATGTTGACCTTGGCCTTGCGCAGGATGGGAATAAGCTCCGAGTCAGCAGGAGGGGTGACTACCTTGAAGTTCTTGCCGCCGCTGCCCTTGCCGGTAACTTCATCCGCCTGGATGTTTACCGAGGAGATCTGCCCTGATTCGATGCTGCTCAGGAAATCACTATAGCTCATTTCCACCACGGATGATTGCGGCTTGTTGAACAGGTTGAAAAGCAGGATCATGGTAAGGCCAATTACCAGCCACATGGCCAGGTTTTTATAGAAACTGTTCAAGCAGAACCTCCATCATTGTCGGCAAGCCGCAGGAAATTCCTGCGAGACGGATCGTAAATTTTTCACTCTCGTACCATAAGTCAGGTGCAGGAGAAAGTCCAGAGGGGCAAAACAGACACGCTCTTTTTTTGCTGGACTTTCGTGGCTCAGGCAAAATATTCCTGCACCGACTTGGGTTCCATGGATTCCTGCTGCATGGTGCCGATGGCCTTGACCATGGATTCTGCCCCGGCAATGGTGGTAGTATAAGGCAGATGGTAATTCAGGGCCGCGCGCCGAATGGTATAGGCATCTTCCGTGGTTCTGGTGCCAAGCGAGGTGTTGACAATCCACTGGATCTGCTTGTCCTGAATCTTGTCGAGGATATGCGGTCGGCCCTCGGAAATCTTGTGGACACTGGCGCAGGCGACGCCGTTATCTGCTAAAATCCTGGCGGTGCCCGGGGTCGCGAGGATATTGAAGCCCAGGGCAATGATCTTCTTGGCAATGGGCACGATGGCTGGTTTGTCGCTGTGCCGTACGCTCAAGAGTACGTTGCCTTTGGTAGGGATCTTTTGGCCGGCGGCCAGCTGTGATTTGGCAAAAGCCAGGCCAAGGCAGACATCCATGCCCATGACCTCGCCGGTGGATTTCATCTCCGGCCCCAGCAGGGTGTCTACGTTGTCAAAGCGATCAAAGGGGAAAACCGCTTCCTTGACCGCATAGTGGGCCACCACAACTTCCTCGGTGAGGCCCAGCTCCGGCAAGGTTTTGCCGAGCATGACCTTGGTGGCCAGCTTGGCAAGGGGAACGCCGGTTGCCTTGCTGACAAAGGGGACGGTTCGCGAGGCGCGCGGGTTAACCTCAAGGATATAGAGAACATTTGCCTTGACCGCAAACTGGATGTTCATCAACCCTTTGACCTTGAGCTCGGCGGCCATGGCCCGGGTAGCGCTCTTGATCGTCTCGATCATCTCCTTGGAAAGGCTGTGCGGCGGCAGAACGCAGGCGGAATCACCGGAATGGATGCCCGCCTCTTCGATGTGCTGCATGATCCCGCCGATGATGGTGTTCTCCCCGTCGGAGATGGCGTCCACATCGATTTCCACCGCATCCTTGAGGAATTTGTCGATCAGGATCGGCCGGTCGGGTGAGACGTCGATGGCCGAATTCATATAGGAGGTCAGATCCCTTTCATTATAAACGATGCGCATGGCGCGACCGCCGAGGACGTAGGAGGGGCGCACCACCACCGGATAGCCGATCCGCGCGGCGATGACCAGAGCTTCATCCGCGGTCTGGGCCGTGCCGTTCTCCGGCTGCAACAGGTTAAGTTTGTGCAGGAACTGCTGAAAACGCTTGCGGTCCTCCGCCCGGTCGATGGAGTCCGGAGAGGTGCCCAGGATGGGGACCCCGGCCTTGGCCAGGGGCACGGCGAGATTCAGGGGAGTCTGGCCGCCGAACTGCACGATGACCCCGTCGGGCTTTTCGGTATTAATGATATGCAGCACGTCTTCCCTGGTCAGCGGTTCAAAGTACAGCTTGTCCGAGGTGTCGTAATCGGTGGAGACCGTTTCCGGGTTGGAGTTGACCATGATGGACTCAATGCCCATTTCCTTGAGGGCGAAAGAGGCATGGACGCAGCAGTAGTCGAATTCGATTCCCTGGCCGATCCGGTTGGGGCCGCCACCGAGGATCATAACCTTAGGGCCTTTGGTTTCCCTTGCCTCGTTTTCCACCTCGTAGGTGGAGTAATAGTAGGGGGTGTAGGCCTCGAATTCGGCGGCGCAGGTGTCGACCAGCTTGTACACCGGCTGCACAGCAAGTTTTTCCCGCAGCTCCCAGACATCTTCTTCCGAGGTGCCGGTGAGAAAGGCGAGCTGGCGATCGGAGTAGCCGAGCTGTTTGACCTCTTGCAAAAAGTCATGGTCCAGGCCGTTGAAGCCCTTATCCCGGATGCGGGCTTCCATCTCGATAATCTGTCTAAAGTTATGCAAAAACCAGGGGTCGATAAAAGAGATTTCGTAGATCTTCTCCACGCTCATGCCCCGGCGCAGGGCCTCAAACACCTGGAAGAACCGTTTGGAGTTCGGTTTGCGCAGGCCGTTCTCCAGGTCCTGCTGATCCATGGTCTGCAGGTTGAATTTGGGGTCCGCGCCAAAACCACTCACCCCGATTTCCAGAGAGCGCATCCCTTTTTGGAAGGCCTCCTTGAAGGTGCGGCCGATGGCCATGGTCTCGCCCACCGATTTCATGGCCGTGGTGAGAAAGTCGTCGGCCTCGGGGAATTTTTCAAAGGTAAAGCGGGGAATCTTGACCACGCAATAATCGATGCTCGGCTCAAAGGCCGCCATGGTTTCCCGGGTGATGTCGTTGGGAATTTCGTCCAGGGTGTAGCCCACGGCCAGCTTGGCCGCGATCTTGGCAATAGGGAAACCGGTGGCCTTGGAGGCCAGGGCCGAACTCCGGGAAACCCTGGGGTTCATCTCGATGATCATCAGCTCGCCGTCTTTGGGGTTCACGGCAAACTGGACATTGGAGCCGCCGGTTTCCACCCCGATTTCCCGCATGATGGCGATGGCGGCGTTGCGCATCTCCTGATATTCGCGGTCGGTCAGGGTCTGGGCCGGGGCGACGGTAATGGAGTCACCGGTGTGTACCCCCATGGCGTCGACATTTTCGATGGAGCAGATGATCACCACGTTGTCGGCCTTGTCGCGCATCACCTCAAGCTCGTATTCCTTCCAGCCCAGCAGGCTCCGCTCCAGCATGACCTCGGAATTCATGCTCAGGTCGAGGCCGGCCTTGCAGAACTCCTCGAGTTCCTGGGAATTATAGGCGATGCCGCCGCCGGTGCCGCCCAGGGTAAAGCTGGGGCGGACAATGATGGGAAAGCCGATCTGTTTGCTGGCGGCCTTGGTTTCTTCAAGGGTGTGGATAATGGCGCTTTCCGGGACTTTAAGGCCGATCTTGCGCATGGCATCCCGGAAGGAGTCGCGGCCTTCCGCTTTTTTGATCACCGCGATATTGGCGCCGAGCAGTTCCACCCCGTATTTTTCCAGCACCCCCAGCTCCGCCACCTTGATCGCGGTGTTGAGGGCGGTCTGTCCGCCCAGGGTGGGCAGGAGCGCGTCCGGGCGTTCCCGCTCGATGATCTTGGCGACCATCTCCGGGGTGATCGGCTCGATGTAGGTCCGGTCGGCTATTTCCGGATCGGTCATGATGGTGGCCGGATTGGAATTGATGAGGATGACCTCGTAGCCTTCCTCCTTCAGGGCCTTTACCGCCTGGGTGCCGGAATAGTCGAACTCGCAGGCCTGACTGATGATAATGGGGCCGGAGCCGATAATCAGAATCTTTTTAATGTCGGTTCTTTTAGGCATCGGATTTTTTTACCTGCTTGTGGTTAGGTCAATTAAGCCGTCGTTTAGTAATAATCAACGTCGCTACTGCTGCATCATGTCGATGAAGCGATCAAAGAGATAGAGCGAGTCATGCGGGCCGGGGGCATTCTCCGGATGATACTGTACGGAAAATATCGGGTATTTTCGGTGCCGCATGCCTTCGACGCTGTTGTCGTTGAGGTTGATATGGGTGAGTTCGATCTCATCCGGATTCAGGGTGGCTGAGTCAACGCAGAAGCCATGATTTTGCGAGGTTATCTCCACCTTGCCGGTAAGAAGATCTTTGACCGGCTGGTTGACGCCGCGATGGCCGAATTTGAGTTTGTAGGTGCTGCCGCCATAGGCAAGGCCGAGAAGCTGGTTACCCAGGCAGATGCCGAAGATGGGTGTTTTGCCGAAGAGGGCACGGATATTTTCGACAATTCCGGGAATAGCGGCCGGATCGCCAGGGCCATTGGAAAGAAAGAGCCCGTCCGGATTCATGGCCATAATTTCCTCGGCTGTGGCGGTGCAGGGGACAACCTGCACCGCGCAATTCCGTTCGGCCAGAAGTCTGAGTTGATTGTATTTCAGCCCGAAATCATAGGCGACCACCCGGTATTTCCCAGGCGCGCTTGTGCTGAAATTGCTGCCGGGGACGGGCTTGTTGTCGCGCCAGCCGTAGGGTTCGGCGCAGGTCACTTCCCGGACCAGATCCCGGCCGACCAGGCCGGGGGAATTTTTTGCTTTCCGGATAAGGGATTCGGGGTTGAGATCCTCGGTGGAGACAATCCCCTTCAGGGCTCCGGCCATCCGGATGTGACGGGTAAGGGCCCGGGTGTCGATGCCCTCGATCCCGAGGATGTTGTCCTTTTTGAGGAAATCGGCCAGGGTGCCGGTTGAACGGAAGTTGCTGGGGAAAGCATGGTATTCCTTGATGAGGAAAGCTTCCACCTGCACCCGATCCGACTCCATATCCTCGGGATTGACCCCGTAGTTGCCGATGAGCGGATAGGTCATGGTGACGATCTGTCCTTTGTAGGACGGATCGGTGAGCACCTCTTGGTAGCCGCTCATCCCGGTGTTGAATACGATCTCGCCACTGGTTTCTCCGGAGCCGGTGAAGGATCTCCCTTCAAAAATAGTGCCGTCTTCAAGGGCGATAAGTGCTTTCATAGAAATTTCCTAAACTCTAAATTGTAGAATGCATGCAGGATGACTGCGGTATGGAATGCAGAACTTCCTTGATGAGCGCGATCTGTTTCTGGGCCGATCCCTGTTGCCTGTTCGCAACCTTAAGGGCGCCTCGCCCTGCCACGGCATATTCTTCGGGCCTTTCGATAAAATAGAGCAGCCTGTCGGCGAGTTGCCTGGGGTTTTTTACGCAAAAACCGGCGCCTTCCGCTTCAAGCAGCGCCTTGGCGTCGGAAAAGTCCGCCATGTGCGGCCCGTAAAAAACAGGGGTTCCCCAGGCCGCCGCCTCTAAAACATTGTGGCCGCCGCGTTCCACCAGGCTCCCGCCGCAGAAGACATAGGTGGCCAGGGAATAGAGGCCGGCCAGTTCCCCCATGGTGTCAACCAGAATCACCTCGGCGTTCCTTCCTTGCCCCTGAACCTGACCCAGCCGTATGGTGGCGATTCCCTGGTCCTCGAAAAGCTTTTCAACCTCGGTTAGTCTCTGGAGATGCCGGGGGGCAACGATCCAGACAAGATCCGGGACCCGCTGTTGCAGGGCGCGAAACACCTCGATCAGCATCGCTTCTTCGCCGGTATGGGTGCTGCCGGTGACCAGCACCGGCTGTCGGCGATGAATACCCAGCATCTGCCGGTAGCGCTCCGCCAGACTAGGGTCTGGCTGGGTAATTGGCTGGTCGTACTTGGCGTTGCCCAGAATGCGAATCCTGGCCGGGTCTGCACCCAAGGCCCTGAATCGTTTGGCATCTCCACCCTGGATAACCGAGATCTTGGTGAAGCAGGCGAGCACATCCTGCATCAGGCTTTTTATCTTCCGGTAGCCGGCATACGATTTTTCAGAAAGGCGGCCGTTCAGCAGAAACAGCTTTGCCCCGTGATGTTGCGCCTGCCGGATGATGTTCGGCCACAGTTCAGTTTCTAGGCAGACATATATAGTAGGCCGGATCGTCGTCAGGGTCCGGTTGACAATGCCGATGAGGTCAAACGGGGCAAAAAAACAGGGCACCTCAATCGGGAGCTGGTTTGCCGCCACCGCCATGCCATGCCGATTTCCGGTGGAGACGACGATGGACGCCTCGGGTAACTGTTTCCTGATCTCGGCAATCAACGTCCTGGCGACCTGGATTTCGCCGACCGAGGCGGCGTGCAGCCAGATGCGGACCGGTTTGTCTTCGTCAAGCTGCACATCTTCCACATGGCCAAAGCGTTGCCTCAGACCTTGGCGATGCTTGTCTGAAAAAGCAAGATACACGCAGGCAAAAGGAAAAACGACAATGAAAAAGAGCCAGCCGAAGAGTTGATACAGAGTATATAGCAAGGATTAAGGGGCCCTTTCTGTACGAGAAAATATGCCTGTTCCAGACCTCAGATAAAAATCAAAGTATTAAAACTGATCGAGGCTTTTTCGTCAACAGGAATTGCCAACACAGGAATTGCGGGGAGCAATCTGCCCGTTTTCTTTTCCAGCGGCGATTTTCGCTGCGGGATGCCGGGCTGGAATCATAAACGGGAGGGATTGCCATGGGCTTTTCGGCTCATATTCGTTTGCTTTCAGCCTGGGGTCGGCAATGCTGTTGCTCCGAAGATCCTGCGTTTACAGGCGGGAATGCCAGATGTGCAGGCAAGCGCATACCGGCTGCAGCCGGTAATTTTTTTATTTTTCACCCCGTCTGGGACATCATTTGTCCCAGGCGGGGTGGTACGCTCTGCGATAGGGGGAGGAAAATTTGGGATAGGGATACTGATAAATTACGGGAATCAATTTGTTGCTTGCCGGAACTTGCCTGGTGAAATACAGTGAATCCTGACAAGGATAATGTGTTTTGAAGAAAGCCTCACCATTGCCGTATGGCTTGATGACGTTGTGCCAATTGTTTGACAAGAGTTGGATGAAGAATCGATTCCGGGGCTTGGCTTTTGACGGCCGTATTTTCTTAATCTGGGAAGCGTCCCGGATTTCTTCTGATTTCTTCCAGCGGTGAACTGGAGCGCGAGGCAACCGTTTCCAAAATGGAAACGGTTCAGCTGGAAGGTCACGACCGGATGGCAGGGTCAGAATCGCCCTGACCAGAACCGCGCCCGGTAATTGCGTATTCGTGGCGCATCTATCTCTTTGAGCGAGTGATACAGGATGAAAGCGGGGGGCATGGTGGAAGAGAATATCCGGGCACGGCTTAACGAAATAGAACAGGATTGTGAGGTGAAAATCCTCTATGCCTGCGAATCCGGCAGCCGGGCCTGGGGTTTTGCCTCGCAAGACAGCGACTGGGATGTGCGTTTCGTCTACCTGCACCGGCCGGAGCATTATCTTGCCATTGATGTGGAGCGCAGGCGGGATGTGATCGAACATCTTGAAGGTGATCTGGACCTTGCCGGCTGGGATCTCCGCAAGGCCCTGTGGCTGCTGCACAAGAGCAACCCGCCGCTGCTCGAATGGCTGAACTCACCGATCATTTATGCCGACCGCTTCGACTTGGCCACCAGGCTGCGGGCCATGACGGACATTTACTATTCGCCCTCCGCCTGCCTGCATCATTACCGGCACATGGCCCAGGGAAATTTTAGGGAGTATCTGCAAGGGGAGATTGTCCGGACCAAGAAGTACCTCTATGTCCTGCGGCCGCTCTTGGCCATGCGCTGGATTGAAACCAGGGGCGGCCCGCCGCCGATGTCCTTTCCGGCCCTGGTGGAAAGCATGCTGCCGGACGGCCGACTCAAAGAGGCGGTGTTCGAGTTGCTTGCCCGGAAAACGGCAGGCATGGAACTGGCAGAAGGGCCAAGAGTGCCGGGGATCAGCGAGTTCATTGAAGGGGAGTTTGCCCGGTTTGAAGCCGGGGCGGGCAAGGAGGGGCGGACGCCAAAGCCGTCCCTTGATGTCTTGAACCGGCTGTTTCGGGAGATGCTGGGGGTAGTGTGGGGAGGGGAAGAAAATGAACCAAGATAAAGAGATACAGTACATCGCTCGCTACAGACAATCGGATGGCACTCCCCAAACTATCGCTGAGCATCTTGAGGGAGCTTCTGCTTTGACAGCCGGATTTTCCGCAAAGATCGGTCTGCCCGCGCTTGGTGAGTTGATGGGATTAGTTCATGATTTCGGCAAATACGCAGAGGCATTTCAGACTTACATCAAGTCCGCAGCGGGAAAGATTGAGCCGGATGACGATGAATATGTTGATGCTGCCAGGATGCGGGGAAAAATAGACCACTCTACTGCCGGGGCTCAATACATTTGGGAGAAAAAGACGAAATCCCCATTGGGGCAGATCGCTGCGGAAATTATGGCGCTTTGCATAGCGTCACATCATTCCGGGTTGATTGACAGCCTTGCGCCCGACGGCACGGATCTGTTTTCTAAACGCCTGGATAAACCGACGGAAAGAACGCATATCGGGGAGATAAAAGAGAAGGCGGAGGAGCCAATACGGCAGCATGTCAACCTGCTTATGGATTCTTCAAGGGTTGAGGATGAGTTACAGCAACGACTTGAACGGATATTGCGGCCAGGGGAGTCGCAGGCAATCATTAACCAATTCATGTTGGGGTTCTTGACCCGTTTTCTTTTCAGTTCCCTGATCGATGCGGATCGCCTGAATTCTGCCGAACGCCAGCCCAACCCAAAACCGGAATGGCCGCTTCTGGTCGGCATCCTCGAAGCCAATCTTGCAGGCTTTAAGATAAGAAACCGGATAGATGAGATTCGGGCCGATATTGCTTCGGCGTGCCTGAGCTTCGCTGACCGGGAAAGAGGGGTATATCAACTTACTGTTCCCACCGGCGGGGGAAAGACACTGGCAAGTCTCCGCTTTGCATTGCACCATGCCGCAAAGCACAAGATGGATCGCATCATCTATGTTGTTCCCTATACCTCTATCATCGATCAGAACGCCCGAGTTGCCCGTTCGGTGTTCTCGTTCCTTGAAGAAAGCGGCAGAAACGTCGTGCTTGAGCACCACTCGAATTTGACGCCGGAGCAGGACACCAGCCAGAGCAAGCTGCTTGCCGAAAACTGGGATGCTCCCATTATCTACACCACTGCCGTGCAGTTTCTGGAAACTCTTTTTGCCGCTGGCACCCGGGGCGTGAGGCGGCTGCATCAACTCGCCAATGCCATCATCATTTTTGATGAGATTCAGACCATCCCGATTCGCACGGTGCATTTGTTCAATAATGCTGTGAACTTCCTGGCCGGGCAATGCGGTTCCACCGTCGTTTTCTGTACGGCCACGCAACCCCTGTTGCATAAGGTTGAACCGGCCAAGGGTGCGGCCCAGCTTTCTGCCGATCCGCAGATGATGCGGGATGTGGGGGGGCTCTTTCGAGACCTGTATCGCGCCACGATTGATGGAAGCAAACTCAAATCGGAAGGCTGGACGGTAAACGAGGTGGCTGACGTCACCAAGCAACAACTTGCCGAATCGGGCAGTGTGCTGGTTATTGTCAATAAAAAGGTTCAGGCTCGGGAACTCTATCAGGAACTCTACCGGCGTCTGCAAGGCGGCACTGAGCATGTTTATCACTTGAGTACCAGCATGTGTCCTGCGCACCGAATGGCTGTGCTCGACAAGGTCAAGGCCTGTCTTGATCCGAAAAAATCGTCACCGGTGATCTGCGTCAGCACCCAACTCATCGAGGCCGGGGTGGATGTGGACTTTGGTTCGGTTATCCGCTATCTGGCCGGGCTCGACTCGATTGCCCAGGCAGCTGGGCGCTGTAACCGTAACGGTTTGCGGCCGACCGGCAAGGTCTTGGTCGTTAATCCGGCAAACGAGGGGCTTGATAGACTTCCGGAAATCCGGTTGGCGCAGCAGATAACAAGGCGAGTTTTACGGGAATTTCATGATGATCAGGCGTCATTCGAGCATGACCTGTTGAGCCCGAAGGCGATGGAGCGCTACTACCAATATTATTTCTTTCAACGAGCCCACGAGATGGCATTCCCTCTCTCGCACAGGGAGTTCGGGCGGGATGACGATCTCCTGACCATGTTGTCCCTCAATTCATTGTCGGTTGCAGCCTATCAAAGGGTACAAAAACAAGCGTCGTCGCACCATCTGCGCCAATCGTTCATGAGTGCTGCCAAGGCATTCAAGGCTATTGATTCTCCCACCGAGGGTGTGATCGTCCCGTACGGCAGGGGAGAGCGGATCATTGCCGAGCTTGCAGGCGCTCGTTTTGAAGGGAAAACCAAGTTGCTGAAAGAGGCCCAGCGCTATTCGGTCAACTTCTTCTCTTATGAAGTGAATAATCTGAAGGGGAAAGGGCGGTTATACGAAGTCTGGGAGGGAAGCGATATTTTCTGGCTCGACGAGAGGCACTACAGCGAGGAATTTGGCGCAAGTACTGAAGAGGTCGCAGCAATGAAGACCCATATCGTATGAGGAGGTGTGCATGAGAAATCGGATAGACTTCAAGGTGTCCGGGCGTTTTGCGCTCTTCACCGACCCGCTTACCAAGATCGGCGGGGAAAAATGTTCGTACCATATTCCGACCTACGAGGCGCTCAAGGGGGTCGCCAAATCCGTTTACTGGAAACCAACTTTCACCTGGGTAATCGACAAGGTACGGGTCATGCGACGCATTCGAACCCAGTCCAAGAGCATGAAGCCACTGGTCTTCAGCGGCGGGAACTCCCTTGCCATCTATACCTATCTCGCCGATGTGGAATACCAGGTGCAGGCCCATTTTGAGTGGAATCTCCACCGGGAAGATATGGCTCAAGACCGGATTGACGGCAAGCACTTCCAGGTAGCACAGCGGATGGTGGATAAGGGGGGGCGGCAAGACATCTTCCTCGGGACGCGGGAGTGCCAAGGGTACGTGGAGCCCTGCACTTTTGGCGAAGGGGAAGGCGTATACGATGGCGGTGGGGAATTGGCCTACGGACTCATGTTCCACGGTTTTGATTACCCGGACGAAACCGGGACCAACAAGCTGCATAGTCGTTTCTGGCGACCGGTGATGCAGGATGGGGTTGTTGCCTTTCCGAAGCCGGAAGATTGCACGATCCGTAAATTTGTGCGGGAGATGACTCCTAAACCGCCAAATTCGGTCGGTCTGCAAGAGGAGGGCCTGTTGGATGAGCTGGATTGAAAAGCTTTATCAGACCTATGAGAACAACTTGGGCAATATCGCCAATCCAAACGATGTGACGCCTTTGTTGCCATTATTTCATGGCACACAGAATGCGCAGATTCATGTCGTCTTAGATGGGCGAGGCAATTTTTCGGCCGCAACCGTGGTCATGAAAGATGATGCTCCGACCATTATCCCGGCTACAGAGGCTTCTTCCGGTCGTTCCGGTTCGAAGATTGCTCCGCATGCACTCTGCGACACGCTGCAATATGTTGCCGGTGATTATCTGGTATTTGGCGGCAATCCGAACAAAAAGAAGAATGAATCAGGGTTTGGGCCATATATCCAGGCATTGAAGGGGTGGGCTGAGAACGCGGGAAATCGCAAATTGCAGGCGGCCTACACCTACTTGGAAAAAGGCCAACTGATAAAGGATTTGATAGAGAAGAAAGTCCTTATTGTTGGGAACGACGGGAATCTTGTTGGGGAATGGACTGAATCAACGGAGGCGCCGCCTATTTTTAAGTCGATAAAACAGGGCAACAAAAAGGGACAATTTGAGGCCTTCGTAAGATTTTCCGTAGAAATCCCAGGAGATAACCCTTCCGAGCTATGGAAGGATATTGAGCTTCGAGAATCTTGGAGTCGTTACTACGTTACTCTGCAAAGTAACAGAGACCTCTGCATGGTAACGGGTGAAACAGCAAACATAGCTTCCAACCATCCCAAGAATATCAGGTATCCCGGTGATGGTGCGAAGCTGATCTCTTCGAATGACTCGATAGGTTTTACTTACCTTGGGCGCTTCACCTCTGACTCAGAGGCTTGTGGTATTGGGATGGAAGTAACCCAGAAAGCGCATAGCGCCCTGCGATGGCTGATTGAACGCCAAGGGAGGCGTGACGGAGAGCAAGCCGTGGTTGCTTGGGCAGTTTCCGGGGCGGATGTGCCCGATCCACAAGCAGACACCTTTTCTTTTTTGTTCGGTGGGGATGAGGCCGAGGCCCCACAACCATCTAAGACTGGTTACACCGCCCAAGAAGTTGGTATTGCCCTGTCAATGAAGATGTCTGGGTATAAGGCACAGCTGAAGTCAACCGACGATGTTGTTGTGGTCGGACTTGATTCCGCTTCTCCTGGACGTATGGCGATCAGCTATTACCGGGAGCTAACCGGTTCCGAATTTCTTGAACGAGTTGAGTCATGGCACATTGGCTGTTGCTGGCAGCAGTATTTCGGCAAGGACAGGATTTTCTTTGGTGCCCCGGCGCCGCGCGACATTGCCGAAGTGGCTTACGGTAGGCGGATTGACGACAAACTTCGCAAGGCAACGGTTGAGAGGTTGCTTCCCTGCATTGTCGATGGTGCGCCGATCCCCCGCGACCTTGTTGAATCCTGTGTCAGACGGGCCAGCAATCGAAATGGAATGGAGTACTGGGAATGTGAAAAGTCCCTTGGCATAGCATGTGCGCTTTTCAGATATCACCATAAGGAGAGGAGATACCAAATGGCTTTGGAGCGAGAACGAAAAACGAGGGATTACCTGTATGGCCGGTTGTTGGCGCTGGCGGAGCATCTGGAGGGCCGTGCCCTATACGTGGGGGGCGAGATGCGGGCCACAAATGCGGAAAAACTGATGCAGCGTTTTGCTGAGCGCCCGCAGTCAACTTGGCTCATTTTGGAAACCGGCCTGACTCCCTACAAAGTTCGGTTGAGTTCGAAGCGCGCAGGGTTTCTCCATGCCGTCAAGCAAGAGATGGATGATGTCATTGCCGCCTTCGACACCGATGACTTTGTGTCTGACCGGCGATTAACCGGAGAGTTCCTGCTTGGTTATCATTGCCAACGGGCGGCGCTTCGCCCTGATCAGCATTCGGTAGCTGCCGAAGTTGAAGATGAAAACGAAGGATAATCTCTGACCATAACTCACAAAGGAGACGAGAGCATGAGCCTGTCAAACAAGATTGATTTCGCGGTAATTTTTAGTGTGGTGAACGCTAACCCCAATGGCGATCCTTTAAATGGCAACCGGCCTCGCACCATTTACGAGGGCAACGGTGAGGTTTCGGATGTCTGCATTAAGCGCAAGATTCGCAACCGGCTTATGGAGGCAGGAAAGGCCATCTTCGTTCAGTCTGACGATAACAAGATCGATGAACACGGAAGTCTCCGATCCCGTGCTGATTCAGTGCTTTCTGGCATTAAGGGTTCAGATGAGATTGCCAAAAAGGCGTGTGCCACTTGGCTGGACGTTCGTGCTTTTGGGCAACTATTCGCTTTCAAGGCTGCTGGTGGCAAAAAAGCAAAAGCCAAAGAGGGTGAGGCTGCGGCCGGTGCTGGCGACGACAAAGGTGTTTCCATCGGCATACGTGGGCCGGTGAGCGTTCAGCCTGCTTTCAGCATTACGCCGGTCAGCGTTACTAGCACCCAGATTACCAAGAGTGTCAGCGGTGAGGGTGATGGCAGCAAGCGTGGTTCCGATACCATGGGAATGAAGCACCGCGTTGATCAAGGCATCTATGTCTTTTGCGGCAGCATGAATCCGCAATTGGCCGAGAAAACCGGGTTCAGCGATACAGATGCGGAAACAATTAAGGCGGTTCTGCCCAAGCTCTTTGAAAACGACGCCTCATCCGCACGTCCGGAAGGCAGCATGGCCGTTGAAAAGGTTATCTGGTGGCGGCACAGTAGTAAAGCAGGTCAATATTCTTCGGCGAAGGTTCACCGGACACTGTCTGTGAAGGCGGACGGCAGTTATCAGCTTAACAACTTGCCTGAACTGACGCCCGAAGAAATCAACGGATTCTAAGGTAGCGTGACATGGGTGAACATGTGAGTGACTTGACCATGGAAACCAAACTGGTTGTCTTCAAAAACAAGGAAATCCGGCGGACCCAGCACAACGACGAGTGGTGGTTTTCGGTTGCCGATGTGGTGCAGGCATTGACCGACAGCGCCGATCCCCGGCAGTACATTAAAAAGATGCGGCAGCGGGATCCGGAACTCGATTCCTACTGGGGTACAATTTGTACCCCAGTTGCATTGCTGGCCCCGGAGGGAAAGAAGCGGGCAAGTAACTGCGCTAACGCCGAGGGCATTTTCCGCTGAACGGGCAACTGTTGCAAAAAATGCAACAGCTCGAATTCGCCTTGTTGATGTTCAAGATGGTAGGGGAAAACCAACATGCAAAAAATGCATATTGCTCTCGGGCAGCATCCGGGCTGATATGGGGTGCGGTGAAGGCCGTCCAGCCGCAGAGCGTGACGGTCATCGAAAAACTATAACCTCCTCAGGAGGCGCCAATGCACCCGAAACTTGAAAAACAATTCCGGGAGCGGGCGGTGGCGTTGGGCAATTCCGGCGATCCGGCCGTGTTGCCGGAACTCACCGAACTGACCAAGTCGCCTGTTGCCAATGTCCGGCGGCTTGCGGCCTCGGCCATCGGCAAGCTGGCAGGGCTGGCGGATGGAAAGCAGGCGGTCGCATCCTTGCAACCGCTGCTGCGGGACAGCCATCCGCAGGTCCGGCAATATGTGGCCAAGGCGTTGGGGCTTTTCGGGACCGCGGCACGATGCGCTCTTGCCGATCTGCGGGACATGGCCATCAGTCCGGTGGAAAAGGAGTACAACAACGAGAGCGCCAAAAAGGCGATCGAGTTGATCGAAGAGGCGGGCCGGATCGAAGAGCTGCAAGCGGTACACTGTTGCAAGCGGTGCGGGGTCAAGTTGGAGCTTGATGAATATCTCCGCAGCCACAAGGCGTTTCAGCGGCCGTTCTGCAACTACTGTTTCGACGAGGTGTTTCTTGAACGGCGCAACTTCGAAACCAAGGTGGAGCTGCAGAAGAACATCCGGGCCAAGGACGGCACCTGGGTACAGTCGGACGGAGAGCGCATGATCTGCGAAATCCTTAACGACGAGCAGATCAGGTACCGCTACGACGAACGGTTTCGCATCCTCGACGGGTATGCCATCCGCCCCGACTTCTATCTGCCGGAATTCGATGTGTATATCGAGTACTGGGGCATGGACACGGCCGATTACAAGATCGGTATGCTCAAAAAGCAGCAGCTTTACCAGCAGCAGGGCAAAAGGCTCATCTCGCTTTTCCCCGAAGACCGACCGCGGATGCGGGAAAAGTTACTGGCCAAGCTGGGGAAATTCAGGTGACTTTCTGCGCATGTGCTTCGCGATGTCACCGTCCCAAAGCAACAGCGGAGTGAGAGAAAGATCGATGTTCAGCGAAGACGACCTTCTCCCCTTATCGGCCTTGCAGCATCTGCTGTTCTGCGCGCGGCAATGCGCGTTGATCCATATTGAGCAGGTCTGGAGCGAGAACCTTTTCACCGCCCAGGGCAGGATCATGCACGAGCGGGTTGACAGCGGCGTTGCTCAGAGCCGGAACGATGTCCGCAGCGAAAGCGCGGTGCCACTGCGCTCTCTGCGCCTCGGCCTGTCCGGCAAGGCGGATGTGGTGGAGTATCACCGGGGCGATGCGGGGAGCTGGCGGCCCTATCCGGTGGAATACAAACGGGGCCGGGCAAAGGCGGCCAACTGGGACCGGGTGCAACTCTGCGCCCAGGCCGTGTGTTTGGAGGAGATGCTTCATTGCTCGGTGCCGGAGGGGGCGCTTTTCTACGGCAAGAACCGGCGGCGGCAGGTGGTGCATTTCGATGACGGGTTGCGACGGGAGACCAAGGAGGCGGCCGAGCAATTACATGCTCTGATCCGCTCCGGCATCACCCCGCCGGCCCGTTACGAAAAAAAGTGCGAAAGCTGCTCGCTGATAAACCTCTGCATGCCCAAGGTGGCAGGCGCGGGTAAGAATGTGGGGCGGTATCTTTCGCGGATGCTGGCTGAGGCCGCAGTTGTCCAGGATTCCTTGACAACTGCCGATGAGAGAAAAAATGACCGGGGCAATTGTTGACGCGCCATGAAGAAACTCCTCAATACCCTCTATGTCACCACCCAAGGCGCTTACCTGGCGCGTGAGGGCGAGACCGTTCTGGTGCGGGTCGAAAAAGAAACCCGGCTCCAGGTGCCGATCCACACCCTTTCAGGAATCGTCTGCTTCGGTCAGGTTTCGTGTAGCCCCTTTTTGCTTGGCCTCTGCGCCGAGCGCGGGGTGGGGGTCAGCCTGCTTAGCGAAAACGGTCGGTTTCTGGCGCGGGTGCAGGGGCCGGTTTCCGGTAATGTCCTGTTGCGGCGCCAGCAGTACCGCTGGGCCGATGACCAGGAGCGGTCGGCCGACCTAGCCCGCGCTTTTATCACCGGCAAGATCGTCAACAGTCGCACCGTTCTCAAGCGGGCCTTGCGTGATCATCCTGAAAAACCGGGCATCGAGCTCCTGGAAGGGGCATCGGCACGACTGCGTTTTTCCCTGGACCAACTTCCGGTGGCCTGCGGGCTTGACGGCCTGCGCGGTATCGAGGGCGACGCGGCGGGCACCTACTTCGGAGTGTTCAACCATCTCATCACCAGCCAGAAAGAGGATTTCGCCTTTCACGAGCGCAGCCGCAGGCCGCCACTCGACAAGGTGAACTGTCTGCTCTCTTTCGTTTATACCTTGCTCATGCACGACATCCGTAGCGCTCTGGAGTCGGTGGGGTTGGACCCGGCTGTTGGCTTTCTCCATCGAGACCGTCCGGGACGGGCCAGTCTGGCATTAGATATGATGGAGGAGTTCAGGCCGGTGCTGGCCGACCGATTGATCCTCTCGCAGATCAATCTTGGGGTGATGCGGCCGCGCGGCTTCCGGCAGATGGAGACCGGCGGGGTGGTAATGGACGACGAAACCAGAAAGGCCCTGCTCATTGCCTACCAGAAGCGAAAACAGGAGGAGGTGAGCCACCCGTTTCTGGGTGAGAAGGTGGAAATCGGGCTGCTCCCCTTTGCCCAGGCCCTGTTGCTGGCCAGGCATGTGCGGGGTGACTTGGACGGCTACCCGCCGTTTTTTTGGAGGTGATCCACGATGTTCGTTTTGGTGAGCTATGATGTGGCCACCTCGGAGCCGGGCGGCCAGAAGCGGCTGCGGCGGGTGGCCAAGGCGTGCAAGAACTACGGCCAGCGGGTGCAGTTCTCGGTTTTTGAGTGCATTGTTGACCCGGCCCAATGGACGGCTCTCCGGCAACGGTTGGAGACCGAGATTAATCCGGCAACCGACAGCTTGCGCTACTATTTTCTCGGTTCCAACTGGCGGCATCGGGTGGAGCATGTCGGCGCTAAGCCGTCGTTCGACCAGGAGGGGCCGCTAATTATTTGAGGGGCTGCGCGAACCTGAAGCGCACCAGAAAACCCCGGTTGATTCGCATATGCAGTAACACGTTGGTGTTGTGGGACATAAAGGCTGCCCCAGAGGGCGAAAACAGGAAAAGGCTGCCCCACCGGTAGGAGGTTCGCGAAAACCAGGTAAGAAATCCTTTAGCAGCAAAGGATAACGAAGTAACGGTCGCCCCCCGCGCGGGGGCGTGGATTGAAACCAGATATGCCGCTCGCTTAGTTTGTACCTGCGGGCGTCGCCCCCCGCGCGGGGGCGTGGATTGAAACTTATTACGCGGTAGCGGTAGGAGATGAGTACACCGTCGCCCCCCGCGCGGGGGCGTGGATTGAAACATTTTTCATGCGATAATCGCCTGCGCCCTGGCCGTCGCCCCCCGCGCGGGGGCGTGGATTGAAACCACACCACTGACCGGCATTGCTCGATGTTGGTGGCGTCGCCCCCCGCGCGGGGGCGTGGATTGAAACTCTCCATGCTGCTGCCGATTATTGAGGCCAACCCTGTCGCCCCCCGCGCGGGGGCGTGGATTGAAACTAATGATTTCGCATACTTACACAGTGTGGCACACTGTCGCCCCCCGCGCGGGGGCGTGGATTGAAACTTCCGGTGGCCTTGCCGTTCTCTCCATCCTTCACGGTCGCCCCCCGCGCGGGGGCGTGGATTGAAACCGCATCTTGGCACAAAGCAACCCTAATGACAAGGCGTCGCCCCCCGCGCGGGGGCGTGGATTGAAACAATCTTGGCGTTCCGCGCCTTGACATGGGCAATCGTCGCCCCCCGCGCGGGGGCGTGGATTGAAACACTAGAATGATTTACTGCACAAAAAATATATAATGTCGCCCCCCGCGCGGGGGCGTGGATTGAAACTTGATAGGGGCAATGTGTTTGCCCGGAAAACAGGTCGCCCCCCGCGCGGGGGCGTGGATTGAAACAAAAGGATTGTGGTCGGAGATATCCAGGCGTTTCGTCGCCCCCCGCGCGGGGGCGTGGATTGAAACCGAACGGCTCGGACAAGGTACTCTGGGTTACCGACGTCGCCCCCCGCGCGGGGGCGTGGATTGAAACTTTTGTGCCGACTCAATCCACTTATCAGCAGATAGGTCGCCCCCCGCGCGGGGGCGTGGATTGAAACAATCTGCGAGGCATACATCTCCGGCAAAGGCTCTGTCGCCCCCCGCGCGGGGGCGTGGATTGAAACTGTAGCACTTGGCCATTCCACGGTAGTCACCCAAGGTCGCCCCCCGCGCGGGGGCGTGGATTGAAACTGGTTTCATCCCGGCACCGCGGCGCAAACTTACGGGTCGCCCCCCGCGCGGGGGCGTGGATTGAAACGCAAGTATCAAGATAAGTTGTGGACTCCTTACCTGTCGCCCCCCGCGCGGGGGCGTGGATTGAAACACCAGTGCGATAACTCGCTCCGCCGTGACATCCAGTCGCCCCCCGCGCGGGGGCGTGGATTGAAACTCACCCCCTCGGTCCACGACGACGGCCCCGACGCGTCGCCCCCCGCGCGGGGGCGTGGATTGAAACAGGGTTTCTGGCCGGCCAGCTTGGCGGGCAGCATGCGTCGCCCCCCGCGCGGGGGCGTGGATTGAAACGTGCCATTGCACGTATAATTTTCCGCTGTCGGGGTCGCCCCCCGCGCGGGGGCGTGGATTGAAACGGTTCAGCATGGTCGGGCCTCGCGTCTGAGGGAGGTCGCCCCCCGCGCGGGGGCGTGGATTGAAACATTTTCACAATAACCCTATCGCAAGATCGGATTCGTCGCCCCCCGCGCGGGGGCGTGGATTGAAACGGAAATATCAACGTAATACATCCAGCACCTCCTCGGTCGCCCCCCGCGCGGGGGCGTGGATTGAAACTGATTCGAGATCGTCCATATCTTTGCTGTAATACGTCGCCCCCCGCGCGGGGGCGTGGATTGAAACTTGTCTATTTTCGCCACCACGTCAGCGACGGCCTTGTCGCCCCCCGCGCGGGGGCGTGGATTGAAACACAAGAAAGTTGCCAAGCCGTTTGTAGAGACTATGTCGCCCCCCGCGCGGGGGCGTGGATTGAAACTAATGAAGGGATGAAAACGAGGTATGCAGCAATTGGTCGCCCCCCGCGCGGGGGCGTGGATTGAAACAAACGTTACCCTGCCGGTCGAATCTTGTAGTAGTCCGTCGCCCCCCGCGCGGGGGCGTGGATTGAAACCAAACCGACAAAAAGGGGTTGATCAACACCAAGCGTCGCCCCCCGCGCGGGGGCGTGGATTGAAACGCTGCCGCTGTAGAGGCATTCCGCCCCCTTAAACTGGTCGCCCCCCGCGCGGGGGCGTGGATTGAAACAAGGAGATCACCGGCCCCAATGCCCGGCAGAAACGGTCGCCCCCCGCGCGGGGGCGCGGATTGGGAGATCAACGGTCTTAAGTTAATAACTTGATCGGGTTAATTAGCTGTCATGCTACCAGATCGTTTTTACGTGGGGATAATTTTGCAGCTTATCGTCTTTTGTCACCAGCGTCGCTCCGAGTTACAACGTTGTGGCGGCAATGATCCGGTCCGCTTGGTCGGCGTGCGGGAAATCCGGCAGTCGGACGGATTCGACGGCAATGGCGTTGCCGACCGAGACAAAGGTGAGAAACGGCAGCGCCTCGCAGCGGCAGAGCCAGTCGCGGACATCGAGGGCCAGCCGCAGCCGGCCGCGCTCCACCAGCAAGGCTATTTCCCAGGAACTGATACAGGAAACATGTACCGAATTTGACTGCATCGCTGTCTCAATCGCCTTTTTTGCCGGCTTGCTCAGGGTTGCCGGGTCATCAACCCACCAGATCATGGCGTGGGTATTCCGGCAAGGGTGCTTGTTTCTGCGGCTTTTTATATTCAGGCATGGGGTTTCTTGAATACCTCGGGCAAATCTGCTTAAGATATAAAAAGGAGGTGGTTTATGAACGGAACATTCCCCATCCTTTTGGCCCTGACGCTGCTGCTCCCCGGCTTGATCCATGCTGCCTCCGGGGATGCGCCTTTTAAATGCCAGCCGACCCCGGCGGATCAGCTGGGCCCTTTTTATGTGCCCGATGCGCCGGTGCGCGCCAAGGTCGGGCAGGGGTATGTTTTGCGCGGGGCGGTGCGATCCGCCGCTGACTGTGTCGCCATCAATGGGGCAAAGATCGAGGTCTGGCTGGTTGGTCCAGCCGGCAGCTACGATGACGATCACCGGGCAACGCTTTTCAGCGACAAATCAGGGGGCTACCGTTTCGAAAGCAATTTTCCGCCAGCTTATGTCGGTCGACCGCCGCATATCCACATTCGTGTTTCCGCCACCGATTTTCGCCCCTTGGTTACGCAACACTACCCGGAAACCGGAAAGAGCGGCGCAAGTTTCGATCTGGTCCTGGTCCCGATCCGCTGAAACCTTAGCCTTCAGGATTAGATGGGGAGTTGTCCCCGATTTTTTGATAAATCTTTGCTAATCCTGGCTGTCCCCTCACGCCATTCAAAGGAAGGCGGGCCGTTCGCCACCGGCTACTTCCTGCGGCCTATCTCCTTTTGATCTCAGCTCTTCGCCAGAAATTCATTTAGCTTGTCGAATGATTCATTCCAGCCGGTTCGGCAGTTATCGAAGTCTTCACCGGACGGGAGACCGGCGTGCTTCAAGGTAAGCCTGGTTTTGCCCCCATCTTCTGCAAAGGTCACCGTGATCAGCAGTTCCAGGGGGAAGTCCGCACTCATGCCGTAGTGGGTGGCGGGGACGACTTTGCCGTCCGCATCCGCAAAAGAGTCGGTGCAGACGATCCGTTCGGGCCGGACGACTTCGCGATAAACCCCGGTGCTCCAGAAGTCCTGCCCCTCAGGGGAGCGCATACAGTTGAGATAGGCCCCGCCCACGCGCAAATCGATCTTGCAGGCAGGGGTCGTGAAGCCTTTTGGCCCCCACCAGCGCATGCAACGCTCAGGCTCGGTCCAGGCCTGCCAAACCAGTTCGCGGGGGGCGTTGAAACTGCGTACGATCACCAGATCCTGATTTTTCATCCGTGTTCTCCTTTTTGCCGAATCAATTTGTTTTTCGGGGTCTGATTAAATTTTAGGGCTGAAGATAATTGGTTGTCAACTGCGCGCTTGTTTGGGTAGAGGCTTCGGACAATGAACTGCCCGGCCAGACGAAGAAACCGGGTACGGAGGTGTCGGCGTTCGATGGGGCAGCGTGTTGCGGCTGATGGTTGGCATTAGGGCTTGCAAGGTAATGAAGCTGAGTTGCGCAGCTTGCCTGCTCGGACGAAACTTATACCCTTGGGTGTAAGTGTTGTGATATCAAGATAATAGCCATTGCTTTGTATTTCTGCAGACGATCTTGTTGTCCGGGGTATTTTCCCTTGGACAAAAGAGGGAGGGATGCTGTATTTTGATGAAGATTTAATGCGGCTTAACTATCCAGTTTACGGATGGACACTATCCCGAGCCGTTGTTTCATTTCTTGCTTTTTGTTGATTGCCTGATGGAGTACCGATTGCAGGCCTCGCTGCCCTCGGGTTGCGTCATGGCGATGGTTTGCGTTGTTTGCGCATAAACCCAGCCATCGTGTTCTTTTCCTATTTTACGAGACCGGCGCCATTTCATGAAAACTACAAATCACACCCATCGCACCAAATTCATCTTCGTTACCGGCGGCGTACTTTCTTCTCTGGGAAAAGGGCTGGCTGCTGCTTCCATCGGCGCCCTGCTCGAGAGCCGCGGGCTGTCCATCACCTTCCAGAAGCTGGATCCGTACATCAATGTGGACCCCGGCACCATGAACCCCTTCCAGCACGGCGAGGTGTATGTTACCGACGACGGGGCGGAGACCGATCTTGATCTCGGCCATTACGAGCGGTACACCTCCGCGGTTCTGGGGCAGCGCAACAACTACACCTCGGGCCGCATCTATCATTCGGTGATCAGCAAGGAGCGGCGCGGCGAGTATCTGGGTGGCACGGTGCAGGTGATTCCGCACATCACCGACGAAATCAAGACGGCCATCAAGCAGTTTGAAGGCGAGGTGGACGTGGCCATCATCGAGATCGGCGGCACCATCGGTGACATCGAAGGGCTGCCCTTTCTGGAGGCGATCCGTCAGTTCCGCACCGATGTGGGCCGGGAAAACTCCCTCTATATCCATGTTACCTGGGTTCCTTACATCAAGACCGCGGGCGAGGTGAAAACCAAGCCCACTCAGCACAGCGTCAAAGAGCTGCGGGCCATCGGCATCCAGCCGGATATTCTGCTTTGCCGCACGGAAGGGTTGCTGAGCAATGAGCTGAAGGCCAAGATCTCCCTGTTTTGCAACGTGGAGAAAGAGGCGGTGATCACGGCCCGCGACGTGGATAATATCTACGAGGTGCCCCTCTGTTTCCATGCCGAGGGGCTCGACGACATCATCCTTAACAAGCTCAATATCTGGACCGGTTCGCCGCGTCTGGACGCCTGGCAGGAGCTGGTCGAGAAGGTCAAGCACCCCAAACGCGAGGTGGAGATCGGCATCATCGGCAAATACGTCGATCTGACCGAGTCGTACAAAAGCCTGCACGAGGCCCTGGTGCACGGGGCCGTGGCCAACGAGGCCAAGGTGCGGCTCCGCTATGTGAGCGCCGAAGAGATTGAAGAGAAGGGGGCCGACGAGCTGCTGGCCGGTTGCCACGGGGTGCTGGTGCCGGGCGGTTTCGGCAATCGCGGGGTGGCGGGCAAGATTGCTGCCGTGACCTTTGCCCGGGAGAAAAAGATCCCCTTTTTCGGCATCTGTCTTGGCATGCAGCTGGCGGTGATCGAGTTTGCCCGCCATATCGCCGGGATGAAAGATGCCGACAGTACTGAGTTCAACCAATTGACCAGCCATCCGGTCATCTACTTCATCAAGGAGTGGTACGATTACCGCACCGGCAAGATCCAGATCCGCGACGAATCCTCCGCCATGGGCGGTACTCTGCGGTTGGGCGCTTATCCCTGCAAGATGGTGGAGGACACCTTTGCCCACACGGCTTATGGTACGGACCAGATCGAGGAGCGGCACCGGCACCGTTACGAATTCAACAACATCTTCAAGGACGAACTGGTGAAGCACGGCCTCATCATCAGCGGCACCTCGCCGGACGAGAAGCTGGTGGAGATCGTCGAGCTGCCCGACCATCCCTGGTTTTTGGGTTGTCAGTTTCACCCGGAATTCAAATCCGGCCCCATGAAGCCGCATCCCCTGTTCACGAATTTTATCAAGGCTGCCCTGGAGAACGCCGGGCTTTAACGGGGCAAGGTCCAGGGCGCAGGATTAGAGCTGAGTTGAGTAGCTCGCTCGTACGAAACTTATACCCTTTGGGTGCAGACTTGCTTTTGGCCGGCCTCGATTTATATCCCGTTATACCGGGATGGGGCTCTGTGGCCGTTCCTGCCCAACTATTTTTGGCTTGCTCCCACCCATTAATGTGCTACAATATGAGTTAATGTGTCACTTTGAGTTATTCCAAGGAGCAAGGCTATCATGCAACTTTCTATCCGCGAAGCGCGTCAATCATTGTCGAACCTCGAGCAGATTTTAACCCGGGAAGGCGAGGTGACCATCACCAGGAGGGGAAAAGAAATAGCCCGTCTTCTCCCGCTTAACCCAGGGGTTGTTATTCCTTCCCATAGAGCTCTCAGGGATAAATCCCCCTATCTGGCTGCCGGCAGTGAACAACTTGTCCGGATGGACAGGGATGAACGATGAGCAGTGGGATTTATTTTGACACCAGCGCCCTTGCAAAATGGTATCTAAACGAACGCCAGTCGGAAGCGGTGGAGAGCTATCTGCAACAGCATGGTCCGGTGGCAATCAGTGATCTGACCGTGGTGGAGATGCGCTGCCTTCTGGCGAGGCGCAGGCGGGATAGCGATATTACGATGGTGCTGGAAGCGGAAATATTTGCCACCTTTCAGGAAGACATCCGCAGAAGGTTCCTGATCTGTCACCCGTTTCCGTCGGACTTGGCGGCTGGCGCCGTTAATATTATGGCCCTGCTTGGCAACATTCCGGTGCGCTCCCTTGATGCCATGCATCTTGTGATCGCAAAGGAAACAGGCGCGGACGTTCTGGCGACTGCGGACAGAATCATGGCTGATGCCGCGAAATTGCTGGAGTTTGAGGTGATCCTGTATTAACACTGGGCCAGACGAAGGCCGAGGGATACGATGCGTGTTGAGGGGTTTTTCCGAACGTCAGGGGATGCTGTTGATCTGTTGACTAATATTTCCGGCCAGCATCATCCAAGGTGAGCGGATGTTCAAGGATACATCCTTTTTCCTTTTTGGTGAGTTTATCTAGATTGCCCCTTGGGTCTTTACTGTAAGGAGAACAAAGTGGAGCCTGTGCGTATCCCTGATTTTTTCGAGGTCGGTCCCAACCGGCCTTTTTTATTGATCGGCGGGCCGTGCGTCATCGAATCGGCCGAGCTGTGCCGCGAAGTTGCCGCCGGACTTAAGGAGATCTGCGGCCGGCTGGGCATTTCCTATATGTTCAAGGCCTCTTTTGACAAGGCCAACCGGACCTCGCTTGATTCCTTTCGGGGCCCCGGCCTGGAAGAAGGTTTGCGGATTCTCGCCGATATCCGCCGGGAGTTCGGGGTGCCGGTGGTTTCCGATGTGCATGAGGTGGCCCAGGTAGGGCCTGCCGCCGAGGTGCTGGATGTCTTGCAGATTCCCGCCTTTCTTTGCCGGCAGACCGATCTGCTGGTGGCGGCGGCTAAAAGCGGCAAGGTGGTGAGCCTCAAGAAAGGCCAGTTCGTCTCGCCCTGGGATATGCGCCATGCGGTGAGCAAGATAGGCGCGGTGGCCAAGAACCGCCTGATGCTCATGGAGCGTGGCACCACCTTCGGCTACAACAATCTGGTCGTGGACATGCGCGCTCTGCCGGTGATGCGCTCCTTCGGCTGCCCGGTCATCTACGATGCTACCCACAGTGTGCAGCTGCCCGGCGGGGCAGGGGGAAGCTCCGGTGGGCAGCGGGAGTTTATCCCGACCCTGGCCAGGGCGGCGGTGGCGGCGGGGATCGACGGTATATTCATGGAGATCCATCCCGATCCGGCCAAGGCTCTGTGCGATGGGCCAAACTCCATGCCGCTTGGGGGGGTGGAGCCCTTGCTCGCCCATCTTCTGGAGATTCATACCCTCATCCAGCGTCAGGCCGGGGAGGGTGGTGTATGACCGATTCCGGGACTTGCGGTATTTCCGGCGGCCAATATCCTTCCGACTGCGAGGTTACCGAAGGGTTGCGCCGGCGGGCCATGTCGCGGCAAGGCCAGGACGAACGGGGCTATGCCTGGCGCAACTGCCTGCCGCTGGCCAAGGAGATCCGCCTTCTTCTCCTTGATGTGGACGGGGTGCTCACCGACGGCACCATCATCTACGGCAATGGCGGCACGGAGCTCAAGGCCTTCAACATCAAGGACGGCTTCGGCATCCGCCTTTTGCGGGAGGCCGGCGTGGAGGTGGGGATCATCACCGCCCGCCGTTCCGAGGCAGTGGAGCGCAGGGCCAAGGATCTGAAACTGGCTCATCTCTATCAAGGGGTGGGCAACAAGCTTGAGGCCTTTGCCGAGATTCTCGCCGCCCAGCAGCTTATCCCCGGGCAGGTCGCCTACATGGGGGATGACTGGCTCGATCTGCCCCTGCTCAGCAGGGTTGGTCTGGCGGCAACGGTGGCGGACGGAGTGGCCGAGGTCAAGGCGGTTGCTCATTATGTTACCAGACAGGCCGGCGGCCGGGGCGCAGTGCGCGAGTTGTGCGAACTGATCATCGAGGCCAAAGGGCTGAAGGAAGAGCTGTTGGCGAGGTATCTGCGCTGATGACCGGTTATCGCAATATCCTCTGGTTGCTGCCCGTGGGTCTCTTGCTCTCCTGGCCTGTTTGGGGCGGAGCAATTACCGGATTTCTGACCCCGCGCGGCGAGCTGAGCGCAAACCTTGTCCAGCCCAGGACAAAGAGCGCAGACCCAGGCTTCACCATGGAGGGGGTTTTGTTTTCTCAGTTGAAAAACGGGGTGCAGGACTGGCAGATTGAGGCCAAAAGGCTCTATACCAAAGAAGATCAGGACCGGCTGCATTTGGAAGCGGTGGCCGCCCAGGTTTTCAAAGGCGACGAGCGCAGGTTTCTGATCACCGCTTCGCAAGGCGAATACAACAGAAAGAATAAATCCATCAGCATGCAAAACGGGGTCAAGGTGCAGGCCGACAATGGCATCCTGGTTCAGGCCGATAGCCTCAGTTATGATGAGCAAACCCGCAAGATCACGACCATGACCCCGGTGCGGATTACCGGCAAAGGCATGGATGTCAGCGGCCAGGGGGTTGATTATGACATGGAACATGATTCGTATGATGTCAGCGGCCGGGTGAAGGTGGATATCAGGTAGGGGCGGATGCAAGACGCAAGATGTAAGGTGAAAGAAAAAAGGTGGTGCGTGAAAGATATACCCTTGAAAGAACGGATCATCCTGGCCCTGGACGTGGAAACGCCGGAGCAGGCCAGGGAGCTTGTGAAAAAAACCGAATCCCATCTGGGTTTTTACAAGGTCGGGCTACAGCTCTTCATGGCCGACTGGTTTAACACCGTTGACTGGCTGGTTGACCGGGGCCATAAGGTGATGCTGGATCTCAAGTTTTTCGATATCCCGGAAACCGTCAGGCTGGCCGTAGCCCAACTGCGCAAGCACGGGGTGAGCCTGGCCACCGTCCACGGCAATGACCCGATCATCCGGGCGGCCCTGGAGGAAAAAGGCGAGATCAAGCTGCTGGCCGTGACCGTGCTCACCAGTTTCGGCGAAGAAGACCTGCGGGCCATGGGCATGACCCAGTCCATTGAAGAGTTGGTCTATTTCCGGGCCAAACGGGCGCTGGAACTGGGCTGCGACGGGGTGGTCTCCTCCGGCCTGGAGGCGGCCCGGTTGCGGGCTGGCCTTGGCGAGAAGCTGCTGCTGGTCACCCCGGGGATCAGGCCGGGCGCCAATGTCCTCGACAGCGGTGATGACCAGACCAGGATCATGACCGCAGGTCGAGCCATTACCAGCGGCGCTGATCAGGTGGTTGTGGGCCGGCCCATCTCCAGAGCCGCTGATCCTGTCGCGGTTATTGAGGCCCTGCAAAAGGATATTGTCCAGTCTCTTCCGTAAGCCGTCGGAACAAAATAACCCCGCCATTCCTAATAGCCAAAACGGCATAAGGAGCCGTAATGGATTGAGGCAAACTGGGCAGGTTATTCGGCGACGGCTCCTAAGCCGTCGGAACAAAATAACTCCGCCATTCCCAATAGCCAAAACGGCATAAGGAGCCGTAAAGGATTGAGCCAAACTGGGCAGGTTATTCAGTGAACGGCTCCTAAGCCGTCGGAACAAAATAACTCCGCCATTCCCAATAGCCAAAAACGGCATAAGGAGCCGTAAAGGATTGAGCCAAACTGGGAAAGTTATTCAGTGACGGCTCCTAAGTCAAATGCCTGGGCGCCAGCCCGGGCGTCTTTTGTTTTCCCCCTCCCTTGCTGTCTTCGCTTGCCGGTAATCCGAGCAATCCCCCCTATTTTTTCCCTGCCTTGCAGGCATATTTTTGCTGAAAATTCCTCCTTGACTTCCAAATTTCCGGCTGCCTACAATTAAATATCAGCCAGAAAAACCAAAGGACAGGAGGAGAAATCATGCCCACCAAAGAGGAGCTGTGCGAGAAGATCAAAGGGGTTTTCCCGGAGATCGGCGCCTGCGGTATCGACCTCAAAGTTGACTACGACACAAACAACAAGGCCTGGGTCGTTGATCTGAAAAAGGACGGACACGAGCTCATGACCTTTCTGGAGGAATCCGAGGTGCAGCAGTGCATGGACGGTAAGCAATGCGTGTCGCTGGGGATACAGATCGGCCAGCTCCGGCATAATATCGAGCAGCTGTAGTAGTTGCCATTGGCCAAGGAAACTGAGGCCTGAGGATTAGGCCGGTTGCGCAAGGACTCATTCTTTCTAAGACCCAAAGGAGGTGATTTTCGGGAAACACACTGCATATTTGACGATACGGGCCATTCAGCAACTTATAACTTAAAATAGAGGGTTGAGTCATGAACGTTAAAGATTATTGCCGGAATGTGGAAACTGAACTCACGGCGTGGAAAGCGAAACTGTATGATGTAATCCGCCAGATGGATAAATTGCCGACCGGCGACAAGCAGCGGATGTTTGAAAAGATCAATGGTTTGAATATCGTCATGACTGAGCTTGATGATCGGCTCGATGCGTTGCGGACCGCCTGCCCGACGGAGTGGAGTCCGGAGAGGCAGGAGATCAAAGCGAAGATGACTGATCTGGGGAGCAAATACGAAGAGGCGGCCAGCGAGTTTTTTGATTATGAGGTTGGCGGCTGAGCCTCTGTTTTTTGAAAATTTAGAAAGGAGAAAGCACCATGCCTTCATTACAATGTCCCGAGTGCCGGCGCGAACTTCTGCCCAATGATTTTGTCACCCAGGGAGATCATCTTATCTGTGGAAGCTGCGGCAGAGAAATATATGTAAAAACAAAGCAGACCGCTAAGTTGAAATGCCCTAAGTGCGGCGAGGTCGGCGAGAGCAAGACCTTTGTCCTGACCGAGTCTTGCTGTCCTTGACAGTCAAGAACGCCACGAAATGGTAACCGATCACGGGGCAACCCCATGGGGGGATGATTCTCCGTAATCCGGGGGTTACTCCCCCCTCCATTTCAGCCGGAAATTCTCAAGCCTTGGCCTCGAGTGATTCTTACCGTTTTTCCCTGTCTCCTTAGGTATACCCAGTTAAAAGGCTGGTAGAGACGTTCATCTTTCCATTCGTTGTTATGCGCTGTTGAATGGCAAACGGCCTGACTCTGACATTTTCTAACTATTGTTTTTGTGAGGAGAAAGATGCTGGCGACTATTCCTTTTAATCTGGAAACAATTCCTCGGGAGGATGTGGATAAAGAGCTCCTCAGGGCTGCGATCATTGCCGAACTTGACGCGATCAACCTTTATGAGCAGATGGCAAACCTGGCCAAGGACAAGGATCTGAAGACCATTTTTTTCGAGATTGCCCGGGAGGAAAAAACCCATGTCGGTGAGTTTCAGGCCTTGCTCCTGCAAAAAGACGAAGAACAACAGCGCGAACTTGCGAAGGGCAAGGAAGAAGTGGACGAGTTACTTAAGTGATCCGGACAGATTATTAACTACCTGAGGAGGGACTACCATGGCCGCAAAAATTCAATGGCACACGGAAATGGACGAGGCCTTGTGCCAGGGGCAGAAGACGGGAAAACCGATCCTGCTCGATTTTTTTAACCCTGGCTGAATTGGCTGTCAACAGATGGATGCAGTTACGTATCCAGAAAGCAAGGTTGCCAGCTTTATCGAAGAAAATTTTATCCCGTTGCGCCTTGGCTTCGACAGCAAGCCCTATTCGGACAAGTTTACTGTCAAGTGGACCCCCACCCTGATAACCCTGAGTCCGGAAGATCAGGAACATCACCGGACCGTGGGGTTTCTCGGCCCGGAGGAGTTGATTCCTTCGCTCCTGCTGGGGCTGGGCAAGTATGCTTTTGAAAATGATCGTTTTGATGAGGCGCTGGCCCGGTTTGAGCAATTGCTGGCCGGATACGGCCAGAGCGACAGCGCCCCGGAGGCCCTTTTTCTCTCCGGTGTCTGCCGCTACAAGCAGTCGCACGATGCCAAACCGCTGAAGGAGGCCTATGAAAAGCTCAGCGCGGCTTTTCCCGGCAGCGAATGGACTAAGCGCGCCTATCCCTATCGGCTTCTCTGAGCCTTGGGAAAAGCCGGGCCGGCAGGGGACGGTATACCTCGCCCCTGGCAGCGGGAAAGGATTATGGGAAAAAACAGCTACGACTGTATCATCATCGGGGCGGGACCAGGCGGCTTGCAGGCCGCCATTCACCTTGCCCGTTACAACCGCAAGGTCATCCTCTTCGATCAGGGCGGTGGCCGGACCCGGCATGCCCTGCACATTGAAAACTATCTCGGCCTTGAATTTATCTCGGGCAAAGAGCTCATTGATACCGGCATCCGGCAGAGCAGATTCTTCGGTGCTGATTTCAGACGTGAGCAGGTTGTCTCGGTGCGGGCTGAAAATGGTTTTATGGTCAGCACCAAGAATGGCCGGTACCAGGCGCCCTATGCCGTCGTTTCCGCCGGGGCCGTGGAGAATCCGCCGAAGATCAAGGGGCTGAACAGGTTCTTCAGCCGGACGGTTTTTACTTGTGTCGATTGCGACGGCTACCGCACCACCGGTAAAAAACTCGTCATTCTCGGCGATTCCCTGGACGCCATGCGCCTGGCCTTTGCCATGCGGCAGATGTTCACCCCGGACATCACCCTTGTTTTGCCCGACGGGCTCCTGCCGGATGACCATGCCGAACTGCTGGCCGAGGATCGCATAGCCTTTCAGGCCGGAATGCCGCGGGAATTTCTTGGCGATCCGGCCTTGACCGGGGTGAAACTGGCAGACGGGCGGGAGGTTGCCTGCGAGGTGGTCATGCTAAGTTATGATTATACCTTGAACGATTCCTGCCTCGCCGGGCTTGCCCTGAAACGGGAGGGCAACGGGAGCAAACTTGCAACCGATCATGCTTGCGAAACCTCGGTGAAAAATCTTTTTGCCCTGGGCGCCCTGAAAGCGGGCAAGGCCCAGGCCATTATCGCCGCCGGCCAGGGAGCCATGGTGGGCATCGAGATCAACCATCGCCTGTTGGCGCTGTGAGCTGCGCTGTCCCGGCGGGTTTTTCTGAATCAGCAATGGGCGAGAAGGGAGTTATTTTTCGCCCATAATCATTTAATCAGCAGCAAATATGGAGGAGCATTATGAAACGTCAGGTCGAAATGGAAGAACTCATGCTGCGTGCGCATCGGGAGTTTCTCGAGAATCTTGAGAAATCCCTCAATCTTCTGGCTCAGGATATCGAGGAGGCCGGGACCATGGCCCATATCTGTACCGCGGAGTGGTGTCTGGCCACCGAGAGCGTGCTTGATGAACTGGCCAAAATCATATTTGCGATCAGCGAACCGCGCTGGCTCGCCAAGGAAGATTCCAAGAAGATCAGCGAGCTGCGCCATCGCATCCACGATCTGTATGCCCGCTACAAGGCGGTCAAGAAGTAAAGCTGAGTTGAGCAGCTGGGGAAAACCACAGGAGATGCGAAATGGAAAAGATTGCTTATGCCGGAGGAAGTGTGGAGATTGATGGGGAGGGCTATCTTGCCAACCCCGGAGAGTGGAACGAAAACGTGGCCCAGGTTCTGGCCGCAAGGGAAGGCGTCCAAAAGTTGAGCGAGGAAATGCTGGAAGTGATCAGATTTCTGCGGAGCTACTACAAAAAGTTCAATGCCTTTCCTATCTTGAATTACGTCTGCAAAAATGTCCACCAACCGCGGGAATGCGTCAGCGAAGAATTCATGAATCCGGAAAAAGCCTGGAGGATAGCCGGGCTTCCCAAGCTGGACGGTATTCATTTTGTGAGCGTGGACGGCAAGCAATACTTGCTGGAACAATGCTGTTAGTTGTGCCATGATTTAACTTGCCATCATTTTCCCTGGCTGCTGGGCGCACAGGGGATTTTTTGGGTGTTGAAATGAGAAAATATGGAGTTCTCCCATGAATATCTACCAATTCGCCATGCAGATGGAAAAGGACGGGGAAGATTTTTACCGCCGGCTCGCCAAGGAAGCCACTGTTCCCGGCCTTGCCAAAATATTCGCCATGCTGGCGGACGAGGAAGTCAAACACTACGCGGTGGTTGAACAGCTGGGCAGGAAGGAAAAAAATCCGCAACTGGCGGAAACCGCGATCCTGGACAATGTTAAAAACATCTTTCTCGGGATGCGGGAGGAAAAGGAGCAATTGTTCATTGACACCACCGCGGCGACCACCAGCTACCGAAAGGCTTGCACCATAGAGGCGGAGAGCGAAAAATTCTATCGGCAAAAGGGGGCACAGGCCGAAGATGAAAACGAAGGGCGGATATTTTCCCGCTTGGCCGGGGAAGAGGCCAATCATTTACGGATAATGGAAAATATCCTTGAGTTTGTTTCCCGGCCCGAACCGGGGAACTGGCTTGAAAATGCGGAATGGCACCATCTGAATGCATATTGATGGCCCCTGGAGAAAAATAAACCGGGTGGCTGACCGGTGATGCTCGGGAGGGCTCTGCGGTTACGGCCGCTCCAGGCGGAGAATGCGGCCCGCGGTTTCATCGAGCAGATACAGCATGCCATCCGGGCCCTGGCGAACATCGCGGATGCGGTGGCCCATCTCCGTGAGCAAGCGCTCTTCCCGCACCACTTTGTTGCCGCATAGCTCCAGTCTTGCCAGCAGGCTGCCCCGCAGAGCCCCGACAAAAAGGCTCCCCTGCCACGGCGGGATCGCATCGCCGGTATAGAAGGCCATGCCGGAAGGGGCAATGGAGGGGATCCACACTTGGAGGGGGGCTACCACATCCGCGCGTTTGGTTCCTTCGCCGATGCGCAAACCGGTCACATATTCCCGGCCATGGGTGATCACCGGCCAGCCGTAATTGCGGCCGGGCAGGATGATATTGACCTCGTCTCCTCCTTTAGGGCCGTGTTCATGAGCCCAGATCTGGCCGGTTTGAGGATGGAGCGCCGCCCCCTGCACATTGCGGTGGCCGTATGACCAGATTTCCGGTCGGGCTTTTGCCCGGTTACGGAAGGGATTGTCGGGAGGAAGCGTGCCATCCGGCCGGATGCGGACGATCTTGCCCAGATGGCTGTCCAGGTCCTGAGCCCGGTCCCGATAGGAAAAGCGCTCGCCCAGGGTGACAAAGAGATTGCCCTGACGGTCGAAAACCAACCGTGAGCCCCAGTGCTCGTTGCCGGAAGGGGCAAAATTCTGGGCGAAAATTCGGGTAACTCCCTGCAGGCTCAGGGAGTTCGCGTCCAGCCGGGCTCGGGCCACCGCCGTACGGGCGCCGTGTCCGACCGGTTCGGCGTAGGAAAAATAGATCAGGCCGTCGTTGGCAAAATCAGGGCCGAGCACCACATCGAGCAGGCCGCCCTGCCCCTGGGCATGCACCTGGGGCACCCCTGCCAACGGCTTGGAAAGCCGGCCGTCCGGCGAGACGATCCGCAGCCTGCCGGGCCGTTCTGTAACCAGCATGCGGCCATCGGGGAGAAAGGCCAGGGACCAGGGAACTTCCAGGCCGCGCGTCACCGCGACCACCCGGATGGGGCCGGCTTCGCTACGCACTGTGGCAATGGTCTCCGCCGCGTCCCCGAAACCGGATATAGTCAGGATTGACCCGAGCATGATAAGAAGCGAGACAAATTTTGCTGAGTGCATGGCTGTTTCCTGGTGGTGCAAGCAACAAAACCAATAGGGGCACGGCAGGCCGTTTCCCTACTATAATATCATAAACAGGGGGCAAGGCGTGACGAAACATGTGGTCATCGTCGGCGGTGGCTTTGCCGGACTGAATGCCGCCAAGGGGCTGGGCAACAGACCGGAGATCCGGGTGACTCTGATTGACCGGAGCAACCACCACCTGTTTCAACCGCTGCTCTACCAAGTGGCAATGGCCGCCCTGAGTCCGGCGGAAATCGCCGTGCCCATCCGTCACATTCTGGCCAGATACCGCAATATCACGGTGCTCCAGGACGAGGTGCGCGATCTGGATCTTGCCGGTCGCAGGGTCATGGCTAAAAACCATTCCCTGGACTATGACTATCTGATCCTGGCCTGCGGTGCGCACCATTCCTACTTCGGCCATGAAGAATGGGAAGAGTACGCGCCGGGTCTCAAGACCATCGAGCAGGCCACGGAAATCAGGCGGCGGGTCCTCTCCGCCTTTGAGACGGCGGAATGGACTCGGGATCCGGAGCAACTCCGCAAGATGCTCACCTTTGTCATTGTGGGCGGCGGCCCCACCGGCGTGGAGTTGGCCGGCGCCATCGGCGAGATGAGCCGCTTTACCCTGGCCCGGGATTTCCGCAACATCAACCCCAGGCTGGCCCGGATCATTCTCCTTGAGGCCGGGCCGCGTATCCTGCCCTCCTTTGCCGAGGAGCTGGCCGGAAAGGCAAGGCGCGATCTGGAAAATCTTGGCATTGAGGTGCGGACCGCAAGCTCGGTCACCGGGGTCGACCGCAACGGGGTCAGCATCGGAGAGGAGCGGCTGGAATCCGCCACCGTCCTTTGGGCCGCCGGGGTGCAGGCCTCGGAACTGAGCCGAAAACTGGAGGCGCCCCTCGACCTGCTGGGCCGGGTTTCCGTGGAGCCGGGCTTGAATCTCAAGGGGCACCCCGAGGTCTTTGTCGCCGGCGATTTGGCCCATTTCGCCCACGGCCGCAACACCCCGCTGCCCGGCCTGGCGCCCGTCGCTCTCCAGCAGGGACGCTGGATCGCCGGGAATATCCTGCGCGATAAGGCGGGGAAAAAGGTTTTGCCCTTTTGTTATTTGGACAAGGGCCAGCTTGCCGCCATCGGTCGCAGCAAGGCGATTATTCAATGGGGCCATTTCCGGGGGAGCGGTTTTTTTGCCTGGCTCCTCTGGCTTGTCACCCACATCTATTATCTGATCGGCTTTAAAAACCGGCTGTTCGTGGCCATGCAATGGGCCTGGTCCTTCTTCAGTTTCACCCGGGGAGCCCGGCTCATCATCAACAAAGAGTGGCGTTTTTACAGACAGGATAATTCTGCCCGGCAAAAAGGGATTGCCCAATAATCAGAGGAGGAGACGCATCATGAAACGTCAGATTGAAATGGAAAGAAGCATGCTTCTTGCCCACCGGGTATTCATGGAGAATCTTGAGAACTCCCTCGATCTCCTGACTCAGGATATCGAGGAGGCGGGGGAGCTGGCGCATATCTGCACCGATGAGTGGTGTCGCGCCACAGAGAACATGCTCGATGATCTGGCCAAGATCATCTTCGCGATCAGCGAACCGCGCTGGCTTGCCAAGGATGACTCCAAAAAGATCAGCACTTTGCGCCATCGTATCCACGATCTCTACGCCCGTTACAAATCAGTCGGGAAATAAACCCCGGGAGGCACGATCATGCCACGAGACATCCATCTGCTCATCGGCGGCGAGGCCGGCCAGGGCCTGGTGACCATCGGCCAGTTGCTGAGTAAGGCGCTGGTCCGAGCCGGTTATGAGGTTTTTGTCAGCCAGAGTTATCATTCCAGGATTCGCGGTGGCCATAATACCTTTGCCATCCGCCTGGGAGAGGGGCCATTTTTCGCGCCCCGTGAGTCCATTGACATCCTGGTGGCGCTTAATGCCGAAACCGTGGCGCTGCATCGGGAGCAACTGACCGGCCAGGCGCTGCTCATTGGCGATGCCGCCTTTGCCCCCGACCTGCCGGGCACGATTGCGGTGCCCTTTGCCGAGCTTGGCCCGGAGCTGCTCTGGAACACCGCGGCCCTTGCCCTGCTCGGCAATATCCTGGGTCTTTCCCCCGAGGTTCTCTATCAGGCGGTGGAGGTGATGCTCGGCAAAAAACATCCGGAAGCCCTGGCCGAAAACCGGGAGATCATGGAGAAAAGTCGGGCCTGGGCCGCAAGCCATATGCCGGAGCATGACTTTGCCCTGACCGCCACCACTCTTGCTGCGGATCGTCTTTTACTGAACGGCAATGAGGCCATCGCCCTGGGCGCGCTGGCCGGCGGCCTCAAGTTCTGCGCCTTTTATCCCATGACCCCGGCCACCTCCATTGTCCTTGAGCTGATCAGGCATGCCGAGGTCATGGGCTGCGTGCTCGAGCAGGCTGAAGATGAGATCGGCGCGATCAACATGGCCATCGGCGCTGCCTTTGCCGGGGCGCCCAGTATGGTGGCCACTTCGGGCGGCGGTTTTGCCTTGATGGCCGAGGGGGTGAGCCTGGCAGGGATGACCGAAACGCCGGTGCTGATCGTGGTGGCCCAGCGGCCAGGGCCGGCCACCGGCATGCCCACCCGCACCGAGCAGGCGGATCTGGAATTCGTCCTTCATGCCGGGCATGGCGAATTTCCCCGGGCGATCTTTGCCCCGGGCAGCATCGAAGCCTGCTACCATTTGACCGGCAAAACCCTGGCTCTGGCCGAGGGGACGCAATCGCCGATTTTTCTCCTGACCGACCAGTTCTTGGCCGATTCGGCCCGGCCGGTTGCGCCATTTGACCTCTCAGCCATCGCCCCGGTGACGGCGGGAGTCGAGCCGGAGGCGGTAGTGACCCCTTATCAGCGCTACCGTTTTACCGATAACGGCCTCTCCCCCCGCCTGCTGCCCGGGATGTCTGCGCAGCTGGTGGTGGCGGACAGCGACGAGCATGACGAAGAGGGGCATATCAGCGAAGACCACGGGGTGCGCATCGGGATGGTGGGAAAAAGGCTCCGCAAATCCGCCCTGCTCCAGCAGGAGGCCATTGCCCCCGAGCTTAACGGGGAAAAGGGGGTGGCTCTTCTCCTCGTCTGCTGGGGCTCAAGTCAGGGCCCGGTGCAGGAGGCGGTGGCTGTTTTGCGCGGTCAGGGGCAGAGTGTCGCGATGCTGCATTTCTCTCAGGTCTGGCCGCTGGTTCCAGACCAGTTTCTCGACCTGCTTCAGGCAGCCGGCAAGGTCGTCTGCGTGGAGGGTAATGCCACCGGTCAGTTTGCCCGGCTCATCCGCAGGGAGAGCGGCTTTGCCATCCCTGCGCGGATAGCCCGCTACGACGGGCTGCCCTTTACCGCCCGCTACATTCTGCAAGGGTTGGCAAGCCTTGCTACCGTGGAGGTGCGACCATGATAGCCATCGAGGAATACGGCAAATACGAAACGGCCTGGTGCCCTGGCTGCGGCAATTTCGGGATTCTCAACGCCCTGAAGCATGCCCTGGTTGCCTGCGAGCTTGCGCCCCACCAAGTGCTGCTGGTCTCCGGCATCGGCCAGGCGGCCAAGGCCCCCCATTATCTGAAAGCCAATGTTTTTAACGGCCTGCACGGCCGCAGTCTGCCGGTGGCGATCGGGGCAAAGCTTGCCAATCCCGAACTCACCGTGATTGCGGAAAGCGGCGATGGCTGCATGTACGGGGAGGGCGGCAACCATTTTCTCGCGGCCCTGCGCCGCAACCTCAACCTCACCATCCTGGCGCACGACAATCGGGTGTACGGTCTCACCAAAGGCCAGGCCAGCCCCACCTCGGAGCAGGGGTTCGTGACCAAGGCCCAGCCCCACGGCTCTTTTGCCGCGCCCTTCAACCCGGTGGCCGTGGCGGTGACCATGGGTGCCTCTTTTGTCGCCCGGGGCTATGCCGGCCTGCCGGAGCATCTCGCCGGACTTATCGCCCAGGCGATCAAGCATCGGGGTACGGCCCTGGTCGATATCCTGCAGCCCTGCGTCTCCTTCAACAAGGTCAATACCTATCAATGGTACAAGGAGCATTGCTATGAGCTTGGCGAGGACCATGACCCGGCCGACCATGCTCAGGCCCTCCGCACCGCCCTGGAATTTGGGGCGCGCATTCCCCTCGGGGTTATTTATAAAATGGAAAAGCCGCTTTTCGAGGAGCAGTTTGCGGTTCTTAAAAATGGACCGCTCGCCCGGCAGGAGGTTTCCCGGGAGGGGTTGGGGAAGGTAATGCAGGGTTATGTTTAGAAATCAGTAAGACGATATTTTTGTTTTCCTATGCAGTTAAAATCCCATTGGCCCGCCGCCGAGCACCGGAGAGGCTGCCGAAAAAGGGCTTTGCACTGTTTGAGGCGCAGCCGAGTTTGCAAAGCCCCGGCAGCATCGAGGAGTACCCCATGCGGGGCATAAACTCCGGGCACCCCGCCTTTGGCGGGGCAAGGGACACAGGGTGCCCTATCTTTTGGTTCGTTTTCTTTGTACCCTGACGGGCATAAAGTCCAGCAAAGAAAATGAACAGAAAGATGAATCGTATTTTCTCCAACTGATGAGATTATTCGGTAAAGCAGATATTTTTTGGGTCCATCGATAAAGGGTGGCAGGAGTGTTGCCATGACGGGTAAGATCAGGGATCGCTTAATCATAAACGAGAGGATCCTTGAATCGCATGCACGCCACCCCTCTGGAAAGCCTCAAGAAGATATTCGGCTACCCTACCTTTCGCCCCCCGCAGCAGGAGATCATTGAAGGGCTCATCCGGGGCGAGGACGCTTTTGTTCTGATGCCCACCGGCGGCGGCAAGTCGCTGTGTTATCAGATCCCGGCCCTGCACCGCAAAGGGGTGGGGATCGTGGTTTCCCCTCTTATTTCCTTGATGAAGGATCAGGTTGATGCCTTGCTCGCCTGCGGGGTCCGAGCGGCTTTTTACAACTCTTCTTTGAAAAGTGAGGAGGCTCGCCGGGTTCTTGCTTTGCTGCACCAGGGCGAGCTGGACCTGCTTTATGTCGCGCCGGAGCGGCTGATGAGCGAGGGGTTTGTTGAGCGGCTCCGCGAGATCCCCATCGCCCTGTTCGCCATTGACGAGGCGCACTGCATCTCCCAGTGGGGCCACGACTTCCGGCCGGAATACTGCAAGCTCGGCCAGCTGCGCCAGCTCTTCCCCGACATCCCTCTGATCGCCCTCACCGCCACGGCCGAGCCCCATACCCGCAAGGACATTCTCGAACGCCTGGGCCTGAACCCCTCCCAGTGTTATGTTTCCGGTTTTGACCGGCCCAACATCCGTTACACCGTGCTGGAAAAACAAAAGCCCTTCGTCCAGCTTGTCAACTTTTTAAAGGGGCGGCGGGAAGAAGCGGGGATCGTTTACTGCCTGAGCCGGAAACGGGTGGAAAAGCTTACGGACCAGCTGCGCGGAGCCGGGTTTTCCGCGGCCTCCTACCACGCCGGATTGCCGGCGGCCGAGCGGCAACAAGTGCAGGAGGATTTTTTGCGGGACGATGTCCGGATCATCGTGGCCACGGTGGCCTTCGGCATGGGCATCGACAAGTCCAATATCCGCTACGTGGTGCATTACGACATCCCCAAGAACATCGAAAGCTATTACCAGGAAACAGGCCGCGCCGGTCGCGACGGCCTGGCGGCCGAGGCGCTGCTCCTGTTTGGTTACGGCGATATCGCCCTGGCCCGGGGACTTATCGAAAACAGTGACAATGCCGAACAGAAGCGGATCGAAATCCACAAGCTCAACACCATGGTGGGCTTTGCCGAGGCCCTGAGCTGCCGGCGCCAGGTGCTGCTCGGTTATTTCGGCGACCGCTTGGCGCAGGACTGCGGCAATTGCGATATCTGCCTCAACCCGCCGGAGCTGGTCGATGTGACGGAAGACGCCCGTAAGGCGTTGTCTTGTGTTTTTCGGGTGGAGCAGCGATTCGGGGTGGGCTATGTGATCGAGGTGCTGCGCGGCTCGAAAAAAGAGCGGCTTTTGCAGTTGGGGCATAACCGGCTTTCCACCTACGGGATCGGGGCGGACAAGAGCCAGGAGTACTGGGGCAGCATCTTGCGGCATCTGGTGCAGCAGGGGTATCTGGAACAGGACGTGGGCAATTATTCGGTGCTCAAATTGAGCGAGGCTGCCCGGCCCCTGTTGCGCGGGGAGCAAACCCTGAGCATGGCCAAACCCAGAGCCAAGACCATTGCCCTGCCCAAGGCGATCCGGCGTAAACCCGGCGAGCTCGAGTACGATCAGGAACTTTTCGCCAGGTTGCGGGTACTGCGCAAGGCCACGGCCGACGCGGCCGGGGTGCCGCCCTTTGTCATCTTTAGCGATGCCGTTCTGGCGGAGATGTCCGCGTACAAGCCCTGTGACGATGAGGGTTTCTTACGGATCAACGGGGTGGGGGCCCATAAACTCGAACGCTATGGCGCGGATTTTATGGCCGAGATCAGAAAGTATGGTGAGCAATTAGGGGCGAAACAGGACATTGACGCCGGACGGTAATCTTGCTTGACAGGGGTGCTTCCTCAGATTAAAAAGTTGCGCTTAGATCAATTTACTGATGAGTTGTGACCGCCATCGTCTCCGAATATTCGATACAGATCATCACCGTCACAAGCTGATTTTGCACCGGGAAAATGTTTGCCGAAGGAGGAATTGAGCATGAAAAAATGCGTTGAGTGTGGTGGGAAAATCATCACTTTCAAGAATAAGCCGTATACGTATGATGAATGTGGGCTAGACGTAATAATCCATGGGTTAACTCAATTCAAATGCGAGAAATGCGGCGAAGTTTATGTTTCTCTTCCCAATATTGAGAAACTCCATCGGGTGATCGGCGGCTTTATTTGTTCTCAAAGAAAATCTCTTCTTACCTCGGCGGAGATCAAATTTTTGTGTAAGGATTTACATCTCAAATCCAAGGAACTTGCCTCAGCCCTGGGTATCAGGCCGGAAACCATTTCCCGGTGGGAAAACGATAAAGAGGCAATCGGAGAAACCCAAGACCGGCTTTTGCGGTCAATCTACATGAATTATGCTTCTGAATCGGCAAACAGTGTTATTTGCCATGGTGTCGTCCAGATGTTTTCCGGACTTCCCCGTGAACGCAGCAAGAGCAAATCTCCGAAGCAAATCGAATTAAACCCCACCGACTGGCTCGGGGCTGGAATGGAGTTGTGCGGAGCTTAGAAAGTGTGCGGAGGCCCTTGGAGAAAGATATGGGGAGATTGCCGGGAGGACACTATTTAACGAACATGCTGTTGGGTTCTTCGGTGGGCTGGCGGGGAGATCAGGGAGCGTCCCGCTTATCCCCCCGTTATACCTTTGAATTCAGGGACAATCGCATGTATGTGAAGCATATTGTCAGCCATGCCGAATACGACAAACTATGCCAACGTTACACGCAGGAGGCGGATTGAAATGGGATTTGCAGCCATCAAGGAAAAAGCAAGTGCACTTTCCCACGAAGCCGGTTTTATCAGCCACATCAGCAACCAGAACGAATACGAACAGGCCCTGGCCTTGATGGATGAGCTGGTCCATGACTATGATAGTCAGCGCCCCTTGATCGAAATACTGGCCGTGGCCATCGAACGCTGGGAAAACAGCGCCCCCGAGTTTGCCGATTTCAACTTGCGGGTCGCTCGGCAGGATGGAGGTACGGCGGTTTTACGTATTCTCATCGAGCAACACGGCCTTGGTATCGCCGATCTGCCCGAGATAGGCAGTAAATCCCTGGTATCCAAAATCCTCAAGGGTGAACGCAGCCTGACCCGTAAACACATCGCCGCTCTCTCTCAACGTTTCGGCCTGAGCCCGGCACTCTTTTTCGCCGACCATCAGCCATCGGCCAAACAACCGATGAAGGTCAAGGCCTGCAAGCGGAAAGCAGTCGGCACCAAAAACGCCGGAACAAATTCGTCCATTTTGATAACCGGGGGTGGCTGCTAAAGGCAACGCTTGGGAAAATCAGGGAAACTCCCCATATTTCCCCAGGAATTAACGAAAGAAACTGGGAAGTGTCTTTTTTTTTCGCTAAAGAGAAAGTCAAAAAGTCAAGCCTACCCCATTATCCCTATCTTCTAGCCCTCTTTTTTTTCTTTTGCCCACTTTTATTCCCGGATGGACCCCGGAAGCCAGGGCGTTTGATCTGTGCCAGTAAATTAGCAGTTTCCAACGTGAACGAGTGGTTGGATCCCAAGATTTGTTTATAGATTTCAAAAGCTTTTTTGGCGTAAGAATACGCTGAATGCGAGGTGCCTGAATTTTGGTGGAAAGCGGCAATATTGCGGAGAGACAGGGCAGTATCGGGATGGTGCTCTCCGAATAGTTGACGCCGGATGGCAAGGGCCTGCTCAGCCAACTCCAGGGCACGTTTAGGGTTACCCAAGGTGGCGGTGTAGCTGGCAATGTTGCATAGGGATCTGGCGGTATCGGGATGGTGTTCTCCGAACAGTTGACGCTGGATGGCAAGGGCCTGTTTAGCCAACTCCAGGGCACGTTCAGGGTTACCCAAGGTATAGGTGTAGCTGGCAACGTTGTTGAGGGATGTCGCAGTGTCGGGATGGTGCTCTCCGAACAGTTGACGCCGGATGGCAAGGGCCTGCTCAGCCAACTCCAGGGCACGTTTAGGGTTACCCAAGGTGTCGGTGTAGCTGGCAATGTTGTTGAGGGATGTCGCGGTATCGGGATGGTGCTCTCCGAACAGTTGACGCTGGATGGCAAGGGCCTGTTCAGCCAACTCCAGGGCACGTTCAGGGTTACCCAAGGTGTCGGTGTAGCTGGCAATATTGTTTAGGGATGCCGCGGTATCGGGATGGTGCTCTCCGAACAGTTGACGCCGGATGGCAAGGGCCTGTTCAGTCAACTCCAGGGCACGTTTAGGGTTGCCCAAGGTGGCGGTGTAGCTGGCAATGTTGCATAGGGATCTGGCGGTATCGGGATGGTGCTCTCCGAACAGTTGACGCCGGATGGCAAGGGCCTGTTCAGCCAACTCCAGGGCACGTTTAGGGTTGCCCAGAGAATTTTGCGAATATGCCAAATCGCTATACAAATGGGCGAGAAGTGACTCCTCGTCATGGCCTTGTTGTGCATACTCGATGAGCGCGAGTTCGATTAGTCGTTTGATCTCTCGGTGTTGGCCTCGGTGAAACGGCGGGTAGGCCTGAAGCCAGGTAAGGCGGCTGGACTGCTTCGGAGTGAGCGTCAGGGAATGGTCGTGCCATTCCCGCAGATGGTCTATCTCGTTCTCAAAACGGGGCAATTGCACAAAGTCATTCCGCAACGCATCGAACCAGTCGCCGATACGTTGGCACATCTCATCTGCCCAAATAGGCCTGTTTGCCAATGGAAGTTGTGCACGGCGGACTTCGCGCACCAAGCGGTGAATCGCATAGCTGTCGGTGCCGGGCACTTGCTGAAGAATGCGGAGCGCCGTGCCAAGACCCAATGCCCCGATTAATCCCGTATGCTCTGGCGTGCCGACCAGCTTGCCCAGAAGATCAAGGCCCATGGGCGCCGGGCCGCTCCAGGTGAGGATGTCCAGGATCTCTTGCAATCGGGGTTCTTCGGCGAAGACGCTTTCACTTACCTGTAGGGTTGAATAGAGATCAGCCTCGTGCCCGGTCAGGCTCGCCAAGCGAGAAGGTAAGGCTTGCTTGAGATTATGTTGCAACAGTTTTAGATAATCCTGCCAACTCACCGGGCGACGAGACAGATAGGCGCCCGCCAGTTCCAAGGCCAGGGGCAGACCGCCCAACGTGTCAGCGATTTCCCGAGCAGCTATCCAATCGGTTTCATTATTGGGTTGGCGGCTTGCTTCCTGAGTCAGTAAGCGTAGCGACTGGTCATGATCCAGTACTTCAATCGGGACATAGGTGAACTCGGGTTGTTCTGTCCTGCTGGTGACTAGGATATGGGGTTCCGCCGGGGGCTCTGGCAAATAGCTTTTGATGGTGGTTAGTTGTTCGAGATTGTCGAAAACGATCAGGCATTCGGAATAGCTGCGCAGCCTGTGCAGTGCGACTTCCAGCTTGAACCGGTGTTCCGATGCGGGTGCGACCCAGCGCGCTTTGACGGCGAGGTCCACGAGTTGCGCGTCCATATCTTGGTCGGCGGTCAACCAGATGACGCCATTCGGATAAGCGTCACGATAGTGGTAGGCGTATTCCACCGCCAATTGCGTTTTTCCGAGACCGCCCAACCCCTGAAACACAGCGGTTTGGCCGATAGCAGTGCGGCGCCCGGCGGTGAGTTGCTGCCGCACCTTCTCAAGTGCGTCTTCCCGACCAATGACCTGATCGCCTTTCTGGCGATAGGGAACATAAAACGGTGGATTGCGCGGGTCATAGGAGGCTACGGCTTTGGGCGGTGCTACCTCTGTGGCTCCTTGGCCTGAAACCACGCCGTGTTTGTAATTCAAGCTCTGGACAACGATTGGTTTCGTGCCGCCGTCAAGTTCGTCAAGATCGAAAGATTCGTCCCTGCCCAATTTTCGCCCACCACCTTGCTTCTCACTAACGCAACGAGGCCAGATTCTCAGGCTAAATTCATTGCCCTCCAGTTTCAACTCACACAGGGAATAACCGTGTTCACGTTTTTCTTCCATTTCTCCCCAGGATTCGAGGCCGAAGAGTGAGGCCCCTTGTTGTCGCCTCCGTTCGCCGCCCCCCCCGTGCGACACGGTCGTAAGCCCTCCTTCACGCATGTGGCCAAACTGATGGAGGGCAAAGCGCTCAGGCGGGAAGTGAATTTCACCCGAAAAACCCTTCAGTGCCTCGGCACTCAGCCACGTATTTGGATGGTGGGTGAGCAGCAGACAGAGATCGTGTTGCTTAGTCCAGTCCGCGCCGTTTTCTTTGCAGGCCGCATGAAACTGACGAACATTAAGATGCAGCTTTTTTTCAAAATCTCCGCCTGCTAGCTGAAGATAAGCACTGTTCAATCCCACGATGCCCAGATTGAAGTCATCACCTGCCTTATATGAAACCGAGCAATCGCCCGGTAAAAGGCCGCTGTTGAACATGGCAGGTTTCGGGAGGGACGTGTGTGTCCACCAGTGGGTAAAGTTCTGGAAAGCTGTGGAGATTAACTCTCGTTGAGGACTATCGGAATTGTTCCAAAAGGGGGTCTGGACTTCCGGCAAAGACCAATTGTGCAAAAGAGTGAGTAGCGTTGTATCGGTTTGATCTTCTGGTCGAACGAGATCGTGATTACCCGGAATGGCCAACAACTCCGGCGTGAATCCCCATTCTTTGAAGCGAGACCAAAATTTTTGCAGTAGCTTATCTACTTCATCAAATTCGGGTTTGGTGCCCCGTTGGGTGAGATCTCCTGTAAACAGAACCATGTCCCACGGACCAACCTGTTCTCGGAGTATCTTCAGATCGTTAAGGAATATCTCCTCCACATTCGGCCAAAGCGGTGCTTGGTCTGGCATCCCAAGATGAAGGTCGGTTAGGTGTAGCCATCTGAATGTGGTCATAGATTTGCCAGTGGGTTATAGGGCGATATTCTCATGCTAATATCCGGGAATTCTGACCGAATTCCGGGGACAGTTTATCTAATTATTGTCAACCACTAATCCTCGATTAATTTCCTCACCGGGAATTATGGGGACATAACACCTAATTCCTGTCTACCTCCAGATCGGCCGCGCTTGCCAATCATCCGGGAAGCCCATGGCCTGCGCCCGCACGTGCGGATGCTTGACAAACAGGTTTGCTAACCGTTGTTTCCAAGTGTTTTGATTGATGCTGTCCATGAGATATGCCAGCATCACCAGGGTATTGTAAAGATGTTTCCCGTCCATTTGGTTGAAATTTGCCTGTAGGTCAACAGGCCTTTTCCGAGGCAGTTTCCAGGCAAAAGGAAATAATCGATTCCAGAGCCGGGCATGATGAGCGCAATGGTTGCGCACGATACTGAGATGATGGAGAAAGGAGGTGAGATTCACCTCGTCTAAATCATAGGCATGGGCAATGGCATTGCGGTCGCTACCATGCCTTAGGTTGGCGTACCACTTTGAGAGCTGCCCCAGGGTCATGACTTCGCAGACAACCCAGAGGGGCGGGAGTTCTTCGTCGTATTTGCTGAAGTGCCTGATGAAAATCTCAGAACTTCTCCCTACCGTTTCCTTGAGAACGTTGATATTTTCAGGGTGGTTCCAATTTTCCTTGAACAGATTTTCTTGCAGGTGGGCGTGCGGTCCATAAGCATGGGCGAGGTGATAGGCCCAACGGGTGCGCAGGGAAACTTCAACTCGTTCGAGGGCATCCATGACCAATAGCCGCAACTCACGGTCAAATATATAGTGCTCCAAAATCAGGTTGAAGTCTGTGCCGGGCTTGAACTGATGGGAGAGATGGTCTTGCTCAAAGGGGAGCCAGTAAGCAGCCAGGCGATAGTAATTGAGGTGGCCGAGATAGCGTTTGGCCCGGTCACGGTCTGTGATTGTCATGCCGCGTTCGATGAGCAGGTCGATCTGTTCATCAAAAGATTTAGGGGGCTTGGTAAATTGCATTACCAGCCCCCATAAAAAGAAACCCCCAATGGTGCGCAGATCTTACGAGATGCGTTGGGGGTGTTGTTCAAAGTTGGATAATAATTCAGCATAAAATATCTGATCCAAGTAAAGGGCGCAAGCTTTTTTCTTGGTATCACTGGCCAATACGCACCATGAAAGTCGCTGGTGTCTGCGAGGAACACCAAGCGGATGGCAGTTAAAAACCTAACCGAATATTGCCCGATTATTTGACCATATTCACCATTGAATTCATAGCAGTATTGTATGGGAATTTCGAAAAATTCGGGATAGTTCCCAGTTTTTTTGAGTTACCCAGTAATAGTTTCATGCAGCCTGACGCTGCCGGTGGCCAGGGCGTAGAACCCGATGGCGGCGCAAATGCCCACCGACAACGAAGATTTTCTGCGGATTCACGGAGTCGGCGCCCACCATTAATTGGTTAAGCGAAGTTGCAGGGAGATTTCGTGCAGCCGTTTGTCAATTGTCCAGAGAGGGATTTTGCTCAGCATGGCTGACATGAGCAAATGAATATCGATATAACCCAGCCCTTTTCCCATCAGCGTGTAATCGTCAATGAATTTAAGGAGTTCCTCGTCATCCGCACGGAGTGCCATGGGAAGTTCCTGGAGAAGGGTGAGTATTTCCGCCCTATTTTTAAGATATCCGCAAGCGAGTTCGCCAATGATAAACGGGTGACAGATTACCTGGCCATCATTTAGTAAAGTGTCAAGCCCGATGGTTCCGGATCGTAAATGATCCACCCAAACCGAGGTGTCGACCAGAATCATTTATAAGCCTTCTGTTCTTCTTCGAGGGATCATTTCCAGGTTTTTTTCAGTTCCCCCTAGTCCGGCGAGCCTTTTCGCGCTTTCCCTGGCGATGAGTGCCTGCAGCCCGAGCTTGACTAGAGAGGTTTTTTCCTTAACGCCGGTCAATTTTGCGGCTTTTTCCAGCAAGGCATCTTCGATATTAAGCGTTGTTCTCATGGGGTATTCCTTTTTATGCATATTTTATATGCATATATATGCATCGGTGGTCTGCTCTTGTCAAGATCAAGCGGGTGATGAACCCCGGGAGTAATTCCGGGGATAGTTTATCATAAAAGATGCATTCCCACCTTGACCACCACCTTTTTGGTATAAATCGGCGTCTGTTGGGTCATGAGCGACGGCATATGGGCATCGTGGGGGAACAGGGCCACAAAATTGCCCGGCAACAAGTCCACCCGCAACAGCCCTTGCGCGGGGTGTTTGTATAATTCCACATCCTTGGCGACATCATAGGGTATGCCAATCTCCAGGGCATCGACTTGGCCCCAGCCAATCACCTCTTCTCCCGTGAGGACCGCTTGAATATCCAGATATTTCCGGTGCGCCTCCAGTTCGGAGGTTTCCGGGGTGCGGGTTTCATAGCTCATGACAATGGCGAAGAGGTCATCGCCAAGCAAATGGTACTTTTTTTCTTCGGCGTCGGCGGGCAACGAGAGGAGAAAATCAAAAGCCAATTGCCACGGTTTGCCAAAGGGGTAACATTTGTGGTTGTGTAAACGGTCAATTATCATGGCGGGAAAGTCCTCCTGGCATGTTTCCAAAAATAGAGGCCACTTTTTTTGCCGGCCAAATACTGCCTGTCGCTCTGTTTACCGGGGCAAATCCACCCTGTCAAGCCTGGGGGACAAGATCGCAAAATAGTTCATTGCCCCCCCCTCACAGCCCCGGCTGCTGGCAGGATTTGGCCAGCAGATCCTGGAGTTTCCTGGGAGAGGAGAGGCAGGCGCACCCCTGATTGCACTCGTTTAGCAGGGCGCAGAAGTTGATGAACTCTTCCATCAGGTTGGTGGAGGCCTTTTTCTTGTATTGGATGATCTGCAGGGTCCGTTTCATGTCGACGCCTTCCACGGTCAGTCCTGCCAGCCATCCTTGTTCCACCTCCCGGCAGACCGCCAGTTTTGAGAGACAGGCAACCCCGGCTCCTGATTCGACCGCCTTTTTTATGGCCTCGGTATGGCCTAGTTCCATGACTATCTTGAGTCCGGTTACGTGGCGGCCCAGTTTCTTTTTGAAGATCTGGGCCGTGCCCGAGCCCTTTTCCCGCATAATCCATTTGCATTTTTTCAGATCTTCCGGCACTCGGAAGGTTTTCTGTGCCCCTATTTCGCTGGCCGGGCTGGCGATCACCATCAGCTCATCCTGGAGCCAGGGAAGGGTGGCAATCTGGTCATTGCTGACTTCGCCCTCCACAAAACCAAGATCCATGCCGCCGCCGACGATGAGATCCTCGGCATGGCGGGTGTTGCAAACCTCCATATCGATGGAAACCGAGGGATGCATCTGCTTGAAGGCGCCGATCAGATAGGGCAGGACGTAGTTGCCGACGGTGGAGCTGGCCACGATTTTGAGGGCGCCGACAACCTTGTCCTTCTTTTCGGTCATCAGGGTCTCGATGTTGTTGATCTGGCAGAGAATCTCCTTGGCAAAGGGCAGGAGATACCGACCGCGGTCATTCATCAGCAGGGTACGGCCCCGCCGGTCAAAAAGCGGGCCACCCAGTTGATTTTGCAACTCGTTAAGGGCCATGCTCACTGCCGATTGGGTCAGAAACAGCCTTTCGCTTGCCTTGGTCACCTGCTGGCTTTCAGCCACGGCGATAAAAATTTCCAGTTGTCTCAGGGTAATGCTCATCAGGAGTTCCTCGCAAGATGATGGTCGGAGGGTTTTTCTTTTCAATGTTATCATAAATAAAACTTGCTACAAACATTTATATTATTCATTTTTATTTATCATTGAGGTCCGTTAGAGTGTCTTCAAGGCCAAGACAGCACGAAAGTGGAAGCAGGAAAGGGTTGGCTTTTTCGGCGTAAACGCCTGGTGAGCCACGATGATACGTCAGCAAAAAGGAGGAATGTCCGTGGGAAAGTCAGAGGTTGCCAGCTGTAGGATTGTCCCTGACCGCAACGCCTCTCCGCGCAGAAGCGGAGAAGTTCCGGGGAACCGGCCGGGGAACTGGCTCGATACCGGGGACGGCAAGCATGCCCGAGCCGGCAAGGCACCGGGAGAGCAGCACGGTAAATTTCCCCGTTTCACCCCGCGCCTGGAGATGTATGTGTTTCATCAGGGGGTCGGCCGGGTACTCGACATCAGCATGGGCGGCGTCTCGTTTTCATACATTGCCGAGAGCCATCCGCCGGAGGAACTGCCGAGGGAAGGAATGCTTTTTACCCACAGCGGTCAGCACATCCAAGAAATCCCCTTTGAGGTCGTGGCCGATGAGGTGTGTTCCCAGTTTTTTTTAAGCGACTATTTTGTCATGGAAAGGCGGGTCCGTTTTGGCGAGCTTTCCGAGGTCCAGATCAGGCAGCTGGAAAGCTTTATCCTGCACAATGCCCATATTCCGCAATATTCCTACGACACGCGGTATACGGAGTACAAATCCGTGTATGCTTCCGCCGGGCTGTCTTCTGGTGACAGAAAAGCGCGGGCAAGGGAGGGCAACGCGGATGTACGCCTGGTTTGACCGAGCCGATCTCAGGATTTCCGCGGGGATGGACAGGTACTGCCAGCCCCTGATGCGATACTCCATTGCTCTGATCTTCATCTGGTTCGGACTGTTGAAGCCTTTGGGGATGAGTCCGGAGGAGGAGCTGATCAAGCGGACGGTCTACTGGGTTTCTCCCCAGGTATTCCTGCCGGTTCTCGGCTGGTGGGAGGTTGCGGTGGGCCTGTGCCTGCTCTATCGGCCGCTGATCCGCATCGCCCTGCTGCTTCTGCTTCTCCAGTTGCCGGGAACGATGCTGCCCTTGATGTTGCTGCCGGAAATCTGCTTTACTCAGCCGCCTTTCGGGCTCTCCCTGGAAGGGCAATATATCGTGAAGAATATCTTTTTGGTGAGCGCGGCTTTTATGATAGGCGGAAAGGTCCGCACATAGTGATCGCCCTCAGCACCGGCGCACTCCTCCACAGCCGGGGCGACTGCGGCCTTGTCCAGACCTTCTCCCCTGGGCAAGGCCGCAGAGTTTTCCTGAAAGGGCGTGAGAAATGTTCTTTGGCAAGAACTGCCTTCAGCGCGGACCCAATTCCAGCTTGGCCGGGACACTTTTATCCTGTTCTTCGCTTTGCACCTCAGGGCCGAGGGTGATCCGGGATGCGTCCGCGCCGGCCCGGTCCGTGAGTCCCTGGACAATGGCCTTTCCCCGTTGCGCGGCCAACGTCTCCAGCGCCGCCTGATCCAAGGGCGCGGTTTCCACCAGATATCTAAACAGAGCTCGGTAGAATTCGTGGTCCTCGCTGGCCCGGCCGAGCAGAGCCAGGGCCGGATTTACCCGGTTGGTCTTTTCTCCGGTGTTTTGCCGGTAGTCGGCGGCAAAGGCGGCCAGTCTATCTCCGCTCATGATTTCCAGGGCGCGCTGGGTTTTGGCCTGGTCAAAGGCCACCGGGCCAGGGTCATCATCCGCTTCCAGTTTTACGCCAAGTTTTTGCGCCAGCTCGCGGCGGACCTGGGCCGACTTGAGCGCCGTTCCGTCCAGGCCGGGCGCAAAACCGCCATGCACGGTGAGCTGCAGCTGTTTCCTTTTTTCAAGCGCCAGCGCCACCTTGTTAAGCTTTTCCTGTTCCGGCGGTGCCAGCATCGCTTGCCCCGGCTCAAAAAGGATCTTGTCCAGATTTTCCGAACTGCCGCCGAAAAGAGCGGCCAGGGCACGGAAAGGTGCGGTGACGATTTTGGTGAGCACATTGGTGATGGCCTGCCGGATCAGGTGTCCGTATGAGAACTCCGGGTGGTCCAGATTGCCGCGCACCGGGAGCTTCAGATCGATCTTGCCGTCGCGGTCGGTGAGCAGGCCAATGGCCAGATCAAGGGGCAATTGCATGGCTCCCGGGCTTTCCACCCGCTCGCCCAGAGTAAAGCGCTCCAGAATCACCGAGTTGTCGCCCAGCAGCTCGCTGTCCTTGATCTTGTATTCAAGGTCCAGGTTCAGCTTGCCGCTGGAGATGATCCGTCCGGCAAAGGTGGCGGTGTAAGGGGAAAGAGGCGGCATCTCCACATTGCGGAAAGACACCCTGATGTCGGTGAATTTTTTCGGTGCGTACGGGGCCAGGCTGCCTTCGGCCCTGGCCTGGCCGAATTTGCCCACCCGGCCGTCGAGCTTTAGGTTGGTTCGGCTCTCCTTTTTGCTTGAGATCCCGGTGATTACCCCTCTGGTCTGTTCGATTTTGGCGGCAAAGGGCAAAACCAGGCTGAAGTCGGCAAAGTCAATCACCCCGTTTTCCAGGCGGACTCGCGCTATGTTCACCGGGAAGGGCGGGCTCTCCTGTTTTTCTTCCGGTTTGCCCGGCTCTACCGCTTTTACCGTTTCCGCAGGCGGTTGTTTTTTGCGAATCCTGGCCAGGTTTACGCTCTTGTCCTTGAAGATGGTGATCTTGGCCTCTGGTTGCGACAGCCTGAGCTCCTTGATCTCCAGCTGATCCGGATTGAGGCGTAAGTCAAGGCCGTTGGCCGCCAGCTCTTTCCAGGCGAGAAAACGGTCGCCGCTCTCCTCCTCTTTCAGCAGAATATTGCCGATTCCGGCCCGGCCGGTCACGCTGAGCTGGGGCTTTGCTTCCCTGGGTACATAGCGCAGGCTGGTGTCGGCCGAAAAGTCGCCGGAAACCAGGGTGAGGGCGACCTCTTTCGCCACCAGGCCGGCCAGCGGCTTGAGGTTGAGGCGGTCAAGGGCGATCTTTGCTTCGATCTTTCCGATTTTATCGCCTTCCCGGGCCACGGTTCCTGCAAGGCCCAGGGAGCCGCCCTGGCGGATCTTGCTTTTAAGGGCAAAGGCCAGGGGCTTTTCGCCGGGCAGAGCCAGGCCAGTTATTTCGGCCTGCAGGCCGGTCAGGTCGTAAGCCAGCAAATTTGTACTCTGCCGGTCAGCAAAACCAAGGTCAAGGCCGCTGACGGTAAGCAGGTCGAGGGCAATTTTCCAGGGCTGTTTTTCTCCACCCTTAGCCTCGTCTGCCTTTTCTGAGTCAGCTTTGGCTTTTTGCCCCTTGCCTGCCGGACCCCTGGCGAGATTCAGGGTTTTGCCGTTAATGGCAAAACGGCTAAGGGCTGCTTCCTTGCGTCCGGAATCAAGGCTTGCCCCGTTGAGCCGCAAATCTAGCAGGGCGTCAAGGCCTAAGGGGGCGGGCCGGCTTTCGTCGGCAAAGCTCACAGCGAGGTTCTTGACGTTCAGGGCAGCCATCTTCACCAGCCAGCCGGGGTTCTCAGGCTCTTCCGGCTGATCCTTGATCAGATCCTGCCAGTTGTTTGAACCATCCGGGTTGATTCGCAGCGCGATTCGGCAATCCGCCAGGTCGATGCCGGGGAGCTGTATTTTTCTGGCGGTAAGGTCAATCCTGGCGTCGGCGACCTTCAGGCTGTTTAGGCCGATGATTGGCTGAGCCGAGTCCTTTCCGGCCAGAGTCAGCCCGGCTAAGGCCAGCTTGTTCAGGTTGACGATCAGCGACGGTTTGTGATCAGGCAGGGAGAACTCATAGCCGGCCGACAGAGAGATGACGCCGGTAGGCTTGGCGATATTGACCTGCTCCTGCAAAAAGTCGGAGATGGTGGCAACTTTTAAGTCCGTAACTTCGATTTTGCCGGAGGCGGAGATCGGGTTAAGGGTCATGCTCCCCTGCCAGCCGAGCTTGGCTCCGTCGGGCAGGGCGGCGCTGATGGTGTAGAAGCCTCGCTCCCGGGCCAGGGTGGAGATGTTTTTCAGTTCAATGGCAACCGGGGTGGAATGGAGTTCAACCGGCTTTCCCCCGGAGTTATCGGTAAGCTGCATAGAGCCGCCGGTCAGCAACAGATGCCTGAGCAGCAGGGCGGGCAGCTCTTTAGCCGTCGCCTCCGGCTCCGCTGATTGAGGCAGCTTTTCGGCGATTCTGGCCAGGTTGAGGCGGCCGTCCGCCTCGATCACCAGATGCAGGGCCGGGTCTTCCGCGACGAGGTCGGCAAGGGTCCAGCCTCGGCGGAAGATACTTGCCGCTTCAAAATCGACGAAAAACCTTTTCAGGGCAAAAACCGGCTGGTCTTTTTCTTTTAGGCTGAAGTTTGTTGTTTCAACGGTGAAAAGCAACGGGTTGATTTTTATCCGGCCGGGCTCAAGCTCCAGGCCAAGGTTTTCCGCAGCGTATTGCGGCGCATATTTGCCGATCAGCCAGGGGGCGAGATAAAAACCGGCCAGGGCATAGAGGGCAAAAAGAGTGGCCAGGCAGCAGGCCGTGCTTATCAGACCACGGCGCCAGGCGGCCGGCAGGACAGGGAAGCGGGGGATTATTTCGCCAGGCTTCGGCATGGGGGTGGCTCCGGAAGGGATGTCTCGGAAGATGATGGCCGCCTATCTGCTTATAGCATACCAGAAAATTTGCAGGATGATGAGACTGTAAATCCCGGCCAGCACATCGTCCAGGACGATGCCCAGGCCGCCGTTGAGCCGCTGGTCGATGAGGCGGATGGGGTAGGGCTTGAAGATGTCGAAAAAACGGAAAATGAAAAATCCCAGCAGCCAGATCAGGGGGTTGTTTGGCGCAGCGATGAGGGTGATCAGCATGCCGATGACCTCGTCGATCACCACCACGCCCGGGTCTTTGCGGTCCAGGATCTTTTCCGCCTGCCCGGCCGTGATGACGGCGAGGAAAAATATGGCTGTCAGAGCCAGGGCATAATGGCTCGGCGCCAGCTGGCGCAGGAAAAAATGCAGGGGCAGGGCCAACAGCGAGCCCCAGGTGCCGGGGGCCTTGGGCAGATAGCCCGCGCCGAAACCGGTGGCAATACTCATGAACAGCCGATCCATTATTTCCCCCCTTTAAATTTTTCGTGTTCGGCGCGCCCCACCTCAGCGTACACCTCTTTGAGCGGGACATGGTGCGCGATTGCCACCCGTTTGCAATCCTCGTATTCCGGGGTCAAGACCTCCCCGGCCGGGGTCGTTACCTTCTTGACCTGCACTTCGCCCCAGCGGGTGGGAACCGTGCCATTCTCCCGGGACAGGGTCCAGCGTTGCTCGGTGCGAAAACGCAGGCCGATGGCCGTGGTCTCGCTCAAAATGCATTCCTTGACCGCCAGGGAGGCAGCCCGGTCGCAGATCACCCGCAACAAAAAGCCGGGCCGCCCCTTTTTCATCTGGATGGGGATCAGGGCCACGTCCAGGGCGTTTAGGGAAAACAGTCGTTCACTGAGATAGGGAAAGGTTTCCGGCGACCAGTCGTCCAGATGGGTTTCGATCACCTCCACCTCCTGGGCCTCGACCACGGGCCGGGCGGTGCCCAGAACCAGGCGGAGGAGATTGGCCTGGCCGTTGTTCAGCTCCTGGCTGCCGGCGCCGTAGCCCACCCCGGTTATGGTCATGGGCGGCATGGGGCCGTAACCGGTGGCCAGAGCCTTGACGATGGCCGCCCCGGTTGGGGTGACCAGCTCCTGGCTCAGGTCAACTCCGTAGATAGGCACCCCTTGCAGCAGTTCGCAGACCGCGGGCGCGGGCAGGGGCAGCAGGCCGTGGGCGCAGTGGACCCAGCCGCGCGGCATGGGCAGCGGGGCGCAATGCAGGCGAGTGATCTTGAGGGCAGCAAGGCCGATGGCCGCGCCGACGATATCAACAAGAGAGTCGATCCCCCCCACCTCATGGAAATGCACGCTCTCAACCGGCCTGTTATGCACCCTGGCTTCGGCCTCGGCCAGCAGGGAGAAGATGGCAAGTGCCGTCTCTTTAACCGGCTCCGCCAGGCTGCTTGCGGTGATGAGCCGGCGGATATCCGTCAAGGTGCGGGACGGCTGGCTCTCCGCGCATTGGACCGAGAGGGTGGTGGCGGCGATGGCTCCGCAGTTTTTTCTGTCCACGTTCAGGGTGTAGCCATCAAGGCCGAGCAGGGCCAGCTGGCTTTGCAATTCCGCAAGCGGCAGCCCGGCATCGAGCAGGGCGCCAAGGAACATGTCGCCGCTGATTCCGGAAAAACAGTCGATATAGGCGATGGTGCGCTGGTCAGTCATTTTTTCCTGAAGGGTCAGGGTTGTTTAGTTCGTCGTCGGGAAAGGTCCGCCGGCTGTAGTGGGTGAGCCAGGCGAGAAGCCGTTTATGGTAAAAGGCATAAGGGATGGCGATCAGGGCGGAAAGGCCCAGGAGAATCACGAATTTCAGATAGTTGCCTTGATAAATCTCTGCTCCCTGGAAGGAAAGGAGCAGGGTGCCCGGCATCCGGCCCACAAAGGTGATGAACAAAAAAACCGGCAGCGGCATGTGGCTCATGCCCAGCAGATAGGCGAGGGAGTCCTTGGGGAAGCCTGGCAGGAGAAAGAGGATAAAGGGAATGATGAAATCACCCTTGCTGACCAGGTGGTTGAACCGTTGGTAGAGGGCGGTGTGTTCCAGGCGGCGGCGGACCAGATCGCTCAGCAGCCGGCCGACCATGAAGGCCAGCCAGGAACCGATGGTCAGCCCGAGGGTGGAATAGACAAAGGCTGGCAGGACGCCGAAAAGGTAGCCTCCCAAGACGCCGCTGGCCTCGCCGGGGATGGGGGCGATCAGGACCTGAAGAATCTGCAGGGAGACGAAGATGAAAGGGGCGAAGACGCCTTTGGCCAGGATGGTCTCCCGGAGCTGCTCCCCGTGCTGTCGTGAATTTTGTAAGTAAGAAAGAACCCTGCCGAAAAGGTTGTCCTCCTGGAGCGCGTAGAGAGTTACGATCCCAATGCCGGTCAGGATAAGAACAAGGTAGAAGATGCGGCTTTTCAGGAAGCGGGTCATGTGGGAAACCGCAGCCCTGCATCGAGCGGCCTGCCCCGGAGAAAGGCGTCCGCGCTTAACCGCTTTGAGCCTTCAAGCTGCACCTCGCCGAGGCGAAGATAGTCTTCGCCCGTGGCCACCACCAGCCCACCCTTGTTGGCCCGGCACAGGGTGCCTGGCGCTTCGCGGACAGGGCCGTGGATCACCTGCGGGGCAAAAAGTCGCAGCCATTTATTCTCCAGGGTGGTGTGGGCCATGGGCCATGGATCCAACCCCCTGATCTGGTAGCTGATTTCCCGGGCCGACCTTCGCCAGTCGATAGGGCTTAATTCTTTGGACAGGGGCGGCGCCAGGGTGGCCAGGCTGTCGTCCTGTTTTTGCCGCGGGAGGTTGCCGGCCTTGAGCCGTTCCAGAGCATCGATCAGCAGCCTGCCGCCAAGGTCGGCCATCCGCACGGCCAGGGTGCCGGCGGTGTCGTCGGGGGCGACGGCCAGGTTCCCCGGCAGGAGGATGTCGCCGGTGTCCATGCCCTCGTCCATCTGCATGATGGTGATGCCGGTTTCCGGGTCGCCGTTCAATACCGCCCATTGGATGGGGGCCGCGCCCCGGTATCTGGGGAGGAGCGAGCCGTGCACGTTGATGGTCCCCAAAGGTGGCAGGTTGAGTACCGGCCCGGGCAGGATGCGGCCATAGGCGGTTACGACCATGAGATCCGGCTGATAGGAGCGGAGCTCTTCCAGAAACTCCGGCGTTCTGACCCTGGTCGGCTGGAGGACCGGGAGGCCTGCGGCCAGGGCCAGCTCCTTGACCGGCGGCGGGCTCAGCTTGCGGCCGCGGCCTTTGGGTTTGTCCGGCTGGCAGACCACGGCGACTACCTCTTCGCCATGGTCGAGAAGCGCCTGCAGCGAGGGCACGGCAAACTCCGGGGTGCCCATGAAGATGATGCGGTACCTGCTGGTTGCCACCGGTTATTTCCCCTCTTCGGCCTTGAGCATCTTCTTGAGCTTCTTTTTATAGAGCGTCCGTTTGAGGGAGCTGATCCGGTCGATGAACAGGGTGCCGTTCAGGTGATCGAGCTCGTGCTGGATCACCCGGGCGTAATAGTCCTCCGCCTCGAAACTCAGCGGCTGGCCGGTGATATCCTGGGCCTCCACCCAAATCCTGGTATAGCGGACCACCTTGCTGGAGTACTCCCGGACGCTGAGGCACCCCTCTTCGTCAACCTCCTGGCCCTCGCCCTTGATGATTTTGGGGTTGGCCAGCACGATCAGCTCTCTGGGCGCATCCTTGGGCGAGATATCAATAACGCAGAGCTGCAGGGGGATGTTGATCTGCGGGGCGGCAAGGCCGACGCCGGGCGCGGCGTACATGGTTTCCGCCATATCGGCCACCAGATTTTTGAGTTCCTCGCCGAAGTCGGTCACCGGCTTGGCCGTGTCCTTGAGAATGGGAAAAGGATAGGTGACAATCTCTCGTAGAGCCATGGGGAATATCCTTAAGGGGGCATTTTTTTGGGTTTCGCCGGGGTGGTCGGGGCGATTGGCGAAGCAATTTATAACATATTTTCCGGATCAACGTCCACCGCCAAATTCACCGCTCCGGCCAGGCGGGCATGCTCCTGCTCCAACTCCGTGCAAAGTCCGTGCAGTTCTTCAAGGTCCGGACCCTTGAGCAGGATCTGCCAGCGGAATCTGCCCCGCAACCGGGCCAGGGGCGCCGGGGCCGGGCCGAGGATTGCGGTTTTCCGATAACGGCGCAGGGCCTTGCCCTTGGCGGCAAGAGATTCTGCCCGGTGCTGTACGGTTTCTTCCTGTTCGCCGTCAAGAACCAGGTTGATGAGCCGGCTGAAGGGGGGATAGCCCAAAGCCTTGCGCAGCCCGGTTTCTTTGGTAAAAAAACGGGGGTAATCGTGGTCGCGGGCCGCGGCAATGCTGTAATGTCCTGGCTGGTAAGTCTGGATGATGACCTTGCCCGGCTGCTCACCCCGGCCGGCCCGGCCGGTCACCTGGGCCAGGAGCTGGAAGGTGCGCTCGCCTGCCTTGTAATCGGGCATGCCGAGTCCGGCATCGGCCCAGACGATGCCCACCAGGGTGACATGGGGGAAATGATGGCCCTTGGTGATCATCTGGGTGCCGACGAGAATGTCCACCTCCCGGTCATGCACCGCTCGGAGGATGCGGAGGAAATCCTGGCGGTTGCGGGTAGTGTCGTGGTCAAGCCGGGCGATGCGGGCCTTGGGGAACATCCCAGCAAGTTCCTCTTCGATGCGTTCCGTGCCGAAACCGATGGGCGCCAGATTGATGGAACGGCAATTAGTGCAGACCGTGCGGCTGTTGGTGGCATAGCCGCAGTAATGGCAGACCAGTTCGCCCCTGCCCTTGTGCAGGGTCAGGGTTATCCGGCAATGGGGGCATTGCACCGCCTGGCCGCAGTCGGAACAAAGCATGCAGCCGGCAAAACCGCGGCGGTTCAAAAAGACAAGGCTTTGCTCCTGCCGGGCCAGGGTGGCCCGCAACGCCTGCTTAAGTTGCGGGGAAAAAAGCGGCGGCCGGCCGGAGACGGTGTTCACCGCCTGGAGATCGACCAGTTCCACCTGGGGCAGGGGCCGGTTTTCGATTCTGCTCGGCAGGCTGAGCAGGGTGTATTTGCCGCTCAGCGCATGCTGATAGCTGGCCAGCGACGGAGTGGCCGAGCCGAGCAGCACCGTGGCTCCGATCTGGCTGCCCCGAAGCAGGGCCAGATCGCGGCCCTGGTAACGCAGGCTGTCTTCCTGCTTGTAGGCGGAGTCGTGTTCTTCATCGACGATGATCAACCCTGGGTCGGCCAGGGGGGCGAAGACGGCGGAGCGGGCGCCGATCACGATGCGCGCCTGGCCGGAAACAACCCGCTGCCACTGGTCGAATCGCTCTCCCCGGGCCAGGCCGCTGTGGAGCAGGGCCACGGTTTCGCCGAAGCGGGAGAGAAAATGCGCCTCCAACTGGGTGGCCAGGGCGATCTCCGGCACCAGCACCAGGACGCTGCGGCCCAAGGCCAGGGTGGTTTCCGCCGCCTGCAGATAGACCTCGGTCTTGCCGCTGCCGGTGATGCCATGCAGCAGGAAGGGTGCGTATTTTTTTTGGGTAATGGCCGGGTTCAGTTTGGCCAGGGCGCTTTGTTGATCAACGGTCAGCAGGGCGGGCCTGGGATGAAAAAGCGGGGTTTCCCCAAAGGGGTCGCGGTACACCGACCGCTCTGCCAGGCGGATGAAGCCTTGGTCGGCCAGGGAGGCGAGGGCCTTTGCCGCGCCGCTGTAGAGCTTGCGTAGCTCCCGGCGGGGAAGCCCCTGGGTTGCCTCCGGCAGCAGCTCCTCAATGAGGGCGAGGGTCTTGGCTTCCGAAGGCTTGAGGGTGGCGCGGAGCTCAGGAGCAAGCGGCTCGGCGGCGAGAAATACGCAGCTCTCCGTCTTCTGGCCGATGGAGGCCCCGGAGATAATCTGTTCCACGGAGAGCAGACCTTGCCCGGCCCACTGTTCGATGAGCCGTCTTTCCTTGCCACGCCAGAGCTTGCGCATGGCGGCACCGTTTAGTTTTTTATTGGCTGTTAACTTGGCAAGCCAGGGATGGTCGTGGGTAAGCTGCGGCTGGGCAACGAGGAAATAATGGAGGCCAGCTTCGGTAATTATTAGCTGGCGACCGCTTTGCGAGGTAAGTCCGCCGGGCAGCGCGCCTCGGATCACTTCGCCGAGGGGATAATGATAGTAGCGGGCCACCCAACGGAAAAAAGGGACCATGGCTTCCGGGAAAACCGAAAAATCATCAAGGATGTCGGTCACTCGTTTGAGCCGGAATTCCGGCTTTTCTTCGCTTAAGGCCAGCACGTAGCCGGTGAGCAACCGTCCGCTCAAGGGGACCAGCACCCGCTGGCCGGGCAGGGGGATTTCTCCGCTGGCCGGGACTGCATAGGTCAGGGTCTGCATAAGGGGCGCGGCTACGGCGACTTCAAGATAGAAAGAGGATGGGGGCATGGGGAGATGATTAAGCCGTCGTTAAAGAAATAACTTGAACGATTGTTGTCCCGTGAACGGCATAAGGATCCGTAACAAAATGGTCCGGACTGGGCATGTTGTTTTTTAACGGCTCCTAAAAATCCGCGCAGACTTCCTTGATGTGTTTTTTGAACTCCTTGCAGACCACGGGATGCCGCAGGGCATAGGCGACAATGGCTTTCAGGTAGCCGAGTTTGTCCCCGGCGTCGAAGCGGGTGCCGGTGAACTCATAGGCATACATCGGGCGTTGTTTGGCCAGGGCCAGCAAGGCGTCGGTGAGCTGGATCTCCCCGCCGTGGCCCGGGGTGGTTTTCCCGAGCATGGTAAAAATCTCCGGAGTCAGCAGATAGCGGCCGATGATCGCCAGATCGGAGTCGGTGGTGCCGGGCGCGGGTTTTTCCACCATGCGGTCCACCTGATAGACCCCTTCTCGAAGCTTGGTTCCCTCCACGATCCCGTACTGGCCGGTTTCCTCCTCCGGCACTCTCTGGATAGCCACGATGGGCGCATCCAGTTCTTCATGCAGAGTAAGCATCTGCTGGCAGCACGGGGTGTTGCTCAATACCAGATCATCGCCCAGCAGCACCAGGAATGGCTCATTGCCGATGACATTGCGGGTGGTCCAGATGGCGTGCCCCAGTCCCAATGGTTTTTTCTGGCGGACCGTGGTAATGTCGATGAGGTTTGAGATGTGGTTGATCTCTTCGCAGAGGGCATCCTTGCCTTTCTGCTTGAGGATGGTGTCGAGCTCAAAATCGTAGTCAAAATGATTTTCAATGGCTGATTTGCCCTGGCTGGTGACAAAAACGATCTCTTCGATCCCCGAGGCGACCACCTCTTCGACAATGTACTGGATGGTCGGCCGGTCCACGATGGTGAGCATTTCCTTGGGGATTGCCTTGCTGGCCGGGAGAAAACGGGTGCCCTTGCCGGCCACCGGGATAACAGCTTTGCGTACGTTCATAAAAGCCCCGTTGCTGAGTGATTTTGAAAAGAGGAGGCACGCCAGTATGGTATATGACATAGCCAAAGATGGCCGCTTGTTCAAGGTAATAATGAGCACCCGCCGGGACGTATGCATTTTTTCGTAAGAAAGGTGGAAGCAACTATCCGGAGCGAGAAGTTGCTTGTCGCCGGAGAGCGGTGTGTCGTGGCGGTATCCGGGGGGCCGGATTCCATGGCTCTGCTTCAGGTCTTGGCGCAATTGGCTTCGGGCCTCGACCTTTTTCTGGTGGTCGCTCATGTGGACCATGGTCTGCGGCCTTCGGAGGCGGCGGCTGAGGCGCGTCTGGTGCGGGAAGCGGCCCAGGCCCTGGGGCTTGTCTGCGAGTGCGGCAGGTTGGAGGTTGCCGTTTATGCCAGGGAACAGGGGCTCTCCCTTGAACACGCCGCCCGCACGCTGCGGTACGGATTCTTGGCGGAGGTGGCGGCGCGATACCGGGCCACGAAGATTGGTGTGGGCCATACCGCCGATGATCAGGCCGAGGAGGTCCTTTTGCGGCTTGTAAGGGGCACAGGCCGCGCGGGCCTGGCCGGGATGGCGAGGTTGCGCGATGGCTTGGTTGTCCGGCCTTTTCTGGACATAGCCAAGGAAGAGATCCTCCGCTATCTTGCGGATGAAGGCATACCCTATTGTCTCGACAGCTCCAACCAACAGCGGATTTACCTGCGTAATCGGATCAGGCTCGATTTGCTTCCCTATTTGCGAGAGCATTTTAACCCCAATATCGACAACTCCCTGCGGGAAACCGCCATGATTCTTCGGGGGGAAGAAGAGCTGCTGGCTGGGCTGGCCAGCCAGGCTTATGCCCAGGTGGTTGCGGAGGAGGGGGACGATCCCGGCGGGCTGACGATCCAGCTGGCTGATTTTTTTTCTCAGCCCTTAGCTCTCCGTCGGCGTATTTTGGAGGCTGCCTGCTGGCGCATGGGCTGTCGGCCGACATTTATGCAGATTGCCCAGCTTCTCTTGCTGGCGGCAACCGGGGCCGAGGGCGCAGGTTTGCATCTAGCCAGAGGGTTGCGGGTGGTAAAGGCAGAAGGGCGGGTGTTCTTTCGTTATCCACAGGGGCGGCAGTCCTTGCGCGGCAATCTCGAGGCTGCGGCCCCGGAAGAGGGATCTTTTGCCTTGGAGATTCCCGGCCAGGGGGAGTATGTCCTTGAAGCCATGGGGGCAATGGTCAAGATCCGTCTTCTGGAGGAGCTTCCCGAGGGCTGGGAAGCGCAGGCCCCGACGATTCTGCACTGCGATGCGGAAAAGGTCTGTTTCCCCCTGACGATCCGGGTTTTTCGAAGAGGAGACCGGTTTCACCCTCTGGGGGCACCGGGCCGGAAAAAGGTTGGGGATTTCTTCACGGACCAGAAGATTCCTGCGGCCCAACGGAGACGGATACCCATCCTGACCGATCAGCAGGGAATCATCGCTATCCTCGGGGTGCGTCTTGACCAGCGGGTGGCCATCGTCCCCAGGACCAAGATGATTCTGGCCGCAAGTCTGCATCCTCTGGCGGCCGGTGAAAATGGCTTTACTGAAAAAGCAAGACATGGTAAGTAAGTTGCCACTGCATAACCCGAGGGCGGGTAGCTCAGTTGGATAGAGTGTTGGCCTCCGAAGCCAAAGGTCGTGGGTTCGATCCCCGCTCCGCCCACCATTTGATAGTTTGATAAAGTCCGGTTTCATTCGAAAAGCCCGCTCCCTGCAAAGGAAAGTGGGCTTTTTTGCGTCTGGTTGTGCTTGAGGTTAGCGAGGCTCTGCTATGCGAACAGGCAATCCTCCCGCCAAGAGCAGTCTTCCTGGCTGCAATGCTCCAGGGCCGAGCCGAAACAGGGGAAGTTTCCTTCTTTCTCCTGGATGGCGCGAATGAGCTCTTCTTTTTTTAGCTTGCCTGGCTTGAGGCCAAGCTCTTTTGCCTTTGCCTTGATGTCGATCATTTTCATGGTAAACCTCCGTGGATGTTGGGAATGATGCTGGGAATCAGTATCTTCAAATGCAGGGATTCATGCTGAGTACCGGGCAGTTGGCGTTCTTGATCACCCGTTCGGTAACACTGCCGAACAGGGTTTTTTCCATCCCTTTGCAGGTCTGGGTACCGATTATAATCAGATCGCAAGCTGCGGCCTCGGCGTGGTGGATGATCTCTTCCGGAACCTTGCCGTTAAGCACCGCGCTCGCATGAGGGATGTCGGAGGGTATGTTTTCGTTGACGAATTCCGTCATTTTGCGTTTGGCCCGCTCGAGCAGATCTTTTTCCAGATTTTCCAGGGGCAGGTGAGGTACCGCGAAACCGGCATAGGCGTCAAGGCTTTCCACCACAAAAACCACCTCTATGGCTGCGCCGAATTTGCGGGCGATCATGAAGGCGGATTGTAACACCATGATTGAGTGTTCGGAAAAATCCGTGGGGACGAGAATTTTTTTAATGTCGTGCATGGCCGAGCCTCCATTGCAAAAAATATGGTGATTGTTCAGCGGCACCACTCTGGCGTATCATTAACAACCTGCTCATGGGCAATAGCCTGTAGACATTGCAGAGAGCCGCAGATCAGCAGGGCTTGGTGTTTTCCACCACAAAGGGAGTGCTGCGGATGGCAAGGCTTTTCTTTTTGACCCAGATTCTGGCCATGGGAATCACCTCGCCATCCATGGTGACGATGTTGGCCAGCTCCTCAATGTAGGAGATGTCCTCGCTGTCGAATTCGTAGTAAAAGGTGTTATCGCTGTATGGGTCGACGACCAGAATGACTTTTTGCGGGTTGGCCGGATGTTTCTGGGGCGAGCCGGAAAAGGCAATGTGGGTATCACGCAGGTGGTTTTCATCGCTGGGGCGCTGATACACCTGGATTTCAAAACTTATTACCGCCTGAGGGAAATTTGAGAGGGGCATGGCTGGCCTCTACGACGTGTGCTGGATGCCGTGTCGATAACGATTATGTGAAGCTGTTAATTTATAGTATACAGATTCTCCGGGGTGAATCAAAAAATAAAGTGATCGCGGGTAATTTTTGCCGCCATTCTCCAGCTGGGCAGGCTGGCGTTATTTTTTCACCGGAATCGGGCGCATGGCCTCGTCAACCGCGACAAAGGTGAAAAGCCCCTCGATGGCCTTTTCCCTGGTCTCGTCATACATTTGCTCAAGATACACGGTTACCCGCACCTGGATGCTGGTGTTGCCGACCTTGACCACCTGGCCGACCAGTTCGACAAAGGTGCCGGCCGGGATCGGGGTTTTGAAATCGATGCGATCCGAGCAGACGGTGACGATTTTCTGCCGGGAAAAGCGGGTCGCAGTGATAAAGGCCGCTTCGTCCATCCACTGCAAGGCCGTACCGCCGAACAGGGTGGCGTAATGGTTGGTGGTGTTAGGGAAAACCGCCTTGGTGATGCGGGTTTCAGCGGATTCCATTTTTCTGGTAAGGTTCATGGCGGCCTCTCTGGCTGTCTGGGGGGAAGGCGTTGCGGAGAGAAAGAATTGCGGGCAGGGCGGGCGATGCAACCGATCCTGCCCGCAATTCTTTTTCTGCTAAAGCGAGATCAGATACAATGCCGCAATAACGCAGAGAAAGATGATGCCGACCTTGAAGCAGGCTTCCGGTTCATCGTGGCCGTAGCCGTGGGGGTCGTCGTGGTGATCGTGGGCGCTCATGGGCAAATTCCTCCTTGGCTTGATAATGGTCCTGATTTTTGGAAATATCTTTTATCCTACACGCGATATCGTGATTTTTCACTCTCTTCCCGAACCCACTCCTCGACCTCTGCCGGAGATGGCATCCGCCCGGCGCATTTTACCCTGCCGTTGATGATCAGGGCCGGGGTTTTTGTCACCCCGAAGCGCCAGATCTCATCGAGGTCGTGCACCGACTCCATGTCGGCGGCCAGGCCGAATTTTTGCAGGGACTCAAAGAGCATGGCGCTGAGGGTGTTGCAGGTCACGCAGCCGGAGCCCAGCACCCGGACGGTGAGGATTCCTGGCTCGGCTCCCGGTATTCCCTGGCGGCGGCGATATTCTGTGAGCAAGGCTTCGCGGTAGATCAGCTCCGTTGTTGCGGGGATGTAATTTTCCTTGGCAATGGCGCGAAAAAGAAAATCCACCGCCGTTTCTTCCGCCTGCTCTTGGGCCAGGGCTTTGTTCAGTGCCTGGTCAAGACCGATCAAGCCAATATTAGCCGCGCCGATTCGGATGGTGCGGGGTGCGGGTTTGTCCTGGGTTTCCATGGGACAAATACTCCTTTTCTAAAAAAGTTGCAGCTGCCGACCGCTGACATTCCGTCGTTTTGACAGGGGCTGGTCCGTTTTGCTCAGCAGGGAGGCCGGAATCTCCTCAATGAATCGGGAAACGCGATGGGCGGCGGTCCGGTTGAAAACGGTGCGGCTTGCCGCCCCGCTTAAGACCAGGCTCTCTTGCGCCCTGGTCATGGCAACATAGAAGAGGCGGCGTTCTTCTTCCACATCGCTGCGCAGGTTGGCGATGGTGCAGGGGAGGATCTCTTCTTCCAGGCCGGCCAGAAAGACCACCGGGAACTCCAGCCCTTTCGCGGCATGCATGGTCATGAGGGCCACGGCTTCGGCGCGCGCATCGTAGACAGTGGCCAGGGCGTTTTGCCTGAGGTGTTCGCAAAAGGCCTGGAGGTTGTTGCCAAAGGCGTTGGCCAGTTGGAGCAGGCGCCTGGCCTCGTCTCCCTGGGGATCGATGCCCAGGCCAAACATGGCCTCGGCCAGGGGGAAGGCAAGTCCTTGTTCCGCGGCCTGACGGAAATTTTCGAGGGTTTCGCCCATCTTCCGGATACTTGTCGCCGGACCGGCAGGAAGGGAAAGGGCGAGCGCTGTGCGGTAAAAATCAGGGCAATGCAAGGGGAGTTCTTTTTCCACAAGGGAGATGGTTGCCTCTCCGACCCCGGGAAGGTTGGCAATCAGCTGAAGATGCTCACCTAAGCCCGCGTCCGGCGCACTGGCCAGGAGGAAATGGCCGGCCACCTTCAAAGCGGATTTGAGGTAAAATGGGGTGGCGCCGACGAGCTGGAAGGGAATGCCCTTGCGGTGCAAGGCTTCGGCAATGGGTTCGGCCAGCTGGCTGAGCCGGTAGAGTACGGCGAAGTCGGCAAAGCTTCGAGCCTGGCCGCCGCTCTGCCTCGCGTGCCGGGAGAGGCTGCTGATGCCGTCCAGCCCCTCTTCAATGCGGTGTACGATAAAATTCGCTTCAGCCTGGGCGCTTGCAGCCTGATGCCATTCGATGAGAGCTGCGCCGGTTCTTTCGGCCACTAGCTGGGTGTCGCCGCTCTGCCGGTTTCGGCGGATGAGGGCGGCTGCGCCGTCGATAATGGCAGGGGCAGAACGATAATTGCGGATCAGGGCCAGGATGGTGACGTCTGTTCTTTCCCGAAACCGCTGAAACAGGGTGAGGTCGCTGCCGCGGAAGCCGTAAATGGCCTGGTTGGGGTCGCCGATGGCAAAGACTCTGGCCTGCCTGCCGAGCAACAGGATCAATTGGTACTGGGGATGATTGAGGTCCTGGAATTCGTCGACAAAGAGATGGGTAATCAGACCGGTGATTTTCCCGAAAAATGCGGGGTGTTGCCGGAGGCGCTCCACGCATCGGGGGATGACCAGGTCAAGGTCAATGGCCCGGTTCGGGGCAAGCGATGCAAGATAACGAGTGAGGAGGTCTGGCAGCTCGGGATCGGCAGGGAGCGTCCCTCGGTTAAGCTGATCAATGTAGCCGGCCAGTTGTTTTTTCAGGATATGGTGTTCGGCTCCGTCTAAACCCGGGAAGACCTTGCGGAGATAGAGGTCGCGTTCATCCTCGCCGATTACCGCGAGATCAGGGGTTTCCTGGCGCAACCTGGTCAGGCAGTAAGCATGGAAGGTGCCCACGAAGATGGCCCGGGCCGCCTCGCCGAGATCCCGGTGCAACCGTTCCTGCATCTCGCGGGCGGCCCGGTTGGTGAAGGTGATGGCCACCATCTTCTCGGGCCTGGCCTGCTCCGCGGTCAGCAGATGTTCGATTCTGGCCACCAGGGTAAAGGTTTTGCCGGTGCCCGGCCCGGCAGTAACGAGGATGGTTTCTGCCTTGCTGGTGATGGCGACCAGCTGTTCCGGATCAGGCGTTCTCGGGGCCTTGGGCAGGTCGGTGGTCGGAGAGGGCTTTTTCTCAAGGGGCGTCAGGCTGGCGGCCTTTTTTTTTATGAACGGGGCGGGCTTTTTTCCGGTAAACAGACTGATCTGGCCGGCCAGCTGCTCCCGCTCTCCTTCGGCAAAGACCCGGATCACCCCGAATTCGCCATCGTAGCCAGGGGTGCGGATGACCCTGCCTGTGCGGATGCGGGCTACCGCCTCACCAAGCACCGGGGAGAAGAGGTTGATCTCTTCCACCGGCGTGTCGAGCAGCAGGGTGAACTCCGAACCGAAGCGGGCAATGACTTTTGCATACAGAGCCATAACTCCCTTGGTGGCCGGGCCGGCGCCGAAAATCTCGCTTAAGAGTTCGGGCAGCGGGATCAGGCTGTGTACCGCAGGCGAACCGGGCGGGTAGTACGGCTTGCTCCGTTCGGCCAGTTCCATGACCCGATGCAATACCCCCACGGTGAGGGGCTTGCCGCAGACCGGGCAGATGGCGCCGATCTTTCTGGTTTCTGCCGGCTCGAGGCAGACCTGGCAGTTCCGGTGGCCGTCGGCATGGTATTTCCCCTCTTCCGGGTAGAATTCGATCGTGGCGGCAAAACCGCCGGTCAGGGAATTTTTCAGGGCCTCGCGCAGCGCAAAAAAACTGAAATCGGTGTGGAAGATGTTGGCCTCCCTGCCCAGTTTGCCGGGAGAATGGCAATCGGAATTGGAGATCAGGGCGAAACGGTCCAAGGCGGGAATGAGCCGGTTCATGTCCGGATCAGAAGAGAGACCGGTTTCGAGGGCGAAAACGTGGGGGCTGAGATCGCCGTAGCATTCCTCAATGGTGTCAAAGCCGGAGCGGGAGCCGAACAGGGAGAACCACGGGGTCCAGATATGGGCCGGGACCAGGAAACCATCCGGCGCTTTTTCGAGCAGGATTTCGAGCAGGTCGCGGGAGTCAAGGCCCAGGATGGGGCGGCCGTCGGACTCGATGTTGCCTATCCCTGCCAGAACGCTGTTTATCCGCTCCGCCGAGGAGAAATCCGGCACATAGAGAAGATTGTGGACCTTGCGCACCGCTCCGTGGCGTTTGTAAATGGAGCTGATCTCGGCGGTGAGCAGGAAGCGGCTGGGAAGGGCAAGCGGGGTCACCTGCGGCAGAGCCTGGGGGATCGCTTCATCCTTAAGCTTAAAAAAGCCCGGTTCGGCAGGGACCAGTTGCTCCTTGAGCTGGCTGAACCAGCCGGGATGGGTAAAGTCGCCGGTGCCGAGGAGATGGATGCCCTTGACCCTGGCCCAGGCGGCAAGGCCTTGCAGGTTGCCGGCCTTGCTGGTCGCTCGGGAAAAGGGGGAGTGGATGTGAAGGTCAGCGATATAGCGCATTTTCTTGTTGCCAGGCAAAAGGAGGAGAATCGACAGGGTCAAGGAATCTTACACAGATTCGGTTTTTCTGTCCACGCCGTATTAAAAAACTGCGGCAAAGGGGCTTGTACTCTCTTGCTTCGTCCATTATGGCTCTTTGTGCCGATCATGATATGTTAAATATTTATGTTGTTTTTACGGAAGGCTTTTCCATGGAAAATGGGTGGCCTTCCCTTGGGAAAATCGTTATATAATGGGCACTGTATTTTACATGCTTATTAAAGCTGAGTTGAGCAGCTTGCCTGCTCAAACGAAACTTATGCCCTTTGGGCGAAAAGCTGAGTTGAGCAACCTGTCTGCTCAAACGAAACTTATAACCTCTGGGTGTAAAGAGAGGAGATCGGAAATGGTTGAACCGATAACCGATGTGGTGATTATGATAACAGACATGGGGATTAAATGAAAAAAGCGCTTATCACCGGGATTACCGGCCAGGACGGCTCATATCTTGCTGAATTTCTCCTTGCGAAGGGTTACGAGGTCCACGGCATCAAGCGGCGCGCTTCATCGTTCAACACCCAGCGGGTAGATCACATTTACCAGGACCCGCATGTGCAAAACGCCCATTTTCGGCTTCACTACGGCGACGTGACTGATTCTTCCAACCTGACCCGTATCCTGCAAGAGGTTCAGCCGGACGAGGTCTACAATCTTGCCGCGCAATCGCATGTGGCGGTCAGCTTTGAAGCCCCGGAATATACGGCGGATGTGGTGGCCATGGGCACTCTGCGGTTGCTGGAGGCCATCCGCCTTCTCGGCCTGGAAAAGAAGACCCGTTTCTACCAGGCCTCGACTTCCGAGCTTTATGGCCTGGTGCAGGAAATGCCGCAGAAGGAAACGACCCCTTTTTACCCGCGCAGCCCCTATGCGGCTGCAAAACTTTATGCTTATTGGATTACGGTGAATTACCGCGAAGCCTATGGCATGTACGCCTGTAACGGCATACTCTTCAACCATGAATCTCCACGCCGTGGTGAAACCTTTGTGACCAGGAAAATCACCCGTGGCCTGGCCAATATGGCGCAGGGGCTGGAACAATGCCTTTATCTGGGCAATATGGACGCCCTACGGGACTGGGGGCATGCCAAAGACTATGTCATGATGCAGTGGCTGATGCTGCAGCAAGAGCAGCCAGAAGATTATGTGATTGCCACTGGCGTGCAATACAGTGTGCGGCAGTTCCTCGTATGGGCGGCAGCCGAACTTGGACTCACCCTTGAGTTTGTCGGCAAGGGTCTGGAAGAGTATGGCGTGGTGAAGGATATTGCCGGCGACAAGGCCCCGGCGCTCAAAGTGGGGGACATCATTGTCCGGGTTGACCCCCGCTACTTCCGGCCGGCCGAGGTGGAAACCCTGTTGGGCGACCCGACCAAGGCGAAGGAGAAACTTGGTTGGGTTCCTGAAATTACGGTGCAGCAAATGTGCGCCGAGATGGTGGCCCACGATTTGGTTGAAGCTCGCAGTCACGCCTTGCTGAAAGCAAGCGGCTACTCTGTTTCCATCTGTACCGAACGCTAACTAGTGTCCGTCCAGAAACGAGCAATTTCGTTCGAGTTCAAGGTGCGAGGAAGACGAAAAAGTACCCCATGCGGGGCATAAACTCCGCGTACATGTGGTGCGGGAGCATTTTTCGGCGACTGAGCATCGCGGCAGTCGGGCGAAAGGGCTGTTTCCGGATGGGCACGAAACTACTAATGCCAGGCGCAAGCCTGTCTTGTGCGAAGGTTCGTCAGGCACAACAGGATTCATTTTTATGCACAAACCAGCCATCCCTTTTGATGCGAAAATCTACGTCGCCGGCCATCGCGGCATGGTGGGCGGCGCCATTTTGCGGGAATTGCAGGCCAGAGGTTTCACCAATATCGTTACCCGGACCCGCGCCGAATTGGATTTGGTCAGCCAGGCTGCGGTCAACGTCTTCTTTGCGGAGGTAAAGCCGCAATACGTATTTCTGGCTGCCGCCAAGGTAGGGGGCATCCAGGCCAATAATCTCTATCGGGGAGAATTTATTTATCAAAACCTGATGGTGCAGAATAATGTTGTCCACGCCTCGTATATCAACGGGGTGGATCGCCTGATGTTTCTGGGCTCCAGCTGCATCTACCCCAAAGATTCGCCACAGCCGATCAAAGAGGAACACCTGCTCACCGGACCGCTCGAGCAGACCAACCAGCCGTACGCCATCGCCAAGATCAGCGGCATTGAGCTGTGCTGGAGCTACAACCGGCAATATGGAACGAAATACCTGGCCGTGTTGCCCACCAATCTTTATGGCCCCGGGGACAACTACCACCCGGAAAACAGCCATGTCATCCCGGCGTTGATTCGCCGGGCGCATGAAGCCAAGCTCCGCCATGACCCAGAGTTTTTGGTTTGGGGCACAGGCACCCCGCGGCGGGAATTTCTCTATTGCGAAGACATGGCCAATGCCTCCGTCTATTTGATGATGCTCCCCCAGGATGAATATGATTTTTTCTTGAATGAGGTCCATCCGCCTTTGGTCAATATTGGTACGGGTGAAGATATTACGATTGCCGATCTTGCGAAAATGGTTTGTGAGGTGGTGGGTTACACCGGCAAGATCGTTTTCGACCCGAGCAGACCGGATGGCACGATGCGAAAACTGCTGGACGTAACCCTGCTCAAAAGTCGCGGCTGGCGTGCGAAAATGGGATTGAAAGAAGGGCTGGCTATTGCCTATGACGATTTCAGGGAAAAGTCAGGCAAGCCAAGAGATGCCAGTGAGTAGTGCATCTTCCTGTTTTTTTAAAGCTGAGTTGAGCAGCTTGCCGGATTTTATGCCCTTTAGGGTGCAAACGAAACTTATACCCTCTGGGTGTATGGAGAAGGGGGCCGGAAATGGTTGAACAGATAACAGACGTAGTGATCATCGGCGCCGGCCCGGCCGGATTGCAGGCCGCCGTGCACGCAGTCCGGAAAAAGGCTTCGGTGCTGGTTCTGGGGCGGGTGGAAAACAGCAGCATTCATCAGGCCCATGTGGAAAATTATCTTTGTGTCGATGGCGTAACCGGGGGGGCGGAGTTGCTGCGGATCGCTCTGGCCCAGGCGACCCGTTTCGGCGCTGAGGTGTGGCCGGAGGACGTCCTGCATCTTGGCCAGGAAGAAGGCGGGCTGTTCACGGTCAAGGTGGAAAGCGGGCGGCAGGTCACGGGCCGGACTCTGATCCTGGCCACCGGCACCTCGCGCAAAAAGCTTAAGGTCCCTGGCGAGAAGGAGCTGTTGGGCCGCGGGGTCAGTTACTGTGTGGATTGCGACGCCAACTTCTTTCGCAACGCCAGGGTGGCGGTGGTGGGCAACGAGTCCGCCGCGGTGGACGGCGCGCTCACCCTAACCAAATATGCCGCCGAGGTTCATTTGGTCTGCAAGGAGCTGGCAGTCACCAAAGAGCTTGGCGAAAAGCTGGCCGCCAGCTCCGTGGTAGTGCATAAGGGAGTCTGGGTCAAGGAGATTGCCGGCGAAAAGGCGGTAAGCGGCCTGGTGCTGGACAGCGGCGAGACCATCGCGGTGGACGGGGTCTTTGTCGAGCTCGGGGCCAAGGGGGCCATGGAGCTTGCCACCAGCATCGGGGTCATGCTCGACACGGAAACCTTCTCCTTTATCGAGACCAACAAGAAGCAGGAGACCAATATCTCCGGCATCTATGCGGCGGGCGACATTGCCGGACCTCCCTGGCAGATGGCCAAGGCGGTGGGCGAGGGTTGCGTGGCCGGTTGGGAGGCAGCCAATCAGGCTAACCGGCTCAAGCGTGCATCGGAAAGCGCTTGACGTGGTTGGCCGGTCTGATTTTGCATCGCTTGTCACCCCCGAGCAGTACATGGCTATAGCTCTTGATGAGGCACGGCTTGCCGCAGCGCGGGGCGAGGTACCAATCGGCGCGGTGCTGGTGGACAGTGGCGGGCAGATCATCGCCAAAAACGGCAACCGCACCATCGAACTGTGCGATCCCGGAGCGCATGCGGAGATGCTGGTACTCCGCCAGGCGGGTCGACTGCGTGGCAATTACCGATTGCTCCGTACTACCCTATATGTTACCCTTGAACCCTGCGTGATGTGTGCCGGTGCCTTGGTTCACGCCAGGGTCAGCCGTCTGGTCTATGGGGCGGTCGACCCCAAGGCAGGAGGGGTGGTTTCACTTTTTCAGGTCGGGCAGGACTCCAGGCTCAACCATCTGCTGGCTGTAGAAGGCGGTCTGTTGGCAGCGGAAAGCACCGCTTTGCTCAAGGATTTTTTCCGGCAGAGAAGAGGCGGGGTTGGGGAAGTAAAAAGTTGAAAAATGCAAGGAAGGATCGGCTTCCGCAGCGATGTGTAGTTGCGGCCCGGTTGCATGTGTGTTGAAAAGGAGAGGTGCCAGAGTGGCCGAACGGGAGCGACTCGAAATCGCTTGACCTGGGAGACCAGGTCCGTGGGTTCGAATCCCACCCTCTCCGCCAGTTGCATTTGGGAAGGTCGTTAGGAACAGCAAAGAAATGGCCTTCCTGCGGTGTCCGTATTGTCTGGCCTTAAGATAGCTCTTTTATCCGCCTTGCATGAACCAGGACGTGTTGAGAGAGTGGTTTGCCATCAGTGCCAAGCCTCAGCAGGAACAGGTTGCCAAACTGCATTGCTAGTGGCAAGGGGCTGTGGCTTGTCTACCCGTGATGCGCACTATAGTTCGGCACACCCGCCGCACTGAGAAAAAGCTCCGGCCCTTTTGCCCAGGGCTTGTTTTATTCATTTTCCGGCCAGGATAATGTGGTGGTGCTTTTGAGTTTTCTCAATCCCCAGGTGAGGGGGTATCGGCCTCAAGACGGGAATGATGCCCCGCCATCATTCTCCAGACCAATGAGTAAGTTTCACCATGGGGGGAGAAGGTGCTTTTGGTTTGGCATCCTGCTTGAATTGTTGGTGAAATTATCAGTCTGTGCGGTCATCTCGGCTTCTTGATTATTTTGTTCTTTGCAAGAGGGAGCAGGTGTTGTAAAGTGGTGCCCCATTGGCTAGCGCCGGTGTGCTATGAAAACGCTGGAGAGGTGACCGAGTGGCTTAAGGTGCACGCCTGGAACGCGTGTGTGCGGCAACGTACCGTGGGTTCGAATCCCACCTTCTCCGCCAGATATTTTTCGGTTTGATAGCCGGGTCCTGCGCAACAGAGACTTGCGAACCCCGCCAGGTCCGGGAGGAAGCAACGGTAGTGAGTTACTCTGTGTGCCGCAGGGGTGCCTGGCTATCATTTTTTTATAAGCGGTTGCAGGGCACCGCATCTTGCAGCGATCGGTCCGGCTCACGTACCTGATGTACGTATCGCCGTCCCGCTTG
>JBAYTO010000005.1:0-103615 GCA_041675585.1 Desulfurivibrionaceae bacterium
AAAGACGTCCAGGAGGCGGTCAAAAGATTAAACAATCGACCAAGGAAGTGCCTCGACTACCGAACACCCCATGAAATGTTCTGGAGTGAGGCTCGTGGTGCACTTGCAATTTGAATTCACATCCTCTAACCGCCGGATCAACCCGCAGGCCAACCGATGAAACTCCGGACCATCATCTTTATCGTCCTTTTAGCCCTTGGCATTCTGCCCATTCTCACCCTGGTCGGGATCAACCTCAGAGCCCATATCAACAAACATGAGACGGTGGAGCAGAAACGTACCGCCGCCGAGGCTGAAAGCAGCTTTGTTTCCCTCCAGGCCCGGGTGAAGTGCATCCGGAAAAGCCTTCTGCAGGCGGCGGCCATCCCCATGACCGCTGGGCTCAATCCCGCCTCTCCGGACCCTGCCGGACGCCGACATCTGGCGGGTCTGCTCATCGGCCAGATGAGCGCGGAAAAAGTGATTCTCGGGGTCAGTCTGCTCGACGCCTCGGGCCATGAGCTGGTCCACCTCCGCCGCCGCAACGAATCCCTGGAAATCGCTGCGGAGGATGAGGCGGCCCAATCCCCGCTGATCAAAAAGGGGCTGGCGCTCAAAGAGGGCGAGGTTGAGGCCCTCCTGAGCCAGGATCTGGCCGATCCCACCCTGAACCGGCTCAGCCTCACGACCCCTGTCCCAACCCCTGAGGGAGCGATTGCGGGCGTGGTCATCATGGAGATCGCTCCAGACCTGTTCCTTGAGGCCCAAAAAGATGCCTGCCGAGCAACGCCCGCTGGCACGATTGTCCATGCCCCGGCCGCTTTTCCCCAGCTGGACCCGCGGCAGCCCATCGCCTCCGGCGCCAACATCCTTGCCCTCTTCCCCGATCTTGCTCCCCGCCTGGCGGATAACCGCCCCTTTGTCTGGGAGAATAAATCCGGTCACAGCCTTACCTGGCTGCCGCTCATCTTTAACGACCGACTCTCCCCTACCCTGTGGCTCGGTTCGCCGGTGGACCGAAGCGCGGCCCGTGAATGGAAGCTTTCCCTGATCTATAACATTGCCGGGATCGTCCTCACCATCGCGGTCATCGTTTCCCTCATTGCCAACGCCATCGCCCGAAAGATCGACCGGATCAAGGAAGCGATTCTCACCGGCCTTGACTCCATCATGAACAAGGGGGAAGAAAAAGTGCAATTCAGCTGGACCGGCCCCAGGGAAGTGGTAAATCTGGCCGAGGAGCTCACCACCCTGGCCAGCCGCTATGCACTCACCAGGGCAAGGCAGCAGGAGGCGGAAGCAGACCTGCGCCAGAGCGAGGACAAATTCCGCAACCTCACCGCCTCGGCCCAGGACGCCATCGCCCTGATGGACCACCACGGCAACATCTCCTACTGGAACGAGGCCGCCGCCGAGATCTTCGGCTTTGCCGCGGCGGAGGCCCTGGGCAAGCCGATCCACGCCCTGATCTCGCCGCGTCTTGCCGATGCCGGCCAGCTGGGCGCCATCGAGGAAAGGCCGATGAGCGACGGGCCCATCCGGGAAACCATCGAGCTGCTCACCAAGCGCAAGGACGGAACCGAGTTCCCCATCGAGCTCTCCCTTTCCGAGGCCCGGATCAAGGGCCAGTGGAACTCCATCTGGATCATCCGCGACATCACCGAGCGCAAAAAGGCCGAGGACGAGGCCAGGCTCCAGCAGCAGCAACTGGTTCAGGCGGACAAGATGATCTCGCTCGGCCTGCTCGTCGCCGGGGTGGCCCATGAAATCAACAACCCCAACAGCATCGGCATGCTGAACGCCTCCCTGCTCCACAAAGCCTGGGAAAACGCCATCCCGGCGCTGGACGAATATCACCGGGAAAATGGCGATTTTCTCTTAGCCGGCCTGCCTTACAGCGAGATGCGCGAGCAGATCCCCCGCCTCTTCTTGGAGCTTGAGGAAAGCGCCCGGCGAATCAAAAATATCGTGCATGATCTCAAGGATTATGCCCGGCAGGACACCAGCCGCCGCATGGAGCCTCTGGCCATCAACGAGTTGATTCAGGCGGCGGTGCGGCTCAACCACAACAAAATCAAAAACGCCACCGCCGACTTCCGCCTGGAGCTTGCCCCGGACCTGCCCCCCATCCTGGGCAACAGACAACGGTTGGAGCAGGTACTGATCAACCTGATCCAGAACAGCTGCGAGGCCCTGACCAGCCCTGGGCAGGCGATCACCATCACCTCCAGCGCAGACCTTGCTGCAAACGAGGTCGCAGTCCGGGTACACGACCAGGGCGGCGGCATCCCCGCCGAGGTCATCCACCGGATCACCGACCCGTTTTTCACCACCAAACGGCCGTCCGGCGGCACCGGCCTGGGGCTTTCGGTTTCCGCCGGGATCATCGAGGAACACCGGGGCCGACTGACCTTTACCTCAAGCCCGGAAAACGGCACCACTGCCGTGATTTCCTTCCCTGTAGCAGGAGAACAGTAGCTAATCACGGGGCAGGCCCCCGAAGGTCAAATAACCAATGAGCAAGCGGTCACAGGGTGGTGCAGGTTGCGGCGATCGGGACGGCGATGCGTACTTTTATACGTGAGCCGGACCGATCACCGCAAGATGTGGTGCCATGTGATCGCTTACGGAGAACAACATGGATAAGCAGCTTCATCCGGCAAAGCCGATTCTGCTGATTGACGACGAAGAGGCCTGGCTGAACAGCTTTGGCCTGAGCCTGCGCGCCGCAGGACTCAACAACCTGGTTCCCTGCGCCGACAGCCGCCGGGCGATGCCCCTGCTTGCCGAACAGGGGGCAAGCGTGATCGTCCTTGATCTGACCATGCCCCATCTTTCCGGGGAAGAGCTGCTGCCGCTGATCGTCGGCGAATATCCGCAGATTCCGGTGATCATCATCACCGGCCTCGACCTGGTGGATACCGCGGTCAAGTGCATGAAACTGGGGGCCTTTGATTATTACACCAAGGTCAGCGAAGAAGAGCGGCTGATCGCCGGGGTGCAGCGGGCCGTTGATTTCAGCCGTTTGCGCCGGGAAAACGATCTGCTGAAGGAGCATTTTCTCAAGGATACCCTGGACAACCCGGAGGCCTTCAGCGCAATCGTCACCCACAACAAAGGGATGCGCGCCGTTTTCCAGTATGCCGAGGCCATTGCCGCCACCAGTGAGCCGGTGCTGATCTCCGGGGAAACCGGGGTGGGCAAGGAGCTGGTCGCCCAGGCCCTGCATACTTTAAGCCGGCGCCAGGGCGGTTTTGTCCCGGTTAATGTGGCCGGTCTTGACGATACCATGTTCGCCGACACCCTGTTCGGCCACAAGAAAGGGGCCTTTACCGGGGCTGAGCAGGCCCGGGCCGGGCTCATCGAACAGGCGGCGGGAGGCACCCTGTTTCTCGACGAAATCGGCGACCTCTCTCCACTCTCGCAAACCAAGCTGCTCCGGCTTCTTCAGGAGCGGGAATATCTGCCCCTAGGTTCGGATCTGGCTAAACGCGCCGAGTGCAGACTGATTTTTGCCACCAACCGCGATCTTGCCGCCATGCAGGAAAGCAACGCCTTTCGCCGGGATCTCTACTACCGGCTCCAGGCCCATCACCTGCAAATCCCCCCTTTGCGGGAAAGGCTCGACGATCTGCCGCTCCTGATCGACTATTTCCTGAAACAGGGCGCGGCCAGGCTTAACCGGAAAAGACCACCCTGGCCCAGGGAGCTGATTCAGCTGCTCGGCACCTACAATTTCCCCGGCAATGTGCGGGAGCTGAAAAACCTGCTTTTCGACGCGGTGAGCATCCACAAGGCCGGCACCCTTTCCATGGATTCGTGCAAAAATTACCTGCGGCTGCGGCGCCCTGGCCTGGAAGAGGAAGGCAAAGAGCTGCCGGAAGCCCCGACCCCCTTCGCCGGGCTGCTTAAGCTCCCCTCGATCCGGGAGGCCGGCTATCTGCTGGTGGTCGAAGCCCTTAACCGGGCCAGGGGCAACCAGGCCATTGCCGCGGAGATGCTCGGCATCACCAGGCAGGCCCTCAACTGGCGGCTGAAACAGGCGGATCGGGGAGATTGAGGCGAGGCGGACTATTTCATTTCTTGTCTTTCTTTCCTTTCTCTTTACCGTTTCAAAGGCTCAGCCACCAGTTCATACCATTTGACCACCTTGCCCTTGCCGTGGCCGGCGCTGAACGCCTCCTCCGCCGCCTTGTTCCTGAATGCCACAATGCCGAAACCCCTTGGGGTATTCAGGTCGGTTTTCAGTACAAAATGCATCGCTTCCGCCGGGAACTCCGCGCCGGTGGATTGGTCATAGGCAAGGGCTACGCCGTCAAACATGGTCTGACGCGTGGCGCATTCCTCGTTCCGCGCCAGGACAGCACAGCCGATGTCATCATAAGCCTGTTTATTGCCCAGACCCGAGAACTTTGGCACCAGCACAAAGAAACGCCTGTTCTCATCGGTGATCTTAACAGAGGACGAAGAGCAGACATTGTTCTCCTGCGCAGCGACCGGCAACGCAAAAAACAAAATCGCAAACAGCAAAATGACATCAGGAATGCGGGATTTCATGATTTTCTCCTGTTGTTGCTTAAGGTGGTGTACGCTGCGCTTCCATTGCAACCAGTGAACCGTAGATGGTGAGGGCTATTATGCGCAAGTCACAATTACTTTTTCTCACCCTGTTTCTAGCGGGCTGCTCTCATACTCCATTATCACTAGTTCCGCTGGATGGCTCACAGACAAACGATCTATCTCGGGCGTCGGTGATTATGGAGGACCAACATCATCCTGTTCTGCTCCGTGGACTTGATGGGGTTCCTGTTAAGTCCATGATGGTCCCGAACGCGTTGTGGGAGTATGCATATGTGATAAGCGCTGGAACGCATGTGTTCTGGGCAAAAAGCGGGGCGTCGTATCCGCTTATCCCTCAACGGATACGCTGTTACCTCCTGCATGTTGAGCTTGCACCGGGTGGGCGCTATCTACTCAAGGAAGATGCAAAAGAGAAGAAGGCTTTTCTGGTAATAACCGCCACTGGGGAAATTGTATCAACAGGAGAGTTGGTTGATGAGCCCTGGGTTTTCATGAAGGACTGTACGTGGGACTAGACTTAACGAAAAATCGTGGTCAGACCAGAATGGCGCTAGTTTAAGCTTTTTTCATCTGAGCCCTCCTGGAGCAATTTTGCCCGAAGAACTCTATTTTTGCATGCCCTAATTATAAGGGATGTTAACAACCGGCCATCGCGCTGCTCAAGATTGCCTTGACGGCCCCGGACGTAGTGCTCAAATCCCTACACGCCTAGAATATGACGGGGGTCTTGAAAAATCAGTTTTCCAAGCAGCGACACCGGGGGGCAAGATAGCAATCGTCTATTGGGTAAATTTCTTTGAGTTTGAATCTACCTTTCTTTCCTTTCTCTTTACCGTTTCAAAGACTCATCCACAAGTTGATACCATTTAACCACCTTGCCCTTGCCGTGGCGGGCGCTGAACGCCTCCGCCTCCACCTTGTCCATGAATGCCACAATGCCGAAGCCCCTTGGGGTAATCACGTCGGTTTTCAACACAAAGTACATCTTTTCCGCCGGAAACTCCGCGCCGGTGGATTGGTCATAGGCAAGGGCTGCGCCGTCAAACATGGTCTGGCGCGTGGCGCATTCCTCGTTCCGCGCCATGACAGCGCAGCCGATGTCATCATAAGCCTGTTTGTTGCCCAGGCCCGAAGACTTTGGCACCAGCACGGAGAAACGCTTATTCTCCTCGGTGATCTTAACAGACGACGAAGAGCACATCCCTTCCTCCGCCTGCGCCGTGACGGGCAGCGTAAAAAGTAGAATCGCAAACAGCAAAATGACATAAAGAATGCGGGGTTTCATGATTTTCTCCTGCTGTAGCCGAAGGTGATGTCTTTACGCGCCAACTAAGGTCAGATGATATTTTGACTTTCAACGGGGCCAGAGCAAATCACCCGCCAGTCGCCAATGCGGAGACGAAAATAACCAGTTACGCCTTGCAACGCCTTGATATTGTTGGCCATACTCGTCTGCTCCACCGCATATTGCTCGATCTTTACTCGAAGCAAACAGGCGGTGTCGGCGGGCATTAGACTCAGCGTCTTCACAGCGCCCCGACTGTAGGTGATTTTTATATATGATTAGCTAACAGCAAGCATGATGTCAATATATGCGTTTGCCATAATCAACACCAGCTTTACCGTCCCGCCTTTCTGAGAAACTAAGGAGTTTTGATATTCTGACTTTCAAGGCGCAAAAGACAAAATGTCAAGCCTGCCACCCATCTCTCCCCTGATTTCGGTAGAGCTTGAACCTTGGTCAGGAGTTATCTGTTGGGGACCGCGATTGCTTCATCGCGTTCGGCAGCGGGATCAGGCAGTACCCTGACCAGTCGAAGAAAGGGATGCCCTTCGGAGTCTACGCCGATTACGGCTACTGAATCCGTGCTGACTGCGATCAGGCTGCTCTCATCGAAATGGGACGTTGCGCCGACCTCGATAGGGGCCGACCATTTCCCTTCCCAGTAAACCACCAGTCTCATTGGCTGTGGCGGATTCGCCCACCAGCCCGTGCGGGATTCTTCAAGAAGCGCGACCATGCGGCCTTTCCCCAGCGCAACCAGACCACGGACGCGGCGGAATCCCTTTTCGTCGAGCAGCATTCGCGCCGGCTCAGGCATGCCATGGACGATCCGGCGCATCCACACGGCTCCGTTGTTGTCAGCCATGAGAACAACGCTCTCCCTTCCAACCCCATCGGTGGCGATGTGCGGATTGCCCCAAAAGCGGCCTGGAACGGTCATCGCAAAGAGGGATTTGAACTCCTCTACGCTGACTCCGAGCAGCGACCAGCTTGCATCATCAGCTCCCAAGGCTTCAACCCGCTCCGTCGGCGTGGGCGCGGCTTCGCGGCCCGGCGCATTGAAGCGCTCGTAGCGCAATTGGCTAACATCGACGAAGGCATACGCCAAGCGGCGATAGACGACCTCAACGTCACCCGCCTGACTCGCTACGGCATCGACGTAAACAGTATCCCAAGAGCTTGCGCGATCCACGATCCCGCGTTCGGCCCAGCCTGCCGACGTGTACTCGGCAATTCCGAACTTGGTGGCATTGGTGACCCACGGCAAGATGATTCCGACCCCAAAGCCGCCGAACCCGAACCAATCCCAGCGGGTTTTGTTTCTGGGATCGGGAGCCGCGAGTTCGAAGAGACAAGCGACATTCGGTCCGCCGGGCACAAAGCTCCTGCACCCCGGACCCTCGACCTCCTTCCAATCGGCCTGGCTCAATTCGAAGTGGCGTTTCCCGACGAGCGCATGGAGCGCGCCCTGCCGATCAACAACTGCGTCGAGCACTTCGCCAGACTGCAGAACTGCCGGCAACATTTCGCCGTCGAACAGCTTCCCGGCCCGCACGACCGAGTAGCGCAATTTGTCGCCGGAATTCGGCACAAGCAGGATATGGATCGCCTGGTCCGGTCCGGCGGCCACCTTGAAAAGGCGAATCCGTTGCTCACAGAGGCCAATCGGCGGCCCAAGCGAGACAGCGGGCAACCTACCGCTGTTCACGGCCGGATCTGCCCGTGGCCTTGACCAGGGGCTACTCTCGCAACCCGCCGCGAGCAGCGCGCTCAGGAGAAGAACGAGCAAGCGGACAAGACTCATCTTTCGGATGGAATTCTGTACGGAATTCTGGGGACAGTATACGAAACAAGTCAATTGGATATACAGTTTGAATGCATAAGTAGAGAAAATGGGAGCCTCCAGGTGGCGGACAGCTCATAATTAAAAAATACTGTGGTCATTGCTTCCCATCTTGCTATTCATAAAGATTGAAAATCTTTCTAGCAAATTAACAAGCAACACCCCGCGTCTCCGCCCCTTCCTCTGTCTAGTTCTATCCATCGCTTATGCGGCAGACACGTCCAACGAGCTAAGCCTGATGGTGAAGGTCGTACCCTTGCCAACCTCACTTGCCACCTCGATAGTGCCGTGATGCTTGTGGATAATATCATATGCGATGCTCAGCCCCAGACCGGTACCCTTGCCGACTTCCTTGGTGGTAAAGAATGGCTCGAAGATCCTGGCCGCAACCTCAGGGGGCATGCCGCACCCGTTGTCGGTAATGGTAACCACGACCCCCTCCCCTTCTCCTCGAGTCCGGATTTTGATCTCACCATGGCTGTCGATGGCATGCACCGCATTGATCAGGAGATTCATGAAGACTTGATTTAACTGGCCGGGATTGGCGACAGGCAAGGGCAGTTCACCATAATCCTTGGTGACCTCGGCCTTGTACTTAATCTCGTTTTGGAGGATGGTCAGGGTATTATCAAGGGCGGCATTGATATCCACCGGTTGAAGCTTGGCCTCGTCGATGTGGGAGAAACTCTTCAGGTTCATGACGATTTGTTTGATCCGAGTGCCCCCTTCAACGGATTCGGTGATGAGATCGCTCAGATCGGCCAGAACATGATCGAGCTTCAAAGAGTCCCGTTTGGCCTGAATCATGGCGGAAAGATCATCCTCCCCAGCTGCAGCAGCCAACTTCCTAATCGTTTCGGTTTGATAGACGATGAACTCGTCAAGCCGGGCGCAGTATTTGTCGAGAGTCCCCAGGTTGCTCAGGATAAAGCACATGGGGTTGTTGATCTCGTGGGCAACCCCGGCGGCCAGTTGGCCTATGGAGGCCATCTTGTCCTGCTGCAGAAGTTGGACCTGGGCCGCCTTCAATTCCTCATAGGCTGTGGCGAGTTGTTCGTTACGCTCCCGAAGCTCTTGACGGGCCTGGGCCAATGCCGCCACCATCCGGTTAAAGGCGGTGGAAAACTCTCCCAGGCCAACCACTTGCTGGCTGAAATCACCGGCCGCCACCTGATTGGTTTGCCAGGTGAAATGGCGGAGATTGGCGTGCAACCCCTTCAAACGTCCTGCCAGGGGGCCAGTGCAATGAAGGGTGGCGGAAAGATCGCCGACCGCCATTGCCCCGGCAAAGCGACCAAGCTCGGCCAAGTAAGCACTTAAGGCAAGCAATTCCTCCCGGCATTCGCACCCTTCCGGAATTTCCGGTGACTGGCCGCTGGCAAAAAGCGCAAGCAATTCAGCTGGGCTGGTCATGCGGGAGGCGCTGTATCTTCGACCGTGGCCAGGAAGCGGCAGGTGCGATCCCCGGTGCACCAGCAATCGATCTCCTTCACCCGGAATTTGGTGCCGGTAAAGGATTCGAGCAGGGCGGCGATAAAACCCTCGTCATAGGTGCAGATCTCATAGGACAGTTCGGGCAGGCCCGAGCAGTCCAGGTCTTCGGAAACGGTCAACACGAGTCGGCCATGGGCCAGGTCTTCCTCCTCCAACCGCAGGATGCCTATCCCAAGGTCGAGCAAAACATCCTGCAACTTTTTGACAAAGGAAGATAGCTCGGAGACCGGAGCAATGCATTGGGTATAAAAATGACGACCGGCAAGATACCCGCCTTTGTAAAAAAAATGGTCAGCCCTGTCTGCCCCTAGTTCTTCTTCAAGGACATCTCGCAGACAGAATTGCATCAGGCGATAGACCTCCAGCCTGGTGTTCCGGCCGAGGTTTGGACGTCCCTCGTTGAGGTTGCCGATTAGGTCCCAGGAGAAGGCATATTTTCTTGGTGCAAACATAAATCCGAGCTCCTTTTTCAGTAATGGTTCCCTGTTTTGACGATAAAAAAACAGCTATTCAGCAACGCGAAAGATCTGTTCGCAGAAATTAATTACACTTCATTTCTGACGAGGTTTCAAGTTAATTTGACGGGCTGTTGCGCCATCCAGGTCGGATTCGGACCGAATACGCCGGTATAATCCGGCAAGGGGTGGCATAACATTTTGAATTCTTGCTCCACTATCCCCGCCCGCTTTCCGCAAAATACTTTGCATCCCTCATCAGAAAAAAACTTCTCTGTATTCAGACAATATCCTGTAATTTAAACAAGATATCCTAATACAGCCGGCCTGGCATCGCCCTTGCTTTATCTGGTTGCAGCAAACGGCTCATGGGGGGTGGCCGCAAAATAACTTGCCGCGCTTCTCCCCCTGCTAAATCAGCTCCCAACCAATATCTGCAAGGAGAAAGATCATGTCCGAGAAAAAGCTGCACCAATGGATTCCCTTCCTGCTCCTGACCGGGCTTTTGACGGCAGCCCCCGCCCTCTCCACCACGCCTGCCTTTGCGGCGGAACCGGCTGCTGCAACCGCGTCCCAGGACACCAACACCTATACCGGCAAGGTAACCGGTAAATCCAACAAGGCCAAGACCATCTCCATTGAGGTGAAGGGCAAGAACGAATTCGTCAAGTTCGACGACAAAACCGTGGGCATCGAACACGCGGTTGAGGGTGAGGCCTCGATCATCCAGTTTGAGCTGCGCGGCGACGATCGGTTCGCCACCAGCATCAAGCCGAAACTGGCCAGTCTGCCGGAAGGCGTCAAGGAGATCAAGAGCGGGGAGCTGGCCAGGCTCATCGCTCTGGGCCCGCAGGAAGGCAAATACCTGCTGATCGATTCCCGGCCGGCGCCCCGCTACCATGAAGGGCACATCCCCACCGCCATTTCCATCCCCGAGACGCTCCTGAAGGAGAAGGGAGAAACGGCCCTGCCTGCCGAGGCCAAGGGTGGCGACATCCAGCTCATCTTTTACTGCGGCGGCCCTACCTGCGGCATGAGCACCAGCTCGGCGGGCATGGCCAGGAAGATGGGCTACAGCAACCTCCACGTTTCGCTGGAAGGTATCCCTGGCTGGAAGAAGTCGGGGAAAAGCGTGACCGCTTCGGAAAAATTTGTCCAGACCGGCAACATCGTGCTGGTGGACCTGCGCGCCAGGGAAGCGTATGAGGCCGGTCATATCCCCAAGGCGCACAACATCCCCCTGGCTGCGCTGGCGGCACTGGAGGACAGCTTACCGCTCAAGGCTCCAACCGTGGTCTATGCCGACTCCCCTGCCGAGGCGGAGCAAGGCTACAAGCTGATCAAAAAATGGGGGGTCAAGACGATCTCCATCTGGCCGGGCGGTGAAAAATCGTGGACAGCCAAAGGCAACAAGCTGGCCACCGGCCCCAGCCCGTCGGCGATCACCTGGGCACGGCAGATAGGCAAAAACGAAATTTCCCTGGCCGAATTCAAGCAGGCCATGGAGGGTAACCCCGGCCAGATGATTCTGGATGTCCGGACCAGGGATGAAGTGCAGGCAGGCGCGTTCAAGAACTCCATTTGCATCCCCCTGGACGAGATTGAAAAACGGCTTGGAGAATTGTCAAAGGACAAGGAGATGCTGATCCACTGCTCCACTGGCGCCAGGGCGGAAATGGCCAAGGCGGCCCTGGACAAGGCAGGGATCAAAAGCCGATTTCTGGTTGCCGAGGTGGAATGCGAACAGGGCAAGTGCGTGGTAACGGACTAGCTTCGCTGCCCTTATGAAGCAACCGCCTAGTTGTGGTTGATTTGCGACAAAAGGCCCTGCCGGAAGCATCATTCCCGGCAGGGCCTTTTGTATAGCCGCCCCGGCCTGCAAGCGAACCATTGCCGGACTTGCACAGCCAAGCCACTTCCACCATTTTTCTTGACAAAAAAAATCACGGGCTGGGATATTAATAATAAACAGAGATCCACGAGAACCAGGGCCTTTGACAAGGCAGCAAATACCTCCTGCCCAATTATCATTTACCTGCAACGCTTCCTGAGATTTCTTTGCTTGCCCAAGACCGGCAAGACGTCTATAATTACAATTTCTGTATCCTTACAGCTGGTTGCGCCTTGTTGGCAACCTGCCTTCTCTCAACACGACCCCGGGAGCCATTCCGTGACTCTGTCCAGCACCAAGAAAAAACAACTGCGCGAGGCGGTTGGCAAATTCAGCTCCGCCAATATTCTGGTGCTCGGCGACATCATTGTCGATCACTTCATCTGGGGCTCTGTTTCCCGGATCTCCCCGGAAGCGCCGGTGCCGGTGGTGGATGTCACCCACGAAAACCTGCTTTTGGGCGGAGCCGCCAACGTTCTGCACAATATTTACGCCCAGAACAGCCGGGCTTCGCTCTGCGGCCTGATCGGCAACGACGCCATGGGCGACCATCTCCTTGGGTTGCTGGCGGAACTCGGCTCTCCTGCCACGGGCATCATCCGCACCTCTAACCGCCCCACCACCCTAAAAACCAGGATCGTGGCCCAGCACCAGCAGGTGGTCCGCTTCGACCGGGAAAAAACCGGGGAGCCGAGCCCGGAACGGCTGGCGGAGATCTGCCGCTTCATCGACGATCATCTGGAGAGCTTTGACGCGGTCATCGTCTCCGACTACAACAAGGGGATGATCAACCTGCCCCTGATGGAGCATCTGCGGAGCCGCCTCAAAAATCGGGAGATCCCGCTCATCATCGACCCCAAGCCCCAGCATCCGGAACGCTTTCGCGGGGCCACCATCATTACTCCCAACCTGCACGAGGCCGAGCGCATGGCCGACATGGTCATCAGAACCGAGGAAGATTTGCAGACCGCGGCCCAGCTCCTCCAGAAAAATCTGGCCAGCAATGCGGTTCTTATCACCAGGGGTGAAGCTGGCATGGCCCTCTATGAAAAGGGGTGCACCCTCTTCACCATCCCCACCATGGCCAAGGAGGTTTACGATGTCACCGGCGCGGGCGACACGGTGATCGCTACCCTGGCCCTGGGGTTGGCCGTGGGCCTCTCTGCCGCCGACGCCGCCACCATCGCCAATTTCGCCGCCGGCATCGTGGTCGGCAAGGTGGGCACGGCCACCGCCTCTACCGCCGAGCTTCTTGAGGCGATCGGATGAAGAGACCGTTGAGCATGACCGGCTACGGTCGGGGCGAAGTGGCTGGGGCGAGAAGCTGGAGCGTGGAGGTCCGCTCGGTGAACCACAAGTTTCTGGACTTGAGCATCAAAATCCCCCGCAAGTACTTAGGCCTGGAAGAGAGGATCAAAAAAGAGATCAACGCCTGCTACAGCCGGGGCCATGTCGATGTTTACGTCAACCCGGGGGCGGAGTCGGGCGACAATATCCGGCTGGCAGCAAACCTGCCCCTGGCCCGCGATTATTATCGGTGCCTGGAGGCCATCCGTCAGGATCTCTCCCTGCCTGCCCCGCCGACCCTGGCCATGCTCCAGAGTTACCCGGAGATCATCGTCGCCCACGAGGAGGAGGAAGACCTCGAAGCGGTCTGGCCGCAGGTCTCCGAGGCCTTGCGGCAAGCGCTGACCATGGCGCAGTCCATGCGGGCCCAGGAAGGTGAGGCCCTCAAGAACGAACTCCAGCAGCGGTTGCAGGAGTTTGCCCAAACCGTGGAAACCATTGCCCGGGATGTCCCCGCCATTGTCCAGCGCAGAACCGAGAAGCTCAAGGATCGGCTGGCCGTTCTCCTGCAGGGGGTTGACCTTGACCCCCTCCGTTTGGCCCAGGAAGTGGCGCTCATGGCCGACAAGGGTGATGTCACCGAAGAGGTGGTTCGTCTGAGAAGCCACATCAGCCAGTTTTCCGGCTTCCTGGCTGCGGACGAACCCGTGGGCCGCAGGCTTGATTTTCTTCTGCAGGAATTCCTGCGGGAGATCAATACCCTGGCCTCGAAAATCAGCGACGCCCCCACCGCCCATCTCACCGTGGAGTTGAAAACCGAGGTGGAAAAACTTCGGGAACAGATTCAGAATATTGAGTAGAGGAAAAGTCCATGCCGGACCAAAGAATGATCAACGTGGGCTTTGGCAACGCCGTGCTTGCCGGCCGGGTGCTGGCGGTGGTGAACCCCAAATCATCCCCCATGAAAAAACTGCGGGAAGAGGCCAAGGAGCAGAAACGGCTCATCGATGTTACCGAAGGCCGCCGAACCCGCTCCATCATCATCCTGGACAGCAACCATGTGCTGCTTTCTTCGGTACAGCCGGAGACCATCACCATGCGCTTCATGGCCTCCTACATCCGCGATGATGATCAGCCGGAAAAGGCGGGCAAATGAAGCGGGGTAATCTTTTCGTCATCTCCGCGCCTTCCGGGGCGGGCAAATCCACCATCCTCAAGAAATTGCTGACGAAGGTGCCAAATCTGGCCTTTTCCGTTTCGCACACCACCCGGGCGCCGCGCCCTGGGGAGAGCAACGGCCGGGAGTACCACTTTATCGACCGGGCCACCTTTACCGGGATGTGCGGAGAGCAGGCCTTTCTCGAATGGGCCGAGGTGCACGGCAATCTCTACGGCACCAGCCGGGCGGCCATCGAGGCCCAGCAGGCACAGGGGCTTGACGTTTTTCTCGACATCGATGTTCAGGGCGCCAGGCAGCTCCGTGATGGCGGTCATCCAGGCGCCATCTTCCTCTTCATCGCCCCGCCCTCTTGGGCGGAACTGGAAAGGCGGTTGCGGGGAAGAGGCACCGACCCCGAGGAAACCGTGCAGCTGCGCCTGGCCAATGCCCGGAGAGAGATGGAAGATGCCGGACGCTACGACTATCTGGTGATCAATGACCGGCTGGAGGAGGCCGTGGAGGTTCTGCGCACGGTGATTATTGCCGAACGCTGCAAGGGTCGCCGCAGCCCGGATGGCCTGCCCCTCAACCTCGCAGCCCTGGGCCTTGCCGCCCAATAAGCCAGTCCACCTTTTTTTTGGGAGTACCATGAGCAACCAGCCGGACAACGACGACCTCCTCTGGGGCATCCATCCCATCCTGGAGCTGCTGCGGCTTCAACCCAAAAAGGTGCGGGAGGTGGTTATCCAGCAGGGCAAAGGCGGGGCCAAGATTCAGGAGATCATCGCCCTGGCCCAGGAACAGGGGGTCAAGGTCCGCTTTCTGCCGGGCCAGCGCTTCCCCGGTGCCCCGGACAAAACCCACCAGGGGGTGCTGGCAAAAACTGCGCCCGTGGCCACCTGCAGCCTGCACGAATTGCTCAAGAAGACCAAGGAGGAGACGCAGCCCCTCATCGTGGCCCTCGATTCCATCCAGGACCCGCATAACCTGGGGGCCATCATCCGCACCGCCGCCGCCGCCGGGGCAACGGGCATCATTTTGCCCAAGGACCGTTCCGCCCCGCTCAACGCCACTGCGGCCAAAGCCGCGGCCGGAGCAATGGCCCATCTCAAACTCTGCCTGGTCACCAATTTGGTCTCCAGCCTGCAGGCCGTTAAGGAAAAAGGCTTCTGGGTTTACGGGGCGGCGGGCGAGGCCAAGCGCACCGTGTACGGGACCAAATTCTCGGGCGCGGTCTGCCTGGTGATCGGCGGCGAGGACAAGGGGATGCGCCCGCTGGTTCGCGAGCAGTGCGATGAGCTGGTGTCCATTCCCATGGCCGGGAGCCTCAACTCCCTCAACGCCTCGGTGGCCGCAGGGGTCATCCTTTTTGAGATCGTCCGCCAGCGGCAGTAATGCGGGCGTAGCCCGAATGGCGCTAGTTTAAGAGTTTTTTGCAACAGCGGGGAGTAAACTTGGGACTGTCCCCGGCCTTATCGGGGGCTGCCCCGGAAGTTTACGGGTTTGATACAACCATGGTGGCCAGCACTGCAAAGTCTGAGTTTTAGGCTTTTTGCAACTGCTGTGGCCCCAACCCGCAAAAGCCAGGGACAGCCCCCGATGAGGCCGGGGACAGTCCCGGTTTTGCTGTCCCCCGTCCTTAAACTAGCGCCATTCGGGCGTAGCCATAAATTCCCCACGCTTATTTACGAGGCCGATTTTTGACCACCATTCAGGAGAATTTCATGAAGTGTTTCGCCATTTCCCTCGCCGCCCTGCTCCTTGTTCCCTCCTTGGCCAGTCAGGCGGAGGCCACCCCCAAAAACCGCTATGACGCAACCAGCCAAACCTGCCGGGTTCTCGACGAAGGCCCGCTGGAAAGGGCCAGCCGTCCCTATGGCGAAGGCGGCAAACTCTTCAGGAATGTCTGCAAGGGCTGCCACTCCCGCAACAACGACAAAGGCGCCCCATTTCTCTGGGTGGAATCAAAAACATCTAAAGGCTGGAACCTGATTTTTGCAACCCGTTCCCCTAAATGCGCCAAAAATGGCGCCTGGGACACCATGACTCTTGAGCAGTTGCAGAAACTCAACGACTACCTGTACCGCTGGGCGGCAAACAGCCAGGATCCCAACGACAGCTGCTGACGCTGAAAAAACTCTCCCGGTCCGGGGGAGCAACAGCTATCAGGCGGCGGCCCAGCCTTATTTTGCCTGTCCCTTGTTGAAGAGATCGGCAAAGGTACCCATGGGCTTGGCCTCCTTCTTCTTTTCCACAATGTACTGCCGGAAATCTTCCCGGTTTTCGTTCTCGCCAGCAGCCTTGTCTTTTTTGCCGCTTGCCTTGCCGCTCTCCTGGCCTTCGGCCTTGGCGGGCATCGGCAAGGAGAGGGACAACCTCTTTTTCTCCGGGTCCACGCTGTCGATCTTTACCTCAAGGACATCCCCTACCTGGACGACCTCGCGCGGGTGGCTGATGCGCCGCCCCGCTCCCAGCCTGGAATTATGTACCAGCCCGTCGATGCCGGGCGCAAGCTCAACAAAAGCGCCGAATTCCATGAGGCGGACAACCTTGCCGGTAACGACGCTACCCTCGGGAAACATGCTGCCGATCTCCTCCCAGGGATTGGGCTGGGAATCCTTAAGGCTGAAAGAGTAGCGGTCCTGGTCCCAGTCAAGCTTGAGCACGGTGACAGTAACTTCCTGGCCCACAGCCAGCCGCTCGTGGATATCCTCGATCCTCCCCCAGGCGATCTCGGAAACCGGGATCAACCCCTCAATACCGCCGATATCGACAAAGGCGCCGAAATCGCGGATGGAGGTAATGCCCCCCGTGACCGTCTGGCCTACGGCCAGTGACTCCTGCAAGGCCTCCTTCTGCTGAGCCCGTTCCTCCTCCTGCAAGGCCCGGCGGGAAACCACTATGTTCTTGCCGTGTTCGCTGTACTTGGTGACTTTAAAGGCGAACTTCTTGCCGATGTACTCCTCACCGTTTTCGATCCTTCGCATCTCCATCTGGGAAAAGGGGCAGAAGGCCCGGATATTGCCGGAGAACTTCACCTCAAAACCGCCCTTGATCTCGCCCGTTACCGTACCCTCAACCGGGATGCCGTTCTGACAGGCCTCTTCGAGATGACCGGCCACCGCGCCACCGCTTACTTTGGCGGTGAACAGCCGTTCGTTCTTCTTTTCAGAGAGGAAATAGACCTGCACACGGTCGCCTTCCTGCACGGTAAGGTTGCCCTCACCATCGGTAAATTCGTTTCTGGCCACCGATCCTTCGCTCTTACCCCCAAGATCAAGAAAGATCCATTCCTTGGCAATGCGCACCACGGTTGCCTCGATCTTCTGGCCCGGCCGCAACCGTTCCCTGGGGCTGGCCGCGGTTTCCTGAAACATCTCGGCAAAGCTTTTATCATCATCGGTCATTGTCATCACCCTCACTTGAATGTTGTTTTTTAAAAAATTATTCGCCACGAACCCCACGAAAGAACACGAAATTTTCAAACTGCGCAACAGCTTGATCTCGCTGAATACCCCCTTGCTCTCTACGCTTTCTTTCGTGTCCTTTCGTGGGGTTCGTGGCAAAAAAACTTCACTCTCCGCCAATGGCAGAGCCGATCTCCACCCTTTCAACCTCTTTGGTCTCGCACTGAAGAATACAGAAGCCTGGTTGCTCATCCTTACCCAGCAACTCGCCGGGATTGACCAATAGGCAGTCCCCGACCTTTTCCACCTGATAGCGGTGGTTATGGCCGCAACACACCAGGTCGAATAACCCCTGGCAGGCGACACCCCTGGCCAGCTGCGGGTAATGAGTAAAGGCGATCTTCAGCCCCCCGGCCTCCACCGCGCCCAGAATGCCGTGGTGGCTGATGGTAGGAAAGCGGATGCCGCACGACTGGGAGATGACATGCTGATCGCCGATATTGTTGCCGTAGATCAGATGCACCGCCCCGCTGAAGCGGGCGAGTTCGTCGAGCATGAACGGGGAGATCAAGTCGCCGCAATGGATGATCATGCTTACGCTGTAAGCATTGCAGTATTTCACCGCACCCCGCAGGTTGAGGATCTGGTCGTGGGTATCTGAGATGATTGCTATTCTCATGGTTTTCCCCTGAGAATTTCGGCAAGCGCGGCGAGGCACCGCTCGTTACGCTCACCCTCCTGCAGCGAAACCCGAAAGTATTCGGAATCCAGGCCGGTAAAATTGCTGCAATCCCGAATCATGATACGTTGGCTGAGCATTGCCTCCCGCAGCCGGGGCGCGGTGATCGGGCCGCGCAAGCGGCAAAGGACGAAATTCGCCACCCCGGGCACCACCTGCACCCCCGGCAGGGCAGACAGCCGAGCGACAAAGCCTGGCTTGGTCCGGCCAATAACATCGCGCACCGCTTGCACATAACCATCGCCATGGCTAAAGAGATACTCCCCCGCCACCTGGGCCAGGCGATTCACCCCCCAAGGCTTGCGTCGTGCCGCAAACCGGGCCATCTTTTCCTCGGTGGCCACGAGAAAACCAAGGCGCAGACCGGGGATACCGTAAATTTTCGAGGAGGAACAGAGGAGAAACATATTGGCCGGCAGCGAGAACCCGGCCAGGGAAGGCTCTCCCACAAAGGGCAGATACGATTCGTCGATGAGAAATTCCGAGGCCGGATGGGCGAGGATGAAATCGAGCAATTCGCGGCTGGGCACCACCCGGCCGGTGGGGTTGTTGGGGTTACAGAGAAACACCAGCTCGCCCCCGGCGAGACGGGCGGACAACCGGTTAAAATCAATGGCGAAATCCTCGTCTGCCTTAAGGGTGAAAAAATCCACCTTAAGCCCGGCCCATTCGCTGGCCGTTTGATAATCACCATAGGTGGGGGCAACGATCAGAGCTCGTTTGCAGCGCACGCTGCCCGGCACGGCATAGATGAATTCGGTGGTACCGTTGCCAGCCAGAACCTGTTGCGGGCTGCAGCCGTATTCCCCGGCAAAAAGGCGGACCAGAGTTTCGCTGCCGCTTTCCGGCAGAAAGCTGATCTCAGGCAACCTTGCGCTCAACTCCTCCCGCAGCCCCGGGGGCATGCCCAACGGGGTGAGATTGCTGCTCAGGTCGATGAGGTCGCTTACCGCACACCCCAACCGCTTGGCCATCGCGAGAATATCCCCGCCGTGGGCGCCCTGGGCGCTGATCAAGCCGGCTTCCATGTCAACCCTTGAGCCGCAGGGGCAGACCGGCAGCCACGAAAACCACTTGCCCGCAAACCGAGGCCATCTGCTGATTGGTCCAGCCGGCCAGATCGCGAAAGCGGCGGCCCAGGGCTGATTCCGGCACGATCCCCAGGCCGACCTCGTTGGCCACCAGGACCACCGAGACGGAAAGAGCGGTTACGGTCACGGCCAACCTGGCAACCTCGGCCTGGATTTTTTCGTCGCCAAAATCCTGCATCATCATATTGGTAAGCCACATGGTCAGACAATCCACCAGAAAGACCTCCGACCCGGTCTCGTTTTTCTCAAGCACCCCGACCAGGTCCAGCGGCTCTTCCACAGTCAGCCAACCCATGCCCCGGCTTTGTCGATGCAGGGCGATGCGCTGGTCCATCTCCGCGTCGTTCCTGGCTTCCAGAGTGGCGACAAAAACCATGTCGGAAAAATTTTCGCCAACCCATTGTTCGGCGTAGCGGCTCTTGCCGCTCCGGCAGCCGCCGAGCACCAGTTTTTTTTCGGGGCGTTGTTCGTTTATCATAAATCGTTTCCTGTGGCAGTGGTGTGTACTGCCAAGGCAAGGTACCTTGTTCCCTGGGCAAAGAGCAACCGTTTTGCCGTAAGTTCCTCAAGAAAAGTTGTCAGTTGCGCCATGCCAAGCTTGGGAAACAGACGGGCAAGTTCAGCGAATTCGACTATGTTTCCACAGGCAAGATAAATAGCCCGTGAGGTGCCGCGCAACCGGTGATGCAAGGTTGCCTGGCCGGGCAGCTCCTGGCGGATAAGCAGCAGGTTGCCTGCATCCCGGGAGAAAAGCAGCGGCAGAAGGTGGGCCGGGCTGCGTCGTGCCTCGTGAAATCGTTGCCAAGCCCGGATCTTCTTGACCACCGGCTGCCAGAGTCTGCGCTGGTGCGCCCGATCCCCGCGATAGTCGCTGAGCAGCAGGGTCAGGCCAGACAGGATTTGCGGCGGCAAGAGCTTACGGTTATTTGGATGCTGGACAATGGCGCTGATCCCGTAATCGCCGAATTTCTCAGCCACCTCAGAACCGTGACCAAGGAAAAAAGTCGCGGCGGCCAGGGGGGTGAAAGGCAAGACAAACTCGAGGTTGGCAAGGGTTTCCTCCACCTCCGCCTCGGTGGACCCGGGAAAACCGGTGATCAGGTTCCCATCCAGCCGGATGCCCAAGGCAAGGCTCTCCTTCATCAGAGCCAGATTCTCCATAACCGTGGCCCCTTTGCGCATCCTCTCAAGAAGCCCCTGGCTCAGGGATTCGATCCCGGCCTGCACCGCCATCAGCCCGCCCTGCCGGTAGCCTTTGAGGATTTCTCCCCGCTGGTTTACCCGGAGTTCGGCAAAAAAACGGAAATCTTTTTTGCCGGAGGCCATCCTGGCAAAAAAGGGGGCGGCATCGCGGCCGGGCAGAACATTATCCGTAAAGCTGAAATCAAGACAGCCATGCCGCCCGGACAGAGTCAGCACCTCCTCCTCCATTTGCGCCGCGCTCTTACCCCGGTAGCCATGCCACTGGAGATTGAGATTGCAGAAGGTGCATTTTCCCCACCAGCATCCCCGGGAAAATTCAACCGGCAGCTCCGGCACGAACGGCTCCCCGGAAAACTCCCGGCGCAACTCAAGAAAATAATCAGCATAGTCAGGGATCGGCAACTCGGCCAGGGTCTTTAACTGGCAGCCGCGGAAGGATTCATCCTGTGCCGGCGCTGTTCGGGCCATGACCTGGGGTGCCAGCGCGGTTTGCCGCCCGGTCAGAACTTGACAGAGATTCGCCAGCGGCAGCTCCCCCTCGCCATGCACCACATAATCGAGCCAGGGAAAAGTTGCCAGCAGAGAGCTGCCCATTTCCGCCACGCAGGAAGAGCCGCCAAAGACCATGGGCAGCTGCGGGTGCAAGGCCTTAATTTGCCTTGCCGCCAGAAGCGAGGCCAGCAGCTGGTTGAAGCAGACGGAAAACCCCAGCAGATCGAACTTCCCCCACTCCTGCCCGGCAAGCCAGTACTGGAGATGGGCGGCCACCTTCTCCCAGAGGAGGTCAACATCCTGCCCACCCGCAGATTTGCACTGCCTGAGTCTTTTCGCAAGAAAACCGCGCAGCACCCCGCGCTGTTCCGGGAACAGCAGCCCGGCGTACAGCCCTTCACAAAGCCAGACATCCTGGGAGATTTCCTGATAGAGAGCAAAGCCCAGGGACTTGGCCAACCCCAGATAAGGGTGCAGGCAGACAACCCTCAGATCAGGCTCGGCCATGGCAAGATAGCCCTTGAGTACCCCGAGCTGGATGGAAGGCCGGTTGAAAAGCTGCCAGGGCATGGCGATCAGCCCCAGGCGAAACTGAGGCTGCGGTTGGCCTGTGTTCTCAACCATCCTCATTCCCATTACATTTTCCCAAGGTAATTAAAATCAAGGCAGCCCTCCAGAGGCAAAAAACACCCAGCAGTGCCGCAGATGCGCGAAAGAGGCCTGCGAAGTGTGCCGGGGCACACGAGCAGGCCGATGACAAAGCAGATGTGGTGCTGCTGGACGTTTTTTTACTGCTCGATGATTTCTGTGCCCAATGGCGGAGTGAAAACGAAAATGTCGGAAGAGACCTTTTCGTTCCGCTTGATGTTTTCAAAGACAATATTGGTTATGCTGCCGAAGTGATCGACGATTTCAAGGCGGCGCACCATGAAGCTATCGTCGATCCAGACATGGAGGTAATCGACCTGCGGATGTGCGGTCTTGGGTACGAGCTTGATCGCCTTCATCCCCGCATCTTCCTGCCTTTCCGGCGGCAGCACCTTGAAATCACGGACAATATTACCGGTACCGACGAAAAAAGCATAAGTGACATCGGAATTGATATATTGCGAAACAGGCTGCACCACCATCTGAGCGGAATCGGCGAGATACATGGAAACCTTCTTGCCGTCGCTGATCAATACCTGCCGATCCGGCGTCTGGTAATCCCAGCGGATGCGGCCGGGCTTGGAAATCACCACCTTGCCGGCACCCAACCTCTTTCGGGTACTCATGGGCACCGAGGTGGTCTGCTTGAAATCGGCGGTCATGGTCTTGGTCTCTTCATAGCGGGCCTGAAGTTTCTTGGCCAGCTCCATCGGGGTCAAAACTGCACACTGTCCGAGGCCGGGAAAAAACATCAGGGACACAAAGCCAAGCAGCAAAAAAAACAATGCCTTGCGGCAGAAATAACCAAGTTTCATGACAAATGACTCCTGCTGAAGATTTCAGAGGCAACCTTTTCCAGAGCAATGGGGCGGCCAAAAACCTTTCTCGCTATATCCACCGCCGCATCGGTTACATCGGAAACATAATAATGGCTTTTTCCGTTTCTCTCGAGCTGCTGCTCGATAAGCGGGTTGCTTTTCAGAAAAAGGGAGAGGCTTTCCGCCACCACTTCGGAAGAATCAATGATCGTCACCCGTTTGCCGATGCGCGGCTGGATCAAATCCTTGAGGAGCGGATAATGAGTACAGCCCAGCACAAAAGTGTCCACCTGCCTCAGCCGGAGAGGTTGAAGATAACGGCGGAGAATCATCTTCGTTTCCCGTTTGTTCAGCCAGCCTTCTTCTACCAGGGGGACCAGAAGGGGGCAGGCTTGAGAATATACGGTATATCCAGGCTGCTCTGCCAGAATCTTTTTTTCATACACCCCGCTCTTGATGGTAGCCCGGGTGCCGATCACTCCGATCCGACCGGAACGGCTGGTGGCTATGGCTTTGCCTACCGCCGGGGTGATGACCTCAAAAATGGGCACGGAAAACTCCTGCTGGAGGATCTCGGAGGCCACGCTGGCGGCGGTGTTGCAGGCGACAATGATGATCTTCGCCCCCTGCCCCAGAAGAAACTCCGTATTCTGCCGGGAATAAGCGATAATTGTTTCCGGGCTTTTGGAGCCATAGGGGGTTCTGGCCAGATCGCCGAAATAGGCAATGCGGTATTGCGGCATAAGCTGTTCAACCGCCTTGGCCACGGTCATTCCGCCCACACCCGAATCAAAAATACCGATCATGATACACTCGCAAAAAAAAAAACGAAAAACTCTGCGGCCCTGAAAGCACAGACCACTGCAGGCAAGCAGCAATAATTGCAACCAGGAAAGAAAATAACTAAATTACAGAACAAGGCGCAAAAAGATGCAAAAAACACCGGGACTATGCAGCTTATTGGGGAAAAAGTCAACCTCCATCCCCGGCTTTCAAGCGGCGCAACCCTCACGCTTGAGGAGCAAAACTTCCTGGCTTTGTCAAAAAAGGAATGCCTCCGACCTTAAGGTCAGAGGCATTCCTTAAAAAAAACCTGCCTTTCTGGCAGAAGACTATTTTTTTTCGGCGCCCGACTTCCTGGCTTTACCATTTTTTTTACGCTTGGCAATGGCCTTGCGCAAATTTTCTGGCAGGCCACGTTCCTTGCCCGCCTTCTTGCGTCGCTCGGAAAGAGACTTTGCGCAGAGAGGCTGCCGCAGGGGCAAACCCCATTTTTCCCGGTACTCCCGGCCGGTCAGCTCATGGGAGCGCAAATGCTTTGGCGACAGCATCTTGAATTCCTGCCCGCATTCCAGACAAACTATCTTGTTTTTCTGGATAGATTTTTCCGGAGCCATGCCAGGGGAAATTACCTCTCCAGCAGAAACTTCTGAAATTCCAGCCTGCAGCTTTGCTTCGCCTGCCTGCAATGACTGCAACACATTGAATGTGGCCTGCAACGCCAGGGTTATTTCTTCAGTACTCATAGCTTTTGTAGCACATTGCGACTGAACCAGCTCTGCCGCCATCTCGACCAGCGATTTCCCCATGCCCGTATCCTCCACCATTGATCGTTACAAGTAAACAACATGTTGAACAATACGTAAAATAAAACAAGAATCAAAGCAAGTTTTTTCGCGAACATGCTGTGTCCGCCGCGACAACCGCAACTCGGTCGAAATCGATATACAATAACCTGCAGTTACAAATTGTTATTATTGCACGATTATACATGACCCAGTTTATTCGTATCATCAAACAGCAAAAATCAGTACTCAGAAATGATTTTAAATGTGGACAAATCCCACAAAAAAAGGGCCTCCGGAACTAACCGGAAACCCTTGCTGTTACTGGTCGGGATGAGAGGATTCGAACCTCCGACCCCGTGCTCCCGAAGCACGTGCTCTACCAGGCTGAGCCACATCCCGACATAATGATTTCATCTTAATTATATTCTCCCCCGCAGGGAAAAATTGTGGACCATATGTACCCAGAGTTTTTTGAAGCGTCAACCAAAAAGAAGGCAGGAACTTCCTTCTCAAGGAGTTCCTGCCTTGCCTCTTGAACAAATACGGCTACTTAGATAATCAGTTTTGAGTCGACACAAAACAATCTCTGCTTTCTTGCCCAACTAGCTACGACTCTTTCTGCCATCTTGGTCGTCGAAATGACGACCTTTGTTCCAACGGCTTACTTTACTGATTCAGAAAGCTTGCTGCCGGGCTTAAAGCGAGCAACTTTCCGGGCTTTAATGGTGATGGCTTTCCCGGTCTGGGGATTGCGACCCTGACGAGCCGCTCTCTTGGTCACGGAAAACGTGCCAAACCCTACCAGGGTTACTTTCTCGCCCTTTTTCAAAGCGGCGGTAACAGCGGCCAGCATGCCACCAAGGGTTTTTTCCGCTGCGGCCTTGCTGATACCGCCTGCCTTTGCCATGTTCTCGACTAATTCACTTTTGTTCATTCCTCTCCTTCCTCCTCGTGAATTTAGAGATTATCTGCCTTCTACAAGCACCGTAGTCCAGTTGCCTTAGGGGCGATTAAAACTTATGGGTGATTGTCAAACAAAAAAAAGAGTCTGTCAAACAAAAAATGCGATGAAATAAGAAAAAAATGACCTGTAGACACATTTTTTTCGGCATATTTTGGCTGATAAACAACCCGCTCAGTCCGGTCTTCCGTGCGGGTCAACAATGACTCCAGGCACCCCCATAAGAGAAAATTTGTGCTTAATTAATGAAAATACGTGCTTTTCTTGCGCTCTAGGCAAATCTTTTCGTAGAACCGCAATGGTTGCGGACTCATCAAAAAAACGCACCCGCACCCCGATAAACCCTTCTTTTTGCAGGAGCGCTTCGCACTGGGCCACCAGGAAAATTTTTTCTCTGGTAACCGGCTCCCCTTGCGCTATCCTGGTAGCCAGACATGAGGAGGCGGGGGTATCCCAGGTTGGCAGGGCGAATTCCCGGCTGAGCAGACGTATCTCATTTTTGGTGAAACCGACTGCAGCCAGGGGAATCTGCACCTTCAATTCAGCAACCGCCTTCAGGCCTGGCCGATCCTGGCCGAGATCGTCATGGTTGGTGCCATCGGCCAGCACCGCGCCATCTGCAAAAATTGGATCGGTCAAAAATTCCTGATATATTTTCTTTTTGCAGAGATAACAGCGGTCTGGGCCATTGGCCACAAATTCCGGCCAGTTGAACGGGTTTACCTGGACGGAATGAAAAGAACAACCACGATCCTGAACAGCCAGATGAGCACGTTCTGCCTCAAGGTGCGGCAGGAGTTCCGAGTTGGCATGAAAAGCATGCACCGACGAAGTGCCCAAGGTAGCGCAGGCCGCATGCAGGAGAAAGGAGCTGTCCACCCCGCCGGAAAAAGCAATGGCGATCTTCTTGTGCTTGGCAAGTACCCCCTGCAGCTCCCGATATTTTCTGGACAAGGAAATTTCCATCCAGGTTGCTTTTACTCCGATGGCAAAGTCTGGATGGGCTTTTCAAGAAGAAACTTTCCGGTTGTTATCCAGCCCTTGAGGGTCTCGGCAATCTCCCGAGCCCGCACCACACTGGAAAGCGGAGCCGTCGGCACCATCTTGCCATTAACTTCGATTCGGCCGCTTTTCAGTTGCGCATAGCTGACCTCCCCGTAGTTGCGCGCCACGCCATGGGAGTAGTCATAGGAATAATCAACAATCTGGGTAAAGATCTCCGCATCGGAAACCCCGGTATAGACGGCCATCTCTTCATTAAGGATAGGAATAGGCACCCCTATTCCCACGGCCAAAGAACTCCCGTAACCCTGCATACTCACGCCCTTAAGCCAGCGGGCGGACATCTGCTTCAAATCCCCCTGCACCATCATGGTGCCGGCCGCTCTTCGGGTGGTGCCGTTTTCCGAACGTAGAGCTTTCGGGTTATGCTGACTGCCATGCCAGGTAACGTAACCGATTCCACCCCCTAAAAAGATCCTCGTCCCCAGCCCGATGGTCTTATAAAACGGATCGTTCAACAGGGGGCTCAACTCACCGGCGCTGCAATAGGTCGCATTGCCGGCCTGGGGTTTCAACGTGCCCATGTAGCAATAGACGGTCCGCTCGGAAAGATTAATGGCGCAGTTGTAATTCTGATAGCAGTTGCGGGGATTAACCAGAAGCGCGTAGGGCAAATCAGCGAGAGTCACCTCTTTTTCCAGATTTTTATTGGGGTAGCAGTCTGTTCCGTAGGCCACTGCTTTGAGCAGCACCTTTTTCCCGGCTACCAGATCTTCAATTACATGCCCGCCGCCATAAAGAAATTCCCCGGGGAAAACCTTATTTAAGGGGTCATCCTCGGTCGGCTCTGTCGCGCCGATATAGACATCAACCGCCGCAAGTCCGGCATAGGCGGAGACATTGTTCAGCCATACCTTAAGCGCCTTGATGGTGGGGTTGGAGTGACCAAAGTTGATAAACGCACCGGAAGAGCACATGGGAGAGAAAGTGCCGGTGGTGACCACATCCACCTTTCTGGCCGCGTCAAGGGGCCCAAGCTCTTTGACAATGCCGACCATCTCTTCGGCGGTGACCACCACAGCCTCGCCCGCCTTGATTCTGGCATTGATTTCTTCGTATGATTTCTGCACCTTGAACTCACTCATGCAACCTGCTCCTTACAGTTGTGCCTTGGCCTTAATCAACCACCGAAACGACTTTGTGACCGGCATCTTCCAGGGCCTCAATCGCTTTGTCCAGCTCTCCTTTCTCCAGTCTGAAACAATACAGTTTCCGCCGGGAGGAGTGGCTTTCCGTTGCCACACTGATTATCTCACAACCGTGCGCTTTAATGATGCGGGTGACGTCCTCGACCCCGCCGGCCTTGCCGACCAGAACATCCAGCCTTGAGGAGTCCCGCAGCAACCCCATCATGCTGATAAAAGCCGAAAGCAAATCAATGGCGGTAATGATCCCCACCAGTTTTTTCTTGTCAAGAACCGGCAGCCCGCCGATTTTGTAATCGTGAATAAGGCGGGCCGCCTTTTCAATGCTGGCATTGATGTTCACGGTAATGGGGTTAAGGACCATCACCTCATGCACATGAATATTCTTTTCCTGGGCCGGAAAGGAATACTGCCGCAAATCGCTTTCCGTAATAAAGCCGACCAGCTGCTCATCCTCCACCACCGGCAGATGGCGGATGGAATGCTTTTTCATCAACGCCCCAGCCTCTTGCAGCAAAGCGTCTCTTCCGATGATGACCAGGTTTTTTTGCATGCAGCTTTTTACTTTCATGATTCGGCCTGGAAAGAGATTAGGTGTTTTTTTCACTCTCAATGAGACAATAATCCCTTGCCGTTACAGTGCAAAGCCAAGGATATCCCCATCAAGAGGTTTATACATTATCCACAAGGAGAAGCAAATAATTAATGCCCTTGCCTGGTAACTATCCAGTAGCACCGCATCTGCGTTGTTATCAGCCTGCTCGTGGGCACCAGCACACGTCGCAGGCTTCTGCCTAGCAGCTACGGCACTGCTGGATAGTTAAGGTTTGGGTAGTTATTGTTAGTTTCCGGCCTTGAGCTGGATAGTTACCTTGCCTGACGACTTTCCGTGAGGAAACAGGCCATAGCTGACGGGCAGAACTTTTCCCTTTTATTTTTTCCTGGATACGATTAAAAAAGTCACTGTGGCCAAGGCAAATTGCCTGAAAGCACAAAATCCTTGCCCTATAATTGGCTCCCCCTTAAATACGCAACAAAAAAAATTCAGCCCTCAAAACTCGCAATCTCATGACAAAAAATGAAAAAAACCTCACCTTGGCCGATATCCGGCATCAGATCGACGCCATAGACAGTCAGTTTCTGGAGCTGCTGAAAAGACGACTGTTTTGCGCCAAAAAAATCGGCACGCTCAAGAACCAGAACAACAAGGCCAAATGGGATCCGTTGCGGGAACGGCAGATATTTGAACGATTGCTTACGGAAAACAACGGCTCCTTTCCCGAGCAGCCGCTGCTGAGCATCTTCCACGAAATCATCACCACCTGCCGCCTCTCGCAAAAAGAGGTGGAAGTTGCCTATCTTGGCCCGGAAGCAACCTTTTCCCATCTGGCCGGGGTAAAATACTTCGGCCATGCCGCCAAGTATCTCCCCCTGGAAACCATTGAGGACATCTTTGACGAAGTGGAACGGGGCAGAAGCCAATACGGCATTGTTCCGGTGGAAAACTCCATCGAAGGCGCAGTCACCTCTACTTTGGACTCCTTCATCAAGTACAATGTCAAGATCTGCGGGGAACTGAATCTGGGTATAATCCACAATCTGGTCAACAAATCAGGCAGCGTGGATGACATCAAGCTGGTGGTTTCCCATCCGCAACCCATTGCCCAGTGTCGGCAATGGCTAAAAAAGCATCTGCCCAACATCACGGTTCAGGACGTCTCCAGCACCAGCGTCGCCGCGAAAATGGCCGCGGAAGACCCCAGTGTCGCAGCCATTGCCAGCTCGCTGGCCATCACCACCTACCAGTTGCAAACGGTGGTCAAGGGAATCGAGGATTACCGAGGCAACACCACTCGTTTTCTGCTGATCGGCAAGGAATCACCCACCAGAAGCGGCAAAGACAAGACCTCTCTTCTGGTCAGTCTCCTCGACCGGCCCGGCGCCTTGAACGATGCCTTGAGCATCCTGGCCCAGCGCTCCATTAACCTGACCCGGATCGAATCCCGCCCGGTCAAGGACGAACCCGGCCGTTACCTTTTCTTCATCGACATGCTTGGCCATCTGGAAGATGAGATTGTCCGGGAGGGCTGTGAAAAGCTGAAGGAAATCTGCTCGTATTTCGAATGGCTGGGGTCTTACCCCCGGACAGGAGCATGACGCAGGCCAAAGTAATATCTACTTGACAAGCAGCGCGGCAAACTGCTAATTATCGCCAAAATCGTACAACCCCATTTTCTCAAGGAGAGCCGTTTTGAAACAGTATCTATCAAAACATTGAGCAGTCTTCCGGCGTTTGCCGGTCGGCCCGGTCCGGGTCGAACGAGACAGCGGCTCTTCCTTCCCTCCCTCCAGGATTATCCAGCAAAACGGGTGATTTTTCTCCTCCTTTGATCTGGGTTGCCAACCGAGCGGGTTTGAAGCTCCGCGGCAATTCGGAAGAGTTTTCTCTTCCGTCCCATGTCACAACAAGGAGGAATCATGCTCGCTCCCGCACCAAATTCGTCCGCCCTGCGGACAATCGGTTCGGTTCTGGTGGTAGGCGGCGGAGTGGCCGGTGTCCAGGCCGCCCTTGACCTTACCGAACTCGGCCTCAAGGTCTATCTTGTCGAAAAAAGCGGCGCCATCGGCGGCGTCATGGCGCGGCTGGACAAGACCTTTCCCACCAACGACTGTTCGCTCTGCATCCTGGCCCCCAAGCTGGTCGAGGCCGGCCGCGATCCCAACATTACCATCCTGACCAAATCCGAATTGATCGCCCTTTCCGGCGAGCCTGGCAGCTTCACAGCCAAAATCCGCAAAAAGCCCCGCTACATCGACGAGGATGTCTGCACCGGCTGCGGCCAATGCACCATGTATTGCCTCAAGCAGATCGGCGATGACTACAACGAGAACCTGTCGGTCACCAACGCGGCTCATATCGATTATGCCCAGGCCGTGCCCACCAGCTACCACATCGATGCCAAGGCCTGCCTCAAGCTCAATTACGATACCTGCGGCCTCTGTGCCGTAGCCTGCCAGGCCGGGGCCATTCGCTTCGACCAGCAGGAAGAGGTCGTGGATATCCCGGTTGGCGCGGTGGTCCTGGCGCCAGGTTTCGGCCGGGTGAGCGAGGAGGTGCTTGGCCGCTACGGCTGGGGCAGGTTTGCGGATGTGCTCTCCGCTTTTGAGCACGAGCGGCTGATGTGTGCCTCCGGCCCAACCGGCGGCGAGATCGTCCGGCCCTCGGACGAAAAACACCCCCGGAAAATCGCCTTTCTGCAATGCATCGGCTCCCGCGATGAGAACTGCGGCAACAACTACTGTTCTTCGGTTTGCTGCATGTATGCGATCAAGCAGGCGTCCCTCGCCCGCGAGCATGATCCGAACTGCGAGATTACCCTCTTTTACATGGATGTCCGTACCCACGGCAAGGGGTTTGACGCAGCCCGGGAGCGGGCCATTGCCGAAGGCGATTTCCGGGTGATTTACGCCCGACCGCCCAAAGTCGAGGATGTGTTTGACGACGGGCTACTGCTCACCTGGTTTACGGAGGACGGCAAACACCAGTACGAAAAATTCGATCTGGTCGTCCTTTCCCAGGGGCTGGAAGCGCCGGACGACGCGGAACAGCTTGCCCAGGCGACCGGCATCGACCTGAACCACTACCTCTTTGCCCAAACCGGTAACGATGCGCCCCTGGCCACCAGTCGGCCCGGCGTCTATGTAATCGGCGCCTTCCAGAGCCCAAAGGATATCCCCGATTCGGTGACCCAGGCAGGCGGGGTTGCGGCGCTTTGTTCCGGGCTGCTCGCCAAAGGTCGCGGCACGGAGATGGCCAGGGCCGAGTTTCCGGCGGAGCGCAATATCTCCGGCGAGGCGCCCAGAATCGGCGTTTTTGTCTGCCATTGCGGGATCAACATCGCCGGGGTCGTGGATGTCCGGGCGGTGCGCGATTACGCCAGGGAGCTGCCGGGGGTGGTCTATGCCACCGACAACCTCTACTCCTGCTCCCAGGATACCCAGCACCACCTGACGGAGATCATCAAAAAGCACAACCTGAACCGTATCGTGGTCTCCGCCTGCACCCCGCGAACCCATGAGCCGCTCTTCCAGGCCACTCTGCGGGAAGCGGGCCTGAACCGGGCTCTGTTCGAGATGGCCAATATCCGGGATCAATGTTCCTGGGTCCACATGCACGAACCGCAAAAGGCCACGGACAAGGCCAAGGATCTGGTCCGCATGGCCGTGGCCAAGGCGGCCCATCTCGTGGCCTTGCCGGAGCAGCGGCTGCCGGTCACCCCGGCTGCACTGGTCATCGGCGGCGGCTTGGCAGGATTGACCGCGGCCCTGGCCATTGCCAAGCAGGGGTTTGCAACCACCCTGATCGAGCAGGGTGGCACTTTGGGCGGCCGGGCGCTGTTGCTCACTGCGGATCGCTTTGGCGATGATCCCCGAAAAGCCATGCAAAACTTGATCGACAGGGTGAAACACCATCCGCGGATAACCGTACGTACCAAGGCCACGGTGGCCAGCATCTCCGGTTATGTGGGTAACTTCACCACCACCATCGCCGGGGAGAAGGGCAGCGAAGTGGTGCATCACGGTGTGGCGGTGATCGCTACCGGCGGCAAGGCCTACGAGCCGCAACAGTACCTGTACCCCGTTTCCGAGCGGGTCATGACCCAGCTGGAACTGGAGAAACGTCTGGCTGCAGGCCACCCGCTTGCCGCCAGGATGAAACAGGTGGTCATGATCCAGTGCGTGGGCTCGAGGGGCGAGGATTTAGCCTACTGCAGCCGTGTCTGCTGCGGCCAGGCCCTGAAGAATGCCTTGCGCCTCAAGGCCCTTGCTCCCCATCTGGCCATCACCGTTTTGTACCGGGACATGCGGGCCTATGGATTTTTGGAAGACGATTATCGCAAGGCCCGGGAACTGGGGGTGGTTTTCACCCGATACCAGACGGACAATCCACCTCGGGTGCGAGCAGGACGCGGCAAGGCAAGTCCGGTCAAGGTCGAAATATTTGACCCGATTCTCGGGCAAAAGGTGGAGCGGGAAGCCGATCTGCTGATCCTGTCGGTGGGCATTGTGCCGGAAGACCCGTCGCTTTTGGCAAGGATGCTCAAGGTGCCGGTCACCGCCGAGAAGTTTTATCTGGAGGCCCACGTCAAACTGCGCCCGGTTGATCTGGCGGTGGACGGGATCTATGTTTGCGGCCTGGCCCATGGACCCAAGACCATGGCCGAGACCATTGCCCAGGCCCAGGCGGCAGCGGGTCGAGCCGGTCAACCCCTGGCCAGGGGGTTCATTTCTCCGGAACCCATTGTTTCCCATGTCGATCCGGATCTCTGCATCGGCTGCGGAGCCTGCGAATCTTTTTGTCCGTACAAGGCCATCAAGATCGATAAAGAGGCGAAGCCCCGCAAGGCGCAAACCCTGCCCGCTTCATGTAAAGGGTGCGGAGTGTGCGCAGCCCGCTGTCCGACCATGGCCATCGACATGGGCCGTTTCACCCTGGAGGGAATCCGGGCGCAAATCGAGGCCTTTGCTGATGAAGTTTAGGAGCCGTTCCAAAATAACCGGTATTTTTTGCCCCAGAGACTGGAATCCCGTACTGGTGTGCGGCGCGGACTTCAAACCCGTGATGCCCTATCGTCTCATAAACGAAGGGTTGTGGGTTCGATTCCCACTCCAGTCTCCATTGTCGGACCGCTAAAAAAATAAACCTCACTTCTCACATAAAGAAGCTTCCCGCATTGGAGTGCAATATGCCTCAAACCTACAGCCCCAAGATCCTCGGTTTTCTTTGCAACTGGTGCTGCTACACCGCCGCCGATTCGGCCGGGGTGGGCCGCTATCAGTATCCTCCCAACCTGCGGGTTATCCGGATCATGTGTACCGGCAGGCTCGACCCCTCCTTTCCCCTGGAAGGACTGGCCGCCGGCGCGGATGCGGTTTTTGTCGGCGGCTGCCATCCCGGCGAGTGCCATTACCAGGACGGCAACTACCACGCCCTGATTTCCGCCGCCCTGGTACACGAAGCCCTGGCTCGACTGGGAGTGAGCCGGGATCGCTTTCTCATCGAATGGGCCTCGGCGGCCGAGGGGCCGAACTTCGTGAAGATTATCACCCGCTTCACCGAGCAGGCAGCGAAACTCGGACCTTTGGGCAGCAGCGAGGGGCTTGATCCCCTCGTCCTGCGGACAAAGCTCAACCTGGCGGCTGAGGCGGCCAGGGGCCGCAAGCTCCGCACCGGCCTGCTCAACGCCTCCAAGGAAATGATGAAGGTCGGGGATTTCAAGCGCGAGACCATTGCCGGACTGGTGCATGACAAATGTGATAAGGCCTTAAACGAGCTGTTTATTTGATAATTACACTGTAATTCAACCCATACTAAGGAGAAAAACATGCTTGAAGTAACGGAATCAGCGATCAGCAATATCAATGAATATCTGGCAAAGAACAAAATCGACTCGGCCATCCGGGTGGTGATACAGAATGGCTGCGGCGGAGCAAGCCTGTCCCTTAACCTGGATGAAAAAAGAGACTCCGACCAGGTGTTTACGAAAGGGGGCATCACCTTTCTCGTGGATGACGGCATGTTTGCCACCACCGGCGCCATCAAAGTTGATTTCATCAAATCCACCTCGGGTTGCGGTTGCGGCGGAGGCGGAGGTTTCGCGATGAGCTCGGAAAAACACCTGGGCGGTGGCGGCTGTAGCAGTGGCTCCTGCTCATCCGGCTCCTACGGCTGTTGAAAACTATCCAGCAGCACCCCATCTTGCGGCGATCAACCCTGCTTGCGTACCTTAGGTACGCGGCGCCGATCCGTTTACCGCAACCTGGGGCACTGCTGAATAGTTACCGGCTTGTTTGGGGCATTGTTATTCAAGAAAAAAAGCTGCTATCCTCATCCTCAGCCAAACATTCTCGAAGGAGATTCTTCATGCGTAAGATGTCCGTTCTACTAATCGCCCTTCTGGCCACGCTCAATATGGCCTTCATCTTTGACAGCTACCGCTACATTGAGCCGGATCAATTCAAAGCCTGGCTGGAAAGCAACAAGCCCATGCTCATCGTGGACATCCAGGTGGAAAAGGATTTTGTCGCCAACCACTTCCCCGGCTCCATCGCGACCTACACCTACCCGGTGGAAACCGATCCCCAGCGTAAGCAGCTCGACGCGGCGGTGGTTGAGGCCAAAAAGAACAACAACGAGGTAGTGATCGTCTGCCCACGGGGCGGTGGAGGGGCAAAGCGCACCTATGACTACTTTAAAGCGGGCGGGGTAGCCGAGGAGCGCCTCTTTATTCTCAAAGGCGGAATGGGAAAATGGCCGCACCGGCAGATGCTCAAAAGCGGCAAGTAAGGCAACCGGTCCATTTCGTCGGCTCCGTTTTAAAACCGGGCCGGGGAAATCTCTCAGTCATCATCATTTCAAGGGAAACTATAAAAATGAAAAAACATCTTCCTCTGCTTCTGTTCACGTTTGGCTTGTTCATCGCTTCGGCCCTGATCGGGGATGCGTTTGCCGAACAGCCCGCCAAGGAGGCATTTACGCTTATCGATACCGACCAGCTCAGAAAACTGCTCGATTCCGCAGCTCCACCCATGGTCTTCGACGCCAGGAACCCGGAGGAGTACCAGGAGGTCCACATCAAGGGGGCCTTGAACCTGCCCGAACCGAAGTTTGCCGAATATTTCCATCTGTTGCCGGCCGACAAAAACAGCGCCCTGATCTTCTACTGCAACGGGGTCAAATGCGGCAAAAGCAAGAAGGCGGCGGCCAAGGCCATGGCACTGGGCTACACCAAGGTGCTGGTCTATGGTGAGGGGATGCCGGTATGGGAGGAAAAGGGGCTGCCTATTTATGCCGGGCCTGACTATGAGAAAAAGATCGAGACCAGCAAGCTCGCGCCCATGGAACTCGAGCCCCTGATCAAAAAAGGGGATGCCAACTATACCTTGGTCGATGTCCGTGATCCGGAAGAGTTCGCCGCAGGCCATATCCCCACCGCAATCAACATCCCGGTGGCCGGCTTTGCCGCCCGCTCAGGCACCCTGGACAAAAAGAAGCAGATCATCGTCTACTGCAACTCCGGCGGCCGCAGCTACAACGCCTACCGCAAGCTCCAGAAACTCGGCTACGACAACATCCGCCAGGCGATTTTTGCCGACTGGAAAGAGGCGGGCCTTACGGTGGAAAAATAGAAATTATCGGGAACGGGAGGAAAATCTTTTTACTCTGCACCCTGATGGCACTGATCTTAGCCCCGGTCTGGGAGTGACGCTGGCTATGTCCGGCGCGATCATCGGCGCGAGTATGGCCTGTCTCTTTGCTCGCTATCTTGGGCGCCGCCCGCAAAGAACACAGGAATTACCATGAAAAAGGTTCTCTTGGAAATTCACCAAACCAATCGCTTTGCCAAACGACTTGTAGCCATGGCCAAGGCTGGCAAGAACGAACGAATTGTGGCCGAACGGGCACAATGGATAATCGCCGATCTGCAAACCAATCCCCTGCACGAGGAGGCGGAATGCAAACGCACCCGCCACGGGGAATTGCGTTTGAATGACTGCCGCAAGTATGATCTTTCCTGTGGCTTTAGGCTTATTGCCCTGAAAAGGGAGCGGCGGCTGATCTTCAGCTATATCGGCAGCCATGATGATTGCCAGCGCTGGATAGAAAACAATCGTGACCATCAGGATGAAATCGAATCCACGCCCCTCCCTCCAATCTTAGAGGAAAAGACCCGGGAATCCATTGCCGGCACCAGGGTGGAGCCAGACACCGATGAATATGAGGAACGGCTGATGGCGAAGATTGATGATCGATTGCTGCGCGAAATCTTTGCCGGGCTTTTCAAAAATGATCTTGGCTGGCGAGAGTAAAGGCTGAATCGTCCAGACTACCTAAATAGTGTAATATCTAAAACTGCCAGCACTCAGTACTCAGCACTTTCCCTCACCCTCCTATCCGTGACATCTGTCCGTGACAGCTCCCCCCGCCACTGTCCGGCGAAATGGTATGCCCTTTCGGCTTGTTCAGGATGGTGGCGATGATCAGCGCCCGGATTTCTTCATCGCTGGCCCCGCTGCGCAAGCTCTCCCTGAGATCGGTTTCCTGGTCGGAGAGAAGGCAGGCGCGCAGCCTACCTTCCGAGGTGAGCCGCAAGCGGTTGCAGCGATCACAGAAGTGGTGGCTGATGGGGCTGATAAAACCGACACTGCCGACAGCCCCGGCAAACCGGTAAATACGGGCCGGCCCGTCCATGCGCTTCGCCTCCACCGGCTCAAGCGAGCCCAGGGGCCTAAGCAGTTCCATGATTTCCTGGGAGCTGATGTATTTGCTTTTGTCCCACAGGGCCGAAGCCCCAATGGGCATGAATTCGATAAAGCGAATCTGCAGGGGTTCCGAAAGAGTCAGCCTGGCAAAGTCGATGAATTCGTCATCGTTTATCCCTTTCAGGGCAACGATGTTCAATTTAATCGGATCAAAGCCAAGCTCCCGGGCCTTGCTGATCCCCGCCCAGACCCTGGCAAAGGCGTCAACCCCGGTAATCTGTTGGAAGCGCTGCGGAATCAGGGTGTCAAGACTGATATTCAGCTTGCTGATCCCGGCATCCCGAAGAGCCTCGGCATGATCGGCCAGCAGGACGCCGTTGGTGGTAAGGCGGATGTCGTTTAGCCCCGGAATTTGCGCCAACTCCCTGATGAAAGAAAGCACCTCCCGCCGCACCAGGGGTTCACCGCCGGTCAGCCGGACCTTTTCAATGCCGAGAGAAACGGCAAGCCGCACTACCCGGAGGATCTCCTCGTAGCGCAGCAGCTCCTCGCTGGCCAGCTTGATCCGCCCTTCCTTCGGGGTGCAGTACTGACAGCGCAGATTGCAATGATCGGTGAGAGAGATCCGCAGATAGCTGATGGACCTGGCAAACATGTCCGTCAGCCCCCCCCCCTGAGATTGACTGGGAAGAGGCGTATCCGACAAATTTTCGGAAGTTGCCGGTTTCAGAAAAATATGTCGTTCGTGGTCTGTTGTCATATTTTCATCATGATTATTTGACTTCCAGGGTACTCACCCCGTGATCGGGTTACATAATATCTTCACAGAAAGCGCCCGGCGGAAAAATTGCATGGATTCGCGCCGGCTCTAGATGCGCTTGCAACAATCTTTGATTTTTTCCGGCTTTCCTGCTACATAGTGGAGGACGCAAGAATACGATGCACGGGAGCATCCGTCAATCGTCATTTTTTAAACCTCTCCTCAAAATTCAGGAACCGTTCTTGCCGGTTACCTTGGAAAAATCGTCCATGCTCATCCTCGGCATTGAAAGCTCCTGCGACGAAACAGCCGCGGCAGTTATACGCGATGGCAATAATCTGCTGAGCAATGTCATCAACTCCCAGGTGGCCGTGCACAGCCCATACGGCGGCGTGGTTCCTGAGCTTGCCTCCCGGAAACATCTGGAAAACATCTATCCGGTGGTGAAAGCGGCCCTGAACCAGGCAGGCATCACTCTGGACGATCTGGACGGCCTGGCTGTCACCCAGGGCCCTGGCCTTGTTGGCTCCCTGCTCGTCGGTCTTTCCTTTGCCAAGGCCGTTTCCGCAGTAAAGGGCATCCCCTACGTGGGGGTAGATCATATTGTCGGCCATCTCCTTTCCCCTTTTCTGGAAAAGGAGCAACCTGCCTTCCCCTATATCGCCCTGGTTGCTTCCGGCGGCCATTCCAGCATCTTCCTGGTCCATGACCATACCTCCATCCAACTCCTGGGCAGAACCAGAGATGATGCAGCCGGGGAGGCCTTTGACAAAGTGGGCAAGATGCTTGGCCTTGAATATCCTGGCGGCCCGGTCATCAGCCGACTGGCCGAAAAGGGAAACCCTGCGGCGATCCCCTTCCCCCGCGCCTGGCTTGCCCCGGACAGTCTCGATTTCAGCTTTAGCGGCCTGAAAACCGCAGTGGCCAACTATATCCACCAGCGCCAGCAGAAAAACGAGCCGTTCAATATCCCGGATGTTTGTGCTTCCTTTCAGGAAGCGGTGGTGGAGGTGTTGTGCGAAAAAGTACTCAAGGCCGCCCAGATCCACCAGATCTCCACCGTCGCTCTGGCCGGAGGAGTAGCGGCCAACGCCAGATTGCGCGCCTCTCTCCATGATTTGGCTGCCCGGCGGGGCATCAGAATTTTCATGCCTTCTCTTGAGCTGTGTACGGATAATGCGGCGATGATCGCCCTGGCTGGTTTTTACTATTTTTCCGCACAAGCCACGACCTCGTTTGACACGGATGCCTATTCCCGCTCACCGGTTCTTCAGACGGGATCTGCTCTCGCCGACAATTCGCCACCCCCGCCATGAAGCCAACGCGCACCGCAAAATACTATTACCTGAAATTTCTCCGCTTGCAGGGAGACCCGCATTCCCTTGCCCTCGGTGTGGCCATTGGCATCTTTGTCGGCATTACCCCGACCGTCCCCCTGCACACCGCGCTGATTCTCATCCTGGCCTGGCTTTTGCGGGGCAACATCCTGGCCGCCCTGCTCGCGGCCACGGCGGTCAGCAATCCCCTGACCTGGCTGCCGCAATATTATTTTTCCTGGCGGCTGGGGAGCTGGCTGCTTCCCGGCCAGCTTTCCTGGGAACGGATTCAAACCCTGCTGGGGCTGTTTGCCTCAGGGGCAAGCTTCAAACAAAGCCTTGTCCTCCTAGGACAGCTGGGGATCGAGGCTGCTTCGGTCATGTTGCTGGGCGGAGTTCTCCTGGCAATCCCCTTTACCTGCGCCGGATATGTTCTCACCATGAGATTCTTCCGCGCCATTCGTAAAAAGAGAATGGAAAAACACATCCTCGACTGAGAGCCATGAGCAACGACCTGCACATAAAGAAAATCCTGAGCGAACGCCAACTGGCCCCCAGCAAAAAACTTGGGCAAAACTTCCTGGTTCACCGGCAGACCGCGGAACGCATTGTCGAGCTCTCCGGAGTCACCCCGGAAGATTCCGTGCTGGAGCTGGGGGTGGGCTTGGGTTCCCTGACCTTGCCCCTGGCCGAACGAGTCCGCCAGGTAATCGGCCTGGAGCTTGATGCCGGCATCATCGCCTACCATCAGGAACACCAGTCTCTGCCGGCCAACGTCACCCTCATCCACCAGGATCTTCTCAAGGCCGATTTTGGCGAACTTGCCCGTCAGACCAATGGCCCACTGAAAATCCTGGCCAACCTCCCCTACTCCATCTCCAACCTGCTTCTTTTCAAACTGGTCGAGAATTACGAATCAGTGGACCGGGCCGTACTCATGCTGCAAAAAGAGGTGGGCCAGCGCCTCACCGCCCCGGTGGGCTCGAAAGAATACGGGGTGCTATCCGTCCTGCTCGCCGGTTGCGCCTCGGTGAAAACCATAATGCAGGTCGGCCCGGAGCAGTTTCATCCGCGGCCCAAGGTTGATTCCGTAGTGGTGCGGATTACCTTTTGCCCGATGCCGGAAAGGGTGGAGCAGCTCCCTCCCCATAACCGGCAGCTGCTCCGGCGCATCGTCAATGCCGCCTTCGGCCAGCGACGCAAGACCCTACGCAACTCTTTAAGTGCCGGCATGATCAACGGTTTGTCCCGGGAGCACCTCTCCGTCTTGCTGCATCAAGCAGGAATCAACCCGGAAACCAGGGCGGAACGGCTGACCATTGAGGATTTTGTCCGCCTGACCAACACCGTCTCCGCCTGCTCCCCGGGCTGATTCCGTGCGGGACTTTGTCTTTCACAATCCAACCAGGATCATCTTCGGCAGGGGAGTCCTTGCCCAGGCAGGCGACGAGGCCGCAACCCTTGGCACCAGGGCCTTGCTGGTTTCCGGCAAAGGAAGCTTGAAAAAACTGGCGGTTTACCAAAATGTTTTCCAGTCCTTGCGCCAGGCCGGCATCGAGGTCATCGAGCATGCGGGGGTGCAGCCGAACCCAATTTTGAGCCATGTCCAACAGGGCGTTGATCTGGCGCAAAAAAACAGGGTCGAGGTTATCGTCGCCCTGGGGGGCGGCAGCGTCATTGACAGCGCCAAGGCCATTGCGGCCGGCGCCCTGGCGGGCCACGATGTCTGGAGGTTTTTCAAGGGAAAGAAGAGTATCAAGGAGAGCCTGCCGGTTATCGCCCTGCCCACCGTCGCAGGCTCGGGGTCGGAAAGCAACAACGGCATGGTAATCAGCAACGAGACAACCGGACAGAAGATCGGCATCGGCAACCGGCATCTGTTCCCGAAAATCGCCATTTTAGACCCGACCGTCACTTTCAGTGTTCCGGCGTCCACCACCGCCTTCGGGGCCGTGGACGCCTTCAGCCATCTGCTGGAATTTTACCTGAACCGGGAAGAATCCTTTTCCCCCTTACAGGATCACTACAGCGCCGGGCTAATGCAAACCCTGATGGCCGCCAGCAAGGCAGCCCTGGCCAACCCCCTGGCTTATCAGAGCCGCGCCGAGCTCATGTGGGCAAGCAGTCTGGCCCTAAACGGCATCAGCGCCGCAGGGCTGGGCCGGGTCGGTTTCCCCTGCCACCTGATCGAACACTCCCTCAGCGGACTGCACAATATTACCCACGGCGCCGGACTCGCGGCCATCCTGCCGGGGGCACTTACCTATATGGCCGGGAAAAACCCGGCCCGCCTGGCCATTTTTGCCGCACAGGTTTTTGGGTTGCGCGAGGCGGATCAGCAACTCCTCGCCCGGGAAGGGATCATTCTCTTTACCGAATGGTTGCGGAAATTGGCCGTACCTATCTCGCTTGCCGACCTTAATCTCTCGGAGAAGGATATCCCCGCCCTTGCCGCCCACACCCAAGCGCAGGCACGTTTGTGGCGACTCAGCGAGTATCCGCCGGAGATTGTCGAGGCGGTTCTTTGGGATTGTCTATAATGCGGAAATTTCCGGCGACGCCTTTATATTCGACCAGCTCTGCGGTCAAGGAACCGATGACGATCTTCGCCTGAATCCTGATGGGGATTCGCCAGGCGTCATCGGTGAGCCAGACGAGGGGATCTCCTATCTTTTCATAAAGCCCCTTGAATGTCAGATGCGGCTGAACCTTGATGGTCTTTTTCTTGCCCAGCACGCTTTCCTGCTCTTCCTTTCCCTGCACGGCAACTACCACCTCATGCCGTTTTTTATCGGCAAAGGTAGGGACGATCATCGGAGCCTCTCCGGTAAAAGACAAAGCCCGCATGATGAAAAACGAGGAAAACTCGTTATGCATCGGGCCGTTTAGCTGATAGATATCCGCAGGCTCATCATTTTTGCGGTAGGAGACGCGAAACCGCTCTTGGTCATATTTGGTAATCTTGCTGTTGACGCGGCGTCCCTCCTTCTGCTGCATTTCATGACGGCTTGGCAAGCGCATCGGCCCCTGCACGATGGTCCGGAAATGGTCCTCCACCGGGTAGAACACCTCAAGCAACCCGGCGCTCCTGGCAGTAACTTCAAGGGTAAAGGTCTCCTGGCTGTCGGAAATCTTGCTAACCCGCATAACGAGTTCTCCCGCCTTTATGCCAAGCCAGGTGACCGTATAGCGCAAGGTCTCCCCTCCGGCATAGGAGGTTTGCAGCAGCGCCTCATCCGGTTTGGTTCCGGGGTTTACCATCTCGGTTGCGCGAGGAGCCGGAGCGCGCACAATGATAAACCCATCGGCGTCAATAAGCGCCTCGCCGCTTACAAGGGAAGAAACAAGCAAGCTGCAGAAAAGGAAAAAACCAAACATGCCTGTCCGGAAATTAACGCTATTTTTACTCAGCATTATCCGCACGAAAGCCTCTCCTGAAAAAGATTGCCCAACCTCGTCATCCACGCTAAGCGATATTCTTGCTCATTTTTTGCTGTTTTCACTTAACTCTTCTGTGGTACACATTGATGAGATCAATATTGCCAAAGCAATCCTGCAAAGCAGATTCATGTCTTAGCACGAAAAAACAGAGAGAAGACCATGTCCTTTGCCCTCAGTAAACAGTATGTACAATTTACCGCTGTCATGCATAGGGAATACGAACAGGCTGTAAAAAAAATGCGGGAAGAACTGTCCAAAGGCCGAACATACGACCAAGCCTGTAATACCTTGGCCGATATCAGTCAGGAGATAAAGAATTTTATCAGGGAAGATTTTCTCAAAATAATCATTGCGGAAGAACATTTCGGGGCAGGAATCGAAATTTCCGACATCGCTATGTTTCTTGAGCTTCCGTACGAAAAAGTAGAATCCGCCCGACTGGCCTTACTCAATGACATGGCGCAGGAAGCAGAATTCCATCTGGAGCGGCAGACCGGAAAAATCAACTGACCTCCTGGTGCCTATTTAAAGTGCCGAGTACTGAGTTCCAAGTATTCGGCACTTTGCACTCAGCACTCAGCTTTAGGGTGGTGCAGGTTGCGGCAAGCGGGACGGAGATGCGTGCCTCAGGTACGTGAGCCGGGCCGCTCGCCGCAAGATGTGGTGCCCTGTGATCGCTTACAAAAAACAGGTGGGCCTCAGAAGTCCACCCAAAAAAAATACAACCATCACTGCTTTTTACTGACAACAGGCGCGCCGCTGATGGCCTGAACCCATGTCCATCCCCATGCCCGGTCCGCCACAGCCGAAGCCGGACTTGGTCAATCCGGCATCCTGAGCCTTCTTGTGCATCTGGCCACGGAGATCAAACAACTCCTCGGAGAGCCTTGCCGCCTTTTTTTCATCCGGATTTTCTCCGCGCATCACCGCCTTGAGTTCTGTTTTCTTTGAAACCATCTTCTTGCGCAAGTCTGTTGTTTCGTCAAAGAATTTCTCCCTGGCTTTCAAGTCCTCTTCACTCATCTGCACTTGACCTTGTCCCTGGCCGCCCATCATTGTGTAGCCAGGCCCCATGCCTGGCCCGCCTCCCATGGGTCTCGCCTCGGCAAGCTGATACCCGGCCAAGCCAAATGCGGCTACGGCGACAACTGCAAGTAGTGTCTTTTTCATTTTTTACCTCCTGAACAAATGTTGTTGAATTGAATGGGGTGTGATCATTCCTCTGTGTATCCTGTTTCAATTACAACAACCATGCCAACAGACGACCCAAAAAACAACTACTTGAAATTACATAAATTTTTCTAGTCAAATACAACACCGGCTCGCGCGGACCCAGGATACGCGTTTGCTGGGTGGATATTTTCTATCCAAGAGCAGGTATCAATCTGGATATTTTTTACTCATACGGAAATCATCAAGGAGATGATGGAGCCATCCCCGGAACAAAAATGAATGCGGAACGTATTTGTCCCAGCTCAATGCCGGAAATGCCTAGAACAACCAAACTGTAACTAGTTAGCATGTCCCAAGTTGCGGGAAGCGGAACGGCAAAGCGTACATCGGGGATGTGAACTGGGCCCAATCGCCGCAAGATGGGGTGCTGCTAGACAGTTACTGCGGAACAATAATTGCTTGTGCATCATAATCGTGGTTTCATAAAGCTGAGTTGAGCAGCTCGCCTGCTCAAACGAAACTTATGCCCTTTGGGTATAAAACCGAACCCGCACTCCATGCCGACAAAGATTTATTTCTTGGATAATACCCCATGAAAAAAAAGAGCAGAATAGTTACCTCCCCTTTTGCCTATGCCTCCCCCTGGATTTTGGCCACCGCCATAGGCATGCTCATTGTCATTGTTTTTTTCTTCGTGACCAATAACCTGCAGCGGGAAAAAAGGATCATGACCGACAGTCTTTTCAATAAGGGCCAGGCCATAATCCGTTTTGTCGGCGCAGGAACCAGGGCCTCAATGATGATGATGGGTGCACCCGACACCCGGCAATTCCAGCACCTGATCGAACAGGCCGCAGGCGAATCAAGCATTATCTATATCGCGGTGACTGACCGCTCGGGCAAAATCGTGGCCCACAGCACTCCCGGCCTGATAGGGACCGACCTTGACCATTCCCTGTTTGCCGACCGCGAGCTTGCGCCGGTCGGCAAATACCAGATTATAAGCGACCGGAAAACGAATCAGAAGGTTTTTGAAATTGTCGCGCCATTCAAACCGTTCATGCGCGGACGCGGCTTTTTCAGGAGGCACATGCAGGAAAGGCAGCAAGCTGGGAAACCGGACTGCCGCGCCGGAGGCAATTCACCAGGCTCGTCCGTTGGGCAATCTTTTCCAGGCAATGATTCCTGGTTGCCCGGGAATAATCTCTCTATTATTGTCGGTCTCGACATGACGGAGCAGGACAAGATTATCCTGCAGGACCGGTACCAGATGCTCTATATGTCCATCGCCATGCTGCTGGTGGCGATTGGCGGCTGGATCGCCTTGCTGACCGCGCAAAGCTATCGCTCCTCCCAGAAAACCATCATGAACATGCGGGCCTTTACCGACCTGCTTATCTCCCGCCTGCCCGTGGGCATCATCGCCACCAATGCCGAAGGACATATCCAGACCTTCAACAGCACTGCGGCAAAATTCACCGGGAAAACCCCGGCCCAGGCCATCGGCCATCTTCAGACCGCGGTTCTGCCGGAAATTCAGCAGTTTATCCCCTTGAAAGGACAGGAACGTGAGGTCATCGACCGAGAGATTGTTATGCCTCCGGATTCTCCCACGGCCAGCCACCTGAACATCAGCTCCGTGCCCATAACCGACGGCCAAGGCAACACCCTCGGCCGCGTCATGCTCATGTACGATATCACGGAGATCAAAAAACTCGAAGCCCAGGTCCGGCGTCACGACCGCCTTGTCGCATTGGGCAAGATGGCCGCCGGGGTGGCCCATGAGGTTCGTAACCCGTTGAGTTCCATCAAGGGTTTTGCCACCCTGCTCGGTTCCCGTTTTTCTGTGGAAAGTGAGGAGGGCGAAGCCGCCAGGCTGTTGATCAACGAAGTCGAACGGCTCAACCGCAGCATTACCGAGCTGCTCACCTACGCCCGCCCCTTGCCCCTGGCCATCAGCGAAGTGGAGATCGAGCCGTTTATCGAGGCATCTCTAAAGCTTATCCAGAGCGATGCCAAGGAACTGGGGGTGGCCGTGCACCAGGAGATCGCCCTGCCGCGCCGTCAGGTGCGTCTGGACAAAGACCGCCTTAATCAGGTTCTGCTGAATCTCTACCTCAACAGCCTGCAGTCCATGGAACACGGCGGAGAATTACGGGTTTCGGTGCATGAAGGGAATCGGCCAGACACTGTGGAAATAAGGGTGCGTGACACGGGCTGCGGAATCGCGGCGGATATTCTGGAACGGGTCATGGACCCATATTTTACGACCAAACCGGAGGGCACCGGGCTGGGCTTGGCCATGGTCTATAAGATCATCGACGAACACGGGGGCACGATAAGAATCGCGAGCCAGGAAGGGGAAGGCACCACGGTGACCATTATCCTGCCGGGATGACGCAACACACCAAAAACAAAAATAGGGGCTCGATCACTGCAATGTAAACGCGCAGCAGTGCCGCGGATGCGTGTGTCAATTGTCGGTAGCAGTGCCGCCTAAGAGGCATGCGACGTGGGCGAGCGCACACAAGCAGGCCGATGACAAAGAAGCTGCGGTGCTGTTGCGCGTTTACACGGGAATCACTCTTTCTCGCGCCGGATCCTGGCCCCAGCCGCAGAGAGTTTGCCCACCAGATTGTCGTAGCCCCGGTCCAAATGATAGACCCGGGAGATATGGGTTTCTCCCTTAGCGGCAAGGGCCGCAATCACCAGGGAGGCGCTGGCCCGCAGATCCGTCGCCATCACCGGCGCCCCGCTCAAGCGACCGGTGCCGGTGACGATGGCGCTGTGGCCATCCACCTTGATGTCGGCCCCCATGCGGTGCAACTCGGCCACATGCATGAAGCGGTTTTCAAAAATGGTCTCGGCAATCACGCTCAAGCCATCGCTCAAGGTCATCAAGGCCATGATCTGAGCCTGCAGATCGGTGGGAAAGCCGGGATAAGGCATGGTCTTGATGTCCACGCTCCGCAGGGGCCCCTTACGGGCGACATGGATCCGGTCCTGCCCTTCCTCGATGGACAACCCCGCAGCCCGTAATTTTCCCAGCAGAGCGGGCAAATGCTGCGGGTTGCATTGCGTCACCGTAGCCTCGCCGCCAACCGCGCCGACCGCGATGAGATAGGTGCCGGCCTCAATCCGGTCGGGGATAACCTCCATTTCCGCCCCGTGCAACTTCTTCACCCCCTCAACCACCAGGGTATCGGAATCCTTGCCCTTGATCCGCGCCCCCATGGCAATGAGCAGATCGACAAGATTGCCGATTTCCGGCTCCCGAGCCGCGTTCTTGAGTACGGTGACCCCCTCGGCCAGGGTTGCAGCCATAAGGATATTCTCCGTTCCGGTGACGGAAGGGATGTCGAAACAGACGGTATCTCCCTGCAACCGACCGTTGGCCCTGGCCTCAACATATCCTTGGCTTAATTCATATTGGGAGCCAAGTTTTTCCAGACCCTGAAGATGGAAATTGATGGGCCGGGCGCCGATGGCGCAACCTCCGGGCAGGGAAACCCGGGCCGTACCCATACGGGCCAGAAGAGGCCCCAGAACCAGCACCGAGGCCCGCATGGTCTTCACCAAATCATAGGAAGCCTCGCAGCTGGTAATAGTGCCGGCATCAAGCACCAGCATCGTGCCATCTTTCTGCCAGTTGACACCGAAAGACTCCAGCAGGGCAAGAAAAGTCCGGACATCCCTGAGATCAGGCACATTGCGCAGGATTATCGGTTCCCCGCTCAGCAAGCAGGCGGCCATAAGCGGCAGAGCCGCATTCTTGGCACCGCTCACCGCAATTTCACCATGCAGTGGGCAACCACCTTCAATAACTATCTTGTCCATGAGAATCTCTCTTAATAAAGAATCGCGGGGGAAATGCTCCTTACGGCTCAGCAGCGACGGGCTTGGAAAATACGCGGCAAACCAGCCAGATCAGAATGGACTTGCAAACTATCATATTCCGGAAAGGAAGCAAAGATTTTCAGCACCGCCTCCTGCTGGTCCGCGCCGATCTCCATAAAAAACAGGCCGCCGGACAGCATTACCCGGCGAACTTGTTCCGCCAGGGCGCGAATCTCGCAGAGGCCGTCCACACCTCCGTTCAAGGCACAATAGGGCTCGAAATCGCGCACTTCCGGCTGCAGGGTGGCCAGAGTCGTTGCGTCGATATATGGCGGATTGGAGACAATCAGGGCAAATCTTCTTTCCTGTTTGACGGCAGCCAGCCAGTCGCCATTTATTAAGAAAATCCTCGATTGCACTTGGTTCCGAACAATATTTTTTTTGGCAACCCGGAGGGCGTTCAGAGAAAGATCAACCCCGAACACCAGCCGTTCCTGAAGTTCGCGAGCCAAAACAACGGTAAGCGCGCCACTGCCGACACCTAGATCAAGCACCGGCCCGGGCGGCAAGCCAACCTGGCGCAACGTAGCAAAAATCTTTTCCAAAAGCTCTTCGGTCTCGGGTCTGGGAATGAGAACCTGGCGGGAAACCGTGAAGGGCAACGACCAGAATTCCTGCTCCCCGGTAAGGTAAGCCAACGGTTCCCGGGAAAGGCGACGGAAAAAAAACGAATTAAAAAGGGCAAGGTGCTGCGGAGATATTTCCTGCTCCAACGCAAGAAAAAACTGGGTGCGGGAATAGCCCAGGACATGCCCCAGCAAAAGCGCGACTTCTACTTCCGGCTCGGCAACGCCGACATCGGCTAGGCGCTGGACACTCTCAAGATATAACTTATTGAGAATCATGGGCTAATTTCCCGGATCGGGAAAAAGCAGAAGAGCTCCTCCCCGGATCACAACTTATTGCATGATCTGCAAAGCTTCTGTCTGGAAATGGACAATAAGAGGTTCGATGATATCGTCAAGTTTTCCGGTGAGGATTTCATCAAGCTGATAAAGGGTAAGATTGATCCGATGGTCGCTGACCCTGCCTTGAGGGAAATTATAGGTCCGGATGCGTTCACTCCGATCGCCGCTGCCCACCTGACTCTTACGGTCTGCGGACATCTTCTCGTCCTGTTCGCGCTGCATCTTGTCGAGGAGTCTGGCCCGGAGTACCTGCAAGGCCTTGGCCTTGTTCTTGTGCTGGGATTTTTCATCCTGACAGGTTACTACCAGACCAGTGGGCAGATGGGTAACCCGCACCGCCGAATCAGTGGTATTAACGCTCTGCCCGCCTGAACCGGTGGAGCGGTAAACATCGAACCGCAATTCGTTGGGGCTGATATCCAGCTCAACCTCTTCCGCTTCCGGCATGACTGCCACGGTAACAGCGGAGGTATGGATCCGACCCTGAGTTTCGGTATCGGGAACCCGCTGCACCCGGTGAGTGCCTGATTCATATTTCAATCTGCTGAAGACTTGCTCGCCGCTGATCAGGGCGATGATTTCCTTGAATCCCCCTATTCCCGTGGGATTGCTGGTCAGCACCTCAACCTTCCACCCCTGCAGCTCGGCGTACCTGCTGTACATCCTGAACAGATCGCTGACAAACAGGGCGGCCTCCTCCCCGCCGGTGCCGGCCCTGATTTCAAGGAGGGTATTTTTATCATCATTGGGATCCCTGGGGAGCAGGGCAACCCTAAGCGCTTTGACCAATGCATCCTGACTGATTTCCAGCTCGGCAAGATCAGCCCGGACAAGCTCCCGGAGTTCGCTGTCATCTTCTTCCTGAAGCAGGAGACGATTCTCCGCGATCTCCTTACTTACCTTTTTGTAGTTGCTGTAAAGATCATCAAGTTTTGCCAGATTGGCATGCTCCTTGGCAACCCGGCGAAATTCGGCCTGATCACTTGCCAACTGAGGCTCTGAAAGTCTGGCTTCAAGAGCCAGCTTGCGCTCTGTAACATTTTCAAGTTGAGCAAACATGATCATCCCGTAAAAAAAGGAACGCCCGTGAGCCATCTCCCCTGACAGGGGATGGTCCAAAGGCGTCAGCAACTTAGAAAAAACGTTTTTCTTATTTAGCTACTTGCTTGGCGTATTTCTTATTGAACTTCTCAATCCGACCGGCAGAGTCAATCAGCTTTTGCTTGCCAGTGAAAAACGGATGGCAGGCTGAACAGATTTCCACTTTTATTGCTGGAAGAACCGAACCAAGCTCAACTGCATTGCCACAGGCACAGACGGCATCGATTTTATGATATTCGGGATGCACACCTTCTTTCATGAACAGAACCTCCGATAAATTAACAAAAACCCATTATACACGGCCATGACGGGCCAATTTTCCAAACAAACAAGTGAAAACGGTGGACTATATCTTTATATTCTGTTTTTTGCAAGCCGGAATTGCGCGGCAAGCAAAATCAACCGCCTTTCATGGAATCAAAAAATTCAGCATTAGAGCGGGTCCCCTTCATCTTGGCCAGAAAAAATTCTATGGCGTCGACCGGGTTCATGGAACCAAGGAGTTTGCGCAAGATCCAGACCTTATTCAACTCGTCCGGCGTGAGCAGCAAGTCTTCTTTCCTGGTTCCAGAGCGAGCAATGTCGATAGCGGGGAAAATTCTCCGGTCCGAGATCTTCCGGTCAAGAACAAGCTCCATGTTGCCCGTCCCCTTGAACTCCTCAAAGATAACCTCATCCATACGACTGCCGGTCTCGACCAATGCGGAAGCAATAATGGTAAGGCTGCCTCCCTCTTCAATATTCCGCGCCGCGCCGAAAAACCGCTTGGGGCGGTGCAAGGCGTTTGAATCGACCCCGCCGGAAAGAATCTTGCCGCTGGGCGGCACCACTGTGTTATAAGCCCTGGCTAGCCGCGTAATGCTGTCCAACAGAATAACCACATCCTTCTTGTGCTCCACCAGCCGTCGGGCCTTGTCGAGGACCATCTCGGCCACCTGAATATGACGCTGGGGGGGCTCGTCAAAAGTTGAACTGATCACCTCGGCATTGACGCCCCTGGCCATGTCGGTGACCTCTTCAGGCCGTTCGTCGATGAGCAGGACAATAAGAATGATTTCTTTATGGTTTTTGGTGATACTATTGGCCATGTCCTTGATCAACACGGTCTTGCCGGTTCGAGGCGGAGCGACGATCAGGCCGCGCTGCCCTTTTCCGATTGGAGCCATGATGTCCATGATCCGCATGGAGTAGTTGTCCGGCTCCCGCTCAAGATGGATGCGCTCTTGAGGGTGCAACGGAGTAAGATTGGAGAAAAGGGTTTTGTCTCTGGCCTTTTCCGGCGGGTCAAAATTGACGCTGTCAACCTTGAGCAGGGCAAAATAGCGCTCGCCTTCCTTGGGGGTACGCACCGGGCCTTCAATGGTATCGCCGGTGCGAAGATTAAGGCGCCTGATCTGGGAAGGCGAGACGTAAATGTCGTCTGGCCCGGGCAGATAATTGTAATATGGCGCCCGCAGAAAACCAAAGCCATCCGGTAACACCTCAAGCACGCCGCTACCCCAATTTTCACCGTTTTTCTCGGCTTGGCCGCCTGCGGCCTGCAGAATGGCAAAAATAAGCTCCTGCTTGCGCATGGCGCTGTAATCTTCAATCCGGTGTTCCTTGGCGAGCTTGGTGAGCTCGGTGATTTTCATCAATTTAAGTTCAGATAAGTTCATGCAATCCCTTTCTCCATCTCCCGTATGCTGCTTCTCGATAATAGTAAACGACAACCGAGGCTGCCCCAGACAATTTTTAATAAAGAATTAAAATCAGGCATGACTCGAAAAAGTGACAGCGGAACATCCAAGCCCGACGCCATCACAACAGAAAAAATCTGAAATGAGAAACCTTGAAATGTTTTCACAGGACATCGAAAACACTAGAAAAAACACCACGCTATAACAGGCGGATATACCTGAAGATTTTCAACGATGCGGAAATTTTACAGAGAGCAATATGAAATTGAACCGTTGTTTTTCGAGAAATTGGTTAGCGCTGATATATCTTCTCGGATTATCTTGATTTTACTTAAACAAGGGGAGGATATGTACATGATTTTTTTAAATACGATGCGCAATACTATTGGCTAATCCGCTTAGTGTCAACATTTTTTTCGCAAAAAATTCCCCCCCAAAAACATACAATTATTTTATGTTCACTTTATCTTGCTATAACCTTATAAAATTTGTATATTAACAAGTTTTCTGCTTCCTTAATATAAAAACCGGTATTACTTCCAACAGTAACGAAAATCTTGAAACCAGGAGAGGTTAGCCAGTGCCTGCTGATATAAAAGCCAGACTACTTGAAGCCGGAAAAGATGAAGGATGTGTAACCCTTAATTTCCTGAATGACCTGATTCCGGAAGGCAATGACGCTGATGCCATCGACGGCATTTTCGATTTTCTCAATGAAAACAATATAGAAATCGTCAACCAGGAGAAATCCGGCAAGAAAAAAACCCTTGACGGTAAAAATTGGGAAGGTGGCGGGGATGGCCAGCACGAGGAACCTACCCTGGACGATGACGATGACAAGCTCATGGACGCCGCCGCTCTTGTTTCCAAGGAGGATAGCCCGGAACCGGAAGAAACCACTACCACCTATCTCCGGGAGATGGGTCGATTCGAGCTGCTCACCCCGCAGGAAGAAGAGAAATACAGCAAAACCATCCGCGAAGGATTTGACGGAATTATCCGCTCGGTTCGCCAGGACCAGCATGGGACCGAAGAACTGACCATACTTGTTGAACGCATCGACCTATGGGAAAAACGTGACCCGACCCTGAAGCCTAAAAAGCAACATCTTAATTTCATGATGCGCACGATTGCCGGCGCCTGCCAGTCCCACCCTGACAACAAAAAACTTCAGGAAATGCAGTGCAAGCTGGAGATGTTCCACCGCTCCATCGAGGTTGCCAAGGACGCCATGATCAAGGCCAATCTCCGCCTGGTGGTCAGCATCGCCAAGCGCTACATGCACCAGGGCCTTACCCTGGCCGACCTTATCCAGGAAGGCAATCTCGGTCTGATGCGGGCCGTTTTCCGTTTTGATTACACCAAGGGCAACAAATTCAGCACCTACGCCAGCTGGTGGATCAGGCAGGCGATTACCAGGGCCATCTTGGACAAAACCAGAACCATCCGGCTACCCGTCCATTTCCTGGAACTCAGAAGCCAGTTTTTCAAGGCGTTTTACTCGCTTCTCAAAGAACTGGGGCGTGAGCCTACCCCCATTGAAATTTCCGAAAAAACAGGGTTGCCGATGGACAAAATTCTGGCAATCCTTGAAGCATCCAGGGAACCGATCTCCCTTGAAACCCCGGTGGGCGACGACGACAGCACCCTGGGAGATTTCCTGGAAAACCAGGAATCGGTTTCCCCATACGAGGCAGTACAGAACCAGCAACTCTCCGACCGGGTTACCAGCATCCTCAATACCCTGAGTACCCGGGAAGAAAAAATCATCCGCCTGCGCTTCGGCATCGGCGAAGACGCGGAATACACCCTGGAAGAAATCGGCAAGCGGTTCAACGTATCGCGCGAACGCATCCGGCAGATCGAGAAAAAAGCACTCAATCGCCTGCGCCATTCAAGCAGACGGGAAAAGCTAAAACATTTCCTGGACTAAAGTGCCACGGTTCCGATTTTCATTTTTCTCCGCCAGCGCCTGCAACAAAACGCCTGATACCAGATCCGCCCGAGTTTGCCGAAACTTCCCTTCCGGAAGCCGTCATAAAAAAATAATGCCGGTATCCGGATGACTCATGCAGCCCCTGCGGCCGCAAAGCAAACACATGCTGCCTCAGACCGACCGCAACCCACTCCTGCCCGCGCTCCTGGCTTTTGCTGCCGGAGCAATGACATCATGGGCCTCCTGGCAGCCGACCGCCAACCAGCTTTGGCTGTCGACTGCCCTGATCGCGACTCTGGCCGTCCTAACCCTGCTAAGATGGCCGCAGGCTCGAGCCGGATTCCTGATCCTGCTGCTTCCCCTGTTCTTTTTCTCCGGCCTGCTTTACACAAAGTCATTTCTAGCACCCAACCTGCCTGCCCATCATCTCGCCCGTTTCATAACGGAAAAACAAGATGTCAGCCTGACTGGCAAATTAATCCGCCAGCCTGTCTTTAAAAATGAGAAAACCTTCCTCATCCTTGAGGCGGACAGCATCCTGTTTCCTTTGACTCCAGCGCCCCAGGCGACTACAGGCCGCGTCACCCTCACGGTTGACGCTCCTATGCTTAAGGGATTAGTTCCAGGCCAGGGCTACCTGGTGCGCGCCCGGCTTTCTCTGCCGGACAAGCAGACAACCCCTGGCGCCTTTGATTATGCCGAATATCTTTCCGCCAAAGAGATCATGGTCAAAGGCTGGGTTGCCACGCCCCTTTTCATTCAGCCCATCTCCCCTCTTGCCGCCAACCGTCTTTCTCTGCCTGGTCCATATTTTCTTGAACGCTTCCGGCAGCAGTTCGAAGCCTTTCTCCATGCCAACCTCGCCCCAGGTAACGCCGCATTGTACCAGGCCCTTCTCCTTGGCGACATGAGCGCCCTCTCCCCGGAAGTCACCGAGAACTATCGGGCAACCGGCATCATGCACATCCTGGCTATTTCCGGAAGCCATCTCGTTGTGGTGGCTTTCTTGTCCACGGTTTTTTTCCGTTTTCTGGTCAGCCGTTTCCCATGGCTGCTGCTCAGATTGCCCGCAGCCAAGATAGCCGTGGCCCTCTCCTTTCCTGTTCTCTTGCTCTATGCCGGCCTTGCCGGTTTTCAGCCCCCGGTGGTGCGAGCCCTGATCATGGCAGGCGTTTTCATGGCGGCCATTCTCCTGGACCGCCAATGGTCAAGTCTGAACAACCTGGCCATTGCCGCTTTCTGCATCCTCCTGGCAAACCCGCTCAGCATCCAGAGCGCCTCCTTTCAGCTCTCCTTTGTTGCCGCCGCAGCAATAATTCTCACCATGCCGCGTCTCACTGGATGGTGCCCCGAAAAGGAGCCACATTCCCTCTGGCAGACCCTGCGCTATTTCTTTATCTCAGGGCTGTTAATCTCAGGCGCCGCTTTTCTCGCCACCGCTCCTCTCGCCCTGTTCCACTTCAACAGGATCTCCCTGCTTGGCCCCATCACCACCCTGCTGGTTACGCCTTTCCTCTGTTTCTGGACCCTACCCCTGGGCTTGGTGGCCATTCTCACCCAGCCTTTTGCCCCCTTGCCCGCAATATTTTTTCTACAGGCTGGTACTCTTGGCATCGAAGTTTCCCACGGGCTGACAGGTTTCCTCGCCGGGCTGCCGTTCTCCTCTCTCTGGTTCCCCACGCCGCCCATTCCCCTGCTAATTCTTTCCTACCTGCTCCTTCTCCTGATCCTCCACGACAAGCGCCCCCTTCCCGTCCTGGCCATGCTTGCCTGCTTCTCCCTGCTGCTTTCCGGTTACCCGGCGCTGGCGAAATGGCACCCCAATTCGGCCCGAATCTCTTTTCTGGCTGTAGGCAACGGCAGCGCCACGGTGGTGGAACAACCCGACAACCGCGTCATCCTCATCGACGGCGGCGGCCCGCCCAACGATCTTTTCAATGTGGGAGAACGGATAATCGCACCATTCTTATGGCACCGGCAGATCAGACGGGTGGAACAAATCATCCTCACCCATGCCCATGCCGATCATTTCAACGGCCTGCCCTGGATCATCAAAAGATTTCAGCCCAAGATTATCTGGCTCAGCGAAACCAGCAGCATGGAACCCGGTTTTACAGCCTTTTTGCAGGAGGCCAATCTAGCCGGTTGCCAGGTGCGGATTGCCAGGGCAGGGGAAGTGCTTGCCAGCGGGCGCAATGGCTTTGCCATCACCTGTCTGGCAAATCTGGCCATTGCCGGAGAACAACAACCGCTGACTGAGGTGAAAAAAATTCAGGACAACCCGAACAACAGGGGGCTGGTTTTGCGCCTGAACAACGGCGACAACACCTTTCTTTTTCCCGGGGATCTCGAAAAGGAATACGAAGAGTACATTTTGGAAAAGGAGTACCAACTCAAGGCCGATGTCCTCCTCCTGCCGCACCATGGGCTGAATTCCTCTGGCAGCGCCAGGTTCATGGAGGCGGTCAAGCCGCTCTACTATGTGGTGTCAACGGGAAAGAAAGAACCGTTTCCCCCACCGCAATATATGGATGCACAAGCAGGCATCTTTTCCACAGCCCGGCACGGCAGCATTCTTTTCCTGTCCGACGGGGAAAGAATTACCGCCCACCCCTATCTGGCAGCCATTAATGCGCAGGATGCCTTATAAACCAGAGAACCTCCCATCTCTAAGCAGCATCGGTAAAATCCGTGGGCGGTTTCTTGAGAAACTGAACAAATTTGCTCTTGTCAATGCAGTTTATGTAGGCGTCATCCCCGGAAATCCAGCCTTTCTTGATCAGAAGCATGATCGCATCATCAAGAGTCTGCATCCCGTATTTTTTCCCGGTCTGCATGGCGGATGGAATCTGATAGGTCTTGCCTTCGCGGATCAGGTTCCGCACCGCCGGAGTGCAGATGAGAATCTCCAAAGCTGCGCAGCGCCCCTTGATATCGACCCGCTTGAAAAGGGTCTGAGAAACCACGGCTTTAAGGGCATCCGCAAGAGTGGAGCGGACCTGGGCCTGCTGGCTGGCCGGAAATATCTCAATGATCCTGTCCACGGTCTTGTTGGCGTTCAGAGTGTGCAGGGTGCCAAAGACCAGATGGCCGGTCATGGCCGCTTCCATGGCCAGGGCAATGGTTTCCAGATCGCGCATTTCGCCGACCATGATGATGTCCGGGTCTTCACGGAGTGCCCCGCGCAGGGCCGCGGAAAAAGACTTGGTGTGCAGCCCCACCTCCCGGTGGTTGACAATGCAGTTCTGGCTCTTGTGGACGAATTCGATGGGGTCTTCGATGGTCAGGATGTGATCTTTGCGCAGCTTGTTGGCCTGATCGACAATGGCGGCCAGAGTGGTCGATTTGCCGCTGCCGGTAGGTCCGGTCACGAGGACCATTCCCTTGGGCAAAGTGGCAAGCTGGGAAACCACCGGAGGCAGCCCCAGCTGCTCGCAACCCAGGATATTGCTGGGAATCTCGCGAAATACCGCACCAATCCCGTATTTCTGCAGGAAGAGGTTGCCGCGGTAGCGGGCCAGCCCAGGAATTTCGTAACCGAAATCCACATCGCCGGTTTCTTCGAAAACCTTCACCTTTTCTTCGGAAACAACCTCATAGAGCATGGCCTTTAGCTCATCGTTGCCGAGAACCCGGTATTTGACCCGTTCCATCTCGCCTCTAATGCGAAGGATCGGCTGCTGCCCGGAAACCATATGGAGATCCGAGGCGCCCTGCTCGTTCATCAGTTTAAAAAAAGCATCGATCTGAGCCATACAAAAAACTCCTGTAATCGGCAGGTTGAAGGTTACGAGATGAAGAAGCCCAGCAAATGGAGCTCAACCATACAGCATTTAGCCATCAGTAATGCTACTATATAGAATCAAGGCAAATTACTCCACGCAAAAAAATCAAACCCATAGGCAAATAGTATCTCACAAAAATGACAAAGTTCATTGATCTGCATACCCACTCAACCTGTTCGGACGGGCTACTGACCCCGACCGCCCTGCTGAACCTTGCCGCCCGCCGCAAGCTTGCGGCCATTGCCCTGACCGATCACGATACTGTCGCGGGGCTTCCCGAAGCTTTTGCCCACGGCAAAATCACCGGGGTCGAGGTTATCTCAGGAATCGAAATCAGCAGTAATCACGAAGGAGTTGCCCTCCATATTCTTGGCTACGGTTTCAACCATGCACACCCCGCCCTCCTTTCTTTTATTGCCAGGCTGCAACAGGCCCGGCACAACCGCAACCAGGGCATTCTGGTGCGTCTCCAGTCCCTGGGTATTTCCATAACCAAGGAGGAGCTGGCCCAGGTTGCTGGAGACCAGGCAGGCCGCCCCCACTTCGCCCGTCTGCTTGTTCAAAAAGGCCGGGCTAAAAACAGCCAGGACGCTTTCAGTCTCTACCTCAAGAGCGGCGCACCCGCCTTTGTTGAACATGTCAAGCCGCAGGCGGCGGAAGTAATCAGCCGAGTTACCGAGGCCGGTGGCCTGGCGGTGCTCGCCCACCCAGCCTGTTCGGATCCGGGCCTTGAAAATATTCCCTCCCTTGTGACCCGACTCAAGGATTTCGGACTTGCCGGGATTGAGACCTTCTACCCCACCCATTCAAAAAAAATATGCCGCTTTTTGCAACTGCTTGCCGCAAAACACGGCCTGCTTATCAGCGGCGGCACAGATTATCATGGCGACTCCCATTCCACCACCCCCTTGGGAGGCAACGGCAAAACCATTCGCGTTCCTCTTCAGCTTTTGCATGATATCAAACAGCGCCTGGACTCCATCGCTGCGACACCTTCACAAAATCAGGCAGGTTGAAACAGAAGCCAGCCCGCTTGCCAAGCGTGAAAACATTCTCCCGCTCCTTGCAGAAAATATCTGCATCGCATATGATGACCCAAACCTGCGCAACACATAACAGGCATACTTTCGCCCCGGAACATCCCTGTCCTTTCCCCAAAAATTCACTGCTGCAAGGCTGCCTTCCCATGAATACCATCCTGATTGTTGACGATGAGCCGAACTACCTGATAGTCCTTTCCGAGTTGCTCACCGAAGAAGGTTTCGGGATCTTTACCGCCGGAAATGGGGAAGAGGCCCTCAAAATTCTGGGCGAAACCGACATCGACCTGGTGATCACCGATATGTGCATGCCGGGACTTGACGGCCTAGGCCTGCTCAAGGCGGCCAAGGTTCTCAACCAGGATCTTCCCGTCATCATGATCACCGCCTTCGGCGAGGTTGAAATGGCCGTGGCCGCCATGAAAGCCGGAGCCTTCAACTATCTTACCAAGCCCTTCAACAACGATGAACTGATCCTGAACGCCCGCAAGGCCTTGGAGCATTACGCCCTGCGCCGCGAGAACATGCGGCTGCGGGAAGAAATGCGTTCCCGCACCTCCTTTGCCAACATGGTCGGCAAAAACCAGAAGATGCAGACTATCTTCAACCTCATCGAAAAGGTGGCTCCTACCTCGACCTCGGTCCTGATCACCGGCGAATCCGGCACCGGCAAGGAGCTGGTGGCCAGGGCCATCCATTGCCGCAGCCCACGGGAAAAAGCCCCTTTCATCTCCCTCAACTGCGCCGGCCTGCCGGAAAATCTCCTGGAAAGCGAACTCTTCGGCCACGAAAAGGGCGCCTTTACCGGTGCCATCGCCCTGCGCAGAGGCCGATTCGAGCTGGCCGACACCGGCAGTCTTTTCCTCGACGAAGTCGGCGAGATGGCCATGCCGCTTCAGGCCAAACTGCTGCGCGTTCTCCAGGAACGCAGCTTTGAACGGGTCGGCGGCAGCCAGACCCTGCGAGTTGACGTCCGGATCATCGCCGCGACCAACAGGGATCTCAAGGATGAGGTGGACAAGGGCCATTTCCGGGAAGACCTCTATTACCGGCTCAATGTGCTCCACATCCATCTTCCCCCCCTGCGGGAACGTACCGATGACATTCCCATGCTGGTCGCCCATTTCGTCAGCAAATACGCCGGGCAACTCGATAAGCCCAAGCTGGAAATTGCCCCGGAAACCGTGCGTTTTCTCATGAGCCTTCCCTGGGAAGGCAACATCCGGGAGCTGGAAAACACCATCGAACGGGCGGCCATCCTCTGCAACAGAAACCTGATCCTCCCGGAAGATGTGCAACCCGAGACCATGACCGACAAAAAACCTTTGCCGTGGCTCAATGGCTTTGATCTGGAACAGACGATTCCTGCCAATACCCCTCTGCCCGATGTGCTTGACGGCATTGAAAAAAAGATGATTCTCGCCGCCCTGAACAAGGCTAACTATGTTCAGACAAAAGCGGCAGATGCACTGGGGATCACCAAGAGCCTGCTTCAGTACAAGATGAAGAAACACGGGATCCTCAAACGCTGAATTATTTCCGAATGGTTGCGAAGACCCATTCCAACCAGCTGGATTATTGCGCTGCAAACAACAACAGGTTTCCCCGCCATGAGTTTTTCCTGCAAAAACTACGACTACAATAATGACAAGTGCCTGATGCTCAAACAGGAGTGTATTCCCGGTCGGCCGGGGTGCGTGCTTGAAGGGAGGGTAACCTTGAGCGAGGCGCTCATCGCCCGGATCAAGGAGCTTGAGCAGAAGGCTCCTCCAGCAAAGAAGACCAGGTAACCCCGCCATGAAAGATGAGACCAGAGTGGCGGTGGTCGGTTGCGGCCCGGCCGGGCTAATGGCCGCCACCGTCCTTAGCGAGGCAGGCCTTGCGGTGGACATCTTCGACGCCAAGGGTTCGGCTGGCCGCAAATTTCTGGTTGCCGGCCGCGGCGGGCTGAATCTCACGCATTCGGAACCAAGCGAGACTTTTGTCAACCGCTACGGAAACAACGCGCAAATATTCAAAAAAATCCTTGCCGGTTTCTCGCCTGAAGATCTGCGCGCCTGGTTGCGCGGCCTCGGGTTAGAAACCTTTGTCGGCAGCAGCGGCCGGGTGTTCCCCAAAGACACCACCGCCTCCGATATTCTGAGAATATGGCTTGAGGACTTGGGCAAGCGCGGGGTTGTCTTCCACTACCACCATCGCTGGCAGGGTTTTTCAGCAACGCGCGCCCCGATCTTTCTTGCCGAAAACGGGAAACTCCTCGAATTTACGGCCAAGGGGGTCATCCTTGCCTTGGGCGGGGCAAGCTGGCCCCAAACCGGTTCCGACGGAAGCTGGACCCCATTTCTCGTCGCCCGCGGCGTCCACATTGCGCCATTCCGCCCGGCGAATTGCGGGGTTGAAGTAGCCTGGTCAGAGTATTTCCGTACCCGTTTCAGCGGCAAGCCTATAAAAAATCTGCGGCTTTCTTGTGGTGGCCGGCAGGCCACCGGCGATGTGGTGGTGACCGCCCACGGCCTGGAAGGAGGGCCGATCTATGCCTTGAGCGGGGTGATCCGCGACCTGCTGGAACAAGGCAGCCCGGTTCCCCTTTTCCTCGATCTCAAACGAGATATTTCACTGGAACGGATTAGGGAAAAGCTCGAACCGCAGCGAGGCAAGGAAAGCTTAGCTAATTCCCTCCGCAAGGCCCTGCACCTCACCGGCCCGGCCTATTCGCTCCTCCAGGAAGTATGCCCCCCGGAAGAGCTGAAAAATCCGGCCCTCCTTGCCGGACACCTCAAAAAACTCATACTTCCTATCAGCAGCACCAGGCCTCTGGCCGAGGCAATTTCCTCGGCCGGAGGTATTACTTTCCCGGAAATGGACGCAGACCTCATGCTCCGCAAGCTTCCCGGAGTATTCGTAGCCGGGGAGATGCTGGACTGGGAAGCGCCAACCGGCGGCTACCTGTTGCAGGGGGCCTTCAGCACCGGCTACCAGGCCGCACAAGGTCTCCTGAAATGGCTGGGCGTCAACGACGGCAGCCGGCGTCTCCTTCGGCATAGCTGAGTGCAGACCTCTTGCCAGCTTTTAATTTAAGCAGCATTTCTTCTGAAAGAAACCATGCTGCATCGTTACGGAATTTATCATTCAATCCATTCTATTAATCAGAGGCCGTTGTGGTATAAAGAAATAATGGGTACACATATTTTCTAACTTCGCTGTTCAAAACAAAAAAAATTTTACCCGGAAACTCACCATGAAAATCACCATCACCTACTGCAAACAATGAAATTATCTGCCACGGGCTTCCAGGCTGGAAGCTGAACTCAGAAAACAATTTGCGGCCGAGATTGATCTTGTTCCCGGTTCAGGCGGCATCTTTGAGATCGTGGCCGACGGCCGCCTTATATTTTCAAAACATGCGGCCGGCCGTTTTGCCGAGCCTGAAGAAATCATTGCTATGATCCATAATCACGGCTGAAATATAGGCCTTCGGCAACCGTAACTGCACCCGGAAAAACACCAGCGCCTTCACCCTCCTTGATTTTTAGGGAAATGGCGGCCGCCGTTGGCTGCTCAGCGATATCAACAAGGTAATCCCGGATCTTCCCTATGCTTTCAGAATCCAGCAAATTTGTCCGGATCTCCACCGATTATCTTCTTGCGGTAGAACGGAAAATCGATTTCGACATCTATACTTTGCTTCCCAACAGCAAAAGGCCACTGCTGTTGATCGCGGCCGACACCAATATCGCCGAGGTCAAGGATATTCTGACCAGGAAGAACCACGGACCGCTATACATCACCCAAAATTCCTCCCGGAAATTTGAACATTTCATGGAGGGCTCCTTGAATTCCATCATCAAAAACAAGGCCTTTCCCCTTGAGCGTAAATCCTTGCTGGTGCATAACTGCGCTAAAGACATCATCAAGGACGTGTTTGACGACCCCCGGAGCGGCCGAAACATCTCCCGGGCCAACAACATAACCGATAACATCATCGATCTAACCTTGAATAACCCCCAGTCAATTCGCCAGCTGCTTAGCCTGGGCTCCCATAATTATTACACCTTCTCCCACTGCGTGAATGTAGCGGTTTTCGGGATTGGCCTCTGGCTGAAAATCCACAAAGACGATGCCAACGAACTCCATAATTTTGCGCTTGGCTGTATCCTCCACGATGTAGGAAAAAGTCAGATCATGGACAGCATCCTGAACAAGCGGGCTAAGCTCGACCACGAGGAATTCGAAATCATAAAGCAACATCCTGCTGAGGGTTACTCGCTTATGGCCAGTCATGCCTCCGATACCAGCCTGGATGTGATCCTTCACCACCATGAGAAAATCAACGGCACCGGCTACCCCCACGGACTCAAGGAAAACCAGATTTCCGACAACGCCAAGATCGCCACGATTGCGGATGTGTATGATGCTTTAACCACCAATCGCCCTTACGCCGGGGCACTGCAGCCGGTCAAGGCTCTGAACCTGATGAAGAAAGAAATGGTGGGCCACTTCGAACAAAATAAATTTGAAGAATTCATCCTGTTTTTAGGCGGGAAGACAGACTGAGACCATAAGACAAAAAGGAGCAATGCTGCATGTGGTCATCTAAAGACGTGTATTATATCTCGGACAGCACCGGAATACTGGCGACCAACCTGGGCCAGGCCCTGATCTGCCAGTTCCCGGAAATCAATTTTCACGAAGAGAAATTCCCCTTTGTACTCAACCGGGAAGAAGCACAAAAAATTCTGGGCTACATCCTGAAAAAATCATCCGGCCGGCGGCCGCTGATTTTCAGCACCATCATGACCAAGGAGATCCGCGATGTTTTTGATGCCCCCGAGGTGGAGCTTTTTGACGCCTTTGAGATATTCATGACTCGCCTGGAAAGCTGCCTTGAGGCAAAGGCTCTGGGTGTTCCAGGTTTTTCCCGGCATATCGACAATCTGACCATGGCCAAACGGGTCGAGGCTATCCACTACTGCCTGGAACATGATGACGGAGTAAACACCCATGAACTGGATGAGGCCGAGGTCATCCTGCTTGGGGTTTCCCGCTCCGGCAAAACCCCGGTCAGCGTGTATCTGGCAACGCAGATGGGGCTGAAATCGGCAAACTTCCCCCTCACCGCCGAATATCTCCGGGAATACACCCTGCCGGAAGAAATAATCAGAAACAGAAAGCGCGCCATCGGCCTGACCACCACCCCGGAAGTACTCCACAGTGTCCGGGAAAAAAGGTACGCGGACAGCAACTACGCCAAGCGTTCCACCTGCAGCGAGGAGATCCAGACCGCCGAAACCATCTTTCACAACCACCAGATCCCCATCGTCTCCACGGCTGGCAAATCCATCGAGGAGATTGCCACCCAGGTTTCTCAGGAGCTGGGCCTTTCCCGAAAACCGACCTCGTTGAATGACCGTGTCTGAGGCATGGCCGCCGAACATTTTCAACATCTATTAGAAATACCCGGCAAAATGTGCTATGGTGCGCGATTGTTTTTCCCGTTAATTAACAATCTCAGCTCATAGCCCATAAAACAATGCTTGCCATCAACCAGCTTTCCATCCAGTTCGGAACCAAACACCTGTTCAAGAATGTCTCGGTCCGCGTCCATCCCGGCGAAAAGATCGGTCTGGTCGGGGTCAATGGGGCAGGCAAATCCACCCTGCTCAAGATCATGGCTGGAGTCAAGCAGGTGGATGACGGGGTTCTGATCCGGTCCAAAAATACCAGTATCGGCTATTTGCCCCAGGAGATCGCCTCTTTCGCCCCGGGCCGTTCCCTGTTTGATGAGGCGAAAACCGCCTTTGCCGAGGCCCTGGCCCTGCAAAAAGAACTCGATCAGGTCAACCATGATCTTGGCCAGGTGGCGCCGGAAGACCCCGGTTTCGCCGACCTGCTTCACCGGCAGGGAGATCTCCAGCACAGGCTGGACCAGTCTGACATCTTCACCATGGATTCCCAGATTGAAAGGGTTCTCCTGGGGTTGGGCTTTTCCCCGAGCGATTTTAACAAGGACAGCATCTCATTCAGTGGCGGCTGGCTCATGCGGCTGATGCTGGCCAAGATTCTCCTGGCCAAGCCGGACCTGCTGCTGCTGGACGAGCCGACCAACCATCTGGATATCGAATCTCTCACCTGGCTTGAGGAGTTTTTAAAAAACCACCGGGGGGCCATGGTGATGATTTCCCATGACCGCGCCTTTCTCGACAACCTCACTACCGTCACCTGGGAGATCTCTTTAGGCGAACTCACGATCTACAAGGGCAATTACTCGAAATACCTGGTGGACAAGGCAAACCGGATGATCATCAAACGGGCGGCCTATGAAAATCAGCAGGCCATGATCGAGCAGACCATGAAATTCGTGGACCGCTTCCGTTCGAAGGCCACCAAGGCCACCCAGGTGCAGAGCCGCCTCAAGCAGCTGGAGAAGATCGAACTCATCGAACTGGACGAAACGGAAAGCACCATCGCCTTCCGCTTTCCGCCCTCCCCTGCCTCCGGCAGAACCGTGCTGGAGGTCGAAAAGATGAGCAAACAGTTCGGCGGCCAGCCGGTTTTTCGCGATCTCTCCTTTACCCTGCAACGCGGCGAAAAGCTGGCCGTACTCGGGGTAAACGGCGCTGGCAAATCCACCCTGGTCAAGATTCTGGCCAGCCTCGTCACTCCGGACAGCGGCGCCGTCCGCTTCGGCCACAACGTGACCATTTCCTACTTCGGCCAGCATCAGGCTCAGGAGCTTGACTCCCGATACACGGTGCTGGAAACCATGAGCCAGGTGAGCAACGAGCTGAGCGTCACCCAGACTCGCTCCCTGCTGGGCGCCTTCCTTTTCCGTGGCGACGACGTGGACAAGAAAGTGGGGGTGCTCTCAGGCGGCGAAAAAAGTCGGGTTGCCCTGGCCAAGATGATTGCCACTCCGGCCAACCTCCTCATCCTGGACGAACCCACCAACCATCTGGACATCCAGTCCCAGGAGGTGCTTCAAGAGGCGATGCGCCAGTACGACGGCTCCATCATCGTGGTTTCCCACAACCGCTATTTCGCCAACTCCTTTGTCGGCAAGGTCCTGGAGCTCAAAGGCAGCCACGGCACCATTTTTGACGGCAATATCGACTACTATCTCCACAAGACCCATGCCGAAGCAGCCGGTACCCCGCCTAAAAAGGCGACCGCGCCCAAAACCGTGCCCGGCAGCCTTGCCCCGGAAAAATCGGGAAAAAAGGGTAAGGAAGCCAGAAAGTTGCAGGCTGACTTGCGCCAGCAAAGAAACAAGGAGATTGCCCCGCTCAAAAAGATCATCGATCGTTGCGAGCAGGAGATTGAACAACTTGAGACCAGGAAGAGCCAGCTGGAACAGGCCATGGCCGACCCGGAGCTTTACCAGGATCAGGACCGCTTCGCCGAACTGAACAACGAATACACCGCCCTGGGCCGCAAACTGAAAAGAAGCTATGCGGAATGGGAACAGGCCCAGGCAAAAATGGAAGAGATCGAGGCCCGGATCGAGGAGTGAGGCCAGGGCTGACAACTGACATCACCACTTGTCTTTCTCGATGTTAACCGGTATCCTCTCCCTGTTTTTTCATCATTGCATGAGGCTCCAGCATGGACCATTCCATCCGCCACCAGATTGAGGCCCGCGAAGCCGCAGGTCTTGCACCCTATGCCTCACTCAGCCGGGAGAGCAAAGGGAGGCTCAGGCCCGAAGAGGAGTGCCCCATCCGGGGCGCCTACCAGCGGGACCGGGACCGGATCATCCACTGCAAGTCCTTCCGCCGCCTCAAGCATAAAACGCAAGTTTTTCTGGCCCCCACCGGCGACCATTACCGGACCCGGCTTACCCATGTGCTTGAGGTCAGCCAGATCGCCCGGACCATCTCCGTGGCCCTGCGCCTAAACGGCCATCTCACCGAGGCCATCGCCCTGGGCCATGATCTCGGCCACACCCCCTTCGGCCACGCCGGGGAGGCGGTACTCAACGAACTCTATCCCGGCGGCTTCCGTCACTACGACCAGAGTCTGCGGGTGGTGAACATCCTGGAAAAAAAAGGGGCCGGACTCAACCTCACCGTGGAGGTGCTGGACGGCATCGCCAAACATTCCAAGGGGAGACGCGAGATTCTGCCCCAAGACATCTCCGAGCTGCCCGCCACCATGGAAGGCAGGGTGGTGCGCATCGCCGACATCATCGCCTATGTAAATCACGATCTCGACGATGCGGTGCGAGCCGGGATTCTCAGCGAATCGCAGATCCCCTGCCACCTCCAGGAGCTGTTCGGCTCCAGCCACTCCGGGCGGATCGGCAGCATGGTCTACGATCTGGTGGTCCAGACCCTGGAAAACGGCGGGAAAACCCTGAGCATGACCCCGCGGCTGCTGGAGGGCATCGGTGAACTGCGCGCTTTCCTTTATGAAAACGTTTACGAAACCAACCGGGTGCATGACGATTTCATCAAGGCCAAAAAGGTGCTGCGGGAGCTGTACGAGTATTTCATCAACAAGGACGATCACTGGGAAAAGGTCATCGACTATGACGAGACGACCCCGCGCGAGCAGATGGTCTGCGACTTTATCGCCGGCATGACCGACCGCTATGCCCTTGATCTCTACACCAACATCTTTCTTCCCAAACCATGGAGTGTAATGTAACCGATGAGCGAGAACGCTGCCGCCCCCGCCGGGCATGAGCTGGCCAAGGGCTATGAATTTAAAGAGGTTGAGGCCAGGTGGTATAAGAAATGGCTGGAGCAGAAAAACTTCCAGGCCACCATGGACGAGGGTAAGCCCTCGTTCTCCATCGTCATTCCGCCTCCCAACGTTACCGGCGTCCTCCATGTGGGGCATGCCCTGAACAACACCATGCAGGATGTCCTGGTCCGCTACAAGCGGATGTGCGGCTGCAACACCCTCTGGGTGCCGGGCACCGACCACGCCGGCATCGCCACCCAGAACGTGGTGGAGCGCCAGCTGGCCAGCGAAGGCAAAAGCCGTCACGATCTCGGCCGCGCCCAGTTCATCGAACGGGTCTGGCAGTGGCGCGAGGAAAAGGGCGGCACCATCATCAACCAGCTCAAGCATCTGGGCTGTTCCTGCGACTGGGACCGGGAACGGTTCACCATGGACGAAGGGTTGTCCAGGGCGGTGCGCACCGTCTTTGTCCGCCTTTATAAAGAAGGGCTGATCTACAAGGGCGACTACATCGTCAACTGGTGCCCCCGCTGCAAAACCGCCCTCTCCGACGACGAGGTGGAACACGAGGATACCGCTGGCAAGCTCTACCACATCCGCTATCCCTATGCCGACGGCTCGGGCCACGTGGTGGTCGCCACCACCCGGCCCGAGACCATGCTGGGCGACACCGCCGTGGCCGTCCACCCCGACGACGAGCGCTACCATCATTTGAAAGAGATCGGCATCCGGCTGCCCCTCACCGACCGCACCATCCCGGTGGTCTACGACCACCATGTGGAACGAGAGTTCGGCACCGGGGCGCTCAAGGTCACCCCCTCCCACGACCGCAACGACTACGAGATCGGCTTGCGCCACAACCTTGAGCGGCTCAAGGTCATGGACGACTCCGGCTTCATGAACGAGGCGGCCGGTGTCTATGCCGGGCTGGAGCGTTTTGCCTGCCGCAAGCAGATCGTAGCCGACCTCGAAGCGCAGGGGTTTCTGGAAAAGATCGAAGACTACGCCCATGCGGTTGGCCAGTGCTATCGCTGCAAAACCGTGGTCGAGCCCACCACCTCGCTCCAGTGGTTCGTTTCGGTCAAGCCCCTGGCCGCCCAGGCCGTGGCTGCGGTGCGCGACGGGCGGACGACTATTCACCCCAAGACCTGGTACAACACCTTCTACGCCTGGATGGACAACATCCGCGACTGGTGCATCTCCCGCCAGATCTGGTGGGGCCATCAGATCCCGGCCTGGACCTGCGACGACTGCTCCCATTTCATGGTTGAGGAACACGCCCCTGCCGTTTGTGAAAAATGCGGCTCCGCCAAGCTCACCCAGGAAACCGACGTGCTGGACACCTGGTTTTCCTCGGCCCTCTGGCCCTTCTCCACCCTGGGCTGGCCCGACGAGACCAGAGAGCTGAAGTTCTTCTACCCCACCTCGGTGCTGATCACCAGCTTCGACATCCTCTTCTTCTGGGTGGCCCGGATGATGATGATGGGCATCCACATCATGGGCGAGGTGCCCTTCAAGGACGTCTATCTCCACGCCCTGGTCCGCGACAAGCACGGCAAGAAGATGAGCAAATCCACGGGCAACGTCATCGACCCGCTCGTAGTCATGGCCGAGTATGGCACCGACGCCCTGCGCTTCACCCTTACCGCCTTTGCCGCTCAAGGCCGGGAGATCAAGCTCGCCGAGGAGCGCATCGAAGGCTACCGCCACTTCATCAACAAGATCTGGAACGCGGCCCGCTTCGCCATGATGCACCTCAAGGAGTGCGATCCCGCGATCAGCCGCAATATCGACCCCGCCGCCTTGCCCCTCTCCCACCGCTGGATTCTGCACCGCTTGAACCAGGCGATCACCGAGACCCGCCAGGCCCTGGACGACTACCGCTTCAACGACGCCGCCTCGGTTATCTACCAGTTTGTCTGGAACGAGTTCTGCGACTGGTATCTCGAATGGATCAAGAGCGATCTCTACGGCGACAACGCCCTGGCCAAGGCCCAGGCCCAGGGCGTGCTCCTGGCGGTGCTGGAAAACACCCTCAAGCTCCTCCACCCCATCACCCCCTTTGTCACCGAGGAGATCTGGCATGTGCTGCCCGGAGAGCGGACCAGCATCATGGTCGAAGCATTTCCCATCTCGAACCCGGCCTGGGAGAATGGTGAAGCCGCCGAACTGGCCGCCCTGTTCATGGGGATCGTTGGCGGCATCCGCAACATCCGCAGCGAGGCCATGATCCATCCTTCCGCCGAGATCGAGGTGCAGATCATCTGCCACGACGAGCACAAGCTCGCAGGGTTGACCACCCTGGCCGATTCCCTCAAGACCCTGACCCGAACCACCACCATGCTCCTGCAAAAGGAAGGCGCCCGGCCCAAGGGATCGGCCTCCTATCTCTACACCGACATCGAGATCTTCGTGCCCCTGGCCGGACTGGTGGACGTGGACAAGGAGCAGGCCAAGCTGAAGAAAGATCAGGACAAGACAGAAGCTGAGCTGGCCCGCTGCCAGAGCAAGCTAGCCAATGAGAAGTTCATGGCCAATGCCCCGGAAGAGGTAGTTGCCAAGGAGCGGGAGAAGATCGGGGAGATGCAGGCTAAGCTGGAGAAGATAAAGGCCGGCATGGAGCGACTTGAGGAGTTGCGCTGAAGCAAGTCAGGGGGCGGGAAGCTGCCAGACAAAAATAAGCATACAGATTTCCGCCGAAGGCCCTCGATACCGACCTTGCTTTGTTGTGTGACAAAATATATAGTTATTTTGAGCTACACAAAGAGGAGCGAATTATGGGGACAATATCCATGCGCATTGAAGATGAGCTACTTGCCGAAGTGGTCAGTCAGGCAAAAGCGCTGCACATAACCCGGACGGAATATCTCAGACGTGCGATAATCGAGATGAAGGAAAAAGTAGCCCACGATCGCCGCCGACAGCGTCTTCAGGAGGCTTCACGGAAGGTCCGTAAGGAAAGCATGCGGGTCAACCTGGAGTTTGCCGACATCGAGGATGCCCCGGATGCGTGAACGCGGCGAAATCTGGCTGGCCAATCTTAATCCCGGCCGAGGGACGGAACCCGGCAAAACCAGGCCGGTCCTCATCGTGCAGAGTCAAGCCCTCCTTGACGTAGACCACCCATCCACCCTGGTAGTGCCTCTCACCACAAAACTCATCGACGACGCCGCCCCGCTCCGCCTGCGTATCCCTGCCGGAGGCGATCTTGCGCAGGATTCAGACCTTCTCCTCGACCAGCTCAGGGCCATCGACAATAACCGCCTTGTTAAAGGGCCGCTGCAACGCTGCACGGAACCATTCCTTGCGCAGGTGGATCAGGCTTTGCGGGAGATGCTTGATTTGGGGTAAGAAGTGGCGGACGGAAATATGTTTACATTAATTACGTAAACTGCCCCGGAATTCGCTACAAGTGGTTTCCCCACCTGTACGGGAAACAATGGTGCTTCAATGATTCGCCATACAAGTCGCTATGCTAAAGTTACCTACTGAAAGGTGGGGGTTTTAACCCTCCCAAGCGGGGACAATAAAAGAGCAGCCATGACACCAGAACAATTTATTGCCCTTTGGAAAGACAACAAGCTCAGCGAGCGCGGCGGGGCGCAGGGCCATTTTGACGACCTGTGCGATCTGCTGGGCGTTGACAAGCCCCGCGACCCGGAAAACTACTGCTTCGAGCGGGGTGCCAAAAAAACGGGCGGCGGCGACGGGTGGGCCGATGTCTGGAAGCGCGGCTACTTCGGCTGGGAAAACAAAAAACCGGGCCGTGACCTCAACGCGGCGCTGAAGCAACTTAGCGACTACGCGCTGCAACTCGATAATCCGCCCCTGCTGGTGGTGAGCGACCGTGAGCGGATTATCATCCATACCGCCTTCACCGGCTACCCGGACCAACCGCGTGAAATTCGCATTGAGGAACTTACCGATCCCGCCACGCGGCAGCTCTTACGCTGGGTTTTTACCGAGCCGGAAAAGCTGCGCCCGGAAAAATCCACCGCCGCCATCACCGGGGAGGCAGCCGGGCAATTCGCCGGGCTTGCCCAGGCCATGCGCGTGCGCGGACTTGGCGGCCAGCAGGTCGCCCATTTTCTGGTGCAATGCCTGTTTTGCATGTTTGCCGAGGATGAGGAGCTGCTCCCCGGCTCGGTGTTCACCGAGATCCTCAAAAACGCGGGTTCCGATGCCGCCAAGGCCGCAAGCCGCATCAACCGGCTTTTTGCCGCCATGCAGAAGAAAACCGGCGGCGAATACGGCGACCACGACATTGCCTGGTTCAATGGCGGCCTGTTTAAAACCATCGATATTCCCGCCTTGATTCCAGCCGACCTCGCCGCCCTGCACGCAGCGGCCGGCATGGACTGGCGGGCCATCGACCCCACCATTTTCGGCACCCTGTTCGAGCGCAGCCTCGATCCTTCGGCCCGCGCCCCGCTGGGCGCGCACTACACCGACACCGCCACCATCGCCAAACTCATCCACCCGCTAATCAGCGAACCGCTGCTGGCCGAGTGGCAGGGTGTCAAGACGGTTATCGCCGCAGGGATCGGCAAAGGCGAACGCACCAAGGCATACAAACAGGCCCACACCGCCTTTCAAGGATTTCTTGCCCGCCTTAACCGCTTCCGGTTACTCGATCCGGCCTGCGGTTCGGGCAACTTTCTGTATCTGGCGCTCAAGGCCCTGCGGGACGTGGAACGGCAAGTCCTCCGCGAAGGGTATGATCTTGGCGGCTTTCAGCCCGGCCTCTGGATGCAGACCGGGCCGGATAACATCCTTGGCCTGGAAATCAACGAATACGCCGCCGAACTTGCCCGCACCACGGTATGGATCGGCGACATCCAGTGGTGCCGCCGCAATGGGAGGGAGATTGTCCGAAATCCCATCCTGCGCTCGCTGGATTCCATCGAACACCGCGACGCCCTCTTGAACCCAGATGGCAGCGAGGCCACCTGGCCCGCAGCCGATGTGATCGTGGGAAACCCGCCGTTTCTAGGGGATAAGATGATGCGCGGCGAACTGGGCGACGAGTATGTCGAGAAATTGCGCAAACGGTACGAGGGGCGTGTTCCCGGCGGGGCCGATCTGGTGACCTATTGGTTCGAGAAAGCTCGGGCGCAGATTGAGGCGGGGCAAGCAAGAGCCGCCGGGCTGGTCGCCACCAACTCCATCCGCCAGAAACGCAATCGGACAGTGCTGGAACGTATTCTGGCAAGCACCAAAATTTTTGAGGCCTGGAGCGACGAAGATTGGGTGAACGAAGGCGCGGCGGTCAGAGTGTCGCTGGTTTGTTTCGGCGCCCGCCGTCATGCCGGGTTGCCTGCACCCCCGGGAATAACGGGCCGATTGGACGGCCAGCCCGTGACCACCATCCATGCCGACCTGACCGGCGGGCAAGACGGCCAAGCGCTGGATCTCACCCAAGCCAGGCCACTGCCCGCCAACAAGAGCCACTCGTTTTTCGGCCTCTGCCTGGCCGGGCCCTTCAAGGTGGACACGGCCACCGCCCTGGCCTGGCTGCAAGACACCGGCAATCCCAATGGCCGCCCCAACAGCGAGGTGGTTCGCCCCATTTACAACGGCTCCGACATCACCCGCCGCTGGGCGGGCAACTGGGTGGTTGATTTTGCCGGGATGGAACAGGCCGAAGCCGCCGACTATCTGGCTCCGTTTGCCCATGTGGAAACAATGGTCAAACCTGTACGTGCAGGAAATCGTGAAGCCGTCCGGGCAGAAAAATGGTGGCGCCATGGCCGCCGTCGTCCAGAATTACGGACTGCATTGCTCGGCCGCACCCATTACATCGCCACCCCGGAAACCGCCAAACACCGTTTCTTTGTCAAGTTTCCGGTGCGGATAGCGCCGGAACACAAACTGGTCATCATCCCCCGGCAGGACAATACGACCCTCGGCATACTCTCCTCCCGCATCCACTGCCTTTGGGCGATAGAACAAGGTGGACGCTTGGGAGTGGGTAATGATCCCGTCTACACCTCCAGCGTTTGCTTTGAGACCTTCCCTTTTCCTCCCGGCTTCAACCTCGCGGCACAGGATGCCCCATCGGAAGAGCCATTCCCGGCCATCGCCAAGGCTGCCGCCGACCTCAACGACTGGCGGGAAAAATGGCTAAATCCGGAGGGTTGGCTCAACTGGGAGATCACCCCCGAGGAACAAGCCGCTGGCCTGCCTTCTCGCCCCGTTCCCAAGCCGGAACATAGTGCGGACTGGAAGAAACGCACCCTGACAAACCTCTACAATGAAATGCCCGCCGGTCTGGAACTCCGCCAGAAACAACTCGACGCTGCCGTGGCCCAAGCCTACGGCTGGAACGACTACGTGCCGGAGATGCCGGAGGAAACCATCCTGGGCCGCCTGCTGGCGCTCAACCAAGAAAGGGCAAAGGCTGCGATTGGTAACTCAAACCATTCCAATGGAACACCGCCGCACGGCAACCGATAACCTTGCTCGATATTGATTTCTGTCAAACTTTTGCAGTATATTGATTACGGTTCAGGGGCGTGCATCGAGGCGTCCGGCTCATACCCGGAAAGCGCGTTCTGGACGTAAGCCTGGGGGCGCCCTTGAACCTGACTGCGGGAAGAAGGGGATCTCAGGCTGAAGCGTCGGCAAAAGAGCATGAGGTGCAAGTCCTCAACACGGAATAACAGTTAGGGAGTGTCCCGGCTGAAAATACAGCCGCACCTCCGGCACCACCACCTTGGCGGCAGGGCCTGTAAATAATTTTGTGTAAATGGCTTTTTGCAAGAGGTTCTTGGGCTGTCAAAAGGTTTGAACAATGAAATTGGAAGAACGCATAGGTGAAGCATTATTACGCCAATTGATGGCCAATGCTGCAATTCCGTTGATCGGCAGTGCAGTGGGCAGCTTGCTGGTTGCCACTTCACTGCTGGGGTCAATCGAAAGCCAAATAGTAGTCGGCTGGTTATTGCTTGTTTATGCGACACTTGGCATCCGTATCTGGCTCACCCGCCGTTGTCAGGCGCGCCTTGCCTCAACCGGCTATGATGCCGGAGTAGCTAACCGTTATGCCATGTCCACAGGATTGTCCGGAATTGCGTGGGGTATTGGCGGGCTCTTGATCATAGGCGCCCCCCCGGTAGCCAAGATTGTTATCATCACGGCAATTCAGGCCATGGTAATGGGCGGGGTATTAATACTTGGCACATTTATACCTGCGTTTATAGCCTTCGCGCTTCCCGCGATTCTTCCCATGATTTTTGTTTTAGCATTCAGTGGTGGGGTCGCGAATACCGTATTAGCTTTATACAGTTTCATATTCCTTGTTCTCATGCTCGGTATTGCAATACGTTTCAACAGGTCACTCCGCTACACGTGCCAGTTAACCTTCGAAAAAGAGGATCTTGTCACGTCACTGACCAAAGCGTATGACAATCTCGCCTTGCTGGCAACAACCGACAGCCTTACCGGCATTGCCAACCGCCGCCATTTTGATGATGTCCTTGAGGTTGAATTTGCTCGCTTGCATCGCTCTAAAGCACCGCTTTCCTTGATATTGCTTGATATCGATTATTTCAAGCATTTTAACGACGCGTACGGCCATGTTGCGGGGGACCAGTGCCTGAAGAACGTTGCCGGCGCTTTCCAGCAATGCATCCATCGTGCCCCGGATTTAGCAGCACGCTATGGCGGGGAGGAATTCGCCGCGATCCTGCCGGAAACGGGTTACCAGGCCGCAATTACTCTGGCAGAAAGGATCAGAGCCGCAGTGGCCGAGATGGCCATCCCCCATTGCGATTCCAGTACCGAAGGATACGTCACTGTCAGTCTTGGAGTAGTTACCCTTGATTGCACTAAAATCCTGTCGCCGATGGATGCGGTGGCTATCGCTGATCGCCAGCTTTACCGGGCGAAATCAGAAGGACGGAACCGTCTCGCTTCATGGAACGGGATGAAATCCCATCCCGTGGGCGAGTCCATGTTACGTCTGACATGGAATACCTCCTACGACTGCGGTGAAGCCACGATCGACAACGAGCACCGTGAACTGTTCCATATGGCCAATATCCTGCTGGAAAAGGCGATGACACGCGAGGTTACGCCAGGCCAGTTCGATTGTGCATTCGATGTCTTGCTGGCACACATAAAGGAACACTTTGCACATGAGGAATCAATTCTTCTCGATTATGGCTATGATGGAGTGGCTGAACACGCTGAAAAACATCATGCACTTGTGGAGTCGGCCTTGAAGCTTCGCCGTCAATTTAATGAATCCGGCGGCTTGGTCGGCGAACTTGTCGAGTTTCTGGTTTCCGAAGTCGTAGCCGGGCACATGTTGCATGTGGATCGCAGCGCTTTCGAAACGTTATTATCTGTTTATCAAGTGAAGGAATTAGAAAAATAAAGGAACCGGCCACTCGGTTTTATCTTCCGACGAACCTGCGGAGAAGAAAAGAAGGGGGATCCCCGCGGTCCTGACGGGGATCCCCCTTCTTTTTCGATTTCGCCGGCGAAGGTCAGTTCACGGCTGTACCAGGCTGGTTCCTCTGCCCGCCGCCAGCTGGTGGGGCTCCGACTATCGGAGCCCCATTTTTATTCACTCTTACTGCTCACTGCCTGGGCAGTTACAGAGACATGGCGTTTACCAGGTCCGCGACCCGTGACAGGAGTTCGCACAGCTTCGCGAGGTGGCGTTCCAGCCGCTGGTGCCGCCGACGTCTTTGGTGCCGTTGGCGTGGGTCGCGGTGTTCACGGTAGTGCTGCTATAGCCGGTGCCGTGGCAGGTGGCGCAAGTGGTAAAGCTATGCTTTGAATGGCGCCCCACTGCGGGCGGAATGGCATGGCAACTGCCACAAGCTGGCGGAGGTGTCGGCGCCGGGGCGGTCGTCGTCGCGATGGCGGCGACTTGCGCCGTGGTCAAGGTGCTGAGGAAACCCATGCCACCGGTGTTGGCGTTGATGGCGCCTTGGGTTGCCGAGGCAGTTTTGCCGAGCTTGCTTGTGGCATGGCAACCGAGACAATACTGGTTATACAGGGCCAGACCGTCGAGAACCGGAGCCGCATTGGTGGTCGCCGAGGCCTTGGTAGAGGCGGCACTTTCGCCGGCGCTGTTTATCGCGGTAACGATGAAGTAGTAGGTGCTACCGTCGGCAAGACCGGACTTGGGGTAAGGGCTTGAAACCGCGGTGACCTTGGTGCCGGTTGCGGTGGTTACCCCGGAAGCGGACGACCAGTACAGGTTGTAGGAAGTTGAGCCGGGAACGGCCGACCAGGAAACGGTCACCTGGTTGGCGCCGCCGGTGGCGCTGACCCCGGTGGGCGCTGCGGGCACGGTGGGCAGCGGCGCATCGGTGTTGGCGTTTGCCTTGGTCGAGGCAACGCTTTCGCCGACACTGTTCACCGCGGTGACGAGGTAATAGTAGCTGGTGACGGCGGCAAGGCCGGTGTTGACATAGGGGCTGGTTACCCCGGCAATTCTGGTGCCGGTGGCAGTGGTGACCCCGGAAGAAGTTGAACGGTAGAGGTTATAGGAGGTTGCACCGGGAACCGGTAACCAGGAGATGGACACCTGGGTGGCGCCACCGGTGGCGGTCAGCCCGGTAGGAGCAGCGGGCGCGGTGGGAACCGGGGCCGGGGTAAGGGTGGTCGCCGCAACCTGGATCGAGGCGGTGCTTTCGCCGGCGCTGTTTATCGCGGTGACAATGTAGTAGTAGGCCGTCCCGTCAGTGAGATCGGTGGAAACCGCCGGGCTCGTGGCATTGGCGATCTTGGTGCCGTTGGCCTTGGTAACTCCCGAGGTTTTCGACCAGTACAGGTTGTAGGAGGTGGCGCCGGATACCGCCGCCCAGGAAATGGTCACTTGGTTGGTGCCACCGACTGCGGTCACCTCGGCGGGGGCGACCGGCGCGGTCGGCTGCGGCGGCGCCTGGTTGGTGGTCGCCGTGGCCACTTCCGAGGCAACACTCTCACTGGCGTTGTTCAAAGCGGTAACGATGTAATAGTAGCTGGTGCTGGCCGGCAAGCCGGTCTGGTTGTAGCTGTTGGTGGCCGCCGGGATCTTGGTTCCGTTGGCGGTGGTGACGCCGGGGGTGGTGGCGTAATAGACATTGTAGGAGGTAGCATTGCCCACTGCGGTCCAGGCCAGGCTTACCTGACCGGCACCGCCGGTGGCGGTCAGGCCGACCGGGATGTCAGGGGGGGAGGCAACCGGCGGCACGTTCTCGGGATAAAAATTGCCATTGGCGATGTCGGAGAGCTTGCCGGTGTAGATGACCGCCCCGGTTTTCTCGTTGATGATCGACAGCACCCCATCCTTCACCTTGAATTTTACGTTGTCGAACATTTCGTCGAGATCGAGGTGATTGGCGATGAACTTGCTGGTGATCGGATTCTGGTGTCTGGCATTATACCGCTCAAGCAGAGGCTGGAGCTTGTTGAGGATGACATTGACGCTCTTTGCTAGATTGTTCCTGATCTTATGGCGAACCTCGGAATCGTCGCGCTCATATGCCTCCGACGCCTCATCCACTTCTGCGGCGGAAGCGACGATCACTTCAGAGAGAGGGTTGACGTTGGCAGTTCCGCTGCCCTCGGCATAAGAGTGCAGGGTATAGTCCTTGCCCTCGGCGCTTCCTGTGGCACGCAGCAGGAAAGGCGCCTGAAGACCGGTGACGTCGAAGGCAAAGGTGCCATCGCTGCTGATAACCGTCTTTCGATACTGCGGAGTGGCCGAGGAGTCCTTGAGGGTTACTTCGCCGGCCAGGGCGGCGCCGACGGCGGCGGTGCCGCTGACTATTTCGGATGACAACTTTCCTTCTCCTCCTCCACCACCACAGCCGACGAGCATGAGGCTAAAGAGCAAGAATGAGAGGGAGGTGATGGCAGGGATGGCTCTTGTGATCAGTTTTTTCATAGTTAGTTCCTTTGGTTGGAGAGGCGGGGTTGTGGGAAGGCGTGGAACCACGTTATCTGGCATGGTATCTCCTTTAATTTTTTTCTGCGCCTGCTGGTGGCGGGCTTGTTGTCGAGAGGTTGTGTTCAGTTTCGCGCATGACACCTCCTTTTGGTTTTGCCTGGCCGGTGCCGAGGCTTGCCACCTTTAGAAGCAAGAACGATGCCAATAGTAATTTTTACTGATAACATGTTGTTCTTTAAACAGAAAAGCGGAAAAAATGGTGCGTAGGTAAAGAGCTGGGGGACAGAAAGTGGCTGGAAACAACTACAGCCGGAAGTGGAGAAAGGAGAGGTTTTGAAGATATTTATTAATTAAATCAGTTTGTTACTTGTGGTGCATGAATTTCACTACAAAAAAAATGCCCTGCCTGAGCGTAAAACGATCACGGGGCAACCACACAAAGGTCAAGTAACCACGCACTCACCCTTAAGGTATAAGTTTAGTTTTGAGCAGGCAAGCTGCTCAACTCAGCGAAAAGCGGTCACAGGGTGCTTTTTAAAAGTTCCGAGTGTAAAGTACAGAGTACTCGGTACGTTACACTCAACACTCAGCTTTAGGGTTCCGCAAGATGTGGTGCCCTGTGATCGCTTAAGTTTATTGCTTGAATTCGTCGGGAGAGAGACCGTGCTTTTTCAGAAGATTATAGAGATCGGAGCGGTATTTACCGGCTAGTTCCGCTGCCCTGCTGATGTTGCCGGCAGTTGCCTTAAGCAGGTTGCGCAGATAGGTTTTTTCAAATCCGGCCCGGGCTTCATTCAAAGTCGGCAGGGGGCTCCGTCCGGTGCTGTCCGGCAAAATAAGCTCTGCATCTATAATGCCGTTCTCGCACATAGCAAGAGCAAATTGAATGGTGTTTTCCAGCTCACGGACGTTGCCGGGCCAGTCATACAGCATCAGTTTCTGCAGAGCGGCGGAAGTTATGGTGCTGTTTTTTTTGCCCATCTGTTCCCCGTACTTGCTAAGGAAGTGCTCGACCAGAGGCGGAATGTCCTCCTTTCTTTCCTTCAGTGGAGGAATCAGTACCGGGATCACATGGACCCGGTAGAACAGGTCTTCGCGGAAGGTTTCTTTTTTTACCTCCTCCTTCAAATTCTTGTTGGTGGCGACGATCACCCGGACATCGATATCGACTTCTTCCTCGCCGCCCACCGGCGTGATTGTCCGTTCCTGCAGAACCCGTAGAAGTTTGCCCTGCAGGGCCAACGGCAGGTCGCCGATCTCGTCCAGGAAGACCGTCCCCCGCTGAGCCCTGACGAATAGCCCCGGTTTTTTACGACCAGCATCGGTAAAGGCGCCTTTTTCGTGGCCGAAAAGTTCGCTTTCCAGCAGGTTTTCCGGAATGGCGGCGCAGTTAATGGTCAAGTAAGGAAATTCCTTGCGCGGGCTGGCAACGTGAATGGCCTTGGCGATCAGTTCCTTGCCGGTGCCGCTGGCCCCGTAGATGGCCACGGTCGAATCGGTCTCGGCAATGCGGGCTACCTGATCGAGGACCCGGTGCATCGGTTCGCTGCGGGCGACGATATTGCCGAAGTCGTATTGTTCCTCGACCAGTTGCCGAAGCCGGCTGATCTCCCCGGTCAGCCGGCTTTTTTCCAGAGCCCGTTCGATCTGCAGGATCAGTTCGCGGGAATCGAAGGGTTTGGTCAGGTAGGTGAAGGCCCCCCGCCGCATGGCATCCACCGCGCTTTCAATGCTGCCGTGGGCGGTGAGAATAATTACCGGCAGGTTAGGGACGGCCCGGTGCAGCTCCTCCATCAGGGAAATGCCATCTTGGCCGACCAGTTGCAGATCGACGACCGCGGCGTTAAAATTCTGCCGGGCAACCAGCTTTTTCGCCTCTTTTTCGTGACCGACGACGGTCACCTGATAGCCGGAGGATTCCAGTCTGATTTTGATCAGATCCAGCAGGTTCAGGTCGTCATCGACCACCAGGATTTTTTTGTCTTTCACATTTTGCTCCCTAGCGGTTGAGCTGCATCTTCTGCTTTTCGATCTCCAGGTCGATCTGCTGCATGCTTTCAAAGACCTCGAAGAGCCCGAGCCAGACCCGTGCATGTTCCGCCAGAGGGCTATTGGGGAAATTCCTGGAGATTTGGGCAAAATAATCCCTGGCCTTCCGGTAGTCCTTGGCCGGGTTGTCGACGTGGGCGTAGATCAGACCCAGGTTGTAGAGCGCTTCGTCGGCCGGTGCGGCGGTGCCAGCCTCGCGCAGGATCTGCTGGTTTCGCCGTATCGCTTCCTCAAATTTCTGGTTTTCGACCACTGGCCGGCGCGAACTACCCAGCCTCCTTTCCCCTGCTCTGGCGGTCTGTTTCCGCAGGGCGGCGACGGTTCTGTCCTTTTCGGCGATGACATCGTAGAGGCCGATAAAGTTTTTTGCCTCGGAAGCCAGAGGCGAATAGGGAAAGTTCCGGATCAGTTTTTCGAAATATTGCCTGGAAAGGTTGTAATCCCTGCCCTTGAAGGCGTGGTCGGCATATGCCTCGCCCAGGGCGTAGAGGGCCAGCTCGGCTGAAGGCTTGGTCTCGCTGTCGCGCAGAATATTCTTGCTCTGCTGGACCACGGTCTCGAAAAAACCGGCGGCCAAGTCATTGCGGTACTTGGAAAGCTGCTGCATGTGATGTTTTTCTGCGATGGCATCATAAAGGGTGACAAAGGTCCTGGCCTCAGCGCTCAGCGGCGAATAAGGGAAATTACGAATCAGTTTTTCGAAGTATTGCCGGGAAAGGTTGTAATCCCTGCCCTCGAAGACGTGGTCGGCGTAGGCCTCGCCCAGAGCGTAGAGAGCTAGGTCGGCCGGGGGGTTGGTTTCGCTTTCGCGCAGGACCTTCTGACTCTGTTCGATCACGGTCTCGTAAAAACCGGTGGCCAGGCCGTGGCGGTACTCGGAGAGCAGTTGCTGGGCCTGTCTTTCGGCGAGAATATTCTGCACCGGGGCGCAGGCGGCCAATTGCAGCGCCAGACTCAGTCCGCTAACGGTAAGGTAAAATAAAAAGTGCTGCCTTTTCCTAACTGACTTGTCGCCCACACACTACCTCCATGCGCGATAATTATCTGTTTGACCGTGGCCAGACCAAGCCCGGTGCCTTTGATCTTGCCGCCCCGGTCCGGGAGTACCTGCCGGAATTTAAGAAAAATCCGGGTCAACTCATCCTCTGGGATGCCGATGCCGGTATCCCGCACGGTTGCCTCCAGCATCTTGCCCCGGACTTCAGCGGCCAGGGTGATGGAGCCCTGTTCCGGCGTAAATTTGATGGCGTTGCCCACCAGGTTGCGCACAACCTGCATAATCCTTTCCCGGTCTACGCTAACGGCAGGCAGGTCGTGGATGGTGCTGTTGAGGCGCACTCCGCGAGCATCGGCCAGGGGCTGCAATCCCTGCAGGACATCGCGGACCAGAGCAGGAAAATCACTCCTGGCAAAATGATAGTCCAACATCCCAGCTTCCATCTTGGCCAAGTCCAGCAGGGAGTTGACCAGGTTGATCAGCCGGTCGCTCTCCTGGACGATGATGCCCAGGATATGCCGCTGCTTTTCGTTGATCTCCCCGACCAGACCATCAAGAAAAATTTTGCTTCCTTCCCTGATGGAAGCAAGGGGGGTACGTAGTTCGTGGGACATGTGGGCAAAGAAGGCTGACTTCATATTGTCCAGCTCCACGAGTTTGCTGCACATATAATTAAGGGCGATCGCCAGCTCCTTGATGGCAGGCGGGGATTCGATCATTAAATTGCACTGAAAATTTCCCTGGGCGATTTCCCTGGTCTGCTCCTTGATGGCCTGTAGCGGCCGGGTGATACTCCGGGTGATGACGGCAGCCACCAGCAAGCCGGCGGAAAGCGCCCCAAACGCGATCATGACGGCGATTTCGCGTGCCTGCCCGCCGACTTCCTTCAGGTTTCGGACCTTTACGGAAATGCTCTTTTCGTTGTCCTCCTGAATTTTCTTGAGGGTGGCGATCAGTTCGTCGGTGATTTCCTTCTTTTCCTCGTTGTACGTGACGGAATAATGGACACCGCTCTGGCGCAATCGGCGCTCCTCCTCGACCAGCCGGGTGAATTGCCGGTGCTGATCAGCAACGGCATGCAGCGACTCCGCAGTTTCCGGGCTGACCAGCTCGGTCAGTGCTTTCTGCAACAGCCGTTCGAATTCCTTCCCGGTCTCCATATAATTTTGATAGAGCTGGTCATCGTTCAGCAACACATATTTGCGTTCGTTGCGTATCTCGGAAAGCATGGTATCGGAGAGCTGGATGGAGAATTCCATGGCCGCCGTGTTGTTAACGACAATAGACTGTATCACCTGATTGAACCGGTCGAGATGGTAGATGAAAAAGAAACTGACCCCGGCCAGCATTGCGGCGAAGACGAGATAACTGATAACCAGACGTGCATAGATCGAGAGTTTCAACCGAACCGCTCCTTTCTGGAATAGCCAGGGAGTAGCCAAGGTAAAGTAGTGCCCATTTTGCTCGCTTCCAGTTGGACAATAAATTAGCAACTGTGTTCTAATTCAACCAGGTTCAGGGACGAAGATGTTCGTCCCAAGGTTTATTGGACTTCATGATTGCACGCAGAATGATCAACCTTCCAGCAATTCCTCTCCTCTCTGTCCCGCAATGGAAACCCCGACCGACCCTGGTCCTGTTACCGCACCGGCTCCTTTTTTAATTATAAACGTATCCACGCACGGGAAGACAACAAAATATCTCCCTTGCCCTGGCTGATGTTCTTTCTCTGCTAAACCGTCTAATCACCCCGACATCCTCGCCGGTGACCTCGCAAACCTTTTTAAGAAAATCCCCAAAGATCCCCTATCCAGTCTAGCTGAGTTTTTTGGCGGACCGGTGAAGAAAGGCAGGACTCCTCCAGAGAACTTTTCCGTCATGAGATGGGAGTTGGTATCGTTGACCAGATTCGTCGAGCCACCAATGGAAATTTTCCCCTTGGCAACCCAAGATTCACAGAAAAAATAACCGCGGTGCTTGGTTGGTCGCCGGGTAATTCCAGAAAAAGCAGGAAAGCCATGTAAGCAAACAGCCGATATGAGAAAAACACAGAAAAGAATCAGGAAAAACCGTGGCCTGTCCAGATTAGTTGCCGATTAGGGGTACCACATGACGATCTATAAACGCATCCGCAATAGTTCAATTATGCGCACATGGGTTATTGCTGCTGTTTGCTGCACTATCATCGCCACTCTTGTCTACGGCATGATGCCCCCTGAGCAAGGAAATCATTTTGCACAAGGCGCGGCATACTTTCTTTTTCCCGGCGTTGCATTCTATGTCTTTCTCAATGGCTCGCTTAACTTTGGCAGAGGCTTTGGGATAATCGGCGACTTTCTTATCATTGGGTTAGGTTCGGCATTGGCATGGACAGTCGCTGTTGTAATCGTAGCACAGGGTTTTTCCTGGCTAAGACAACGCCCTGGAATGTGGCAATAAGAGTCGCCTGCGTGCTATTCAGAATACCCCCAATTTCCCCGGAGGCCCATTATTCCCTCAGCGCTACATGCTTTCATTCTAAACCAAAGCTTGGCATTCATTCCACCTGATCACAACATGTGGAGGTAAACTATAACAATCATCGGCATCCCTGTTTTCCATTGGTCCCACCAGATGTAATGCAGGCGGTGGCCTTGCTGTTGTTCATCCGGGCGTGATACGGCCCAGCAAGCCTTGAATAAATTGATACACTTTACTGGCAAGGAAAACAAGTAACGCAAACAGAATGATCCGTATGCCACGGTTGAGCCAGAGTTTACGTTTTTCCTGGCGCGACCTGGCGGTTTCCCAGGCTAACCTATGCTCGGCCCTGTTCGACCTTTCCTTCTCTGCCTCATCGAGCAGCTTTTCCATGCTGAATGAGGAAAGCCCGCCGTCCTCTTTAGCCAGAGTATAGAAGTGACTTTCGTCCATGTGCAGGCCCATGATCCGGCATACGAATTCATGGACCACCTTGATATCAGGAGAACGAAGCGTGGTGAACTCCAAGCCGGCGGCGACTTGCCGGTTGTGGCGGTGGACGAGGCGCGCCACCCTGGCATCGGCGATGATCAGGGCTTGGCTCTTTTTCCCGCCTGGCAGTCGGAATTGCAGACGAAGCAAGGTCTGGGGTGCGAGGTGACGCTGGGTGCCAAGAAGCATTCCGGAACGGCTGATATCCTGCGAATCGTCTTCGTGCCACTGATGGCCGTCGGCGGTCCAGCTTATCCTGGTCAACATGGCCGCCCGATCGGCCACGCGTTTCTCGCTTTGCTTCGCCTGGCTGGGAAAATCGGTATCCATCTGTCTTCCTTTTGAAAAGATGGGGTAAAAAAAACGAGAAGTTAAATGAAAAAAGTTGAAACTACCCAGGGTTCATAACCCTGCAAAGTCCTGCACTTCCTTAAAAGCCGCGGGAATCTCCGCAGCCAGTTCGCTTGCCAGAAAACCGAAAGGTTGCCCTTCCCGGACAAGCCGGTCCGCAGCCAGGCCATGCACGTAGACGGCCAGGCAGGAAGCCTCCCAGGGAGGCACGCCTTGGGCGAGCAGGCCGCCGATAAGGCCGGTAAGCACATCACCCATGCCGCCTGCGGCCATGCCGGGGTTGCCGGTGGCATTCACGGCCAGCCGCCCGTCCGGCGCGGCAATAACCGTGGCCGCTCCCTTCAAGACCAGATAGACCCCATGAAGCTTGGCAAAGTCCGCGGCCACCGCCCGCCGCTTGCTTTGGATCTCCGAGGTGGCAAGCCCGGTCAGGCGCGCCATTTCCCCTGGGTGGGGAGTCAAAACCCTGGGGCCGGCAGGGGCGACAACAAGCTCGCCGGCCAAAAGATTGAGGCCGTCGGCATCAACCACCATGGGCTGACGCAGCTCCCGGTAGAACCTGCGCACCAACTGCCCGGTTTCTTCCGCGGTTCCCAGACCGGGACCAACCGCTACCGCCTCCTTGCCCTGAGCCGCCGCCAGCAACTGTTCATAATCGGTATCGGAGAGGCAGTGCTGGGAAAAAGAAAGCACCTCTGTCATGGCCTCGGGCAAGGCCCCCTGTACCACGCCATTAAGCATCCTGGGCACGGCGATGGTCACCAGCCCTGCCCCGGATCGCGCCGCGCCCAAGCCGCAGAGCACCGCCGCCCCCCCCTTGCCCGCCGAGCCTGCCAGCACCAGCAGGTGGCCGAAAGTGCCCTTGTGGGAAGCCATGCCGCGAGCCGGGATCAGTGGCTGCAGCAAAGCATCCTCCAGCCACTCCGCCGTGATCCCGATCCGCTCGACAACCGCGGCGGGGATACCGATATCAACAACCTCAAGCAGCCCGACTTGTTCTTTGCCCGGCGACTCAACTAGAGCAAACTTGGGCAGCCCGTAGGTGCAGGTAAGCTGCGCCCGGACACTGACGCCCAGGGAGAGGCCTGAGTCGCCGACAAGCCCGGAGGGGATATCCACCGCCACCACCGGCCTGGCGCCGGCATTGAGGCATCCGATAACCGCAGCAAGAAGCCCGGTTATCTCCCTGCGCAACCCAGTGCCGAAAATGGCATCCACCAGAAGGTCACTCTCCGCCACCATCCGTTCCACCAAGGGCAGATCGTTTTCATCAAGGTAGGTAACGAGCGGCACGGCCAGCTGTCTGGCCAGAGCAAGGTTTCTCGCCGCATCCCCCTGCAGTTTTTCCAGGGGAAGCAGACTCACCACCTGCGGCCGGGCGCCCTGCTCCAGCAGGAGCCTGGCGATCACCAAGCCATCGCCCCCGTTATTGCCGGGTCCGATGAAGACAAGCACCTTCAGTTCGGCCAACGGACCGAAATGGCGAATCATCGCCGCCACCGTGCCGCGCCCGGCATTTTCCATCAAAGTCAGACTCGAAATGCCGTATTCAGCATTGGTCAATCTGTCGCAGAGCCGCATCTGCTCCACCGTGGCAATCTTCATTAAACACCTCTCCAAAACTCCTGACAAAGCCTCAAAGGAAAGCCGCCCTGCAGCCCCAAGCGCTATTGCCCTGATTCCCTGCGCACTGCGCGTCAATCTAGCACATTTCGGCAGGCGAACCACCGTTTTTTGCATCTTTATCCTGGCCGCGGCCGGAGAACACCCCTTGAGCAAAACCAGGCTGGATAAGGCTGGTGCCAGGCAGCGCAGGCGCTTCCAGCCGAGAAAGATATTGCGCATTACCCTGCCGATGGTATATTACATCCCTTATTTTGTGCGGAAAAATAACCGCCCTCGTAGCTCAGGGGATAGAGCAACCGCCTCCTAAGCGGTAGGTCGTACGTTCAAGTCGTACCGAGGGCACCATCATCACCTGATATTTTCTTCCTGTTACTGCCCGCGGCCAAGCCCCATCGAGCGAGCGGCAAATCAAAATTCCCCAGACCCCTTTCCATAGGAGAACCACCATGCAGAGAATCATCGTACTTGTCGGTTTTTTGTTTCTCGCCGTCGGCTTAAGCGGCTGCGGCTACAACACCATCCAGCAGAATGACGAAGCGGTGATCGCCACCTGGGGTGACGTGGAAGCCTCCTACCAGCGGCGGGCCGATCTCATCCCCAACCTGGTGGAAGCGGTAAAGGCCTATGCGGCCCACGAGAAAGAGACCCTCACCGCCGTTACCGAGGCGCGGGCCAAGGTCGGCACCATCCAGGCAGGGGCCGAGGTGGTCAACAACCCCCAGGCCTTTGCCAAGTTCCAGGAGGCGCAGAGCGGCCTTTCCTCCGCCCTCTCCCGCCTGATGGTGGTGGTGGAGAAATACCCAGACCTCAAGGCCAACCAGAACTTTCTTGATTTTCAGCACCAGCTCGAAGGCACGGAAAACCGGATCAACGTGGCGAGGGTCCGTTACAACGAGGCGGTGCGGATCTTCAACACCTCCATCCGCACCTTCCCCAACAACCTGACCAACAACATGCTGCTCAAGCTGCCGCGCCGCGAAGCATTCAAGGCGGAAGAAGGAGCGGCCAAGGCCCCGGCGGTAAAGTTTTAAGCGATGCTCTACCGCGTGCGCCATGCGGCATCCAGGTTTGCCAAGCTCCCTGGACTCTTCTGCCTGCTGACCCTCTGCCTACTCTTTGCAGGCAGCCAGGCCAAGGCGCTTGAAGTTCCGCAGTACCAAGGGTATGTCACCGATCTGGCCGGAATGATCTCACCGGGGGAGCGGCAACGGCTGGAGCAGACCCTGCTGGCCTTTGAGCAGTCCGACTCCACCCAGATCGCGGTGCTGACCATTCCCTCCCTCGAAGGCGATGCCCTGGAGGATTTCAGCATCCGCACGGTGGAGGCCTGGAAGATCGGCCAAAAAGGCAAGGACAACGGAGTGCTGCTTCTGGTCAGCAAGGGCGAGCGCAAGGCCCGCATCGAGGTCGGCCGGGGCCTGGAAGGGGTGCTGACCGACCTGCTGGCCGGACGCATCGTGGACCAGATCATTACCCCGCGCTTCAAGGCGGGCCAGCTGGACGAAGGCTTTGCTGCCGGGGTTTCCGCGATCATCAGCGCCACCCGCGGCGAGTTCAAGTCCACCGGCACCACCCGCCGGGGCGCACGCAAATCCGGGCAATCCTCGCTGTTCAACTATCTCATCTTCTTTGCCATCCTGGTCGGTTTTCTCGGGCGGCTGAGCAAGCCGGCCGGCGCTCTGGCCGGGGCAACGCTCCTGCCGCTGTTCGCCTTTCTCGGCCTCTCTTCGCCGCTGGGCTGGCTGCTCCTGCTCCTCCTTATTCCGGGCGGCGCCCTGCTGGGGTTGCTGCTGCCGATCCTCTTTGCCAATGCCGGGGGGGGCGGAGGAATGTACATGGGAGGCGGCGGCTTCGGCTCGGGTGGGGGTGGCGACTTTGGGGGCTTTGGCGGCGGCGGATTCGGAGGCGGCGGCGCCTCGGGGAGCTGGTAGATGACGAAAGCAGAGACCTTTTTTACCGAGGCGGAAAACCGGCAAATCGCGACAACCATCGCCGGAGTGGAGAAAAACACCTCCGGCGAGGTTGTCGCCATGGTGGTAACGGCCAGCGATACCTATCCAGAGGCGGCCCTTCTGGCAGGCCTGACCATCGGCGGCCTGGCCGCCCTGCTGGTCACCGACCTTTTTCTGGCTGACAGCCTCGGTTATTTTCTGCCCCTTTTGCTGCTAGGCGCCATAGGATTCGGCAACCTGGCCAAAATCTATCCCCCGCTGCTCCGGCTGTTCATCCCCGACAGCCGAAAGGAAGCTCGGGTGACCGAACGGGCACTCCGCGCCTTTTACGAAAAAAAACTCCATACCACCCGCGACAACACCGGGGTACTCTTCTTCATCTCCCTGCTTGAGCATAAGGTCTGGATCCTGGCAGACACGGGCATCTACCAGAAAATCTCCCAGGAAACCCTGCTTGGCTACGCCGAGAAGGTTGCCACCGGAGTAAAACAAGGGCAGGCCTGCAACGCCCTCTGCCAGGAGATTGAGACGGTGGGTAATGTTCTGGCCAGGCATTTTCCCGTCAAATCCGATGACACCGATGAGCTTTCCAACCAGGTACTAACCGGCTGAACCATCCTAATCCGATCCATTGAGGTCGAGCCATGAGCACAACCAAACCGAAAATCCTTTTTCTCTGCACCGGCAACTCCTGCCGCAGCCAGATGGCCGAGGGCTGGGGCAGACATCTCCACCCGGACCGTTACGAATTTTTCTCGGCCGGGATCGAAAAACACGGGCTCAATCCCCTGGCCGTGCAGGTCATGGCCGAGGCCGGAGTCGACATCAGCGGCCACCATTCCAAGCTGCTCTCCGAACTGGCTGGCCTTACCTTTGACTACGTGATCACGGTCTGCGACCACGCCAACGAGCAATGTCCATTTTTTCCCGGCAAAGCGGTCAAGCTGCACCGGGAATTTCCCGACCCGCCCCGCCTTGCCCTGGGCGCCGCGAGCGAAGAGGAGGCTTTGGGCCATTACCGCACGGTGCGCGATGCCATCCGGGAATACCTGGCCAATTTCTCTGCCGACCTGGCTGCCAGCCCCCAGGGCAATGGGAGCTGAAATCGCCCGTCGCCACCCAGCAAACATAGCGCTTGCTTTCCCTGGCAGACCATGGTAAATATCGCAATTCATTGTGTTGCCTCTGCCTGTAATCGTTCAACGTACAAAGCGCACCGCACAAAGCCTCTGCCGAGCCGAGGGCGTGCGGTTTTTTTTGTTTAGGAGCGCTTACAAAAGAACTCCACCTTCCCGGCCAGCGTGTTACGGATCCTTATCCCCCTGACGTTGCTGCCGTTTTTCCATCCAACTGACGATATTATTTTGCAACCACGGCGTATGGGCGTTGGCCTGCTAAGGATGACCTTTCTCCTCCCCCGCAACCCTTCCCCCGCAGGCCCTACAATAAGGAACACCGCACCATGAGCACCTTCGCTGAACTTGGCATCCATCCCGACATCATCACCGCCCTTGAAGCCCTGGGCTTCACCGCGCCCACCCCGGTGCAGGAACAGATCATCCCGATCCTTCTTGAAAAACCGGTAGATATCGTCGGTCTGGCCCAGACCGGCACCGGCAAGACCGCGGCCTTCGGCATCCCTCTGGTGCAGCTCTGCCAGCCGGAGAGCCGCAAGACTCAGGCCCTGGTGCTCTGCCCGACCCGGGAACTCTGCATGCAGGTGGCCCGCGACCTTAATAGTTTTGCCAGGAATCTTTCCGCCATCCGGGTCTGCGCCGTATACGGCGGGGCCAGCATCGACAACCAGATCCGCACTCTGCGCCAGGGCGTCCAGATCATCGTCGCCACTCCCGGCCGACTGCACGATCTGATGCGCCGCCAGGAGATCGATCTTTCCACGATCCACTCGGTGGTGCTGGACGAAGCCGACGAGATGCTGCAGATGGGCTTCCAGGACGAGCTGAACGCCATCCTTGCCCAGACCCCGGCCGACAAGCACACCCTGCTCTTTTCCGCCACCATGCCGCAAAGCGTGGCCGCCATCTCGCGGAAATACATGAAAAACCCGCTGGAAATCACGGTGGGCACCCGCAATGCCGGCTCGGAAAACATCCGCCATATCTACTACATGGTCCATGCCAAGGACCGCTATCTGGCCCTGCGGAGGCTGGTGGACATGAACCCGGACATGTACGCCATCATCTTCTGCCGCACCCGCCAGGAGGTAAACGATGTCGCGGACAAGCTCGGCAAGGACGGCTACAATGCCGACCCCCTGCACGGCGAGCTCTCCCAGAGCCAGCGCGATTACGTGATGCAGCGTTTCCGCAGCAAGTCGGTGCAGCTCCTGGTGGCCACCGACGTGGCGGCCCGGGGCCTCGATGTCACCGACCTAACCCACGTGATCAACTACAACCTGCCCGACGACAGCGCCAACTACACCCACCGCAGCGGCCGCACTGGCCGGGCCGGCAAGACCGGCATCTCCATCTCCATCATCCATATGCGCGAACAGTTTCGCATCAAGGAGATCGAAAGCAAGCTAAAAAGGCAGTTCGAACTGGGCAAGGTTCCCTCGGGACATGAGGTCTGCAAGAAACAGCTGCTCCACAAGATCGAGACCATCAAAAACGTCGAGGTAAACCACGCCCAGCTGGCCCCCTTTCTGGAGGCGATCACCGAGGCCCTGGCCGATCTTGACCGCGACGAACTGATCCTCCATTTTGTTTCCCAGGAGTTTGCCTCCGTTTTGAGCCATTACCAGAATGCCCCGGACATCAACGTCTCGGACAGGGGCCGCGGCCAGAACCCCGATTATCCGCGGCCGGAGAGCAGGTTTTCCAGGCAGGAGCGGCCAGAGAGCAGATTCGGCCGCCAGGATGATCGCGGCGAGCGGGTGAATTTCAGCCGGTTTTATCTCAATATCGGCGAGAAAGACGGCATCTCCCCCGCCCGGCTCATCGGCCAGATCAATGACGCCAGCGGCTCGGCCTCCATCAAGGTCGGCCGCATCGAGATCCTGGACCACACCGCCATGCTGGAGGCGGACAGCCGCTTCGCCCCGCAAGTCCTTGCGGTATTTCAGGGCCTAAAGGTCAATGGCCGGGATGTCGAGGTGAAGACCATGGCCGCCCCCAAAGGCCGCCCGACCAAGCCGGCGTATCCCGGGCGCCCAGGCGCGAAACCGTACAAGTCCTCCGGTGCGTACAAGCCCTCCAGCCCGTACAAGCCCTCGGCCTCGCCCAGGCCTGCCACCCCTGCCAAACCGTATTCCTCAAGCAAGCCTTCCACTCCGGGCAAGCCATATCCCTCGACCAGACCGACAGCCCCGGCCAGACCATCCGCCGGTGTTCCTCGGCGAGGCAAGAAAAAACCCTACTCCGAATGAGCTGACGGGCTGCGCCCGTTTCTGCCCCCTCCCTGCCCGGGAGGGGGCCTTCCGCAAAATCCGCCCGCACAGGCTGTTCTTAGCCGAAGAAATATTTTTCAGCGGAAACCAAATCGTAACAATATCCTAACCAAATTCTAACATTCCCGTGCTATTCTGTTGCTGTCGGCCAGATCAACTCCAACTGCTCCGGGGATTGCCATGCTTCGCAAACGCCTTATCTGGCAGCTGTTCCCAAACCAGCTTCTTATCACCATCCTCGCCCTGCTGGTCACCGCCGGCTACGGGGCCTATTCCCTCCGCGCCTTTCAGCTGACCCAGACCGCCGCCGGTCTTGAGGCGCGCGCCCGTCTGGCCCAGGAACATGTTCTTCTCCTCCTGGCCGAAAAGAATCTGCCCGCACTGCGAACCTTCTGCACCACCGCCGGGAAACAATCAGCCACCCGCCTGACCGTTATCGATGCCGGCGGCGAGGTTCTCGCCGATTCCGATGAAGAGCCGGGCCGCATGGAGAACCACGGCGACCGGCCTGAATTTATCGCCGCCCTTGCCGACAGGCCCGCCGCCTTTCTGCGCTTCAGCCACACTCTCCAGGAAAAAATGATGTATGTGGCGGTTCCCCTGCTCCATAATGGAAAAAACTTAGGGGTACTCCGAACCGCCATCCCGGTCACCTTTATCGACAGTGCGCTCAGGGAAATCTTTTTAAAAATTGTCTGGGGCTGCCTGTTTGTCGCCCTACTCGTGGCCCTGGCAGCCTGGTTTATCGCCCAGCGCATCAGCAGACCCCTGGAGGAGATGCGGTTGGGAGCCGAACGTTTTGCCGGCGGCGCTTTCACCGGCAAGCTGAGGGAAGAAGGGGCTTACGAGGTGGCCAGCCTGGCCCGGGCCATGAATGCCATGGCCGATCAGCTTGACACCCGGCTTAAAACCATCGCCCGGCAACACAGCCAGTTGCAGGCGGTTTTTACCAGCATGGTCGAGGGGGTCATCACCGTGGACACCGAGGAGCGCATCCTCGATATAAACCAGGCCGGCGCCAGACTGCTGCGCCTCGACCCGGAAAAGCTCCGGGGACAAAATGCCCTGGTGGCGGTGCGCAATCTGGCCTTGCAGCGTTTTATCAGCCAGGCCCTTGCCTCGACCACCCCCGTAGAAGGAGAGATCGACCTTACCGACCGGGAAGGGCAGGAAAAATACTTTTACGCTCACGGCACCCGATTTCAGGATGCCTCGGAGATGACCGGCGGCGCCATCATCGTCATTAACGATGTCACCAACCTACGGCGGCTGGAAAACATGCGCCGCGACTTCGTGGCCAATGTGTCCCACGAACTGAAGACCCCGATTACCTCCATCGAAGGCTTTGCTGAAACCCTGCTGGACGGGGCTCTTGATACTCCTGAGGATGCCCGACGCTTTGTGGAGATCATCGCCACCCAGGCAAAACGGCTGCACGCCATCATCGAGGATCTCCTCACCCTGTCCCGGCTGGAACAGGAGCAGGAACAAACCATGCTGGCGCTGAAGGAAGAAAAGATCATCCACCCGCTGCGCCGGGCCATCGAAACCTGCGACCTCAAGGCGGCCGGGAAGGAAATCCGCCTCGAACTGGCGGCCCCGGAGGATCTCACCGCCCCTCTCAACTCCCCCCTGTTCGAACAGGCGGTCACCAACCTCATTGTCAACGCGATCAAGTACAGCGAGGAGGGCAGCAGGGTCCTGGTCCGGGCGGAACAACGGGCGGGAGGAAAGATCGCCATCGAGGTCCAGGATTTCGGGACCGGGGTCGCACCCCAGCATCTGCCCCGCCTGTTCGAGCGCTTCTACCGGAGCGATGCGGCCCGCAACCGCAAACTCGGCGGCACCGGCCTGGGGCTCGCCATCGTCAAACACATTGTCCAGGCGCACGGCGGCGAGGTGGGGGTCACCAGCGAGGTCGGCAAGGGCACAACCTTCACCATCCTGCTCGACAAGGAGAGGCAACATGCAAACGCCAAATAATCAACATGACGTTTCCGTTTTGAGCACCGCCCTGGAAAAGGCGGCCAAGCATATCTGCACCAGCCGCTGCGGGCTGTGCCCCCATGTGGTCGAGCAGTACCCCTGCCCCGGCGACTGCACCCTGGATACGGTGGCCTGGGAATGCTGGACTCAGTACTTTCTCGATCAGGCCAACCATTCCCAAGCCCAGGAAAACAGCTAGCCATCTCGCCCCCACTTCCCAAGTAACTCCGGGCACATACATATTCGGATAAAATCCTCCCTCCGCTCTGATTCAATAACCCGCCCCTTAGGCAATGAGTTATTCTTGCGCAGCCGTCTTGATAGATTCTTGATGGTTTTCAACCCTCTTTTTACCCCGCCTTGACAGCGTTTACGCTATACTGAGCGCAAGAAAGGACTCCGCACCGGGCGGACCATTTCGGGACATCACCTCAGGAGGCGAAAAAAACCTGCCATGACTCTAACGTACGATCTCCTTCAATTTCTTTTGCAGCTTGGGGCCGTGCTGCTGCTGGCCAGACCGCTGGGTGATTTCATGGCCAGGGTTTACGGCGGCGAACGCACCTTCCTTACCCCGCTTCTCGCCCCCTGCGAAAGCCTGTTCTACAGGATCTGCGGGGTAGAGCGAAACGACGAGATGAGCTGGCAGCGCTACGCTTTTGCCATGCTGCTCTTCAATCTGCTGCTCTTTCTGACCCTGTTTGCCATACTGCTGGCCCAGCCCGTTCTGCCCCTGAACCCCCAGGGGCTGTCGGGTCTCTCCTGGCCCCTGGCGTTCAACACCGCGATGAGCTTTGTCAGCAACACCAACTGGCAGAACTATGCGGGCGAGTCCACCCTCAGCTATTTCAACCAGACGGTCGGCTTGACCGTACACAACTTTGTCTCCGCCGCCAGCGGCATGGCCATCGTCATTGCCCTGATTCGCAGCTTTGTCCGGCGCAGCACCGCAACGATCGGCAACTTCTGGGTGGATCTAACCCGCTCCGTCCTCTACATCCTGCTGCCGCTCTCGCTGCTCGGGGCCATTTTTCTGACCTCCCAGGGGGTGATCCAGAACTTCAGCGATTACCAGACCGTACCGCTCACCCAGCCATTCAGCTACGACAGACCGAAACTGGATCCCCTGGGCAGCCCCGTGCTGGACCCGACCGGCAAGGTGCTCACCGAAAACGTGCTTGTCAAAGAGGTCACTATCCCCATGGGACCGGTGGCCTCCCAGGAGGCGATCAAAGAGCTGGGTACCAACGGCGGCGGCTTTTTCAACGCCAACTCGGCCCATCCCTTTGAAAACCCCAGCCCGCTTTCGAACTTCCTGGAGGTTCTCTTCATCCTCCTGATCCCGGCGGCCCTCACCCGCACCTTCGGGATGATGGTGGGCAACCCCAGGCAAGGGTGGGCTCTGTTGGGAGTTATGCTCTTTCTCTTTGTAGTCGCTTTCGGTGTACTCCACGCCAGTGAGTCGGCTTCCACCCCCATGTTGCACCAGCTCGGAGTTGCGGGAGGAAATTTGGAGGGCAAGGAACTCCGCTTCGGTTTGCTTGGCACCAATATGTTCGAGGTGGCCACCACCGCCACCTCCTGCGGTGCGGTGACTGCCATGCACGACTCCCTCACCCCGCTGGGTGGGCTGGTGGTGCTCTCCCTGATCCTGCTGGGCGAGATCGTCTTCGGCGGGGTGGGCTCCGGCCTCTACACCATGCTGTCCTTTGCGATCATCGCCGTCTTCGTCTCCGGCCTGATGATCGGCCGCACCCCGGAATACCTGGGCAAAAAAATTGAAGTAAGAGAGATGTGGATGTCCATTGTCATTATCCTCATTGCCGGCATCGTGGTCCTGATTTCCTCCGGCCTGGCCATGATCACCCCCTCCGCCGTGGCCTCCATGGCTAATCCCGGCGCGCACGGCCTAAGTGAAGTCCTCTATGCCTTTGCCTCCATGGCCAACAACAACGGCAGCGCCTTTGCGGGCCTTTCCGGCAACACCAATTTCTACAATCTGCTGGGGGCTTTTGCCATCCTGATCGGCCGCTATGTGCCGGCCGTGGCGGTGCTGGCCCTGGCCGGGGGGCTGGCCGGGAAAAAGTACGTTCCTCCCAGCCTGGGCACCCTGCCCACCGACCAGTTCCCCTTTGCCTTCTGGCTGACCCTGGTCATCCTGATCGTCGGAGCGCTGACCTTTTTTCCGGCCCTGGCCCTGGGACCGATTGTCGAACATCTCTCCATGACGGGAGTCAACTAAGCCATGGCCAAACATCTTCCTGAGCAAAAATCGATCTTTGATCCGGCCTTGCTGCGCGCAGCGTTCGTAGAATCAGTAAAGAAACTTGACCCGCGCCTGCTGTGGCGCAACCCGGTGATGCTTTGCGTGGAAATCGCCAGCTGCATCACGGTGATCACCTTTATCATGTCCCTCACCGACGTGGGCCGTGAGCCGGCCTGGTTCACCGGCCAGGTCTCGGTCTGGCTCTGGCTGACCGTGCTCTTCGCCACCTTTGCCGAGGCGCTGGCAGAGGGAAGAGGCAAGGCAAGGGCCGCGAGCTTACGCAAATCGCGCACCGATGTAATGGCCAAGCGGCTGGCCGGCAGCGATCCGGAGGGTACCACGATTACGGTCGGCGCCAGTGAGCTCCGGAAGGGAAACCATATTCTGGTGGAAAGCAGCGAGATCATCGCCGGCGACGGCGAGATCATCCACGGGGCCGCCCTGGTCAACGAATCGGCGGTGACCGGCGAGTCCGCCCCGGTGGTGCGCGAATCCGGCGGCGACCGCAGCGCGGTGACCGGCGGCACCACCGTGGTCTCCGGCAGCGTGGTGGTGCGGATCACCGCCGACCCAGGCGAAACCTTTCTCGACCGAATGATCTCCCTGATCGAGGGGGCCAAACGACGCAAGACCCCCAACGAAATAGCTCTGGAGGTGCTGCTCATCGCCCTCACCCTGGTATTTCTCCTGGTCTGTGCCAACATCAGCCCGCTGTCCCACTACAGCGTCGCGGCCAACGGTCTCGGCCACCCGGTCTCGCTCACCGTGCTGGTGGCCCTGTTCGTCTGCCTGGCGCCCACAACCATCGCCGCACTGCTGCCGGCCATCGGCATCGCCGGCATGGATCGATTGTTCCAGAAGAACGTTATCGCCCTTTCCGGCCGGGCCATTGAAGCGGCGGGCGACGTCAACGTCCTGCTCCTGGATAAGACCGGCACCATCACCCACGGCAACCGGGAGGCGGTGGAGCTCATCCCGGTTGGCAGTCACAGCGAGCGCGAGTTGGCCGAGGCGGCCCTGATGGCCTCCCTTGCCGACGAAACTCCGGAGGGCCGCAGCATCGTAGCCCTGGCCCGGCAACGGTTTAAACTCGAGCAGCCGGTCATGCCCCCCGACGGTGAACCGGTTGAGTTCAACGCGCAAACCCGCCTCTCCGGGCTCAACACGGCAGGAAAGCAGTACCGCAAGGGCGCTGCCGATTCCCTGGTCGCCTTTGTCCGAAATCTGGGCGGCGAGTCCATCCCCCCCCAGCTGGCTCAGGTGGTCGACCGCGTCGCCCGGGCCGGGGCCACCCCGCTGGTGGTCTGCTGTGACGCCGAGATTTACGGGGTGGTCAATCTAAAGGATATCGTCAAGAGCGGCATCCAGGAGCGCTTCCGGCAATTGCGGGCCATGGGCATCAAAACGGTGATGATCACCGGCGACAATCCGCTCACCGCCGCAGCCATCGCCGCCGAAGCCCAGGTGGACGACTTCCTGGCCCAGGCCACGCCGGAGGACAAACTGCGGTTGATCAAGGAAAGCCAGGAGGCGGGCTTCATGGTGGCGATGACCGGCGACGGCACCAATGACGCCCCGGCCCTGGCCCAGGCCGATGTGGCGGTGGCCATGAACACCGGCACCCAGGCGGCCCGGGAAGCGGCCAACATCATCGACCTGGATTCCAACCCCACCAAGCTCCTGGACATCGTGGAGGTGGGCAAGCAGATCCTGATGACCCGCGGCAACCTCACCACCTTCAGCATCTCCAACGACATCGCCAAGTACTTCGCCATCATCCCGGCGGCCCTGCTCTCCATCTACCCCCAGCTGGACGCGTTGAACGTCATGCACTTGGCCAGCCCGGAGAGCGCCATTCTCTCGGCGGTGATCTTCAACGCTCTGGTCATCCCCTTTCTGGTGCCGCTGGCCCTCAAGGGCACCAAGTTCCGGCCCATGCCGGCGGAAAAGCTGCTGATCTCGAATCTGCTCGTTTACGGGGTGGGCGGCATCATCGTGCCGTTTGTCGGCATTAAAGCCATCGACTTGGTGATAGGTTTATTTGTACAATGATTTATCCTGATGATATCCGGAGAACCGTAGCTATGAAAGAACTGAAACCAGCCATCCTGATGTGCCTTTTATTCACCCTGCTCTGCGGCGGGCTTTATCCGGCGGTGGTCACCGGGATCGCCCAGACCCTTTTCCCGGAACAGGCGAACGGCAGCCTGATCATCGATGCCGGCGGCCAGGCGGTGGGCTCGAAACTCATCGGTCAGCCCTTCTCCGGCCCGCATTACTTCTGGCCCCGCCCCTCGGCCACCGCCGAATTTCCTTATAACCCCATGGCCTCGGGCGGCTCCAACAGCGGCCCCAGCAACCCGGCCTTCCTCACCAGCGTGACGGAACGGATCGGAGCCCTGCGCGCCACCGGCGTCGTCGGCCCCATCCCCGCCGACCTGGCGCTGGCCTCGGCAAGCGGCCTTGATCCGCACATCTCCCTCGCCGCCGCCCGGCTGCAGATTCCACGCATCGCCCTGGCCCGCAATCTTTCCGAAGAGGCAGTGACCAGCCTCGTGGCTATCCATACCGAGGGCCGCCAGCTGGGCCTGCTGGGAGAACCACGGGTCAATGTCCTGCTGCTCAACCGGGCGCTGGATAATCCGTGAGCAACGACAACGACGACAGCCGGCCCTCGCCGGAAGCGATGCTCAAGCTGGCCCAGGCCGAGGAAGCCCAGGCCGACCAGGGCAAGCTCAAGATCTTCCTCGGTTACGCGGCCGGGGTGGGCAAGACCTTTTCCATGCTGAGCGCCGCCCGCCAGCGCAAGCGGGAAGGGCGGGATGTGGTGGCGGCCTATGTGGAGTCCCACGGCCGGGCCGAGACCGATGCCCTGCTGGAGGGGCTGGAGACAATCCCCAAACTGCGCCTTGAATACCAGGGGGTGCCGCTTTTCGAGCTGGATCTCGATGCAATCCTGAAAAGACGCCCCCAGATTGCCCTGGTGGACGAGCTGGCCCATACAAACGCCCCAGGCTCCCGGCATGAAAAACGCTGGCAGGATGTGCAGGAGCTGCTGACCGCTGGGATCGACGTCTACACCACGGTCAATGTCCAGCACTTCGAGAGTCTGAACGACGTGGTGGAGAAGATCACCGGGGTGGTGGTGCGCGAGACCGTGCCGGATCTGCTCCTCGACCTGGCCGCGGAGATCCAGCTGGTTGACATCCCGCCGGACGAGCTGCTGGAACGGCTGGGCGAAGGCAAGATCTATATCCCCGAGCAGGCGGCCAGGGCCATGGAAAAATTCTTCCAGCCCGGCAACCTCATTGCCCTGCGGGAACTCTCCTTGCGCCGCACCGCGGCCAGGGTGGACGATGAGATGCGCTCCTACATGGAGACCCGCGCGGTACCCGGGCCCCGCACCGTGGCGGAGCGACTCCTGGTCTGCATCAGCGGCAGCCCCTTCGGCGAGAAGCTGATGCGCGCCACTCGGAGGCTGGCCGACGAAATGAAGGCCCCCTGGCACGCGCTCTACATCGAAACCCCGGACACCGGTCGCTTCAGTCGCGAAAACCGGGCCCGGATCTGGCGCGACCTGAGGATGGCTGAAAGCATGGGCGCCACGGTGGCTTCGGTCACTTCGAGTACGGTGGCCCAGGCGGTGGCCGATTACGCCACCCGGCACGACATCACCAAAATCGTGGTGGGCAAGCCTACCCGCCCCCGTTGGCGGGAACTCCTCCGCCCGCCCATCGTGGATCAAATTATAAGGGCAAGCGGCGAGATCGACGTCTACGTTGTGAGTATGAACCCGGACGAACGGCGCACGGCAACACGGCAGCGCCGACCGGTTCGTGCCATCCCCTGGGTAGGACACGCGACGGCCCTGGCCCTGGTGGCCGGAACCACGCTGCTTTGCCACCTGGTCCAACCTTTTTTCTCCCCCACCAACATGGTAATGTTCTATCTGCTGGCGGTGGTAGTGGCTGCCGTTCGCCTCGGCCTCCAGCCGGCGGTACTCACCGCCATGCTCGGGGTCTTTGCCTTTGATTTCTTCTTTGTCCCCCCATTTTTCACCCTGGTCGTGGCCGACACCGAATACCTGCTGACCTTTGGGGTTTTTCTTATCGTGGGGCTGGTGATCAGCTCGCAAGTGGCCAGGAGCTGCGAACGGGCCGAGGCGTTGCGCTTGCGCGAAGTGCAGACCGCCAGTCTCTACTATCTTAGCCGCGATCTTGCCGGCGCCGCAGACCTGGTCGCCGTCACCGGCGCGGTACTTCGCAACATCAGGGAAAGCCTGACAGCCGAGATAGTGGTTTTTCTGGCCGACGGCGAGCAACTCAAGATCATCTCCGCCAACGAAAAACTGAATCTCGACCTCAAGGAACGAGCCGTGGCGGACTGGGCCTTCCGCAATAGCCGGGAGGCAGGGCGCGGCACCGCCACCCTGGGCTCGGCCGCCCTTCTCTATCTGCCGCTGATGACCGCGACCACCATCTACGGAGTGCTCGGAGTCAGACTGGCAGAGGCGACCGACTACAACTCCCAACCGCACCGGCTCCTGCTCGACGCCTTTGCCAGTCAGACCGCCATGGCCCTGGAACGGGTACACTTCTCCCTGCAGGCTGGGCAGGCGCAGATCCTGGCGGCCCGCGAGACTCTGGAGCGGGCCCTACTGAACTCCATCTCCCACGACCTGCGCACCCCGCTGGCCTCCATCACCGGGGCGCTGAGCAGCCTGCGGGACCAGGAGGGGTTGGACGAGGCGGCCAGAACCGAACTGCTGGCCACCGCCTGCGAAGAAGCGGCCCGGCTGAACCGATTTGTCGGCAACCTGCTGGACATGACCAGATTGGAGGCTGGCGCGGTGCGGCTGAAATACACGCCCTGCGATGTGGAGGAGCTGATCGGCTGCGCCCTGTCGGTGCTCAATCCACGCCTGGGAAAACGGGAGATCGCCATAAGTCTCCCCCCGGACCTGCCGCTGGTAATGCTGGACATGGGCTGCATGATCCAGGTGCTGGTCAACCTGCTCGATAACAGCCTCAAGTATTCACCGCAGGATCAGCCCCTTGGGATCAATGCCCGGACTGACCGGGAATGGCTGGTTATAGAGGTGGTCGACCATGGCCCAGGGGTTGCCGAGGCAGACCTGGAACTGATCTTCGACAAGTTCCACCGGATCCCGGCGCCGGAGGGAGTGCGCGGCACCGGCCTCGGCCTTTCCATATGCAAGGGGTTTGTTCAGGCCCACGGCGGCAAGATCAGCGCCGCCATCACCCAGGGCGGCGGGTTGACCGTCACGATCAGACTGCCCCTCATCCCACCCCCCCCGACAGAGGAGTCCGCCCATGGCTGAAACAAAGCCCAGCGACCATCCTACCCGCATCCTGGTGGTGGATGACGAAGCCGCCATCCGGCGGCTGCTGGCCACCGTGCTGGGGAGCAGCGGCTTTACCGTGCATCTGGCGGAAAACGGCCGCCTCGGCCTCGCCGCCGCTGCGGCAGTGCGGCCGGATCTGATCCTCCTCGACTTGGGGCTTCCCGACCTGGACGGGGTGGAGGTGATCCGGCGGCTGCGCGAGTGGTCGCCCGTGCCGATCATCGTGCTCTCAGTGCGGGAACGGGAGGACGACAAGGTGGGCGCGCTGGATGCCGGGGCGGACGATTACCTGAGCAAACCTTTTGGCGTCCCGGAGCTGCTGGCCCGCATCCGGGGGGCGCTCCGGCGGGTCGTCGGCCAGGCTCCAGAGCCGGTCTTTCGCAGCGGCGGGCTTGAGGTGGATCTTACCCGGCGCCTGGTACTGGTAGCAGGTCAGGAGGTGCAGCTAACCCCCACCGAGTACGAGATTCTCCGGCTGCTGGTGACCCACGCCGGCAAGGTGCTGACTCACCGTCAGCTGCTCAGCCGGATCTGGGGCGTCTCCCACCTGGAGCAGCCGCATGTGTTGCGGGTAAACATCAGTAACCTGCGGCGCAAGATCGAGCGCGACCCCTCCCGGCCCAGCCTGCTGTGCACCGAATCCGGGGTGGGCTACCGTCTGCGAGCGGAGATATGAAGCAATAAGTGTCCCTGAAATACGGGAGATGTCCCTAGTTTTCCTTGAACTTCCCTGTCATGTCCTGCTTTTAGTTCATGTGGTACACTTACGATTTTGGGGCTGAATGTCAGTCAACTCAGACAACAGGGAGCTTTATAGTTAAGGTGGTGCCATGCCCGACTTCACTGCACACCTGCATGGTGCCATTGTGGTTTTTGACAATATCGTAGGCGATACTCAATCCTAGGCCGGTTCCATGCCCCACCTCCTTGGTGGTGAAAAATGGCTCAAATATCCGGTCGAGGTCTTCCGTCCGGATGCCGCAGCCGTCATCCGCGATCGAGATAAAGACACTGTTGTGGTCGCTCCAGGTTTCGACGATAATTTCTCCCTGGGGGGCTATTGATTGGGCAGCGTTCGTCAAGATGTTCATGAAGGCTTGATTGAGCTGGCCGATATTGCAGCGAATCAGGGGGAGGTCGCCATACTTCTTGGTAATAACCGCCTGATTCAGCACGTTAGTCAGCATTCTCAGGGTGCTATCAAGGCCGGCATTGATGTCTTGGTCGCCCCATTCCGCTGTATCTATACAAGAGAAATCCTTCAGGTCTTGGACGATTTTCTTAACCCGCTCCGCCCCTTCTATTGACTCCAGGATCAGGGCGGCGGTATCCTTAGTAATGTAATCCATTTTGGCCTGGCGTTTTTTCTCATTCACCCGCTTGGACACCTCGATAAATTCATCCGATCCCTTGGTGACAAGGCCCTCCAAGGCCTCATCTTGGGTCTGCATGACTTCCAAGATTCTGCCTATATACTTTACCAGGGTGTTGAGGTTACTGATGATGAAGCCCATGGGATTATTGATTTCGTGGGCAACACCTGCGGCCAGTTGGCCAATGGAGGCCATTTTCTCCTGCTGGAGAATCCGTGATTGGGCAGCCTTAAGATCGGCGTAGGTTTTTCCCAGCTCGGCATGACTTTTAATGAGCTGGTCCTTCTCGTCGAGCAAGGCGGCTGTAGATACTTCAAGCTGAGCGGTTTTCTCCTTGATCTGCTTTTCCAGGTCTTCCGCTTTGATCAGGATTGCCTTGGTAAGCGGCCGGAGCAAAACGATCATCCCGTAGTACCCGATCAAGAGCAGCAGCAGAATGATTGCGACCATCATCAAGATCTCATGGTACATCGGGGCGTACAGCTCATCTTTATCCATCCGAACAGCCAGCGCCCAGCCGGTACGGGAAAGGGGGCCATAGGCGATAATGGATGTGGCGTCCGGGATAAGGGTGCCACTCTTGTTTGCCAAGCCATTCCGCAAAGCCTCCGCCACCGGAGCCGTGGGGGAAAGAACAATGGGGGCGGCAAGGGGGCGGCTCTTCATCTCTGCCCGTAAGGGGACGAGGAGGTTGATGCCTCCGTTACCGGGGAGGCCGAGAATCGTCTCTCCCCTTTTTTCGAGGCCAGTATAGTCCTTGAGGAACTCTTGCAGCTTTTCGGTGTTGAAAAGGACGATATCCGTCCCGGCCCGCCGGTTCTCCTGGCCGATAATAGCCGCCCCCAGAACTAAATACGATTTGCCTTCCAGGATCAACGGCCCCCGGAACCGTACTTTTTCTCCCAGGGTTTCCGGATTCGGCCATGCTGCTGGGGGGATCGGGATGCCAATGCTGACAGCAAGCTCTCCCTTGGCATCAAGCCTGCTGATGCCGGCAATTTCCGACGATTGGCGCATGGCGTCGACGAGCAGCGGGGCGCTGAAGGCTGTCAGTTGCTCACGGCGAATCTCGCCTCGATTAAACTCTTCCAACTTTTCTCTGATCTTGGTCCGGCTGGTGATCTGCAAAGTGATATCCTGGGCTCGGTTTGAGAACTCGTCAACGGTCATACTTTTTATCCGGAGGGAGTAGGCCAGCTTGTCGATCAAATCGGATCTGAGATTGAAGTAGAAGAAGGCGATGCTGACAATGGAGACGGTCAGACCGATGATCAGGATCCCCATGGTGGAGTGGACAAGGATTGACCTGCGCAGCTGGCTGGAAAAGTTTTGGCTTTCCATTCGGATACTCCTTGATTTGCTGATTGGATGGCAGGCTTTAGTGCGATGTTGAAACCCTTGCCCTAAGGACAAGGTACAGGTTCAGAGGCTATGCCCTCTGAACAACTCAGTGGTACTCCTATATGAGGCTGTCCCGGAAGTTTACGGGTTTGCTGCAACCATGGTGACCGGCACTGCAAAAGTCTGAGTTTTAGGCTTTTTGCAACTGCTGTGGGTTTAATTCGCAAAAGCCTGGAACAGCCCCCGATAGGGCCGGGGACAGTCCGGTTTTGCTGGCATCCGTCCTTAAACTAGCGCCATTCTGGACAGACCACGTTTGATGGTGGCACTTTGCCATGCTCTGCGCATATTGGACGGGGACATTGTCACGCAGCATACAAAAATTCCCCCTGCCGCAACCAAGCGGCCGCACAAAAAAAGCCGCTCACGGGCGGATCATCTCCCGAAGCGGCTTGCGTTTACCTAATTGTTGAAGGCAGGTGGTGGTACTCGGTCCCGGCATGCCCTTTCCCCACGGTGGCATTTATCTGAACAGCGAGGAGGTCAGATTAAACAATAGGCCAGGGATTAACAAGCAGAAAGAGCTAATAGGTGACGTTGTTGAGTTGTTGACTAACCTTCTCTGCCTGACTCATGCCTCCTTACAGGCCATAGGCTTGGTCGTGGGGACCAAGCATGATAAACTTCAGAGTTGTATCGGTTCGTTCATGGCAGTCATCGCACAGAACCACTTTGTCATCGGATTTCTTGCGGCAGGCTTCGCATACAGGTAAATGATGATGAAATTTCGTTTGACCGGGCACGAATAGAACCCTTGCCAGTTGCCTTTGAGGGGTTCCCCTGTAAACATCCCTAAATCAGTGCCATCCAGAAATAGAGGTTTCCGAGTGATGAAGCACCCTGTACTCAACAGGAGTCAGATCGTTGAGCGCGTCGTGCGGTAATTCTTCATTGTAATCCCTCA